>JAEUPQ010000003.1 GCA_016789405.1 Lysobacteraceae bacterium
GGTGCGACGTCCCACGTGCAACGGCCGCGCGGTCCCGGTGACGATGCCGTCGCGCGCCGCGACGAGGTGATTGGCGTTGATCTCGATGCCCACGCACATCTCGCCGGGCTGCACGCAGAGGTTGCCGGCGGAGCTGCCCAGGGTCTCGGCCAGCAGCACCGAGGCGCCGCCGTGGAGCAGGCCGTAGGGCTGTTTCGTCCGCGCATCCACGGGCATGGTCCCGCGCAGGAAGTCGGGGCCGATCTCCGTGAAACGGATGCCGAGCGCTTCCATCGCAGTGTCGCGGGCGCTGGCGTTGAGCTGTTCGAGGCTGGTCTGGGCGCGGAACAGGGACGGCGCCTGGGGGGAAGTGTCGGTCACCGCGGAAGGATAGCCGACCGGCCCCATGGCGCGATGCCAAAAAGAGCCGGCCCGATGCGTCGACGTGCAGGGGACGTGCGTGTCGACGGCGCCGGGCCGGGTCCGGGGAAAGGGCCTCCGACGCGAGAGAGAGTGGGCGCGCGGAGGGTGACGGCATGCGTGCCATCGAAAGCGGGGGGAGGAGACGCGTGTGCCGGGCTCAGCCGCAGCGGAAACGGGACTGGCCCCAGTCGGAGGTGTAGCGGCGCTCGGCGGCATAGCCACTGGAGCGGCCATAGCCGGTGCCGAAGTCGCGCTGGCGGTAGCGCGGGCTGGCGTGGAAGACGGGTCCGTTGGCCGGCAGCACGGGAGCCGGCGTGCGCGGGGCGAGCGGGGCGTGGGGGTGCGAGGCGTTCATGTCGGGACCTTGGCGATAAGGAGGTGTGCGGGGGATGGGTGGTGCGGCCTTGCGGTGGCGCGGGCGTTGCCGGTGTTGCGATGCTGCGGGGATCGACGGGATCAGGCGCAGCGGAAGCGCGGCTGGCCCCAGTCGGAGGTGTAGCGCTTGTTCGAGGCGTAGCCACTGGAGCGGCCGTAGCCGGTGCCGGTGGTGCGCTCGAGGTAGCGCTTGGCCGACGACAGCGGGACGACGGTGTCGTGGACCGGGGCGGCGTTGTCTTTTTCGGTGGCCTGGGAGAGGGTGTTCATCGTGGTGTCCTGAAGTGGCTGCGTCTTGGTGTGTTGGTAAAGTACAACACCACCCCGGCATGACACATATGCCGGAAGTCACCCCGCCTTCGTCATGGCTTCAAGTGCTTGATTTGCAAAGACGCGCCGTGACAAGACGATGCCCGCGACGAGCGCGGGCATCGGAAGAAGCATCAGGTCTGGGGCCGCGACGGTCCGGCAAGGCCCTCCGGATGGCACCGGGCCGACGGGATCAGGGCTGCACGGCGCGGTCCCAGTCGAGCACGTACCACCACCAGTTGTTGTGGAGGAGGCCGTTGCTGCGACCCTTGAAGGCGGGAATCTTGCCCAGCCAGTACAGATGCCATCCCAGGTCGGTGCATCCCCAGCGGGTGCAGTCGATCACCGTCGTGGCGCCGGTCAGGGCCGGATAGTTCTCCCAGTCCTCGCAGGTGCTGACTTCGGGATTGGGGTTGGTGTGGTCATAGCCCCACGGGTTGGCGGGATCCGGCACCGGCGTGTTGAGGCTGCCGTGGATGTTGCCGCAGGCCGCGGGGGTGTAGTCGAAGCCGCGTGCAGTGAAGCGCTCCCATAGGTTGGCATTGGCCGGGAACGGATTCGGACGCTGCAGATAACCGTTGCGCCACTGGCCGAACAGATGCCTCATCGTGCCTTCGATGCGATGCCCCATGTCTTCGAGCATGCGCTCGGGCTCGCGCTCGTAGTTGAAGCCCATGATGTTGAGCTTCACGTTGCAGGTCGTCACGGGCACCACGGGTCCATTGGTGTCGAACGCACCCGGACCGGCCATGTTCGCTTCCCACAAACCGGCGAACGGCGGCGCCATGATCCACACTTCGTCGATCTCGCCGACATTCGCCTTTTCGCAGACGCGGTGGTCGCGCAGCACCTTCTCGTAGTCGAATTTCCCGTTCTCGCGACAGGTGAACGGATACGACGCCGTGCACTGCAGGAATTCCTGCTCGGTGAAACGCGGCACGTTGCCGGTGAACGGCGGGAATTCGTTGAGGCGCACGTGCTGGGACACGGCGTACTGCACGACCTGCGTGGACGCCTGTTCGAGATACTGCACGTACTGCTGCTCGAGCACGCGCGGTTCGCGCCAGTTGCGCACCTGGTTGAGCAGGCGGTAGCCCTGCGTGGTCATGACCGGGTTGTACTCGATGACCATGGCGCGCTTGTAGATCGGCGCGTGCACGCGGGTATCCGCATGGCGCCCGGCCGGGTCGAACAGCGATGTGATGTTCTCCCATGTCTCCCAGTTCGGTTCGGTGCGCCGCCAGGTCTCGCCGCCGCGGCCGACGAACTGGCGCAGTTTGCCGTCGACATAGAGCGCGGAGTGGAACGACACGATCGGCTTGGTGGTGTCGCCGACGTTCGCGAACAGCGACGTGATGTCGGACCACGACGACCAGCTTTCCTGGACCACGGGCAGCGCGCGCGCGCCGATGCGACGCATGCGCGTGGCATCCACCGATTCCTGCGTGCGCCGGTACACGCGGCCGCCGCGCACGACGAACTGGCGCAGCAGGCCATCGGCATACAGCGCCGACGTGAACGAGGTGACCGGCGCCGTGCCCGTCGGCGCGAACACGCTGGTGATGTTCTCCCACGCGCTCCAGCCACCGCCTTCGAGCGATGTGATGCGATGAACCTCGCCGCCGCGGGTCAGGAACATCCGGTAGCGGCCGTCCTGGTACACCTCGACGTCGTAGCCGGTGATCTCGCCCACCCCGACCTGGTTCACGCCGTTGAACAGGTGCGAGATGTCTTCCCAGGAATTCCAGTTGGGCTCGATGCGTCGATAGATGCGGCCGTTCTTGACCAGGAACTGGCGCATCTTCTGGTCGGGATACACCGCTGGCGAGAACGAATTGATGGTGGAGAAACCGGCTGCGGACTGGGTTTCCGCCTGCGCCGGCATCGACAGCAGGCACAGGGCGAAAGCGAGCGCCGGGAAACCGGTGCGGAAGGTTCGGATGTGGCGCGTCTTGCTGAACATGGCGTCTCCTTTTGGCCATGGCGAGGGAAGTCTCGAATCCCGGGTACGCGCCACAGCGAACAAACCTGACACGCGGCCGTGCACCTTTTTCGCGCAGGGCCGCCGACGGTCGTGTCAGGGTTTCGCGTCCTTTCGCGTAAGGCATCGGGCACACCCCGAATACCGCGCGCCGCGCCATATCCCTCCCATGCACCGCTCCATTCCCCGCTCCATTCCCCGTCACATGCCACGACCCGCGATCACGACCGACCTTGCCGCCACCCCCGCCAGCCTGGCGGCGCGTGCCCGCGCGCAATCACTGCGGATGCTGAAGGGGCTGGTTCCGCAGGACAGCGCGATCCGGCTGGCGAACACTGACGAAGCGATCACGGCAGAGCACTTCGCCGCAGCGCTGTGCCGCAACTGTGGCGCGGCGCGCGAGGCAGCCTTCTGCGGGGAATGCGGGCAGAAGGCCGTCACGCGTTTCGGGGTCGGCGATCTGTGGCAGGAAATCTGGCAGCAGTGGCGCGTGTTCGAGAAAAGCATCGTGCACGCCGCGATCCGCCTGATGCTGCAGCCGGGCACCGTGGCGCGCGAGTACGTGCTGGGCGCGCGCAAGCGCCACGTGCATCCGCTCACCCTGCTGCTGTTCTCGGTCGGTGCCCTGCTCGTGCTGCTCGATCGCACCGGTTACCTCACTTCGGGGCAGACCGACCTGCAGGGCGCGATGAAGATCGTCGTCGCCTGGAGCCGCTGGTCCTTCTCGCTCGGCCTGTTCGCCGTCATCGTGGCGACCTGGTGCGTGTTCCGTCGCCGGCTGGGCTACAACCCGGTGGAGCATCTGGTGCTCGCCGTCTACGTGCAGACGCTGATCGTCGCCGCCAATGCGCTCCACCTCCTGCCGCTGCTGTTCCTGGACACCGCGCACTGGGTGCCCCTGTGGCGCAAGGCCGCGCTGTGGACGATGTCGCCGGTGGAATGGGCGATCGTCGCCATGGCCTGCCACCAGTTCTTCCGCCTCGACTGGCGCACCGACGCCTGGCGCATCGCGCTGGCGCTGGCCGGCTATGTCGCGACCAAGAAACTGTTGCTGCTGGCCTACGGTCGCGTGGTGCTTTACGCCGCGACCGGGCAGGTCGCCTGAACCTCCTCCCCTCTCGCCCTCCACCTTCCACACGAGAACACGAACGATGAAACTCCCCGCCTGGCGCGCGCTGTCCGCCGCACTGTCCATCGCCATCACCGCGACCCTGCTGTCGGGCTGCAGTGGCCAGGACGCCGCTGCACCGTCGTCTCCCCGGCAGGTCGCCGCGTCCGGCAATGCGGACGCCGTCGCGGCACGCATCGCCGACACGCTCGAAGCCTGTTCCTACGATGGCGAACCGGTGCGCTTCGGCCTCGGCGGCGACGCACCGACGGACTGCCGCGACATGATCGCGCAGGTGATGCACTTCACCGGCCTGCCGCAGAACTTCACCGTGACCGAAGCCGACGTGCCCAACGCCGCCGCGGCCATCCTGCTCGACGACACGCGCACGCCGCAGCGCGTGATCGCATTCAACCCGGACTTCATTTCCCTCGTGAAGCGCGCGACCCAGGACAATCCCTGGGCGGCGGTGAGCGTGCTCGCGCACGAAGTCGGCCATCACCTCGCCGGACACACCATCCAGGCCGGCGGCAGCCAGCCGCCGATCGAACTGGAAGCCGACAAGTTCAGCGGTTTCGTGCTCTACAAGATGGGCGCCGCACGCGAAGACGCGCTGGTGGCGATGCGCGCGCTGGTGCCTGCGGAGGTGCCGCGCAACAGCACGCATCCGGCGCGCGATCGCAGGCTCGCGGCGATCGGCGAAGGCTGGGACCAGGCCTGTCGACAGACCGGTCGCGGCGATTGCGCCGGGGGCAGTCCGGGCGCCTTGCCGGCCGGTGCCGTGGCGCAGTCACCGGTGACACCGGACGCGTCTCGCGACCTGCCGGTGCCACCGCAGAACGATCCCATCGCGACGGCCGACACCAACGCGCCAGCCGCCGTGCCGGTGGTGATGGCACCGCCCGACGTGGGCAGCCTCCCAAGCAAGGGCACGCAGTTCATCTACGACGAACTCGGCATCCTCGACCCGGCCACGGTCGCGAAGCACGAGCGCCTGTTCCGCGAGCACGCAGCGAAGCACAACGTCGAGATCGTCACCATCGTGGCGAAGGACCTGCACGGCATGAGCGCCGACGACTACGCCGGGGCGATGCTGCGCCAGCTGCGCGTAGGCAAGCTCGACGTCGGCAACGGCGTGGTGTTCGTGATCGCGCCGGAAAGCCAGGAAATCGGCAGTGCGTTCGGACCAGGCGTCAAGTCGGCGATGGGCAGCTACAACGACAACTACCGCAGCGCTGGCGAGAACTTCTTCCGCTTCCTCTACGCCACCTGCAAGAAGAAGGGGCGCTGCAACGACGCGATCACCGAGAACGTGCTCTATCCGGCCATCCATGTCGCCGACGACACCGAGCACTTCGACTGGACGATCCGCTTCACCTCGATGGGACAGATCCATGCCCTGTCGAACAAGGAAAGCCAGGACAAGGTGCCGGTCACGCAGATGAAGTCCATGAACGCCATCGTGCGTTTCGACGGCGTGGTCGCCAGCCTGTCGCCTGACCCGAAGAAGGTCGTGGTGCACCGCTCGGAGGGCGCGACCCGCGCCGTGCACGTGAAGACCAGCGACGGCCTGCAGGTGCTGGTCCATCTGGATCCGGCGACCGAGCGGCTCATGCCCGGCGGCAAGCTGGTCGAAGGCAAGCAGTACACCTTCATCGGTCGCAGCACGCACCTGTCCTGGAATCCGAAGGACTTCCAGAACCTCGTCGCGTTCAGCTACAGCGAGCGCTGACCGCGATGTCGACGATGCGCGCAGGATCGTCCGGCACGGCCGCCTGGCTCGCGGCAGCCGCGGCCTGCCTGCCGATGGCCGCCATCGCCGCGTTCTGGGCGTTCACGTGGCTGGTCGGCAGCAACGGCTATTTCGATGGGCGCGGCGAAACGCTGCTGTTCGGCAACGCGGCGCTGGCGCTGGCCTGCCTTGCCGCGGGCGTCGTGTCGTCCGCACGGCTGGCACGCCGCTTCCACCGTCGCGGCCGGACACTGGCCTTCGCCGTGCTTGCTGGCGTCTGCCTGGGTATCTGCGCAGCGACCGTGGTGCTGGTCGTCGCCGGCCTGTCCTTCTCGATCGTCATGTCATGACGCCGATGGACACCGCCGCCGGTCGCATCCACGGGCGTGACCGGCGCGCGCGCGTGTTGACGAGGTTCCGGGCAGGGGCAACGATACCGCTCCGCCCACAGGGAGCTCGCGATGCAGGACTCGACGGAAGCCACGCAACTGGTGCAACGCTGGAGCGAGGGCGACGCAGGTGCATTGGACCGGCTGCTGCCGATGGTGTACGCCGACCTTCGCGCCATCGCACGTCGCGAACTGTACGGACACCGCGGCCACGACACCCTGCAACCGACGGCCCTGGTGAACGACGTGCTGCTCAAGCTGATCGATCGCGACCGGCCCCAAACCCTGCACAGTCGCGCGCATCTGTTCCATACCGCTGCGCGGATGATGCGGCAGATGCTGGTCGATCGTGCGCGCAGTGCGGCCAGCGACAAGCATGGCGGCGGACTGCTGCGCGACGACTTCACGCGCGCGCTCGAACTGCCGATTCCCGAGAACACCCAGCTGCCGGAACTGGACAAGGCGCTCGACGCACTCGCACGGCTGGACGAGCGCATGGCCAAGGTCGTCGAGCTGCGCTACTTCGTCGGCCTGAGCGTCGCCGAAGTGGCGAATGTCCTGGAACTCGACGAACGCACGGTGTATCGCGACTGGGCCTCGGCGCGCGCCTGGCTGCGCGAACGCCTGCAGGACGAAGCGTGATCCCCGGCACCACCGCAACGGCGACGCGACAGCCATGACCGACGGCGCCCTCCCTCGCGACGAGGCGATCGAAAGCCGCGCGCTCGCGCTGCTGCGGGAATTGCTCGATCTTGACGCCGCGGCCCGCGACGGCATCCTGCAGCAGCGCACCGACGAGCCCGCGCTCATCGCGCGCGTCCGACAGCTGCTCGCGCAGGTGGACGAATCCGAACTCGACGCGCCCGCGCCGATCGACCTGCAGTTCGGCCCCTACCGCGCACGCGAACGCATCGGCCAGGGCGGCATGGGCGAAGTCTTCCGCGCCGAACGCGCCGACGGCAGCTTCCAGCGCCATGTCGCGATCAAGCGCATGCACGGCGGCTACGCCGGTCTCGCCGCACGCTTCCTG
>JAEUPQ010000035.1 GCA_016789405.1 Lysobacteraceae bacterium
CGGCGGCGAGGTGGTCGGCGAAGGCCGGCTGGAGGACATCCTCTCGGCACCGCGCTCGCTGACCGGGCAGTACCTGTCGGGCAAGCGCAGCATCGAGATCCCGACGCGGCGCCACACGCCGAACCCGAAGATGACGCTGCACCTGCGCGGCGCCAGCGGCAACAACCTCAAGGACGTGGACCTGGACATCCCGGCCGGGTTGCTGACCTGCATCACCGGCGTGTCCGGCTCGGGCAAGTCCACGCTGATCAACGACACCCTGTTCTCGCTGGCGGCCAACGAGATCAACGGTTCCTCGCACCCGGTCGCACCGTACCGCGAGGTCGAGGGCCTGGACCTGTTCGACAAGGTGGTGGACATCGACCAGTCGCCGATCGGCCGCACCCCGCGCTCCAACCCGGCCACCTATACCGGACTGTTCACCCCGCTGCGCGAGCTGTACGCACAGGTGCCGGAAGCGCGCGCGCGCGGCTATTCGCCCGGCCGCTTCAGCTTCAACGTGCGCGGCGGTCGCTGCGAGGCCTGCCAGGGCGACGGCCTGATCAAGGTGGAGATGCACTTCCTGCCGGACGTGTACGTGCCCTGCGACGTCTGCCACGGCAAGCGCTACAACCGCGAGACGCTGGAAATCCTCTACAAGGGCTACAGCATCCACGACGTGCTGGAGATGACCGTCGAGGACGCATTGAAGCTGTTCGAACCGGTGCCGTCGATCGCGCGCAAGCTCGAAACCCTGGTCGACGTGGGCCTGAGCTACGTGCGCCTGGGACAGCCGGCGACCACGCTGTCCGGCGGCGAAGCGCAGCGCGTGAAGCTGTCGAAGGAACTGTCGCGCAGGGACACCGGACGCACGCTGTACATCCTCGACGAGCCGACCACGGGCCTGCACTTCCACGACATCGAGCACCTGCTCGCAGTGCTGCACAAGCTCCGCGACGAGGGCAACACGATCGTGGTGATCGAACACAACCTCGACGTCATCAAGACCGCCGACTGGGTGGTCGACCTCGGTCCCGAGGGCGGCCACCGCGGCGGCACGATCCTCGGCGAAGGCACGCCCGAGGACATCGCGGCGATGCCACACTCGCACACGGGCCGTTTCCTCGCACCGATGCTGGACCCGAATCGCGTCGCAGCCAGCACGCCGTCGAAGGCCTCGAACATTTCCAAGGCCGAGCGCGCGCTGCCGCCGCGCAAGTCGGATGCGAAGAAGACTGCCGCCAAGGTTTCCACGAAGAAGACGCCCACCAAGGCAAGCACGAAGAAGTCGCCATGACCACGACCACCGAACCCGAGAAGAAGATCCTCGTCCGCATGCCGATGGAGCTGCGCTGGCGCGACCTGGACGCCTTCAACCACGTCAACAACTCGAACTTCATGACCTACCTCGAAGAGGCGCGGATCCGCTGGTTCGAGGGCACGGGCAAGGCGTGGATCACCGACGACTACATCCCGCTGCTGGCAGCCGTGCAGATGAACTACCGCCTGCCGATTCCCTATCCGTCGCAGGTCTTCGTCGAACTGTTCGCCGATCGCGTCGGCACGACCAGCGTCACCCTGGGTCACCGCATCGTCGACACCGAAGACCGCCTCCACGCCGACGGCCATTGCGTGCTGGTGTGGATCGACCGCCACAGCGGCCGGCCGATCCCCTTGCCCGAAGCGATCCGTGCCGCCGCCGGGGCGTGATTTTCGCGTCCTGCGCCAAAAGCGCAGGCGCTAGGGCACCGCTTTTCGAACCTCGAACTCGCCCAGGACCTTGCCGCCACCGGCGAGTTCGAACTGCAGCACGATCCGGCTGCCGGGATTCAGCGGAGCCGAGGGCTTCATCAGCATCAGATGCATTCCGCCGGGCTTGAGCACGGCGGTGCCGTTCGGTGCGAGGCGGAGTTCCGGAACCGGACGCATGCGGCTCACACCGTCGACCAGCTTCGTTTCGTGCAGCTCGACGCTGCCGAAGGACGGGCTGCTGGCACGAACGACGGTCGCAGGCATGCCGCAGCGGTTCTCGATCCGACCGAAGCCGGCCATCATGGGCATGTTGCCGGGCGGGAGGCGCACCCACGCATCTCGAACGACGGGGACGCAGGGCTTTCCTGCAGCCAGGGACGCATCGGGACGGAGGAAAGCGGCGAGCGCGACAAGCGCGACGAGATGGTAGGCACGTGCATTCATGGGCCTATGATAACGGCTCCCCCACTCCTGCCCGAACCACGATGAGCATGCCCTTGATCGAGACCCAGGACGTCGGCGCGATCCGCTGCATCCGCATGGCGCGCCCGCCGGTGAATGCACTGAATCCGGAGCTGTGTCGCGCCCTGATCGCCGCACTCGAAACCGCTTACAGCGACGGCGTGCTCGGCGTGGTCCTGGCCGGGAATCCCAAGATCTTTTCCGCCGGCCTCGACGTGCCCTACCTCGTGTCGCTGGGCGACGAGCGCCGCGCACTGCTGGAGGCCTGGCAGGCGTTCTTCGGCGTGGCCCGCCTGCTGGCCGAGTCGCGGATCCCCGTCGTGGCGGCGATCACCGGCCACTCGCCGGCCGGTGGCTGCGTCCTCGCACTGTGCTGCGACTACCGGGTCATGGCGCGCAGCGTCGATCCCGCGAAACCCTTCGCCATCGGCCTGAACGAAACACAGGTCGGACTGGTCGTGCCCGAAGGCGTGCAGAAGCTGATGCGCCGCATCGTCGGCCGATATCGCACGGAACGCCTGCTCGTTTCCGGCGAGATGATCCCCGCCGAACGTGCGCACGATCTGGGCCTCGTCGACGAGCTCGCCGATGGCGAGCAGGTCGAATCCCGCGCGATCGCATGGCTGCAGGCACTGTTGAAGCTGCCCCACCAGCCGATGCTGCAGACACGCGCGATCGCCCGCGAGGACGTGGTCGAGGCCATGTCCCCCGAGAGCATCGATATCGAAGCCTTCGTCGATGGCTGGTGGGAACCGGACACGCAGGCGGCGTTGAAGGCGCTGGTGGCGAAGCTGGGAAAATAGCCCGGTCCGATCTTTTCCGGTCGGTACCTGACCGGTCTGCTCTCGTAGAGCGGAGCTTGCTCCGCTTCTCCGCCCTTCGAAGATGCAGGCAGCGGAGCAGGCTCTGCTCCAAAGGCCGCCCGTCATCTGGGTGGCAGGATGCCGAGCACGAGCTCCGGCGGGCGCGACAGGCGCGTGCCCAGCGGCGAGATCACGAAAGGCCGGTTGATCAGCACCGGCGAAGCGACCATGGCGTCGAGCAGCAGATCGTCGGACACAGAGGTGTCGCCCAGTCCGAGTTCGGCGTAGATCGCTTCCTTCTCGCGGATCGCATCACGCACCGACAGGCCCGCAGCGGTGATCACTTCGGCAAGACGTGCCTTCGATGGCGGCGTCTTCAGGTATTCGACGACCGTCGGTTCGATGCCGGCAGCGCGGATCAGTGCAAGGGCGTTGCGGGAATTGCTGCAGGCGGGGTTATGCCAGATTTCGACGTGCATGACGGACAAGGCAGAACGTGGATCAGTGGGCGCCGGTCGCGATGGCGCGTTGCGGATCCTCGATCCAGCCGCTCCACGAACCGGTGAACAGCGACGCGCCCGGCATGCCGGCATGGGCCATCGCCAGAAGGTGGTGGCAGGCAGTCACGCCCGAACCGCACATCGCGATCACGTCCGTCGCCGGGCGATCGCCGAGCATCGCGCCGAATTCCTCGGCCAGGCGCGCGGCCGGCTTGAAACGACCGTCATCGAGGTTCGCCGGATACGGCCGATTGATTGCGCCGGGCACATGACCGGCGACGCGATCGATGGGTTCGACCTCGCCGCGGAATCGTTCGCCGGCACGCGCGTCGACCAGCACGCCGCCGGCTGCGAGACGGGCGGCGACGGCGTCGGCATCGAGCAGCCGGGCGGCGTCGAAGCGCACCGGATATTGCGTCGCGACCACATCGGTCGCGTCGGTGTCGACCGGAAGTCCAAGGGAAGACCATCGCGCGAATCCGCCGTCGAGCACGGCGACGCGCGCATGCCCGGCGACGCGCAGCAGCCACCACAGCCGGGCCGCGAAGGCGCCATCGCCAGCGTCGTAGGCGACGACCTGCGTCTCTGGCGTCACGCCGTTGCGCCCCAGCCAGTCACCGAACGCGGCGGCGGACGGCCAGGGATGGCGTCCGGCCCCGGGCGCATGCGGTCCGGACAGATCGCGGTCGAGGTGCGCATAGCGCGCACCTGGAAGATGACCTGCCTGCCAGGCCTGTTCGCCGGCGGCGGTGTCGTTGAGCGCGAAACGGCAGTCGAACACGCGCAGTCCGGCACCGTGCAGATGCGACGCAAGCGTTTCGGCGTCGACGAGCGTGGTCCATCCGGTCATGCAGCCTCCGTGACTCGCCCGCTCACGCGGGCTCGCGCGCGAGTCGTTCGCGCAGGTTGAAGAGGATCGAGGCGGTCACGCCCCAGATGCGATGCTGCGGCGCCTCGGGCGCGCTGCGGAATTCCAGCACATGCCGCGTTCGTCCACGATGCTGCAATTCGACGCGCATGAGGTTGTCGGGATGCATCAGGAAATCGAGGCCGACCTCGAACACCTCGGCGACCTCGCCGGGATCGGGTTCGGGCACGTAGTTCGGTTCGATGCAGGCAACGACCGGCAGCACGCGGAAACCGGTGATGGTGATCATGGGATCGAGCAGGCCGATCGGCGCGATCAGCGATGGCGCGAGACCGATTTCCTCGTGCGCCTCGCGCATCGCTGCGGCAATGGCATCGGCGTCATCCAGTTCGATGCGCCCCCCGGGAAAACTCACTTGCCCCGCATGGTTGCGCAAGCTGTCGGTGCGCCGGGTCAGCAGCACCCGCGGGCCATCCTGGCGCGGCACCAGGCCGACCAGTACCGCGGCATCGACCGCCGGCGCGTCGCCGAGCAGGTCAGCCAGTTCCTCATAGTTCCAGGGCGCCTGCACCAGAGGCGCGTCCAGCGGATGCAGGACGCGCGACAACCTCGGCAGAGGCCACTCCGGCGTCATCGCGCCAAGGTTTCCAGGGGCTGGCCAGCGGCATCGCGCGCTTCCCGCTCGGGCAGCACGACCGTCATGACGTGGTGGCGTGCGGCGTCTCCCATCGACGACCACGCGGCAATCTCAGCAGTGGTGCGCCGGCAACCGTCGCAATAGCCCTGTGGATCGAGGGTGCAGACACCGATGCAGGGCGTGAGCATGGGGCGCGTGGACAAGGTCATCGGCTCGCGGAGTTCGGGTAAGGGAAGTAGACAGCAGTTGAGCGCCTTCCGGGTCGGCGTCCGGTCAAAGATACGAAACAGGGTCCCGGAAACGCATCACGCCGGACGAACCGGCGTGATGCGGGACCGCTGTTGCGAACCGCAGGTCAGTTGCGCGGCTGCGCGGCGCCCTGCTGCTGCGCCGGGGCCGGCACGACCGGGCCCACGTTCACCAGCTTGATGTTGAACAGCACGACCTGGTTGGCCATCGGGCCAGCCTTCTCGATGTTGTCGCCGTGGGCCAGCTTGCCCGGGATCGCAACTTCCCAGCGGGCGCCGGAGGGCATCTGCTGCAGCGCTTCGCGCAGGCCCGGCAGCGGGATCTCGCTCAGGCGCACGGTGACCGGACCGGCCGGCTGGCCTTCGCTGGCCACGCTGGTGTCGGCGACCACGGTGCCGTCGGGCAGCGTGCTCTTGAATTCGAGGGTGACCTGGTTGGCCTGGGTCGGCTTGGCGCCGCTGCCGGCCTCGACCACCTTGTACTGCACGCCGCTCGGCAGGACCTTCACGCCGGACTTGGCCTTGTTGCCAGCGAGCCAGGTGTCGCCATCGGCCTTGTTCTTGGCGGCGCGCTTTTCCAGCTCGGCCTTGTACTTGGCGGCCATGCGGGTGCGCAGGCCTTCCATCGCGGCCTGGAGCTGGTCTTCCGGCACGGCGACCTGCTTGCCTGCCATCGCGTCCTGCACGGCCTTGATGAAGGTGTTCATGTCGACCTGTTCGCCACTGGCGACGATCGGCTGCAGGCTCATGCCGGCGCGGTAGCCAAGGGCGTAGCTGAGCTTGCCCTTGTCGGACGTGGTGTCCTGGGCCGAGACGGTACCCGCGGTCAGGGCCAGAGCCGCCAGGCTGGCGGCGACAAGCAGACGCAACTTCATTCAGTAACTCTCCGGGATGGGATATGCCGGGACTTCCCGGCAAGGAACGGGGCGGCCAAGCCGCCCCGGTATTTGGTTCCATGAACAGCGGACTAGAATACTGTCCGATGCACTTAACCGCCACTGAGGACCTCGGGTCCGACCAGCGGTGACCGGACAAGTTCCCTGCCGCCGCCAAGCGGCACTCCCGATCCCCGACCAAGGCCCCCGCCCACCATGAGCCAAGACGCCCAGCCCGCCCCCGTCCTCAAGATCGAAGACCAGCCCGTCGAGGGCCACGGCGTCATCCGCAGGATCGCGGTGGACCGCCCCGAGCGCCTGAACGCCCTGAACTCCGCCACCCTCGATGCCCTCCACGTGGCCTTCGACGCCGCTGCGGCCGACCCGGCCGTGCGCGTGGTCGTCCTCACCGGCAGCGGCCCCAAGGCCTTCGTCGCCGGTGCCGACATCGCAGAGATGAGCGGCTTGACCCCGGTCGAGGCCCGCGATTTCTCGCTGCGCGGCACCCGGATGATGCGCCGCGTCGAGACCATGCCCAAGCCCGTGATCGCGATGGTGAATGGCTTCGCCCTCGGCGGTGGCCTCGAACTGGCCATGTGCTGCCACCTCCGGATCGCTGCCGACACCGCGAAGGTCGGCCAGCCGGAGATCAACCTCGGCCTGATCCCGGGCTTCGGCGGCACGCAGCGCCTGCTGCGCCTGGCCGGCCGTGCCGCGACGCTGGAACTGTGCCTGCTCGGCGCGCCCATCGACGCCACGCGCGCCGAACAGCTGGGCATCGTCAATCGCGTGGTTCCAGCAGCCGAACTGGAGGCCGAAACCATGAAGCTGGCCACGCAGTTGGCCGCCTCCGCACCGCTGGCGCTGCGCGGCATGCTCGACTGCATCAATGTCGGCGGCGAGTGCGGACTGGAGGAAGGCCTCGAATACGAATCGGCGCAGTTCGGCCTGGTCTTCTCGACCCAGGACATGCGCGAAGGCACCACGGCGTTCCTGGAACGCCGCAAGCCCGTGTTCGCCGGCAAGTAATCCGCCCGATGTCGCACTGGGCTCCCGGCTGTCCGCTTGCGCCGATCAGCGGCAACCTGCGCGCGATGGCCGCCGCCATCGCGGCCGATGCGCTGGACGATGCCATCGAGATGGGCCTGCTGGCGCACGTCTCGATCTCGGAACGCAGCGACATCGACGCATCGGTCGTCTGCGAGGAATGTGCGGCCCACGATCGCCGGGTCACGTCCGTGCGCGATGCCCGCCTGCGCGCGCTGGCCGCGCGCGAACGGTTCCGTGCGCGCCAGGCGCGCCTGGCCGAGCGCGCGGAGGCCAAGGCGCGTCTACGCGCGGCAACCACGCCCACGCAGGCCGTGGAGCCAGGGCTCACGACACAGCCTTCACCCGCGGCACCTGCCCTGCCCTCCGCTGCGCTCGAAGCCCTGGCGCGCGCCAAGGCCAGGGCAGCGGCGAAACGATCCGGCTGACTGAAGCATGGCGACGAAGAAAATCGCGAAAACCGCGAGCAGGCCCGCGAAAACCACGAACAAGCGCGCGGCGAAGAAGACCGCCGGCAAACGCACGCCGCGCGGCGGCATGCCTGCTGACGATATCGTCGTGATGTTCGAACGTCTCCGCGAGCTCAATCCGAAACCGCAGACCGAGCTGGAGTATTCGACGCCGTTCGAGTTGCTGGTGGCGGTGGTGCTGTCGGCGCAGGCCACCGATGTCGGCGTCAACAAGGCCACGCGACGTCTTTATCCGGTCGCGAATACACCACAGGCCATCGCCGCCCTCGGCGTCGACACCCTCAAGTCATACATCTCGACCATCGGGCTGTTCAACACCAAGGCTGCGAACGTGATCGCGCTGTGCGAACAGCTGATCGAAAAGCATGGTGGCGACGTCCCGCGTGACCGCGAGGCGCTGGAGTCCCTGCCCGGCGTCGGCCGGAAGACCGCGAACGTGGTGCTCAACACGGCCTTCGGCGAGCCGACGATGGCTGTCGACACGCACATCTTCCGCGTCGCCAACCGTACCGGGCTCGCGCCCGGCGCGAATGTACTTGCGGTGGAACGCGCGTTGCTCGATCGCGTACCTGCCGAGTTCCTGCAGGACGCACACCACTGGCTGATCCTGCACGGCCGCTACACCTGCAAGGCGCGCAAGCCCGAGTGCTGGCGCTGCCCGATCCGCGACGTGTGCCGGTTCAAGGACAAGACCGACCACGGCGAATAGCCAGTCGCGGAATGCATCCGCACTGCCGGAAAGCCGGAAAGACGAAACCCCGGCATGACCGGGGTTTCGCCTGACTTCGACCGGAGAGAGGAACGATCAGAAGTTGAACTGCGTACGCAGCGCGTACTGCGCGGTCTCGTCGCCGTTGACCTCGTTCTCGCCCTTCGTGTAGTTGAGCATGAAGCGCAGGTTCGGATTGACGTAGTAGTTCAGGCCAAGCAGCCAGCTGCTGGCTTCACGATTGCGGATGTCCTTGTTCTCGATCGTGTCGTAACGCGCGGTCAGTTCCCACAGGCCGTTCTCGCCGACCTTCGGCGAACCGAACACACCCGTCGCACCCTTGTACGGCTTGTGGCCGCCGTTGAGGATCCAGCTGCCCTGCAGGTACCACGTGGTGACGTCCTGGTCGGGGGTGCGGTACGGCTGTTCGAACGTCGACTGCACGTATTCGCCCTGGAAGAAGGTCGGGCCGAACGAACCGGCGACTTCCGCACCGTAGGCGGTGATCTTGTCGCCCGCCAGGCCGGTGACCGAGGCGATGGTCTGCGACGGGCCGCGACGACCGGCGTAGGAGACGCTGGCGGAGGTGTTGGCCGAGCCGGCGTTCAGGTCTTCCATGCTGAACCAGCCACCGAGATGCAGGGTGGCGGTGTCGCGATTGATCGGTGCCCAGGTGAAGCGGCCGGCGACGCCGACGCCTTCGTTGCGCACGCCTGCGGCGCCACGCAGGTTGAACAGCGAGAGACCGGCGGTGTAGTTGTCGCCGGCACGCAGGTAGCCCACGCCCTGCTGGAACTGACGGCCGTTGAACAGGCCGCTGGCCGAGGCGAACGGGCGTTCCATCATCAGGATTTCGTTCGAGCTGGTCAGCTCTTCCATCGAGCGGTAAGGCTTGAAATGACCGATGGTGAACTTGCCGCCGAGGGCATTCTTGGCGATGTACAGGTCGCGCAGGCCGTCCAGGTTGGTGCCGGCGGCGAAGTCCTGCTCCATCTTGTATTCCCAGCCCAGCGCCTTGCCCGACAAGGTCAGGCGCGCGCGGCGGAATTCGGTGGCGCCGGTGGTCGCGGCGATGTCGCGGTCGTAGGCGTAGGCGTCGAAGTGGACGCGGCCGCCGATCTGGGCTTCGAACTTGCCATCAGCCGAGGTGACCTTGATGCCGCCCTTGGTGTCGACCTTGGTCGAGCCGGTGCTGAGGGTGTCGAGCTTCTGGGCGGTGTCGACATTGACTTCCGACTGCGCGTCCGTGCGTTCCTCGAGCGACTGGACCTTTTCCATCAGTTCGGCGATCTGGGCCTTGAGCGCCTGGATCTCGCTGTCGCGGGATTGCGCCGACGCATTGAGGCTGGTGCCGGCGAGCGCGGCGCCGACGGCGAGCGCAAGAAGGGAATAACGCATGGTGGGATTCCTGAAGTCTGGAGGTTGTGAACAAGGGACGCCGGACGCCCCGCTTCCCGCGACGGTTCGCGGAAAGGTGACGCCCGTTAAGGTCTTGTGAACCGGCCGCCAGAGTGCGGCGGAAATCTGACACCGGCATGAGGCCGGGATGACAGTTTCATGACGCCGCATCCTTCGGCCTGTCCGCCGGGCATGGCAGCGCGGCCGGAGGTCTCATGCAGCCGAAACGGGCTTTCGCTGCCCATACGGGGAAGTCCGGACGCCCAGCCGAAACCGCAGATCCGCAAATTGTAACTTTTCGGTCATGTTTGAAACACGGGACTGTCATCCGACTTGGATCAAATGGGCGCCAACCGGGTCACCCCCGGTCAGTCACCCTCATGAGGAGCACCTCCGTGTTCAAGTCGTTCAAACTGCAGGCTGCCGCGCTGATCCTGGCCGGCGGCACCCTCTTCAACGCCCACGCCAATGACATCACCGGCGCCGGCGCCACCTTCGTGTTCCCGGTCATGACCAAGTGGTCGGCCGACTACGCCAAGGCGAAGAACGTGCGCGTCAACTACCAGTCCATCGGTTCCGGCGGCGGCATCGCCCAGATCAAGGCCGGCACCGTCGATTTCGGTTCGTCCGATGCCCCGCAGAAGCCGGAAGACCTGGCCAAGGCCGGCCTGGCGCAGTTCCCGTCGGTCATCGGCGGCGTGGTGCCGGTCGTCAACATCCCGGGCGTCGCCTCGGGCGCGATGAAGTTCGACGGCCCGCTGCTGGCCGACATCTTCCTCGGCAAGATCACCATGTGGAACGACCCGCGCATCGAAGCGCTCAACGGTGGCGTGAAGCTGCCTGCGCTGAAGATCACGGTCGTGCGTCGCTCGGACGGTTCGGGCACCACCTTCAATTTCGTGAACTACCTGTCGAAGGTCAGCACCGAATGGAAGTCCTCGGTTGGTGAAGGCAACTCGGTCAAGTGGCCGGTCGGCGTGGGCGGCAAGGGCAACGAAGGCGTGGCCGCGTTCGTCAAGCAGATCCGCGGCGGCATCGGTTACGTCGAATTCTCGTACGCACTGCAGAACAAGCTGACCTACGTCCGCATGAAGAACGCAGCCGGCAATTTCGTGCTGCCGAACGAAGATACCTTCCAGGCTGCCGCCGCAAGCGCCAACTGGGGCGCCGCGAAGGACTTCTACCTGGTGATGACCAACGCCCCGGGCGACCAGGCCTGGCCGATCGCCGCGACCAACTTCATCCTGATGTACAAGAAGCCGAAGAATGCCGCCGGTGCCAAGTCGGCCAAGGAATTCTTCCGCTGGGTCTACGCCAACGGCGACGCCCAGGCCAAGTCGCTCGACTACGTGCCGCTGCCGGACGCGCTGGTCAAGCAGATCGAAGCCTACTGGGCCAAGACGATGCCTTACTGATCCCACGGGATCGCGGCACACAGAGCGGGCCTTCGGGCCCGCTTTCGTTTGCCCGCGCACCAGGCCCGTGAAAGTTCCTGCGACGGATTCATGACGAAACCGCTCGCACTGTCATACGGCCGCAACAGAAACATCATCTGATATGCGCAGCAAGCGCTGCACCCCAGACCCGCACGCCGCAGGGACGCGACGTCAGTCATTCCCATTCCGGACCCCGGCCCAGCGATGAGCACCGCCGAACTGACCATCCCCGCCAATTCACCCCGCGACCGTCGCGATACCCGCAACGACCGCGTGTTCAAGACCGTGCTGACGCTGGTCGCGATCTTCGTCCTGTTCAGCCTCGCTGGTGCGGCGCTGTCGATGCTCTGGGGCGGGCGCAGCGTGCTGTCGTCGCAGGGCCTGGACTTCTTCTTTTCAAGCGACTGGAACCCGGTCGAGAACAAGTACGGCGCACTGGTGCCGATCTACGGCACGGTCGTCACCGCGATCATCGCGATGCTCATCTCGGTGCCGGTCAGCTTCGGCATTGCTTTCTTCCTCACCGAAGTCGCGCCGCGCTGGCTGCGATCGCCGATCGGCACCGCGATCGAACTGCTCGCGGGCATTCCGTCGATCATCTACGGCATGTGGGGCTTCTTCGTGCTGATGCCGGTGATGCGCGACCACCTCATTCCCTGGATGAACGACAACCTGGGGCCGCTTCCGGTGATCGGCGCGCTGTTCCAGGGGCCACCGATCGGCGCGGGCATGCTGACCTCCGGGCTCGTGCTGGCGATCATGGTGATCCCGTTCATTTCCTCGGTGATGCGCGATGTCTTCCTCACCGTGCCGGGCCGCCTGAAGGAATCCGCGTACGCGCTGGGCTCCACGCGCTGGGAAGTGGTCTGGGACATCGTGCTGCCCTACACCCGCTCGGCCGTGATCGGCGGCATCTTCCTCGGACTCGGCCGCGCGCTGGGCGAGACCATGGCCGTGGCCTTCGTGATCGGCAACAACGTCGCGTTCACCAAGTCGCTGCTCGAGCCCAGCACCACGATCGCCGCGCTCATCGCCAACGATTTCGGCGAAGCCACGGATGACTATCGTGCCGCGCTGCTGCTGCTCGGCTTCGTCCTGTTCATCGTCACCTTCGTCGTGCTGGCGCTGGCGCGCCTGATGTTGATGCAGCTGTCACGCAAGGAGGGCAACCGATGAACACGCAAGCCGGATCCGCGCGCGCCCAATCGGCATTCTCGCTGTCGCCCGCCACGCGCAGGCTGTACCGCATGCGCGACGTGAAGAACGCGTTCGCCATCCTGTTCGCCTGCGCGACCGCCGCGTTCGGCCTGTTCTTCCTCGGCTGGATCCTCCTGACCCTGCTGCAGAAGGGCCTGGCCGGGATCGACATGGCGCTGTTCACGATGGACCAGCCCGCGCCGATGGAAGTCGGCGGCCTGCGCAACGCCTTCATCGGCAGCATGATCATGTGCGGCATGGGCATCCTGCTCGGCACGCCGATGGGCATTGCCGCAGGCACCTGGCTGGCCGAATACGGCAACAACCGCAAGCTGGGCACCGTGGTGCGCTTCGTCAACGACATCCTGCTGTCGGCGCCGTCGATCGTGCTGGGCCTGTTCGTGTACGCGATCTTCGTGATGCAGTTCAGCCGAGGCCAGTTCTCCGCCATCGCCGGCGCGATTGCCCTGGGCTTCATCGTCTTGCCGGTGGTGGTGCGCACCACCGACGAGATGCTGCGCCTGGTGCCCGCGCAGATGCGCGAAGCCGCGCTGTCGCTGGGCGTGCCGCAGTGGAAGGTCACGGTGCAGGTGCTGTACCGCTCGGCACTGCCGGGCATCGTCACTGGCGTGCTGCTGGCGCTGGCGCGCATCTGCGGTGAAACCGCACCGCTGCTGTTCACCGCCTTCGGCAACAACTTCTTCAGCCTCGACATCTCCAAGCCGATGGCCGGCGTGCCCCTGGTGATGAACCAGTACGCCGCCAGTCCGTTCGACAACTGGATCCAGATCGCCTGGGCCGGCGCGCTGGTGCTGACCCTGTTCGTTCTCGCGGTCAGCCTGGTCGCCCGCGCGATCCTGCTCCGCAACAAGATCACCCATGACTGATTCGTACTCGACCGACAAGGCCGGAACCACCGACATGAACGACATCGCGACCCACACCGCAGCGAACGAACACGGCGCGCAGCGGATCGGCATCGCCGCCACGCATCGCGAAGCCTCGCCGGCGACTCCGGTCAAGCTCAGCGCACGCGGCCTGAACTTCCACTACGACAAGTTCCATGCGCTGAAGAACATCGACCTGGACATCCCGGAAAAGCGCGTCACCGCGCTGATCGGCCCGTCCGGCTGCGGCAAGTCGACGCTGCTGCGCATCTTCAACCGCATCTACGCGCTGTACCCGAAGATGTCCGCGAGCGGCAAGGTCCTGCTCGACGGCGAGAACATCCTCGACGACAAGTACCCGATGAACCGGCTGCGCAGCCGCGTCGGCATGGTGTTCCAGAAGCCCGTGCCGTTCCCGATGACGATCTTCGAGAACGTCGCCTACGGCATCCGCCACCACGAACGCCTGTCGAAAGCCGACATGGCTGCGCGCGTCGAGGAAGCACTGCGCCAGGCAGCGCTGTGGGACGAGGTGAAGGACAAGCTCAACCAGAGCGCGCTCGGCCTCTCCGGCGGGCAGCAGCAGCGCCTGTGCATCGCGCGCGCGGTCGCCCTGCGCCCCGACGTGCTGCTGCTCGACGAACCGACCTCGGCACTGGATCCGATCTCGACCAGCCGCATCGAGCAATTGGTGGAAGAGCTGAAGCAGAGCTACACCATCGCCATCGTCACCCACAACATGCAACAGGCGGCGCGCGTGTCCGACTACACCGCCTTCATGTACCTGGGCGACCTGATCGAACACGACGTCACCGAAAAGATCTTCTCCAAGCCCTCGAAGCAGCAGACCGAGGATTACATCACCGGCCGGTTTGGGTAAGGCAGGCCGCTTGCGCGGCACTGCCGCGCGGCCTGCCGAACGCCCGGCCATGGATGGCCGGGCAGGACGTACCGGAGACATCGCCGTCTCGCCATGGATGGCATCGCCAAGTCCCCCCAGGCGCTGTATCGCCGAACACCGCCCAACCCCACTTTCCCCGAGACACCACCATGCACAGCCAACACCACGACCACATCCTCAAGAGCCACGACGAGGAGCGCCGGATCCTGCTGGAGGAGATCCTGCGCATGGGCGAGATCGCTGCCTCGCAGCTCGAAGCCGCACTGGACGTGGTGGAACGACGCGATGGCAAGGCCGCCGAGCGGATCATCGCCAACGACGAAGAGATCGATGCGCTGGAGCTGCGGGTCAGCCACGATGCGATGAAGCTCGCGCTGCGCGGCCCGCTGGCGCGCGACCTGCGCGAGATCCTCGCCGCGCTGCGCATCGCTTCCGACATCGAGCGGATCGGCGATTACGCATCCAACGTCGCGAAGCGTTCGATGGCCCTCAACCTGTCGCCGCCGCTGCCGCATACCCGCGGCCTTGGCAGCCTGGGCCGCCTGGTCGTGCGCCAGGTTCGCGACGTGCTCGACGCCTACCGCAACGGCGACGCGGATGCCGCACAGCGCATTCGCGCCAACGACGCCGAGGTCGATGCCCAGTACACCGGACTCTTCCGCGAGCTGCTCACCTACATGATGGAAGACCCGCGCGTCATCACCCCGTGCACCCATCTGCTGTTCATGGCCAAGAACCTTGAGCGCGTGGGCGACCATGCCACCAACATCGCCGAGAACATCTGGTTCCAGGAACACGGCGAAGGCCCCATGCCGCCGCGCGAAAAGCGCGACGAGACCAGCACGACGGCCTGAAGGACGGCCTGGACGACGGCCTCGACGGCGCGTCGGCACCATCCCGGCCGGAAGCATGACTTCCGGCCTATCCGCGGCCCTCTCAGGCTAAACCGGACCTGAATCCGGACGCGCTTCTGCGCCCGCGGAACACAACCTGCCCCACCCTTGCTAACTCTTTGTGCACAAACGCGGCCCGTATCCCGCGTACAGTGCGCAACCGAGGAGACACACGGTGCAGGAATCAGGATTCCAGATGGCCCTACAGCGGGCACGCCAAGGAGACAGGCATTCGCTCGAACAGGTGCTGGCGCGCTCGCGACAGGACCTGCGGCGCTATGCCGAATACCACTGTGCCGTGAACGATGTCGAAGACGCCGTGCAGGAAAGCCTGCTGCTGGTGTCGCGCAAGCTGGGAACGTTGCGCGAGCTCGGCGCATACGCGTCCTGGCTGTTCCGCATCGTCAAGCGCGAGTGCAACCGCATGAAGCGCGCGGCACGCATCCTGCTGCTGCAGCCGTCCGATCTCGAAGAACTCGATGGACCGCACTATCCCGCCCCGACCGGCCTCGTGCGCGACGTTGCACAAGCGTTGGCGATGCTGCCGGCGCACTACCGCGAAGCGATCCTGATGCGCGATCTCGAAGGTCGCAGCATCGCCGAGATCGCAGCCGAACTGTCCCTGCATCCGGAAGCGGCGAAGGCGCGTATCCATCGAGCACGCAGCCTTGCACGACAGTACCTTTCGCCACACGGCACCTGCGACGTCCCGGCGCTTGCCACGGACGCTTGACCTTGTCCCCGGTCATGTTCCACGTTGTCGCTCCCGTGTCTTGCCACCGGACATCCACCTCGACCCCAACCCGACGTTCCACCCAACCACTCAGGAGAGATCCCATGTCGAACACCAACAAGAAACCCGTCACCCTCGCCATGACCGCCACGCTCGCCGGCGGCCTGCTGCTCACCGGTTCGACCTTCGCTTCGACCCACCTGGCCCAGGGCTACCTCCTCGGCGCCGACTCGGTCGCCAAGGCGGTCGAAGGCAACTGCGGCGGCGCCAAGCCGACCGAAGGCAAGTGCGGCGAAGGCAAGTGCGGTGGCGACAAGGCCGCCGAAGGCAAGTGCGGCGAGGGCAAGTGCGGCTTCGCCAAGCTCGACACCAACAAGGACGGCAAGATCTCGAAGGCCGAATACGACGCCGCCCACAAGGACGGCAGCGGCCACTTCACCAAGCACGACACCAACAAGGACGGCTTCATCAGCGCCGACGAGTTCAAGGCCGCCCACGAGGGCAAGTGCGGCGAAGGCAAGTGCGGTGGCGACAAGGCTGCTGAAGGCAAGTGCGGCGGCGACAAGAAGGCCGCTGAAGGCAAGTGCGGCGAAGGCAAGTGCGGCGGCTCGATCTGATCGGCACGCTTTGATCGGCACGCTTTGATCAGCTCGATCTGATCAGCTCGATCTGATCGGCAAGCCCCGATCGATCCGACACGACGCCGTCTTCGCTGACGGCAGCCACAGGGGCGGCCGCATTGCGGCCGCCCTTCGCATCCGCACCAGGCATCACCGATGACGACCCCGACGCCCCTCGCCCCCCATTCGGCCGGTCTCGGCCTGCGCCGCACGCTCCTGCCCGACATGCGCAAAGCAGCGAGCGGAAGCTTCGACTTCATCGAAGTCGCCCCCGAGAACTGGATCGGCGTCGGCGGCGCACTGGGCGATGGCTTCGCCGAACTCGCCGCACGCTATCCGGTGGTGTGCCATGGCCTCTCGCTGTCGGTCGGCGGCCCCGCGCCCCTGGACGAGACCTTCCTGGCGAAGGTGCGCCGCTTCATGGACGCGCACCGCTGCCCGCTCTACAGCGAACACCTCAGTGCCTGCGGCGACAGTCGCGGCCAGCTCTACGACCTGCTGCCCCTGCCCTTCAGCGAAGCGTCGGTGACGCATGTCGCCGGACGCATCCGCCGCGTGCAGGACATCCTCGGCCAGCGGATCGCCATCGAGAACATCTCCTACTACGCCGCGCCCTTCCAGAAGATGCGCGAAATCGACTTCATCAACGCCGTGCTGTCGGAAGCCGACTGCCTGCTGCTGCTCGACGTGAACAACATCGTGGTCAACGCGACCAACCATCTCTACGATCCGTCCGAATTCCTCGCCGCGCTCCCCGGCGAACGCGTCGCCTACATCCATGTCGCGGGCCACTTCGACGAGGCCGAAGACCTGAAGGTCGATACGCACGGCAGTGCGGTCAACGCCCAGGTCTGGGGCCTGCTCGAAGAGGCCTATCGCCGTTTCGGACCACGTCCGACGCTGCTGGAACGCGACTTCAACCTGCCGCCGTTTGCGGATCTCCTCGACGAACTCGGCCAGGTCCGCCGCCGCATCGCCGGCGCGGCGACGCAGGGACAACGACATGCCGCCTGAATCCCCTGCCGACAGTTTCGCGATCCAGCAGGATGCGCTGGCAGCGCACATCCGCGACCCCGAGCATGTCCCGCCCCCGCCCGGCATCGAGGAGCGACGACTGAAGATCTACCGCGAACTGTTCTTCAACAACGTCGAAAGCCTGCTTGCCGGCAATTTCCCCGTGCTGCGCCGCATCCACGGCGACGACGGCTGGCGCAGGCTGATCCGCGACTTCTACCGCGACCACGATTGCCAGACGCCATTGTTCACGGAACTGGCGCGCGAATTCATGCGCTACCTCGATGCGCGAGCCGAGACCGACGCTGGTCGCGACGATCCGCCCTGGCTGCGCGAGCTGGCGCACTACGAGTGGGTCGAACTGGCCCTGCAGATCAGCGAAGCCCGGATCGAGGACGCGCCGCATGACCCGCAGGGCGACCTGCTGTCTGGCGCGCCGGTGGTCTCGCCGCTGGCCTGGCCGCTGGCCTACGCATGGCCCGTGCACCGCATCGGCCCCGAATTCCTCCCGGACGCGCCACCAGACACCCCGACCCTGCTCATGCTGCGCCGCGAGCTCGACGGCAACGTCAGCTTCCACGCACTGACGCCGCTGGTCTTCCGCCTGCTCCAGCGCCTGGAGGAAACGCCCGACCTGTCCGGCGCCGACCAGCTGCGCGCGCTCGCTGCGGAAGCCGGCGCCCCCGACGCCGACGCTTTCGTCGCCGATGGGGCGCGCATGCTCGCAAGCTTGCGCGCCGAGGGCACCCTGCTGGGGACCGCCACCTGATTCCTGCAGCGGCATCGCGGCGCGCACGATGCGCCGCAGTCCGTCGGCACGGACGCGTCTGTTACCCTTTCGCCCATGAGCGAAACAGCCGTGGTCCCATCACCCGTCGTCCGAAAGAAGATGTCCGAGCGGTTCCGGGGCTACCTCCCGGTCGTGGTCGACGTCGAGACCGGCGGTTTCGACTGGAACCGCCATGCGCTGCTCGAGATCGCGGTCCAGCCGATCGATTTCGATGAAGACGGTCGCCTGGTGCCCGGCGAGATCGCCAGTGCCCATCTGGTGCCGGCCCCCGGCACCGAGATCGATCCCAAGTCGCTCCAGGTCACCGGCATCAAGCTGGACCACCCGTTCCGCCTGGCCAAGGCCGAGAAGGACGCGCTGGACCACGTCTTCGCGACGGTGCGCGCTGCTGTCCGCAAGCATGACTGCCAGCGCGCGATCCTGGTCGGCCACAATGCCCACTTCGACCTCAACTTCCTGAACGCTGCCGTCGCGCGCACACAGCACAAGCGCAACCCGTTCCACCCGTTCAGCGTGTTCGACACCGTCAGCCTCGCCGGCATCGCCTACGGGCAGACCGTGCTCGCGCGCGCGGTGATGGCCGCCGGACTTTCGTGGAACGGCGAGGAAGCCCACTCCGCCGTGTACGACACCAAGCGCACCGCCGAGCTGTTCTGCAAGATCGTGAACGCGTGGCCGCAGATGGGCTGACCTCCCTCGGAAGAGCCGGCTTTCAAGCACTGCCTTGGCAACGACGCGACAATCAGATCGTTGCAGCTCTTGGGCATCAGCGCGAAAAGGCTATGCACACAACTTCGGAACCCTTCCGCTGACGACAGACTTCTATCAGATCACCGAGAACTTCGACGAGCATGTCCAGAGTCATCCCATCCAGAGCGTACTCCTCACTGCGTAGCCAGTATTCTCTCCAGCGCGGTCGCCAAAGACCGTATCGTGCGCAGACCGGCTCTCCCTGGTAGATCGACATGATCGTTTCATGCCAACTGGCGGCAACCCTCTCCCACTCGCACTCAGGCATCTGAGCCAGAACACGCGCTAACTCTCGGTCGAGTTGCCAGACGCCTTCCAGAAAGAAACCGTCACGCGAATGCAGTGCTGGCTCAACTTCAAGCACCGTACCGAGTTCATCGAAAGCGCGTGGACTCACGCCGAAAAATGCCGAGGAACATCGAAATTCCGATAGCGGAAGCATTCCTGTACGGAATCGCATTGCGTCATCGCAAACGAACAGGACGCCCCCGCACTCGGTCTCCAGTACATTGCACTCCGGCACACGTGTCTGCTGCGTGTAATCGAAGCCACATTCCAACGGAAACAACATCAACGTCTCACGGTCGCACCAGTCTAGGCTGCGCGGAATACGGAAGTGTGTGTAGAACTCACCGAATTCATCAATCGGATCGAACACAAATCCCCCTTTCAGATCGCCTACTGCGGCTCCCTGCGCTTCCGCACACCCCGCACGATCCCGTACACGCTGATCGCGATCCACGTGCACTGCAGCAGGGCGACGGCGACGTTGAAGCCGCCGGCCAGCGAGACGAGGATGCAGCCGGAGCCGGCGATGTTGAGCCACTGGTAGGTCCGGCTGGTGCCGGACAGCCGCCCGCTTTGCAGCATGAAATAGCTGCCCACGACAATCACCGTGCCGAGAAGGCCGACGAGGTCGTACCAGTGCAGGTTCATGGCGCCCGCGCTGCGGTCACTGCCGCTGGCGCACCGCCTCGAACAGCGCCACGCCGCTGGCGACGGAGACGTTGAGGCTTTCAACGCCCGGGGAATGCGCGAGCCCCGGCATCGGAATGGTGACGAGCTGGTCGCAGTGTTCGCGGGTGAGTCGACGCAGGCCGTCCGCTTCTCCGCCCAGGGCCAGCGCGACGTTGCCGCGCAGGTCGATCGAATACAGCGACGCGGTGGCTTCGCCTGCCAGGCCGTAGATCCACACGCCCATCTGCTGCAGGTCGCGCATCGCACGCGCGAGGTTGGTCACGCGCACCACCGGAATGCTGTCGGCCGCACCTGCCGAGGTCTTGCGCACGGTGGCATTGACCTGCACCGCCTTGTCCTTCGGGATGACCACCGCAGTGACACCCGCCGCCGCCGCGCTGCGCAGGCAGGCGCCGAGGTTGTGCGGATCCTGCACGCCGTCCAGCACCAGCAGCAGCGCCTTGCCTGCGGCGGCTTCGACCAGTTCGGCCAGATCGTCCTCGTTGTAGGTCTTGGAGGCCGCGTATCGGGCGACAACGCCCTGGTGACGCAGGCCGCCGGCGACGCCGTCGAGGGCATTGGTCGCGACCCGGCGCACGTCGATGTCCTTGCGGCGGGCGTTTTCCTCGATCTCGGTCAGGCGCGGGTTCTTCGCGCCGGCTTCGATCAGGACTTCACGGACATGGTCCGCATCGTGTTCGACCGCCGCGGCAACCGCATTGATGCCGGCGATCCATTGGGATGATTTGCTCATGGCGCTATTGTGCCCGGACCTCTGCGGATTTGCCCTATGATCCGCGCCCGCACCGACGTCCCGACCCCACGATGACCACCCCCGCTCCAGAGACCACCCGCATCGCGATCATCGGCGGCGGCCCCGCCGGCCTGATGGCGGCCGAGGTCGCGATCACGGCCGGGCTGCAGGTGGACGTGTTCGAGGCAAAGGGCTCGGTCGGTCGCAAGTTCCTGATCGCCGGCAAGGGCGGGCTCAACCTCACCCACGGCGAATCGCGCCCGGACTTCGACGGTCGCTACGGCGAGCGTGCCGGCGAGATCGCGCGCTGGCTCGATGTCTTCGATGGCGAGGCCCTGCGTGCGTGGGCGCGCGGGCTGGGCGTCGAAACCTACGTCGGTACCTCCGGCCGGGTATTCCCGAACGACCGCAAGGCTGCGCCGCTGCTGCGCGGCTGGGTGCGTCGCCTGCGCGACGCCGGCGTCCGCTTCCACGTGCAGCACCGCTGGCTCGGCTGGACCGACGAGGGCGCGCTGCGCTTCGCCACGCCGGCTGGCGAGCACCTCGTGCGTGCGGACGCGACCGTGCTCGCGCTCGGCGGCGCGAGCTGGCCCGAACTGGGGTCCGATGGTGCGTGGGTCGATCTGCTGGCGCAGCGCGGCATCGAGATCGCACCGCTGCGCGCCTCGAACTGCGGCTTCGACATCGGCTGGAGCGCGGTACTCGCGGAGAAGCATGCCGGTGCGCCGCTGAAACCGGTGGTCGCGCACTGGAACGACGACGACGGCGCCCCTCGATCGCTGCAGGGCGAATGCGTGCTCACCGCGACCGGCGTCGAAGGCAGCCTGATCTATGCATTGTCGGCGATGCTGCGCGAGCGCATCGCCCGCGATGGCGAGACGACCTTGTGGCTGGACCTGGCGCCGGGCCGCGACGAAACCCGACTGATCCGCGACCTGCGGATGCCGCGCGGCAAGCGCAGCATCGGCGATCACCTGAAGCGACAGACCGGATTGGATGCCGCGAAGGCAGCGCTGGTCTTCGAAATGCTCCCGCGCGACGCGATGGACGATGCCGCGCGCGTCACGGCGATCATCAAGCGCTGCCCGCTGCTCCTGCAGGCGACCCGCCCGGTTGCCGAGGCCATCAGCACCGCCGGCGGCGTGCGTCTGGAAGCCTTCGACGACACGCTGCAACTCAAGGCGATGCCCGGCGTGTTCTGCGCCGGGGAGATGCTCGACTGGGAAGCCCCGACCGGCGGCTACCTGCTCACCGCCTGCTTCGCCAGCGGGCTGATTGCAGGGCGTGGCGCGGTGGCGTCGATCAAAGCAGGCTCGTAAGGCAGGCTCGGGGCCCGCCCCGCTCAATACTTCTGCTTCTGCCGCTTCGCCGGCTGCCCACGTGGCGGTGGCGGCTTCACGCCACGTTCCTCGGCAAGACGGAAGTCGATCTTGCGCTCCTCCAGGCTGGCCTTGAGCACGACGATGCTGACGCGGTCGCCGAGGCGGAACACGCGACCCACGCGTTCGCCGCTGAGCGTCTTGCGGATCGGATCGAAGTGGTAGTAGTCGTGCGGCAGCTGCGTCACGTGGACCAGGCCGTTGACCTTCGATGCGTCCAGCTCGACGAACAGGCCGAAGCTGGTGACGCCGCTGATGACGCCATCGAATTCACCGCCGACGTGCTTCTCCATCCAGGCGGCACGGTAGCGCTCGTCGACCTCGCGCTCGGCCTCGTCGGCACGACGCTCGCGCTCGGAGCACTGCAGGGTCAGCGCACCCATCGCGCCCTGCGAATACGCGAACGAATCCGCCTTGCCGCCAAGCAACGCATGCTTGATCGCACGATGCCCCAGCAGGTCGGGATAGCGGCGGATCGGCGAGGTGAAGTGCGCGTAGGCCTCCAGCGCCAGGCCGAAGTGGCCGACGTTGTCCGGCGAGTACACCGCCAGCGATTGCGTGCGCAGCAGCACCGATTCCAGCAGCGCGACATCGGCGCGGTCGCGGATCTTGGTCAGCAGCGCGGTGAAATCGCGCGGTTCGACCTTGGCCCACGGCGGCATGCGCAGCTTGAATTCCTTGAGGAACTCCAGCAGGTCGGCGTACTTGCTCTCCGGCGGCTTCTCGTGGATGCGATACGGCGCCGGGATCTTCTTCTTCAGCAGGTAGCGCGCGGCTTCGACGTTCGCCGCGATCATGCATTCCTCGATCAGCTTGTGCGCGTCGTTGCGCTGGAGCATGCCCGCCTGCACGACTTCACCCTGCGGCCCGAGGACGAAACGCACCTCGCCCGATTCGAACTCGATGGCACCGCGCGCCTTGCGGGCTTTCGCCAGCACCTGGTAAAGCTGGTGCAGGCGCTCGACCTGCGGCATCAGCGAACCCATCTTCGCGATGGCTTCCTCGTCGCCCTCGCCCACCGCGTTCCAGACCTGGGTATAGGTCAGGCGAGCATGCGAATGCATCACCGCTTCGTAGAACTTCGATTTCGTGACTTCGCCGTCGAAATCGACCTGCATGTCGCACACGAAGCACAGGCGATCGACCTTCGGATTCAGCGAACAGATGCCGTTCGAGAGCGTCTCCGGCAGCATCGGCACCACGAAGCCCGGGAAATACACCGAGGTCGCGCGCAGCTGCGCCTCGTCGTCCAGCGGCGCGCCGGGGCGGACGTAGTGCGATACATCGGCGATGGCGACGATCAGGCGGAATCCGCTCTTGTTCGGTTCGCAGTACACCGCGTCGTCGAAATCCTTGGCGTCCTCGCCGTCGATCGTGACGAGCGGGAGCTTGCGCAGGTCGACGCGCCCTTCGATGTCGGCAGCGGTCACCTCCAGCGGCACCGCCATCGCCTCGGCGATCACCTGCGGCGGGAATTCGTGCGGCAGGTCGTGTCCGTGGATGGCGGCCTCGACCACCAGCGACGGCGTGAGCTTGTCGCCGAGCACGGTCAGCACGCGACCGATCGGCGGGCGGTAGGCATCGGGCGCGTGCACGATCTCGCAGACGACCAGCTGGCCGTTGCGCGCATCCAGGCGGGCATCGACCGGAATCTGCACGTTGCGCTGGATCCGTGCGTCATCGGGAACGACATAGCTGATGCCGGCTTCCAGCGTGAAGCGACCGATCAGGCGAGTGAGCCGCCGCTCCAGCACTTCGACGATGGCGCCTTCGCGGCGACCACGACGGTCGAGGCCGGTGACGCTGACCATGACGCGGTCGCCGTGCAGGACCTTGCGCATCTCCATGGGCGGCAGGAACACGTCGTCACCGCTCACGCCGTCCGGACGCAGGAAGCCGAAGCCGTCGGGGTTGGCGATCACCGTGCCGGGGATCAGGTTCAGGCGCTCGGTCGGCGCGTAGCCGCCTCGGCGGTTCTGCAGGAGCTGGCCGTCGCGAACCATCGCCGCGAGGCGCTTGCCCAGGGCTTCACGGCGTTCGAAGGTGTCGAGCCCCAGGGTATCGGCGATGGTCTCGGCCAATGCGGGGCCGTCGGCGCCCGCGAGCAGCTCGAGGATCGCTTCGCGACTGGGAATGGGGTCGGCGTAACGCTGGGCCTCGCGGGCCGCGTGCGGATCCTGGAACCGGCCCGACTGGGTCTCGGGCATGCGCGGCGCGCGGGTCGGATGCGTGGCGACCGGCTTCGAAGGGCCGCGACCGGACTTGGCCGACGGAAGATCGGGCATCCAGGGAACGGTCTTCTTGGGTTTGCCTCGAACCGAGGACTTGGACGGCTCGACAGCGGGCCGTGCGGACTTGGCCGGCTTGCCTTTCGCGGGTGGGCGCGCTGGCGCCGGAGCCGCAGTCTTGACCGTCGATTTCGGAGATGCGCCGCGGGCGGCGCGCGTGGCACGGGGGCCGGTGTTCTTATTGGTTTTCTTGGACATTGGCGCCGAGTATACGTGTCCAGCCCCGGATCGGAACCGCCGGGCGCGACCATTGGGCGGAACAGCCGGATCGAAGGCCATGAAATTTTTTCGACATCAACCGTTGACATCGTGTCCGCCGCGACGCAACATACGCGCCCCGATGCCCAGGTGGCGGAATTGGTAGACGCACTAGTTTCAGGTACTAGCGGGTAAAACCGTGGAGGTTCGAGTCCTCTCCTGGGCACCAAGATCGGAAAGAAAACCCTGCGAAAGCGGGGTTTTTTGTTGCCCGGAGAAAAGTACGATCGCGCTTTCGATGCATCCGGCAACGCATGTCCTGATCGCCGATGGCCGCGGCATGACATGCCTGTCGCGATCATGCCGCGACGCGAACCCCGAACGAACATGCGCATGCCGGGCACGCCACCCGGCATGCCCGGCGAGCGGACGGCTGCTCAGAACTTCCATGCCAACGACGCGCGGACTTCGCGTCCCGGCGACGGGAAGCCGATGTACTTGCCCGATCCCGCGTGGAATCCGTAGGTGCCGTGGTCGTAGTAGAACCGGTCGAACAGATTGTTCACCGCCAGCCCCAGCGTCAGCCGGTCGTCGTCGAGCAAGTCCCACTGCGCAAGCAGGTCGACCACACGGTAACCGGGCTTGTCGGGCGCGGTCGGCGCGATGTCGTTCCGCTCCGATTCGACGGCCCGGGCCCGCAGGCCATACTGCTGCCTGCCTGAGGTCGACACCCAGTCTCCGCGCAGGGTCCAGGTGCGGCCGATCGAGGTCCCGAGCCCAAGATCGGCATCGTTGAGCGGACGGTCCTCGAAGGTGTTGTCCGAGTTCCACACGCCCAGCGCGAGGGTCCAGCGGTCCCAGCGCTTGCCGACTTCCGCCTCGTAACCTTCGACTTCGGCACGGCCGATATTGCGCCATTCGCCCCAGACCGCCCCGCCGAGGTACACGGCCGAGATGTAGTCGTCGATCGTCTGCCTGAATACGGTGGCCCGGGCGAATGCGCCGTCATGCTCCCATGCCACGCCGAACTCGGCGTTGTCGGCGCGCTCGCCTTCCAATCCTTCGGCGTAGGTGTAGAGCGCGCCGAAGAAGGCTTCACGGATGGTGATGCCGCGATAGGCCCGCGCATACGCCGCACGGAGGGTCAGCGCGGGCACCGGCTTCCATTCCAGCGACAGGTTTGGGCTCAGCCCATCGCCCCCGTTCCCGATGCCGGCACTGACACCCGACACGCCGCGATGCCGATAGCGGTCGTAACGCAGGCCACCGGCGACCGTCCAGGCATCGCCCAGCGGCACGCTGCCCTGGGCGTAGACGCCATGGATGTCGGCATGTTGTTCGGTACGCCCCCAGAACGCGGGCGGGGTGGCCCGTTGCTCGGCTTCGAGACGGTCGCGCCGATGATCGAGGCCCCAGGCAAGACTGGCCCTGCCCCAGCGCATGGTGTTGCGCGCGTCGACGCCTGTGCTGATCTGTTCCCCGCGCGAATAGACCAGACCGGTCGTGGTGCGGCGCACCTGGAAATCGACCGCGGTGCGGTAGAGGTTCGCCTCGATGTCGACCTGCTCGCTTTCGGGATCGTAGCGATGGCGCCAGGCGACGCTGCGCCGGCGCATTTCGTGGTCCGACAGGATGAAGCGGCCGGGGAAATCGGTCATGTGCGGCCGTTCGTAGTACGTCCCGGTGTCGTCGAGGCGCTCGATCGACAGATCGACGTCGTGCGCGTCGAAACGACCGCTGAGCTTGAGCTGTCCGCGCTCGTGGTCGAAGGCCGTCGGAAAGACGCGATCGCCATTGCCGTCTTCGTAATGATCGCCATCCTGGCGCACCACCGAAGCCATGACGCCAACGCGCTCGCCGAGCGTGCCATAGACCGAGGCCACGGCCTTGCGGCTGTCGCCGTTATCGCCGTAGGCCACCTTGAACAGCGCACCGAAGCGCTGCTCCGGCCGCAGCATGTCGAAGGCATCGCGTGTCGTCACTTTCAACGCACCGGTGAGTGCGCCGGCGCCCTGCGTCGCCGGGCCGGCCCCGGCATCGAGTTCGATCGTGCGGATGAATTCCGGCTCCAGTTGCACGCGCGACTGATGGTGGTAGAGCTCGGCCGGTTGCTGCGCGCCATCGACCGTGACGTTGAGCATCGTGTCCTCGAAGCCGCGCACGTAGATCTTCTGCGATACGACCGAGCCGCCACCGACGGCGACGCCGGATTCGTTCGACAGCAGGTCCGACAGGTCGGAAGCCTGGGTGAGCTGGATCTCCTTCCGGTCGATGCGGAAGTTGCCGGGCTCGCGCACGGCATGGACGACGACGGTATCGAGATCCTCGGGATCGAGGTTGGAGGTCGCATCGGCCTTGTCGGCGGCGCAGGCCAGGGGCGCGAGGGCGAGCAGCGTCATGCCGGCGACCGGCAGACGGAAACGAGGTGGCGTCATGGATCAGCAGTCCTTCTTGAAGGCGTCAATGCGGGAGCGGGCTGGCCTGCATCTGGCGACTGCTGGATCGTCGTGGCCCTGGCGGCGGCACCGGCGGATGTCCGGTCGATGCGCGCCATCGATTGTAAATGCAAATCACTCTCATTTAAACTCGCCGCATCGCCCCTGGAACCGGGGCGTCGGGAGCAAGCCGGCGAGGACGCCTGCCAGCCATTCGATCGATCGATGCGCACGCAGGAGTTCCCCCCATGCCCTTTGCATCACCGTCTCCGGAAACGGGGCACCCCCACCGTCGTCAGAACGCCCTCCCCATCCCGGGCAGGAGCAGCGCGACCGCCACGTCGTCGGCGCTGCTCCCGGAATTCCGCGACGGCGACGCCTGTTTCGCGTCGCCGACCGCTTCCCTGCATGCACGCGGCATCGAGGCCGCCCTTCCCGCCTGCACGCGCGGCGACCTGCCCGATCTCGCCGCCGAACTGCTGGACCGCCATGCGCGAGGCCGTCGTTTCCTGCCGCTGATCGGCGCGATCCCCTTCGCCGACGAAGCGGCGCCGAGGCTGTGGATTCCCGAGCAGGCCCTGTTCGCGCCGGGACGCGCGCGTCGCGTCGCGTCGATCGCCGCGTGCAGCGCAGTGAACGTCGCTCCCACGCGAACCGTGGCGCTGCCAACGCCGGCGCGCTATGTCGACAATGTCGCCCATGCCCTCGCCCGCATCGAGGCCGGCGCGCTGGACAAGGTGGTGATGTCGCGTGCGCTGACGCTGGACCTGTGCGTCGACGTGCCACGGCTGCTCGCGGCACTGATCGAACGCAATCCCGAGGCCTACAGCTTCGCGATGACGCTCGACGACGCAGGGTCAGGCTGCCTGGTCGGCAGCAGTCCCGAACTGCTGCTGTCGAAGCGCGGCGAATGCATCGCTTCGAATCCACTGGCCGGCTCGATCCCGCGTTCTCCCGACCCGGTGGAGGACGCGCGTCGCGCACAGGCACTGCTGCACTCGGCCAAGGACCAGCGCGAACACGCGCACGTCGCCGAAGCCGTGGCCGACACCCTTGCACCGTGGTGTCGCTCCTTGTCGGTGCCGACCGGTCCCGAGCTGCGCGCGACGCCGACGATGTGGCATCTGTCGACCCGGATCGACGGCGTGCTGCGCGACCCGCACACGCCGTCGATCGCGCTCGCATTGGCGCTGCACCCGACGCCTGCGGTCTGCGGGCATCCGACACGGGAAGCGCGTGCGCTGATCGACGCGATCGAAGGCTTCCCGCGCGGCATGTTCACCGGCCTCGTGGGCTGGTGCGATGCGGGCGGCGACGGCGAATGGGCGGTAAGCATCCGCTGCGCGGAAATCGCAGAGGAACGGGCGACGCTGTACGCCGGCGCCGGCATCGTCGCCGGTTCGGATCCGCAGGCGGAACTGGCGGAAACGCGCGCGAAAATGGCGACGATGCTGCAGGCCATGGGCCTCTCGCACCTGGCGGAGACGCTGCCATGAGCGCACAAGATGCGTCCAAGCATCGCAGCGCCACCTGGCCCGAGGACATCGCGCAACGCTATCGCGCGCTCGGCTACTGGACCGGCGACACCCTGCACGCCCACCTCGAACGTGCGGCCGCGCGGCATCCGCAGCGCACGGCCCTTGTCTGCGGCACGCGTCGCTGGACGCATGCCGGATTGCAGGCACACATCCTCGCCGCCGCCGCGGGCCTGCACGCAGCAGGCATCGGCGCAGGCGACCGGGTGATCGTGCAGTTGCCGAACATCGCCGAATTCGTGGTCGCGACCTTCGGCCTGTTCCGGATCGGCGCGGTGCCGCTGTTCGCGCAGGTCGCGCATCGCCGCTCGGAAATCACGCAGTTCATCGAACAGGGCGACGTGAGCGCATGGATCACCGTGGACCGGCACGCCGGCTTCGACCATCGGGCCCTCGTGCGGGAAGTACGCGCGCTGCGCCCGACGCTGCGCTCGGTGCTCATCGTCGGCGACGCGGCGGAATTCGCATCCTTCGACGCGCTGTGCGCACCGGGCGCAGCCGTCGTGGTGGATGCGTCGGACAGCGGCGCGGCGGCCTGCGACATCGCGTTGCTGCAGCTGTCCGGAGGCAGCACCGGCATCCCGAAGCTGATCCCGCGCACCCATGACGACTACCTGTACAGCATCCGCGAAAGCGCGCGGATCTGCGCCATCGACGAGCAGACGGTGTTCCTCTGCGCGCTGCCGGCCTCGCACAACTTCACCATGAGTTCTCCCGGCATCTTCGGGGTGCTCGGCGCCGGTGGATGCGTGGTGATGACGCGCGCTGCCGACCCTGCGACCTGCTTCGCGCTCATCGAGCGCGAAGGCGTGGACACCGTGGCGCTGGTCCCCGCGCTCGCGCAGGCATGGCTGGACTCGTCGAAACGTCGAGACCACGACCTGCGCAGCCTGCGCCTGGTGCAGATCGGCGGCGCGCACCTCGCACCGAGCATCGCGGCGCGGGTCGAACCCGAACTCGGCGGCACGCTGCAGCAGGTCTTCGGCATGGCCGAGGGACTGGTGAACTACACGCGCCTCGACGATCCGCCGGAGCGGCGCATCGGCGCGCAGGGCCGGCCGATCAGCCCCGGCGACGAGATCCGCATCGTCGATGACGAGGACTGCGAGGTACCCGAAGGCCAGGTCGGCCATCTGCTCGCGCGCGGTCCGTACACCATCCGCGGCTACTACCGCAGCACGCACATCGATTTCGACGCCTGGGGACGGGATCCGGACACTGGCGCCTTCACCACGGACGGCTTCTACCGCACCGGCGATCGCGTGCGACGCACGTCCGACGGGGACCTGGTGGTGGTCGGGCGCGCCAAGGACCAGATCAATCGTGGCGGAGAGAAAATCGCGGCCGAAGAAGTCGAAGCGCACCTGCTCGCGCATCCGGACATCGTGGAGGCGGCACTGGTCGCCGTGCCCGATCATGCGCTGGGCGAGAAGCCCTGCGCCTTCATCGTCGGCCGCGACACGCTGCCGACCGTCCGCGCGCTGCAGGTCTTCCTGCGCGGGCGCGGCATCGCCGACTACAAGATTCCCGACCGCTGCATCGCGATCGGATCGCTGCCGCGCACACCGATCGGAAAGATCGACAAGCCCGCGCTGCGACGCCTGCTCGTTGCGCACACCGCCCCCACCGAGACCGCCCTGCCATGACCATTCCCCGCATCGCCGGCTATCCGATGCCGCACGCGCTCGACCTGCCCGACAACCGCGTGGCGTGGATGCCCGATCCCACGCGCGCGGTCCTGCTGCTGCACGATCTCCAGGACTACTTCCTCGACTTCTACGACCGCACGCAGCCGCCCGTGCCCGAGCTGGTGCGCAACGTGCTGGCGATCCGCGAGGCCTGCGACGCGCAAGGCGTGCCGGTCATCTACAGTCGACAGCCGGAATTGCAGACATCCGAACAGCGCGGCCTGCTGCAGCCATGGTGGGGACCGGGCGTCACCGCGCAGCCGGAACGCGCCGGCATCGACACCGCCGTTGCGCCACGCGAGACCGATCGCGTGCTGACCAAGTGGCGCTACAGCGCCTTCGTCTCCACCGGCCTGCGCGAACTGATGCACGAGGCGGGCCGCGACCAGCTCATCGTCTGCGGGATCTACGCACACATCGGCGTGCAGACGACCGCCGTCGACGCCTTCATGCACGACATCCAGCCGTTCGTGATCGGCGATGCGGTCGCGGATTTCTCGCTCGGGGAACACCGCCAGGCGCTGGACTGGATCGCGGGACGCTGCGGCGTGGTGATCGACCATCGTCGCTGCATCGAATCGCTGCACGAACCCGGTGGCCTGCCCACCAGCCTGGACGTCCTGCGCCAGGCGCTGGCGCGCGCGCTTGACCTGCCACTCGACGAAGTGGACGCCGATGACAATCCGCTGCATCTCGGGCTGGATTCGATCCGGCTGATGGCGCTGCTCGAGCGCTGGACCCGCGACGGCGCGACGCTGGGCTTCGTCGATCTGGCCGAACGCGCCACGATCGGCGAATGGTGGGCGCTGATCGCATCGCAGTTGAACGCGACCGCACAACACACGGAGACAACGGCATGAGCGCGGTCCGCGACATCCCCTTCTCCACTGCGGCGCTGCCGCTGACCGCACCGCAGTACGGCATGTGGGCCGCGCAGCAGCTCGACCCGGCCAGCAGCGCGTTCTGGACCGCCGAGGCCGTGGAACTGGAAGGTCCGCTCGACATCGAGGCATTGCGCACGGCGATCGAAACCACGCTGACCGCCTGCGATGCGCTGCACATGCGCTACTGGACGCTCGACGACGACGACGACGTGGTGCAGTCGCCACGTCCATCGCGCGCGGTGCAGTTGCCCCTGATCGACCTGCGCGGCCATGACGACCCCGCACGCGTGGCCTGGAACACGATGCACGCCGACCTGCGCGCGCCGGTCGATCTCGACCTGCATCCGCTGTACGCGACCACACTCTTTCGGCTCGACGACCAACGCCATCTCTGGCATCTGCGCAGCCACCACATCGCGCTCGACGGCTTCGGCTATCTGCTGCTGATCCATCGTGTGGCCGAAGTCTATTCGGCCCTGCGGCGCGGCCAGCCCGTGCCGGCGGGCCGCGACTGGTCGCTGCAACCTCTGCTGGCCGAAGAGCGCGCGTATCGCGCCTCGCCGGCCTGCGCGAAGGATCGCGCGTTCTGGGGCGACCAGTTGCAGCACGCACCGCCGCCGGCGCGGCTGTCGTCGGGCGAACCGGACGACGGCGCGCCGCGGTCCTCGCGCAGACGCCTGCCCGCCAGCGATTACCCGCGCTGGCAGGCCGCCGCGCGCGCCTGTGGCGTCGACTGGGCCGCCTGGCTGATCGCCTGCATCGCGGCATGGATGCATGCGCGCGGCGGTCACACCGAGGTGACGCCCGGCCTGCTCGTGATGAACCGACTCGGCTCGGTCGCACTGGGCGTCCCGTGCATGGCGATGAACGTGGTGCCGCTGCGCCTGCGCGTGGACGCGAACCAGCCCTTCCGCGAACTGGCCGCGCACGTCGCCACCGCGATGCGCGCGATCCGGCCACACCAGCGCTACAACTACGAATGGATGCGGATCGATCATGGCCTGGACGGCACGCATCGCCAGTTCTACGGCCCGGTGGTGAACCTGCTGCCGTTCGATCGCGGTTTCGTGTTCGAGGGTCTGCACAGTCGCGCACATCCGGTGGCGGTCGGTCCCGCCGACGACCTCGACCTGACGATCTCGCCGCTGGCCGACAGCGTGCGTTTCGACATCGAGGCCAACGCCGGCCTGTACGACGAAACGACCCTGCGCGCGCACCACGACGCACTGCTGGCCCTGGTGGCGCAGGCCGCGCGTGCGCCGGATCTGCGCCTCGCCGACCTGCTGGCGCAGGCATCGGTGGTCGCGCCGGTGGAGGCCGGCGCGTGAGTCACGCAGGCGACTTCGCCGGCCGCGTCGCCCTCGTCACCGGCGCGGCCGGCGACATCGGTCGCGCCATCGCGGCCACGCTCGCAGCCGGTGGCGCGCGCGTGGCCGCGAGCGATCTCGACGGCATGGCGCTGCCTGCGGACCACGTCGCGCTCGCCCTGCCCTGCGACGTGGGCGATGCGCAGGCAGTCGAGGCGCTGGTCGATGCGGTCGAGCGCGAGCTGGGGCCGATCGACCATCTCGCCCATGCCGCCGGCGTGCTGCGGGTCGCGGACACGGTGGATCTGGCCGAGGACGACTGGGACCACTGCATGCGCGTGAACGCGCGCGGCACCTTCCTGGTCACCCGCGCGGTGGCGCGGCGCATGGCCGCGCGCCAACGCGGCAGCATCGTGGTCGTCGGCTCCAACGCCGCCACCGCGCCGCGCACCGGCATGGCGGCCTATGCCGCATCGAAAGCCGCCGTACACCAGCAGGTGCGTTGCCTCGCGCTGGAACTGGCGCCGCTGGGCATCCGCTGCAATCTCGTCTCGCCAGGTTCGACGGACACCGCGATGCAGCGTGCGTTCGCCGCGACCGAAGACGATCGCCAGCGCATCCTCCGGGGCGACCCGGACCGATTCCGCCTCGGCGTGCCGGTCGGCCGGATCGCCGCCCCGGAGGACGTGGCCCACGCCGTGGCGTTCCTGCTTTCGGACCGCGCGCGGCACATCGTCCTCCACGATCTGCGGGTGGATGGTGGAGCGACCCTCGACGGGTAGCCGACATGCGCCAAGCGCCTGATCGATCAGGGACTTGCGGCCAATGGCGTCCCCCTTCCGCCACGGGCTCCGGGTAGAATCGGCCCTCACGCTTTCCCGGATCGAAGTAAGCCACGATGTCCGACACGCTCCGCCCCGCCTTTCACGGTTTCGAACAGATCCCCCTGCGCGAGTACGCCGAACGCGCCTATCTCGACTACTCGATGTACGTGGTCCTGGACCGCGCCCTGCCCTTCCTGGGCGACGGCCTGAAGCCGGTGCAGCGCCGGATCATCTACGCGATGAGCGAGCTGGGCCTCAATGCCGCCGCCAAGCCGAAGAAGTCGGCGCGTACCGTCGGCGACGTGATCGGCAAGTACCACCCGCACGGCGACAGCGCCTGCTACGAGGCCCTGGTGCTGATGGCCCAGCCCTTCTCGTACCGCTACCCGCTGATCGACGGCCAGGGCAACTTCGGCTCCAGCGACGACCCGAAGTCGTTCGCGGCCATGCGCTACACCGAGTCCAAACTCACCCCGATCGCCGAAGTCCTGCTCGGCGAAATCGGCCACGGCACGGTCGACTGGGTGCCGAACTTCGACGGCACGCTGGACGAGCCCACCTGGCTGCCGGCGCGCCTGCCGCACCTGCTGCTCAACGGCACCACCGGCATCGCGGTGGGCATGGCCACCGACGTGCCGCCGCACAACCTCAACGAAGTCGTCAGCGCCTGCGTGCGCCTGCTCGATGATCCAGACGCCACCGTGCGCGACCTGTGCGAGCACGTGCGAGGCCCGGACTACCCGACCACCGCCGAGATCATCACCCCGGCCAGCGACCTGCTGTCGCTGTACGAAACCGGCCATGGCAGCGTGCGCGCCCGCGGCACCTACACGAAGGAACAGGCGAACATCGTCGTCACCGCGCTGCCCTACCAGGTCAGCCCGAGCAAGGTGATCGAGCAGATCGCGCAGCAGATGCGCGCGAAGAAGCTGCCGTGGCTGGAGGACATCCGCGACGAATCCGACCACGCGAATCCGACGCGCATCGTCCTGATTCCGCGCAGCAACCGCGTCGACGTCGACCAGTTGATGGG
>JAEUPQ010000007.1 GCA_016789405.1 Lysobacteraceae bacterium
ACACCACGCAGCCGGTGGATCGCCTGCCGCTGCTGGACGATGCGCAGCGTCGCGAGGTGGTGGAAACGTTCAACGCGACCGCGCGCGACGTCGGCCCGTGGCGACCGGTGCACGCCTGCTTCGAGGCGCATGCGGCCTCGCATCCGCAGGCGCAGGCGCTGACCTGGGGCGAGGTCGAGCTGGACTACGCCGCGCTCAACACGCGCGCCAACCGTCTCGCGCACTGGCTGCGCGGGGAGGGCGTGCGCACCGAGTCGCTGGTCGCGGTGTGCATGCAGCGTTCGGCATTCGCCATCGAGGCGGTGCTGGCGGTGATGAAGTCCGGCGGCGCGTACGTGCCGGTGGATCCGGCCTATCCGAAGGATCGCGTGGCCGAGATGCTGGCCGACGCTTCTCCGGTGCTGGTGCTGACCGATGCGGCAAGCCGTGCGGATGTCGACGCCGCGCTGGCGTCGGTGGATGTGAGGTCACGCCTGGTCGCGGTGGATGCCGACCGCGACGCGTGGTCGGATGCATCGTCGACCGACCTGCCGGTCGAGCAGACCGGCGTGCACGAGGACTCGCTGGCCTACGTGATCTACACGTCGGGCTCGACCGGCAAGCCCAAGGGCGTGGCCTCGCGGCATGGCGGTCCGAGCGCGCTGATGCACGCGCTGCGCGAACCGTTCGGGCTGGACGAGACGACGCGTGTGCTGCAGTTCGCCTCGTTCAGCTTCGACGCGTTCGTGCTGGAGTGGGTGATGGCCTACGGCTTCGGCGGCTCGCTGCATCTGGCCGGCCCGGAGGATTCGCTGCTGGGCGAGGGACTGGAGGCCTTCGTGGCCAGGCAGCGGCTGACGCACTGCTTCCTGACGCCGACGCTGCTGTCGTCGCTGCCGGAGACGGCGCGTCTGGAGACGATGCGTCTGCTGAGCTGCGGTGGCGAAGCGGTGCCGTCGGCGGTGTATCGCAAGTGGCACGTGGGCCGGAAGTTCTTCAACGCCTACGGCCCGACGGAGACGACGGCGCTGAGCATCGTGCAGCACTGCACGCCCGAGCTGGCCACAGGCGAGCGGCTGCCGATCGGTCGACCGCTGGCGAACGAACAGGTGTACATCCTCGACGCGCACCGCCAGCCGGTGCCGGTGGGCGTGACCGGCGAGCTGTACATCGGCGGCGCGGGCGTGGCGCGGGGCTACCTG
>JAEUPQ010000017.1 GCA_016789405.1 Lysobacteraceae bacterium
TCCTTGCACCGACATGCGCCAGACAAAGCCCACACTGAAGGCTAAAAGCGCGTAAGCCTTGCGATACCAGAAACCTACCGAACGAGAGCTGTCAGACAAGAAGGGCTAGTGCGGTCTTCCCACACTAAAATCCGGATACCCTTTTCTTTTGGCGATGCCGGTCTCGTGAGCCGGACCTCGCAGGCCCCGATGCAGGCCCGTCCATCCGCCGGCCGCAGAAAACATCCGCAGCCGATGTCCGTTTCCGGACCGCGATGCCCGTTCGCAGGCCGACACGGGGCATCCGCCCCTGCTGACGAGGCATGCGCACATGGAACTGACATCACATCCGCTGGCGACGCTGTCGCTGATCGCCCTGCTGGCCGCACCTGCCGGCGCCTGGGCCGAGGATCGCAGCTGGAGCGGCTTCCACATCGGCGTGGACGCCGGGCAGACGCGAGGCACGTCCGAATCGAGCGCCCAGACGGGCGGTCTCTGGACGGGCGACGTCGCGGCACCGCACGTCGCGCGTACGTTGAGTAGTCGCGACAGCCCGTCGGCCGTCGGTCCGGGCATCCGCTTCGGCTATGACCACCAGTTCGCCAATCGCTGGGTCCTCGGCGTCGAGGCCGACTACCGCCAGACGGACATGGACGAATCGACCCAGCGTTCGGCGACGATCGATATCGGTGGCGGCACGATGGCGACGGTGCGCACGACCACCTCCACCGCGATCGATCGCGCCTATTCGGTCCGCCCCCGTGTCGGCTACGCCGCCGGCAACCTGCTGTGGTACGCCACGGCAGGCTACGCGCGCAGCAACGGCGACGTGCGCTCCGCCTACACCTTCGAAGTGGCGTCGCTGTCCTCGCGCTTCAGCAAAGCGGGCGGCGCGTCCATCGCTTCCAGCGGCCTGGTCTGGGGCCTCGGACTGGAATGGCGTTTCGCCGAACACTGGAACGCCGGCCTGCGCTACACCCGTGCCGAGGGCGGAAGCGCCACCTACCGTCCGGTCACGACCAGCCGCGAAGGCCTCTACACCCTCGTCCCCACGGACGACGCCACTGAAACCGTGCGCCGTCGCGTCGACTACGACGACATCGCTCTGTCGGTCAGCTACCGATTCTGAAAGGGCATTCCCCGAGCGGCACTCCCCGGGCGGCATCGGATCGAAGCGGAATGCCGCCAAGCCTCCAGGCGCATCGCGCCACGCCTGCCGGCGAGGGTTGGCCACGTCTCCCGACTCGTGCTGCTTTGCTCAGGGCTCGCCAGCAGGATCGACCTCCTGCTGGCGCAAGGGCCGCCGCCGCGATTGCCGCGACGCCGCGGAACTCAGCTCATGCGCGGGCTGCTGCGCCCGGGCTCGTCGATGCTGCGCGATGCCACCTGTTCCTGCGCCTGCTGGCGGTTGAGCGTGTCCAGCCGCTGGAGGTTGTCTGCCAGTGGTTGCTGCGCGGCGGCAAGCTTGTCGACGTGCGGGCGCATCACGTCCTGATCGTTGCCCGGATTAGTCCAGACCGCGAACAGGTTGCCGTTGGTCCGGCTGGCATGGACCTCCTGAATCTCGGGCAGCGGTGGCGCGTGCATTCTTGCCTGCACCGCCAACGCACCGGCGATGCGCGCTTTCTCTTCCTGGGTCTGGTAGCCGCCTGCCTCGGGGCCGATCCGATCGAGGCCGGCCAATGCCTGCCGGAACAGCGGATCCTGCTCCGCAGCGGCGGCATGGCGGGATTCCGACGGCGGGTCCACGGCGCTGAAGGTGCGCCCGGAATTGCCCAGCCCCGGCACCTGCGGCTGGATGTTCGGATCCAGCGTACGACCGGAGGCGGGTGCCCAATGCCCCGTGAAGCCATCTTGCTGCGGCTGCGGCAGGTTCACGCTGCGCACCACGCTGTCGGCCAGCGTGTTCGAGTTCTGCAGCAATGGGTCGTACGGGAAGCGGTCGTCCTTGCTCTGCGCATCGGCCACCATCCGCTGCCAGGTCTGCGACAGGTCGGGGCCGGTCGCGATCAGCTCGCGATGCTGGCGCTGTCCCGTCGCGTTCGGATTGTCGGGGTGATCCGGGTTCGATGCGTCGAAGGGCAGGTTGGTCTCGACCTGGATACGGCCGTAGGGCAGGCCGGGCTCCGGGTTGCCGGTCCAGCCGCTGATGGTGTGCTGGTTACCCTGGTTGTCGGTGTAGATCAGGTACTTGTGATGGTAATCCTTGCCCAGCGCCGACCCGATGTTGCGGTAGCCGACTTCGATGCGCTCGTCCATGGCCGCGTCCTCACTGGTTCTTCAGATGCAGTGCCTTCAGCCCGGACAGCTTGCCGTCGGGGTCGAAGGAAAAGGTCATCACGATCGATCGCGCATCGGGATCGAGCATCGCCTGGCCCTTGTTGTCGCGCACGACCAGCTTGCCCGGGGTGTCCTCGACGATCTTCGAGGTGTCCGAGGCCCGGAACGAAGCGACGACGGCCGACTTGTCCGTGCCCAGCGGCAGGTGCCTGAGCACCAGCTCGCTGACGTCGAGCTGCTCGAAACGAACGGGTTTGCGTGACGCGTAGATTTCTTCCAGCATGGCGCCGACTCCTTGTTTCGTGATCGTGTTGTTCGCCGTGGCGCCGCGCGACGACTCGGCACTCGCGCATGAAGACAGCGATGCGCCGGCAATGAGGGCGGTCAGGCACAGCGACCAGCCGGTCAGTCTTCCTCGTGACATCGCATGCTCCCGTGACATCCATGGCGTATGGCTCGAGACCGGGGCGTCTTTGCGAGAGGCCGGCCTGCGGCAGAGGGTAGCGCTTCGATGCGAGACCTGTCAGCGCCGCTGGGCGGAAAATCGGCCGGTTTCCTGAACGGGCGTGCTGCCGAACCGATCACCCCGGCGTCTGTGGCCTCGCCTGTGGTCGATCGGCGACCGCATCGACTCGTGGTGCGAGCGGGATCGCGCAACGTAATCTTGCGAAGTCGTCGGCTGGCTGATGGCGTGCGGCGCGGCGCATGCCGGCCACGATGATTCGAGGAGACGTGTTGATGCGTGCGCACCTGCTGTCGTTGTCGCTCATGCTGTGGCCGTGCATCGCACTCGCAGGCGACGGCTTCGTCTGGCCGCAGGGCCGCAAGGCGGCGGTGAGCCTGGCCTACGACGATGCCTTGCCTTCGCATCTGGACACCGCCATTCCTGCCCTGGATCGACATGGACTGAAAGGAAGCTTCTACCTGCAGCTGTCGCGCGACACCGTGTGGACGCGCATCGAAGACTGGAGGGCAGCGGCCCGCAACGGCCACGAACTGGGCAACCACAGCCTGTTCCATCAATGCTCGGGTCGCGGACCCGGGCGCGAGTGGGTGGCGGCGGCGCAGGATCTCGACGCGACCACGGTCGCGCAGATGGCGGCGCAGGTGGAATTCGCAGACGCGCTGCTGGCGCAGATCGACGGAGCCCGGCCGCGCAGCTTCACCGTGCCCTGCGGCGATCGCCAAGCGGTGGATGGCGATTACGTGGCCGCCATTGCAGCGCGCTTCATCGGCATCAAGGTGCCTGGCGACGCCGTGGTGGCGGACATGGCTGCGCTGGATCCCGCAGGTGTCCCGGTGCTGGCACCCGAAGGCCTGAGCGGCGCGCAGCTGATCGCAATGGTGGAAGAGGCCGGCGGCAAAGGCACGATGGTGAACCTCACCTTCCACGGTATCGGCGGCGACTACCTGCAGACTTCGAGCGAGGCCCACGACGAACTGCTGGCCTGGCTGGACGCGCATCGCGACGAATACTGGGTCGCGACATTCGGGGACATCATGCAGTGGGTGCGCGAGCGGCGGGCCGAGTGAGGCCGAGCATGCATTCGCAGGACTTGCGCAACGGCACGCAGGCGTGGGTGCATGGCGGGTTGTGCGCATGTTCGTTTTGGCATCATCGGCAGCGCGGCATCCGCCGCAAGGCCTGCGCGGCCAAGGGGATACCACATGCATCGCCACAACATTCGTCATGCCGGCGTCGCCGGCTCGTCCGCCGGCACGATCGCGAAGTGCCTGGTCGCCGTTTCGCTCGCGCTGTGCGCTGCGGCGTGCACGGATTCCTCGTCCTCCGGCGCTGCCGAAACTGCTCCGGGCGCGCCTCCTGCCGCTGCTGCGTCGTCCGCCCCGGCCGAGCATCCCGTGCCGGCCGGCGAGCCGCCTGCGGATGTGGTGCGGGACCTGATCTTCGAGGAATACGCCGAGCTGGAGAAAGCCGGCCCCATGCCGGTGACCGTGAGTGCCAGCGGTCAGCCGCTCAAGCTGCGCGCCAAGCTGTTCGATGCGCGCAAGGAGGACTGCCGCCCGCAGCCGCAGCAGCCGCCCGGACATTTCGAGTGCACCCTCACGATCAAGCTCAGCCTCACCGGCGACGGCAGCGATCCCGCGCGTGAAGAGCCTTCCGAGCAGGGCGCGCGCCTGGGCGTGAAGTGGGATGCGGCTGCAGGGCGGTGGATCCGGGGGTAGGCGCTGAGGGGGCGGGCGCACCGCGTCACCCCTCAGCGCAGTTCGCATCTTCGATAATTCGCACACCTCAGGCATCCCAGGGAATCCCGCATGTCCGTCTACAGTTGTTCCGCTTCCGGTTGCGAACGCATGATCTCGAAGTCGATGTTCCCCGGTGGCAGTCCTGTCGCCCTTGCCAAGCCCGAGCAGTGGTCGCTGTTCGGCTTTTTCTGTGCGGCATGCAAGACGATGCTCTGCGACCGATGCGCGACCCGCACGATCGGGGCCTGCGCTTGCGGCCAGCCGCTGTCGTTGACGATCAGGCCGCAGCCTCCCGAGACGGATGCGGGCGATGCCGCGGCGGCTGTCGCGACATCGGATGCGTCGAATGACCCGCGCGCGCAGGCGTTCGCCGCTGCGATCGCCGCGCAGGTCGGAGGCGAGGTCGTCGAATACAGCACGGTCGACTTCGGACGCGAGCGCAGGGCCGGCGCGCGAACCCTGCTGCTGGATCGCAACGGCCAACCGGAAGGAGAGCGGGGCATGGCCCTGGTGACGCATCTGCGCCGCATGGGCTTGCCGCCGGGGGTGCAGGTGTTCGCGAACACGCTTCGCAACCTGAGCGATGACGCCGGGCACCTTGGACGCGATCACGTGGTCTTCGTCGGGTCTGCGGATGCGTTCGACATCATTCGCACCGCCGAAGTCGAACCCGCGAACCACGGGCTGGATGCGGAGGATGTCGCGAACCAGCTGATCCGGTGGCACGAACGATATGGCGTCGAAATCGTCGCCGCGGACACTGAGACCGTCGTCTTCCGCTTCCTGCGCCTGCCCGAGGACCTGGACGCACTCACGCAGGAGATCGTCGAGTTCTGTCCGGACCTGGAAGAAACCTTCGAGATGGAACCCGACGCGCTCGCCAAGTCGGCGTGGGTCTGGTTGTGGTGGGATTGAGCGGTCGAGCGTGATCGATCACATGACTGATCGCACGATCGATCATCGGATCGCAGGGCGGGTTGTGCACCCGCCCTGCGGGTTGCGCATCGGCCGGATGGTCAGGGAATGACGCAGCCGAAATCGTAGGTGCATTGCAGGTATTCCTGCCTGCAGGCCGGGCGAGTGCCGCCATTCGCAATGCATTCGGCGAAGATCGCATCGCAGTACGCGCAGGGGTTGCCGCCGGCACCGGCGGAAAAGGGCATGGCTGCGGCCAGCGTGGTCGCGAATGCCAGGACGGCGAACAGGGTCGTTTTCATCGTACTCCTCCATAAGAACGTGATGATCGGGGCGGATTCTCCGCCATGGTGCGCGCGATGCGTGACCGGGCTGCTGGCGCGACACCGCATCCTGCATGGGCGCCGGACCATCATCCGGTCGCCATCCTGTGCCGTCCGTGTGCGTCCTCACGGTTCGCATGCCTTGGATCGACGACAGCGTCGGTTTTCGCGATCGTTCGGGCGGGTGCGATGGGAGATGAACGCCTCGCCTTGCTTGTTACTACACCCTCGGACCTCTCGGCGATGGGTCATCCTGCGTGGGCGCGTTCTGCGTCAGGTTCTGCGCTTGCGACAACTGGATCTGCTGATTCAGTTGGCCGACGCCCTCGCTGCTCTTGACCAAGGGCTTTCCAACCAGTTCGCCGACGTTGCCTACAGCCGTCCGCGCCCACTCTGCGGACGGGTTCACGGTGTCGGTCATGCCGACGAGACGGCCATCCTCGAAAAATTTCGCGGAACCGATACTGGTCAAGCCGCGCGCGAGCGCCTGTTCGGTCAATCCGCCCGCCAGCTGGCTGCTGAGCGAATCCGGCGTGCGTCCGAGTTCGCGGTCGCGTTCGTGGACGACCTTCAAGAGTGCCGAATACATGGCGTGGTTCGGATGTGCGGGACTGTCCAGAAGGATGGCTGCAGGTTGTGGATTGTCTCGTGCGGGCGCTGGTGCGTCATGATCGATCGTGCCTTGGGGTTCCTCGCGAGGCGGCATGGGATATCTGCCCGGAACCATGTAGTCCTGCTGGTCGATCTGGCGCGGTGGCGGGTCGATCTGCTGATACGTCCAGCCATTCGCAGTCAGCTGGCGATCCGTGCCGTCGGGCCCGCGCACCGTCAATTCGCCCTGCCTGTTGAGCTCCGTGCGCGAAATCTCTTCACGCGCAAGCGCATTGATGCCTTGAATGACCACCGGTCTCGCTGCAGCCTGTTCATCGATGGTGGCGACAATACGCTCGCCTGCTGCGGGGTTTCGCATCATGGCGTCGAACAGCTGCACCGAAGGGTTGGTGTTGAAGCCCTGCGTCATTCCGACATTGCCATTGGCATGCACCTGCTCTCGCCACAAACGGCTCAGCTGTCCATCGCCAGTTTCCAGTTGGTTCATCAGGCGGACGCCGGACAGTGCCGCGTCACGACCGGAAAGAATGGCTGCGGTCGCTGCGGTGTTCAGCCCGCGCACGCCTTGGTCACCTATCCAGGCATAGGTCTGGTCGGCGGTCATCTCCTGTTGTTGCTGCTGCAGATGGCGGAGCAATTGACCGCCGCGATTCTCGTTCTGGTTGAACAGCTTGCTGGTCAAGGTCACGATTTCCGCAGCCTCTTGTGGATCACGAGCGCTCAGCCGCTGCAGCCAGGGGATTTCCGAGAGCGGTTCACCGACGTTCGTCCATTTCCGGTCGATCTGTTCACGGTTGAGGCTGTCCACGAACTCGCGTCCGGAGTCTGAGCGGAGGTACGCATTCATGCGCGACTGCTCGTCAGCCGTCAGCGCGTTGCCAACTTGTCCACGTGTCTGCAGGCGAGTGGATAGCGACTCGATTTCTTGTTCCGTGAATCGTTGGCTGGGTTGCGCCCATGCCTGATAGCCGTCGAGCATCGGTTCGACCTTGTGCCCACGACTAGGCTGTCCGAAGTCCCATTGCACGACGCCTACGGACCAACCCGAATTGCCGGTGCTGTGCACAAGGCCATACGCCGGGTAAGTACCGACCTCGCTCGCCCTTCCGATCGCGTTATAGGCGATGGCCTCGTAAGTGCGGCGCTCCAACGGGTTGTAGACGTACACGGGTTCGGTCATGGCTGTTCGCCTTCCATGCGCGCGGGGGCATAAAGCGTCGTCAGTTCATCGATCCGAGCCCGGGTCATCCGCACGCGGCATGCCTCGGCCAGATGTTCCGAAAGATCGCGCGACATGCCCTGTGCGAAGGGTTCCAGGGAACATTGCGCTTCGCGGTATGCGTGCCACGCACGATTCGCCTCGCGCGCGGCGGCCTCCAGATCGTTCAGGTAGGCGGCATCGCCGTCGGCGTAGGAAGCATAGGCCTTTCGGGCAGAGGCGATTGACGACTGTTCGACCTCCGCAAGTTGCCGCTCCGCGAGATGCATCTCGCGGTATGGCTTGCACCGCATGGGATGCGTGCGCTCGCAGTCGTCGATCGATGCCTGATCCTGCTTGCTGTAACAGACGCGCTTGTCGATCAGCGACGCGAGGCCATCGCAGTCCTGTGGCGCGTCATTGGCAGGCGGCTGTGCCGGTTTCTGACTAGAGCCTGTGACGGCAATACGATGAGGCGAGTCGTTTCCGGCGCATCCTGACATCGGCGCCGCGAGTGCGAGCAGGAAGAGGGGAGTGCGAAGAAGCATTGGGCACGTCATGGGCGATCCCTTGTTCGACAATACGTATCCGTCCGGCTGTTCAGGAGGGATGTTCGGCGCGAGCGTGCATGGTAGCGCGCGCCCGGGAGGGCAGGGCGGGGCACGGCTCCTGTGCGTTCTGTCAGGTTGACCGTCCTCACATGCATGCGTAGAGTCGCTGGCGGTGCTCAACACACCTTACTAGGCGGTCGACCGCTCCCGAGAGTCTGGCGGTTTTTTTGCGTCCAGAGGTTCTGGATTGCCCGTGCTTTCGGGCGTCCGCAGCCTATGGCCGGGTGGCGCGCAGCCATACAACACCCGAAAGGGAAAATCTGCGGGCGGGCCTAGTACCGTGTTGAAGCACCCGGCCGCCTCTCTCAACAGGAGGCGCAATTTGGTCAATCAACGAAACTAGGAATCGTCATGACCGTACGCAAAGCAAAGCGCCGCAAAGAGCGGCGCATCACCGTCAGTTACATCTACCGCGACTACTACGACGACCGCTTCTGGACCGGGTCGCGGAAATTTCCCGTCCTGCGCTTCGGCGGCGAGTGGCTGGCGCAGGCCGGCTTCGCCGTCGGGCAGCACGTGCGCGTGCAGGTGGGCAGGAAGCGGATCGTAATCGAGCCGGCGACGTGAGCGTGGCTGCCTGATCGGCGGCTTGCCGCGTGCGGATCATCGTTCCGTTCGCGGCGGGCCGAGCGCCCGCCCTACGTCAGTCATCGTGGTTCAAGCCCTCCTTACGAGTTCAAGCCCGCCTTACGCGTTCAACTCATACAGCTTTGCGCGTTCAGATCTTCTCGGACATGGCATCCAAGGTGCTTGTATGTCTCACCTTCGACGTATCCCGCACAGAGGATGAGGCGGTTCGAAGGCCACGTTATGTCGCGAAGATACTCAAAGGCTGCCCTTGCTGTTTCAATATTCGTGCATACAAGTGTAACGCGCACATCGAAATCGGTTGTTTCTTCTAAGAAATCAGAAAGAAGGGAGAAGCGAGATTCAAGGCGCTGATGTATCGATTCGTCGAGTCGCGACACGGAAATGACTTCATATGCCCGAACAGTTCTTTCGCCTGACTTGACAAGAAAGTCGGGGATAAATTCTTCCTCTATAGTCTCTTGAGGTGTTAGTGATTCTCGCAACCAGGTCGCGAAAGCTAACTCAGAGATTATGCCAAATGATTGGTTTGTGTGTCTGACACTGGATCGCCTCGAAACATCCCTTGCTTCAGATACGCTTTCCGGTTTAATGCTTGCGCCAGCGAATTCATTCATTGCTTCGAGAAATGCATCAGGGGTGTAAATATGGAAGAAGCTGGTTCCGGCTTCACGCCGAATTTCCTCAATAAGTTCCGGTCTCGCGCCGAGTCGTTTTGGGCCGCCTGACTCAATTATCCACCACCAGTCCGCTTTCACATCGTCAGTAACAAAGCAGATTGGTGCTTTCTTTAACTCTGAGGCGGCCCATGAAATTATTTGCTTCCATATATATAGGTCGCCGTATTTTGACTGATACTCCAAGCCTGCGTATGAAAATGCTTGTGCGCCTTTTTTGTCTTCTTTGGATGCGTCCAGATAGCCGGGCGGCTGCTCTCTGGAAAATCGAGCCGATCCCTCCTTGTCTAGGGAGATTATATCTGCCTGACTGCTCGGTGATGAGCCGATTCGTCCCGCGAAGAGCTCGACAATTTTTTCTCGAACAAAATCCCGCTCGTGAACGTCGCCAGTGATTTTTTCAAGTTCACTGAGCTCGTTGCAGAATTCATCGCTCAACTTCGTGAGGCTCTCTAGGAATTTCTGCATTTCAATATGCGAGTGACGGCGAAATACATCAACGCCGCTGAGCGAAGACTTTACAAGCTCAGGAAGACTGGACATTTTTTCTCTGACCTTCCTTATCGCGCTTCTCTTGCTGGAAATTACTGATAAGCGATTCCTTTCATATTCCAGTGCGACATGAAATGGAATCCACAGTCTCTCTTTCACTTTTTCCATGGCGAGCAAGACATCGCGCCGTGCCGGCTCTCTGTACCGGTAGAGGTTTAGGAGAACACTTGTGTCAAGAACAAAAAATCCTTCCTGCCAAAGGTGGGCAAGATCTTTTTTGCTCGGTTGCTCGAAGCCTGTTAGCAAAGCCAATTTTCACCCCTCCTCATGAAGGAAAGGCGGCCATCTGGCCGCCTTTTTTGTTGAACTCAAACCCCCACCGGATTCCCCCGGTCCACATCGATCTTGTACAACTTGATCGCCCGGGCCGCATCCTTCGCCGTCATCTTTCCTTCCTTCGCGAGCGCGTCGATCGCGGCGTGCGCGATGTAGTAGCGGTCGACTTCGAAGTGGCGGCGGAGGTTGGCGCGGGTATCCGATCGGCCGAAGCCGTCGGTACCGAGCACGGTGTAGCGCATCGGGACGAAGGCGCGGATCTGGTCGGCGAAGCCGCGGACGTAGTCGGTGGCGGCGATCGCGGGGCCCTGGCGGCCTTCGAGCAGTTCGGTGACGTAGGCCTTGCGCGGTGCCTTGGCTTCGGGGTTGAGGCGGTTCCAGCGTTCGACGTCGTAGCCGTCGCGGCGCAGTTCGGTGAAGCTGGGGCAGGACCAGATGTCGCTGGTGACGCCGAAGTCCTTGTCGAGCAGTTCGGCGGCGGCGATGGCTTCGCGCAGGATGGTGCCGCTGCCGAGCAGCTGCACGCGCAGTTCGCCCTTCTTCGGCTTGCCGGCGTCCTTGAGCAGGTACATGCCCTTGATGATGCCGTCGGCTGCACCTTCCGGCATGTCCGGGTGGGCGTAGTTCTCGTTCATCAGGGTGATGTAGTAGTACTCGTCCTGCTGCTCGGCGAGCATGCGCTGCATGCCGTACTGCAGGATGACCGCGACTTCGAAGCCGAAGGTGGGGTCGTAGGCGCGGCAGTTCGGGATGGCGCCGGCGAGCAGGTGCGAGTGGCCGTCTTCGTGCTGCAGGCCTTCGCCATTGAGCGTGGTGCGGCCGGCGGTGGCGCCGAGCAGGAAGCCGCGCGCGCGCATGTCCGCGGCCTGCCAGGCGCTGTCGCCGATGCGCTGGAAGCCGAACATCGAGTAGTAGATGTAGAACGGCAGCATCTGCACGTCGTTGGTGCTGTAGCTGGTCGCAGCGGCCATCCACGAGGCGAAGGCGCCGGCCTCGGTGATGCCTTCCTCCAGCACCTGGCCGGCTTCGTCTTCGCGGTAGTACATGAGCTGGTCGCGGTCGACCGGCTTGTACTTCTGGCCGTGCGGCGCGTAGATGCCGATCTGGCGGAACAGGCCTTCCATGCCGAAGGTGCGGGCTTCGTCGGCGACGATGGGCACGCAGCGCGGGCCGACCTGCTTGTCGCGCAGGATCACGTTCAGCGCCTGCACGAAGGCCATGGTGGTGCTGATCTCGCGGTCGCCGCTGCTCTTGAGCAGGCGGTCGAACACCTCGAGCTTCGGTGCTTCGAGGTTCTGCGAGGCCTTGCGGCGACGCTGCGGCAGGAAGCCGCCGAGCGCGCGGCGACGCTCGATCATGTATTCCACTTCCGGCGACTTCTCGCCCGGGTGGTAGAACGGCACCGCGCCGTCCTTGAGCTGTTCGTCGCTGACCGGGATCTTGAAGCGGTCGCGGAATGCGCGCACGGCTTCGTCGTCGAGCTTCTTGGTCTGGTGCGTGGGGTTGAGCGATTCGCCCGAGGCGCCCATGCCGTAGCCCTTCACCGTCTTGGCGAGGATGACGGTGGGCTGGCCCTTGGTGCGAGTGGCGTTGTCGTACGCGGCATGGACCTTGTGCGGGTCGTGGCCGCCGCGATTGAGGCGCCAGATGTCGTCGTCGCTCATGTTGGCGACGAGCGCGGCGGTCTCCGGATACTTGCCGAAGAAATGCTCGCGCGTGTACGCGCCGCCGAAGGCCTTGCAGTTCTGGTATTCGCCGTCGACGGTTTCCATCATCAGGCGCTTGAGCTGGCCGGTGCTGTCCTTGGCCAGCAGCGGATCCCAGTAGCTGCCCCACACGGTCTTGACCACGTTCCAGCCGGCGCCGCGGAAGCCGCCTTCCAGTTCCTGGATGATCTTGCCGTTGCCGCGCACCGGGCCGTCGAGGCGCTGCAGGTTGCAGTTGATGACGAAGACCAGGTTGTCGAGGCCTTCGCGGCCGGCGACCGAGATCGCGCCGAGGCTTTCGGGTTCGTCGCACTCGCCGTCGCCCATGAAGCACCAGATCTTGCGATCGGACTTCGGGATGAGGCCGCGGGCTTCGAGGTACTTCCAGTTGCGCGCCTGGTAGATGGCGCTGATCGGGCCCAGGCCCATCGACACGGTGGGCAGCTGCCAGAAATCGGGCATCAGCCAGGGGTGCGGATAGGAGCTGATGCCCTTGCCGTCGACTTCCATGCGGAAGTGGTCGAGCTGGGATTCGGTGAGGCGGCCTTCGAGGAAGGCGCGGGCGTAGATGCCCGGCGAGCTGTGGCCCTGCACGGCGATGAGGTCGCCGGGGTGGTCGCCATCGGGGCCGCGCCAGAAGTGGTTGAAGCCGACGTCGTAGAGCGTGGCCGACGATGCGAACGAGGCGATGTGGCCGCCGAGGTCACCGGGCTTGCGGTTCGCGCGGACCACCATGGCCATCGCGTTCCAGCGGATGATCGAGCGGATGCGCCATTCCATGTGCTGGTCGCCCGACATGCGGGGTTCCAGGTGCGACGGGATGGTGTTGATGTACTCGGTGGTCGGGGCGAAGGGCAGGTGGGCGCCGGCACGGCGGGTCAGTTCGACCATGCCTTCGAGCAGTTGGTGCGCACGGCCGGGGCCGTCGGTGTCGATGACCGCCTTGAGCGACTCGACCCATTCGCGGGTCTCGGTGGGGTCGGGGTCGTTCTGCAGCAGTTCGTTCAACCAGCTCATGCCGTGGGCTCCGCTGCGGCCACCTGGCCGCGATTGTGTGGGGGTATACGAAATCTGGAGCAGAGATTCTAACAGGCGCTGCCGCACGGCCCGATGGCGCAAAGGCATGAGCGCCGGGCCTGCGGGGGCGAAAACGATTCCATACGGCGGGGGATGTCGCGGGACATCCGGAATGACACGCGGAACGCGGTGCGGGGGACGCTGTTGTAGAGCGGAGCTTGCTCCGCTCGCCCTCTCCGGAGAGTTCATAGGGTGCGCCCTGGCGCACCGCATGGCTTCACGGGAGATTGCGTGGGCGGTGGCGGCGCACCGTTCGAATACGTGCGCGACAAGGCCGGTGCGCCGGGGCGCACCCTATGGCGCGATCAGCGCTGCGCGACGATCAGCCAGTGGTTGAACGGCGTGTTGCCGTAGAGCGGACGGAACTCGGTGCGCAGGCCGGCTTCGCCGAGGATGGCTTCGAGCCCTTCGCGGGTCGGGTAGTGCCGCGGGCGCGAACCCATCCAGCCGATGAGGTTCGCGAGGCGATCGGTGATGCGCGTGGTGCGCGAACGACGGCCGCCGCCGTCCAGCGCGGCGCGCATGACCAGGCGGGCATCGCCTTCGAGCATGCGTGCGACGGCATGCAGCAGGCCGCGCTGCGATTCGGCATCGAGGTACTGCAGCACGTCGAGGATGGCGACCGAGCCGGTGTGCGTGGGCAGCGTGTTCGCCAGATCGACCACTTCGAAATGGGTGTCGCGCAGGCCGGCCTTGGTGGCGACGCGGCCGGCGCGCAGGATCTTGGCGCTGTCGTTGTCGACGCCGCGATACACCTGCGACTGGCCGTCCTGGCGCAGCGTGTGCGCGAGCAGGCCGAGGCCGCAGCCGAGGTCGAGGACCGGCGCGGTGGTGCCGCGCAAGGCATGGAGCACGCCGGGGTAGAGCGGGTCGCTGCGCAGCTTGGCGCCGACGTAGTAGTAGTCGTAACGGTTGCCGATCGGGAGATTCGGCAGGAAGGCGCGGGCGATGTCCTTCGCGCGGCCGGCGGGCAGCGGGCGGCCGGAGACTGCAGCGTCGGTCATTCGGTGCGTGCTTCCGTCTTGGCTTCGTTGAGGCGTCGCTGCGCGACCGGCAGTGCCAGCGCGGTCCACTCGGCGTACATCGCGGCCGACGGATGCAGCGCATCCTCGACCAGCATGGCGGTATCGGCGCCGCGCGCGCGGCTGACCGGGGTGATGTCGACGAAGGCGACGCCGCGATCGGCGCAGATGCGCGCTGCAGCCGCGTTGTAGGCATCGAGCGCTTCGGCGATGACCTCGGGATCGAAGCTGCCGGCGAACGCGAACGGCGTGACGCCCCAGTCCGGGATGCTCAGCACGAGCACGCGCTTCGCATCGCCGCCGGCGTAGGCGATCGCACGGTCGAGCAGCGCGGTGAACTCCGGCACGTAGTCGTCGACCGGGCGGCCGCGATACTGGTTGTTCACGCCGATCAGCAGGCTGACCAGCGCCCAGTCCTTGCCCAGCGGTTCGGCGGCATCGAGCGCGGCAGACAGTTCGTCGGTGGTCCAGCCGGTGGTGGCGATGATGCGCGGGTCGTCGATGGCGATGCCGGCATCGCGCAGCTGGCGGACCAGTTGCATCGGCCAGCGATCAGCGGCGTCGACGCCTTCGCCGATGGTGTAGCTGTCGCCGAGCGCGAGATAGCGGTTGCGCCGCTGCAGCGCTTCGTCCGCGCCGCCCTGGATTGCGGCATTGGCAGCGGTGGTGATGGCGACGATGGCGGGAACGATGGTCGCCACGGTCATGTTCGCCGGGATCATGCTCAGGCCACCGCGACCTTCTGCGCGCGGGCGCGCTCGGCGCGGCGAGCCAGCACGCGGTCGATGCGTGCGAACACTTCGCGCAGCATGTTCGCTTCCGGCAGCAGGGTGACGCGGAAGTGGTTGCGCTCGGGCACGTTGAAGCTGGAACCCGGCACGATCAGCACGTCCTCGTGCTCGAGCATTTCCAGCGCGAACGCGTGATCGTCGAAGCCTTTCGCGGCATCGCCGACCACGGCCGGGAAGCCGTACAGCGCGCCGGCCGGCGCGACCAGCGACAGGTGTTCGCTGGCGTCGCAGCATTCGATCAGCGCGCGGCGGGTTTCGTAGAGCCGGCCGCCGGGCGCGGTGAGTTCGCTGATGGTGTCGGTGCCATGCAGCGCGGCATCGATCGCGAACTGGCCCGGCACGTTGGCGCACAGGCGCAGCGCGCCGAGCAGGTCCATCGCGTGGTGCAGGTCGCCGCTGCGCAGCGGATCGCCGCTGAGCACGGCCCAGCCCACGCGCCAGCCGCAGGCGCGATGCACCTTCGACAGGCCGCCGAACGACAGGCAGGGCAGGTCGCCGGCCAGCGGCGCGAGCGGCTGGAACGATGCGTCGTCGTAGAGGATGTGGTCGTAGATCTCGTCGGCCATCAGCAGCAGGTGGTGCTTCGCGGCGATGGCGACGATGCGTTCGAGGATGTCGCGGCTGTAGTTCGCGCCGGTCGGGTTGTTCGGATTGATCAGCACGATCGCGCGGGTGCGCGAGGACACCAGCTGCGCGATTTCGTCCGGATCCGGCAGGAAGCCGTTATCGGCCTTGCAGCGGTAGTAGACCGGGCGGCCGTCGTTGAGGATGGTCGCGGCCGACCACAGCGGGTAGTCGGGCGAGGGCAGCAGCACTTCGTCGCCGGGATTGAGCAGCGCGCGCAGCGACAGGTCGATCAGTTCGCTCACGCCGTTGCCGACGAACACGCGCTCGGGCGATGCATTCGGCGTGCCGCGCTGCTTGTGGAACGCGGCGATGGCTTCGCGCGCGGCAGGCAGGCCCTGCTGGTGGGTGTACGGGTCGGTGTCGGCGATGTGGTCGGCGATGGCGCGCTGCAGGTGCTCCGGCGCGCGGAACCCGAATGCGCCCGGGTTGCCGATGTTCAGCTTGATCAGCGTCCGGCCCTGGCCTTCCAGCTCGCGAGCTCGCCGGGCCAGCTCTCCGCGGATCTCGTAGCGGACTTCGGACAGGCGTTCACGGGTCTTGAGGGCGGGCTTCGGGCTGGAAGTTGACATCGGGGCGGCAGCGGTCGGGTGGAGGACAAAAAAGTGTCGCCAGCCTAGCGGAAAACAGCCCCCCGTGCTGGGACCTGCGCGCCGGGCGGCATAGAATCGCCGGATGATCGCCAATCCCCGCTCCGCTTGAATTCCGCCGCCCCTGTTCCGTCCGTCGCCGTACTGGCGGCGATCGGCTGGCCCTGGCCCGGCACACTGACCGGCGATGTCGACGACCCGACGTGGGCGCGATTGATCGAAGCGCACCCCGATGCGCGGCCGGCGCGGGTGATCGAACAGCACCGCACCGGCTACGTCGTCGCCGAGGCCGCCGGACACGCGCTGGCGGTGGAATCGCCGCCGGAATGGATGCGGCGCCGCTTCCCGGCCCAGGACCGTGCTGCCGTCGGCGACTGGGTGCTGATCCGCGAGGCGAGCCCGCGACCGCAGATCGCGGTCCTGCTGCCGCGCCGGAGCACGATCAAGCGTGCCGCCGCAGGCGAGCACTACCAGCAGCAGATGATCGCCGCGAACATCGACACGGTGTTCGTGGTCTGTGGCCTGGACGCCGATTTCAATCCGCGCCGGATCGAGCGTTACCTGCTGCTGGTGCGCGGTGGTGGCGCGGAACCGGTCGTGGTGCTTACCAAGGCCGACCAGGACGGCAGCGACGCCGATGCGTCGCTCGCGGCGCTGGCCGAACTGGCGGCGCAGGGCATCGTGGCGGTGGCCGTGAACGCGAAGGACCGCGAGAGCGTGGCCGCGCTGGATCCGTGGCTGGGCCCGGGGCGCACGGCGGTGCTGGTCGGGTCGTCCGGCGCGGGCAAGTCCACGCTGACTAACACCCTGCTGGGCACCGAGAAGATGAAGACCGGCGAGGTACGCGAAAGCGATGCCCGCGGTCGCCACACCACGACCTATCGCACGTTGATCCCGCTGCCGTCGGGGGCCTGCCTGATCGACACGCCGGGCATGCGCGAACTCAAGCCGACCGGCGAGGAAGACCTGGCCGATGGCGGCTTCGCCGACATCGAAGCGCTGGCCGGCGACTGCAAGTTCCGCGACTGTCGACACGCGAAGGAACCGGGCTGCGCGATCCGCGCGGCGATCGATGCCGGCAAGCTCGATCGCGCCCGCTTCGCCAACTACCTCAAGCTGCGCGACGAAGTGGCCGGCGCCGCGAACGTGCTGGCGACCCGCCTGGCGCAGAAATCCGATGCGCGCGTGCAGGGCAAGGCGCTGAGCAAGCGGCTGGACGAGAAGTATGGGAAGCATTGAGCGCTGCCGGCATCACGCCCGCACGCGTGCGGATGACGCGCGATGAGCACGCCCCGCGACATCGCCCACCATGCCGCGCTCGATGCGCGCCTGGTCTCGGCGGTGCGCGGCATCCGCCTGCTCGAAACCCTCAGCTGGCCGGCGAGCGCGCAGGAAACCTTCCTCGGCGCGTGGAAGATCGGCCGCATCCACCTGCCGAAGATCGATTATCCGAAGGACGATCACGCGGACGTGCGCGCCGAACTGGATGCGGTCACGCGCGCGGCCGATCCCGATCATCCGCTGGGCCATTACCTGATCCAGACCGCCGACAGCTGGCGCATCGCCACGCGTCTGCTCGACGCGGCCGGCAGCTACAGGGTGACTGCCTACTCGACGCGCCTCTACGGCCGTCCGGTCGAACTGCTGCCCGGGGATGGCCCGACCAATCTCGAGGCCGCGCAGCACTTCGTGACCCTGGCCGACGACATGGACCAGGAGCTGCGGGTGATCGAGCCCGACGCGGTGGTCGCTGCGGAAACCGTGCGCGACGAACTGCAGGCCGCGGTCGATGCCTTCTTCACCGACCATCGCGTCAAGGTCGAACTGGACCCGGCGCTGATCGCCAAGGCCGCAGCGAGCCCGACCCGCATCCGCGTGCGCACCAACACCGGCTTCAGCGAATACGACCGCCATCAGTTGCTCGTCCACGAAGCCTTCGTGCACACGCTGACCGGCATCAACGGCCGCGAACAGCCGCACCTGAAATCGATGACGCGCAGCGCCCCGCGCACCACGGCGACGCAGGAAGGCCTGGCGACCTTCGCCGAACTGATTTCCGGTTCGATGGACATCGAGCGCATGAAGCGCATCAGCCTGCGCATCGTCGCCATCGACATGGCGATCGGCGGCGCGGATTTCGTGCAGGTGTTCCGCTTCTTCCTCGACGCCGGGCAGAGCCCGGAAGACAGCTTCGCTTCGGCGCAGCGCGTGTTCCGCGGCGCGCCGCTCGGCGGCGGCGCGGCCTTCACCAAGGACACCGTGTACCTGCATGGCCTGCTGAGCGTGCACACCTTCTTCCGCTGGTGCCTGCGCCATCGCAAGCTGACGATGGCGCGGCAGCTGTTCGCCGGCAAGCTGGCGCTGGAGGACGTGTTCGCCCTGCAGCCGATGTTCGACAGCGGCGCGATCGCCCAGCCGCGCTACCTGCCGCCGTGGATGCAGCGCGCCAACGGGCTGGCCGGGATGCTGGCGTTCTCGCTGTTCGCGAACAAGATCCGCCTCGACCGGGTCGAGGCCGACGACCTGGTGCTGGGCCTGGGGGTCTGACGACCCGCCCTGCTGTCGTAGAGCGGAGCTTGCTCCGCTGCCTTGTTTCGGAGAGCCATATCGACGCCAGCGGCTCCCGGTGCCGGTGCCGGTGCTGGTGAGGGACAGCGGAGCAAGCTCCGCTCTACAGGGATGCCCGTGCCAAGCGGATGCCGGATGCACCATCCGTCACCGCACGGTTCCGGTCATGCTTTGGGGCTAGAATCGGGGGCCCAACGTGCACGGCCGGCGCACGGCCCTCCCAGACCCAGAATGTCCGACAACGCCAACGATCTGAAGCAGTCCGCCCTCGACTACCACCGTCAGGATCCCCCCGGCAAGATCAAGGTCGCCCCGACCAAGCCGCTGGTCACCCAGCGCGATCTGGCCCTCGCGTACTCGCCCGGCGTGGCCTATGCCTGCGAGGCGATCGTCGAAGACCCGAATGCCGCCAGCGAAATGACCGCGCGCGGCAACCTGGTCGCGGTCATCACCAACGGCACCGCGGTGCTCGGCCTGGGCGACATCGGCCCGCTCGCCGGCAAGCCGGTGATGGAAGGCAAGGGCGTGCTGTTCCAGAAGTTCGCCGGCATCGACGTGTTCGACATCGAAGTCGACGAACGCGACCCCGACAAGCTGGTCGACATCATCGCCTCGCTTGAACCCACGTTCGGCGGCATCAACCTCGAAGACATCAAGGCGCCGGAGTGCTTCATCGTCGAGCGCAAGCTGCGCGAGCGCATGAAGATCCCGGTGTTCCACGATGACCAGCACGGCACCGCGATCATCGTCGGCTCGGCCGTTCTGAACGCGCTGGAGATCGTCGGCAAGAAGATCGGCGACGTGAAGCTCGCCACCTCCGGCGCCGGTGCCGCCGGCATCGCCTGCCTCGACATGCTCGTCGCGCTGGGCATGAAGCCGGAGAACATCCTCGCGGTGGATCGCGACGGCGTGCTCTACACCGGTCGCGGGAAGATGGATCCGGACAAGGAGCGCTACGCGCGCGACACCGACAAGCGCACGCTGGCCGATATCGTCAATGGCGCGGACGTGTTCCTCGGCCTGTCCGCCGGCGGCGTGCTCAAGCCGGAGATGGTCGCGACCATGGCCGACCGGCCGATCATCCTTGCGCTGGCCAATCCGAATCCGGAAATCCTGCCGGAAGACGCGAAGAAGGTGCGGCCGGACTGCATCATCGCCACCGGCCGTTCGGACTATCCGAACCAGGTCAACAACGCGCTGTGCTTCCCCTACATCTTCCGCGGCGCGCTGGACGTCGGCGCGACGGAGATCAACGAGGCGATGAAGCTGGCCTGCGTGCGCGCGATCGCCGCGCTGGCGCGCATGGAAGCGTCCGACCTGGGCAGTGCCTACGGCGGCGAGGTGCCGAAGTTCGGCGCCGAATACATCATCCCGCGTCCGTTCGACCCGCGCCTGCTGACCGTGCTGGCCCCGGCGGTGGCGCAGGCGGCGATGGAATCGGGCATCGCCCAGCGTCCGCTGCCGTCGCTCGACGCCTACCGCGAGAAGCTCGGCCAGTTCATCTATCGCACCGGCCTGCTGATGAAGCCGATCTACGATCGCGCGCGCAGCGAGCAGAAGCGGGTCGTGTATTCCGAAGGCGAAGAGGAAACGGTGCTGCAGGCGGTGCAGACCGTCATCGACGAACAGCTGGCGCGCCCGATCCTGATCGGTCGCCCGGACGTGATCGAGACGCGCATCCAGCGCCTGGGCCTGCGCATGAAGGCGGGCGTCGATTTCGATCTCACCAACATCCACGACGACCCGCGCTTCAACGACTACTGGCAGCATTACCACGCGCTCACCGAGCGTCGCGGCGTGACCCCGGCCGCGGCCAAGAACCTGCTGCGTTCGCGCCCGTCGCTGATCGCCGCGATCATGGTCGAGCGCGGCGAAGCCGACGCGATGATCTGCGGCCTGGTCGGTCGCTTCCACAAGAAGCTCGGCTACCTGCGCAGCGTCTTCAATTTCGACAAGGGCGTCACCGGCACGGCCGCGATGACCGGCGTGATCAACAACCAGGGCGTGTGGTTCTTCCTCGACACCCACGTGCAGGTGGATCCGTCGGCCGAGCAGATCGCCGAAGCCACGCTGCAGGCGAGCTATCGCCTGAAGCTGTTCGGCATCGAGCCCAAGGTCGCGCTGCTGTCGCATTCGAACTTCGGCAGCCACGACAACCCGAGTGCCGCGAAGATGCGCCGTGCCTACGAGATCATCCGCGCGCGCGCGCCGAAGCTGGAGATCGATGGCGAGATGATGGCCGACACCGCATGGGACGAGGGCCTGCGCAAGCGCATGTTCCCGAACACCACCCTGAGCGGTCGCGCCAACCTGTTCGTGATGCCGAACCTCGACGCCGCGAACATCACCTACAACATGGTGCGGGTGATGACCGACGGCGTGGCCATCGGCCCGATCCTGATGGGCCTGAACCGTCCGGCGCACATCCTGACGCCGGCCTCCAGCCCGCGTCGCGTGGTCAACATGACCGCGATCGCCGCAGTCGAGGCGCAGATCCGCAAGCTGCGTTGAGGCGTTCTCGCGATTTCGCGAGGTGACGTCGACCGGTCGCTCCGGTCGACGTCATTGCATGTCGGATCAGGGCAGCAGCGTGCGATAGCCCAGTGCATCGAGCCGCTGCAGCAAACGACGGATGGTCTCGACGTTGCCGCCGTGCGTGGCGCCCTCGTGCAGCAGCACGATCGCGCCCGGCGCGAGATTGCGTTCGATGCGCGTCACCACGGTCTCTGGATCGGCGGCGACGCCATCGAAGCCGCGCGCGCTCCACGCCGCGCGCGCCAGGCCGAGCGATTTCAGCGGTGCCTGCACGAAGGGATTGCTCATGCCCACCACGGCGCGGAACCAGCGTGGCGGCGTGCCTGCGATCTCGCCGAGGATGCGTTGCGTCTCCGTGATCTCGCGACGCATGCGCGAAGGCCCCAGTGCCCAGAACCAGCGCGCGGGATGCGAATGGCTGTGGTTGCCGAGGTCGTGGCCGCGACGCAGGATTTCGCGAACGAGTTCGGGTCGCTGCGCCGCGCGCTCGCCGACGAGGAAGAAGGTCGCCTTCGCGCCGTGGGTGTCGAGCGCGTCGAGGATCGGCACGGTGTCGTTCGAGGGACCATCGTCGATGGTGAGCCAGACGCGCTTGTCGTCGATCGGCAGGCGGTTCAGTACCGGGCCGTAGACCGACGAGTGCGGCCAGAGGATGCCCCACCAGAACGGCGCATGGCTGGCGACCATCGCCGGCAGGCCGACCGTCCAGCCCCAACGCCACCAGATCAGCAGGAATGCGATCTGGGACAGCACGAGGAACAGGAGCCACGCGTGGGGATGGCGCGGTACGCGGTGGATGCCGGCGAGAGCGGCATCGGCGGGCGGACTGGCGGAGCGATCGGTCATCGCGGCATGATGCCACGCCTCGCTTCACGCCCTTCGTCCCTTGCCTCCGGAGTCGACCATGGCCTTCCGCAACCTGTCCGTCGCCGATGCCGACGCCCGTGCCCGCGACGGCAGCGTCACGCTCGTCGACGTCCGCCCGCCGGACGAGCGCGCCATCGCCGCGGTCACCGCACCCTTCCAGGGCCTGGAAGACGGCGGCCTCGAACGCCTGCTCGCCCTGCCCAAGGACGCGCCGCTCGCCTTCCTCTGCCACCACGGCGGCCGCAGCGCCCAGGCCGCGATGTACTTCGCCCAGCAGGGCTTCAGCGACCTCTACAACGTCGTCGGCGGGATCGATGCGTGGAGCCTGCAGGTCGATCCGGCGGTGCCGAGGTATTGAGGAAGCAGACGATTTTTCAAAACGAGATCAGAAACATCGAGGCATCTGGCCAGGCTGACGTCACAGAGCCGGCCCGGGCATGCCGATGGTGATGGCGCCGTCGGGTTTGTGCACTTCGACAAAACAGGCTCCATCCGGCGCGGACGCATGCGCAGCGCATCCGATTCCATGGATTTCCGCAATCACGTCCGCGTGTTCCGCTGCCTTCAGTGGCAACACCCAAAGGGTCGAAATTTCGCTGCTTGCGCGTCGTTTCCAGTCGCTGAAAAAAGTCGTGACTTGATTGCTGCGGCGGAGCGATTCAATCAGCCCTTTCTGCAGGACGACAAGCGTGCTGGTTGTTCGTCCGGGCCATATTTCGTCCAGCTTCATATTGATCGAATTCCAGTCGCCGTCGTTACCATAGTCAACGACAAGGATCCCGCATTGAAGCTGGCCGATGCGTGCAACGTCGGAAGGATGTACGACGATGATCTGATGACCTTCGGGAATCGTCACGGTGTTCGATGTCATAGCGCTTGCTCCTGTCGCACCAAGGGATCGCGAAGCTAGATGATCCACTGGAATCATCTTCCAGATCAGCTCGCCGTTAGAAACCCGTATAACGCCAGCCCGCCGAACAGTACGCAGAGTCCGCCCACGAACACCATCGTGCCGATCACGCCGCGCTGCCAACCGGCGAGTGCATTCCATTTCTCGGACATTCCGGAAAACGGCAGGCCCGTGATCGCCTGGAGCAATCCGGCGAACATCAGTCCGCCGGGCGCCGCCAACACGATGAGGCCGAACGGACCGCCGGGCAGCGAGCCCCTGGGATTCGTCTGCTGCCGGTCCATGAACCACCACAAGGCCATGGCGAAGACGGCGCCACCGGCGAGGCATTGCATGAGGCCGCGCATACGAATAGTCATGAAGTCACCTCCGGCGGGTGTTGTCTCGTGGATGCTGCTGCAGATGCATGAATGGCCCGGCAAGAGAAGTGTTGTCTGACTGCGTCAGCTCTCGGCCTGTCCTGCCTGGCTTCGCTCAGCTTGAGCACAGGCAAGCGCCAGCCTGGATTGTGCTTCCCGCAATTCGTCGATCAGTTCGATCGGGAGAATTGGGGTGGCGATCATTTGTCCATCTTCTAGCCTGCGGCATGCCAGATACAGCGTGCCCCAGATCGGTATGAGAAAACACCGCGCATCATCCGTGATCGGCCCCCAATCGAAGATGCGGAGCTTCCAACGAAGCTCTTCGTCCTCTTCTGTGCCACATGAGACGAGTCGATCAAGGGCAGACTCGACGCTGCACTCAAGGAATGTGCTTTCGCCTTCACGGAAGTTCAGGGTTCGCTCCAGCCTCCTGATGCAGCCTGCAATACGGGAAGAGAGGTGCGGAATCCAGTCGGTGGTATCGAATGTATTGAGTTGACGATTGTCGACGAACAGACGGACTTCGACCATCTGCCCGTCGACAGAGCCGAATTCGATATGAAACGGTCGCCTCAATTCGCCAACGCAAGATCGTCCAGCATCGCGCGGAGGAAGCGCGCGGCTTCGCCGCCGGTGCAGGCGCGGTGGTCGAAGGTGACCGACAGCGGGATGACCTTGTGCGATTCGAAGCCGCCAATGACAGGCGTGATCTGGTGGCGTGCGCGGCCGGCGGCGACGATGGCGACGCAGGGCGGCACCACCACGGGCGTGGCGTAGCGACCGGCGAACATGCCGAAGTTCGACAGCGAGATGGTGTAGCCGCTGAGTTCGCTGGCCGGGATGCTGCGGTCCTCGACCTGCGCGCGCAGGCGGTTGATGCCCTGGCGCACGCCGTTGGCGTCGAGCACGTCGGCATTGCGCAGCGCGGGCACGAAGAGGCCGTCGTCGGTGTCGACTGCGATGCCGATGTCGACCTGCGGATGCAGGGTGCGCACCAGCTTCTCGCCGTCGAACCACGCGTTCATTGCGGGAACGGTCTTCGCGGCGACGCAGATCGCGCGGATCAGGCGCACGGTGACGTCGTTGCCCTGTGCCCAGGCATGGATGTCGGCGTCGTCGCTGAGCGTGGTCGGCACGACCTTGCTGTGAGCGTCGGCCATCACGCGCGCCATGTTGCGGCGCACGCCCTTGAGCTGTTCCGGCTGGCCGGTGACCGACACCGACGGCGGCTGCGTGCGCATCGGCTTGCCGGTGGCGGAGAGCGCGGTGCGCTGTGCGGCAGCAGCAGGTGCGGCGACCGGTGCAGCGGCAGGCGACGCAGCGGCGCGCGGTGCCGGTGCGCCGGGCTTCGCCGAACCATCGGCGGCGGCGCGCTTCACATCGTCCATCGTCACCACGCCGTCGGCGCCGGTGGCGCGCACGCGTGCGATGTCGACGCCGAGCTTGCGCGCCGTTGCGCGCACTGCCGGCATGGCCTTCACGCCGCCGACCGCGACCGCGGCTTCGGTGTGCACCGCATCGGAGGACTGCATGGCGCCGACCACGGTGCCGGCGTCGTCGCGCTTGGCTTCGGTGGCGGCGGGCGCGGGCGCAGGTGCGGGCTCGGCTTTCGCCGGTGCCGGCGCTGCGTGGCCACCACCGTGGTGATGTCCAGTGTCCTGGCCTTCGGCGCGCTGCGGCATCGACGGATCGATCTCGAATTCGGCGAGCATCGTGCCGGTGACGATCACGTCACCTGCGCCGCCAGCGAGCTTCAGCACTTTGCCGGACACCGGCGACGGCACTTCGACTACGGCCTTCGCGGTCTCCATCGACACCAGCGGCGCATCGAGCTTGATGACGTCGCCGGGCTTCACGAACCATTCGACGATGGTGGCGTCCGGCAGGCCTTCGCCGAGATCCGGGAGGAGGAAGGTCTTGGTCTGGCTCATGAAGCGTCTCTCTCTTCGATTGTTCGGAAATGCGTGTCCGGAATCCATCCGGCACGTCCATCGTCATGTCTTGCCCACCACCAGCCGCCGAGTTCGTGCAGCAGTGCGATCTCGTCGCCCGGATCGGCATCCAGTTCCTGCGCCGAGTAGTCGCGCAGGGCTTCGGCGCGGCCGTCGCCCAGCGGCTTCAGCCAGTCGAACGGCGCCCAGCCGGCGTTGCCGTCGGAGGTGATCGTCCAGATGAAGGCGGGCCATTCGGTGTCGCGTTCGCCGAGGGTCACGATCTCGCCGGACGCGAACCCGATCGGGTTCGCGTACTGGGTGCGATATCGCTGCACGACCCGGGCGCGCTGCATCGAGAATCAGCCCGCCGCCAGCGTCCGCTTCGCCGCGGCGACGATCTTCTCGACGCTCGGCAGGTACTTCATTTCGAGGCGGAACAGCGGGATGTGCGTGTCGTAGCCGGTGACGCGTTCGACCGGCGCGAGGAGGTCGTACATCGATTCCTCGGCCAGGCGCGCGGCGATTTCCGCGCCGAAACCCGCGGTCTTCGGTGCTTCGTGCACGATCACGCAGCGGCCGGTCTTGCACACCGATTCGGCGATGGTGTCGAAGTCGAGCGGCTTGAGCGTGGCGACGTCGATGACTTCGGCGCTGATGCCGTCCTTCGCGAGTGCGTCGGCGGCTTCGAGGCATTCCTTCACCTGCGCGCCCCAGGTCACCAGCGTGACGTCGGTGCCGTCGCGCAGCACGTAGCACACGTCGAGCGGCAGTGCCTCGCCGTCGTCCGGAACGAGTTCCTTGTACTGGCGATAAATGCGCTTGGGTTCCATGTAGATGACCGGATCCTCGTCGCGGATCGCGGCGAGCAGCAGGCCGTAGGCGCGCGCGGGCGATGACGGCATCACCACGCGCAGGCCGGGCACGTTGGTGAAGATCGATTCGTTGGCTTCGCTGTGGTGTTCCGGTGCGCGGATGCCGCCGCCCCACGGTACGCGCAGCACCATCGGGCAGGTCAGGCGGCCACGCGTGCGGTAACGGAAGCGTGCGGCATGGCAGATGATGTGATCGACCATCGGGTAGACGAAGCCGTCGAACTGCGCTTCGGCGACAGGGCGCATGCCCTGTGCGGCGAGGCCGACGGTCAGGCCCGCGATGGTGGTTTCGTCCAGCGGCGTGTCGAGCACGCGTTCGGAACCGAAGATCGACTGCAGGCCGGCGGTGGCGCGGAACACGCCGCCGTTGACGCCGACGTCCTCGCCCAGCACGAGCACGCGCTCGTCCTTGCGCATTTCGTAGGCGAGCGCCTGGGTGATGGCCTCGATGAGGGTGATGGGTGCGATGTCAGCCATGCTTGCGGCCCTCCGCGGCGACGGCTTCGTCGCGCTGCGCGCGCACGTCCGGCGGCATGTCTGCATAGAGAAAATCGAACATCGCGCTCACGGGCTGCACGGGCGTTTCCAGGTAAGCATTGATTTCGACGTCGATGCGCTTGCCGCATTCTTCGGCCCACGCAGTTTCCTGTGCTTCGTCCCACAGGCCGGCCTTGGTGAGGTAGGTGCGCAGGCGCGTCATCGGATCGCGGGTCCAGGCGGCCTTCACTTCCTCTTCGCCACGGTAGCGTCGCGCATCGTCGGCGGTGGTGTGGTCGTGCAGGCGATAGGTCATGAATTCGATGACGCTGCCGCCTTCGCCGCTGCGTGCGCGCTCGAGCGCGCGGCGCATGCCTTCCATCACGGCGATGAGGTCGTTGCCGTCGACCTGCAGGCAGTGCAGGCCGCCAGCCAGGCCCTTCTGCGCGAGCGTGGGCGCGCCGGTCTGCGCCGAGCGCGGCACGGAGATGGCCCAGCCGTTGTTGATGATGCACTGCACGAAGGGCAGGGCGTAGGCACCGGCGGAATTGATCGCGGCGTAGGTGTCGGTCTTCGAGCTGCCGCCGTCGCCGCAGCATGCGACGGCGACGCGCGGTTCCTTGCGCAGCTTGAATGCAAGCGCGGCGCCTGCCGCGTGCAGGCACTGCGTGGAGATCGGCACGCACCAGCTGTAGTCGTGCTTCGGCGCTTCCGCGAAATCGTTGCCGCGTTCGTCGCCGCCCCAGTAGAGCAGGATCTCGCGCGGACGCACGCCGCGCACGAGCTGCGCGCCGTACTCGCGATAGCTCGGCGCGAACACGTCTTCCGGTCGCATCGATGCGCCGATGCCGACGTGCGTGGCTTCGTGGCCGAGGCATGCGGCGTAGGTGCCGAGCTTGCCGGTGCGCTGCAGTGCGATCGCCTTGCTGTCGAAGGTGCGCACGAACAGCATCTGCTTGAACAGCGGCAGCAGGGTGGCCGGATCGGCGAAGGCCGCCGGCGGTTCCGCGACGAGCGTGCCGTCGGGTCCGAGGTACTGCAGGTATTCGATTTCGAATCGGGCTGCGACGGTCATCGTGTTCGGTCGTTCCGAGGGGCGAACGCGCATGATAGCCGTTGTGGGCATGGCGGCGTTTGCGCACTGCGCAACGAACGGGGTGCATGAATGCACTTGACAGTGCTTGGAATCGAGGCGTTCGTGAAGAAAGCGTATACGACGTGCGGAGAGGTATGGATTCCCGGTGCGTTCGCTGCGTGTGCCCGGGACGGATGTCGCTGCGGGAATCCCGCAGCGCAAAAAAAAGAAGCGCGGCCGGAGCCGCGCTTCTTCTGTGTTGACGGTGATGCGACGCGGTGGATCAGGGCGCGACGATGTTCACCGAATAGCTGGCGCTGTTGTTCGCCGGCACCGGATCGGTCGTGCCCGTGGAGTTCACGCTGCTGTTCAGGTTCAGCGTGGCCTGCGTCAGGTGCGACGGCGCGATCGTGGTGTAGGTGAACGTGGCGCGCGCATTGACCGCGAACGTGCCGTTCAGGCGACAGGAGATGATGTGGCTGCTGCCGTCGCCATTGCGCACGCAGATCCAGCCTGACGGCGCGACCACGGTGGTGCGGTCGATCGACGAATTGCCGGTGAAGGTCACCACTGCCTGTTCCGTCGGGTTCGGGCCGGTATTGCGCACCGGCACCGAGAACTGCGCGGTGCCGCCACTGCGGATGTAGCCATAGGGGCCGCCGATCATGCGCAGCGAGGTATCGGCATTCGGTTGTGCGACGGCGGCGACCGAGACGCTGACCGTTGCCGAGTTGTCGGCGTTGGCGCGGTCGCGGGTCTGCGACTGCACCGATGCGGCCATCTCCAGCGTGCTGGCGGTCGGCAGCGAGGGTGCGGTGGCGGTCGCGGTGAACACCGCCTGGCCGGCTTCATCCAGCGACGTGGCCGTGCAGGTGACGGTCGTCGTGCCGCCGGCCTGTACCGGCGCGCCGCAGGTCCAGCCTGCAGGCGCCGAAACGGTCACCGGCACCAGTGCGTTGAACACCAGCGCCACCGCCGGGAACGAGGCCTTGTTCGGGCCCGCGTTGTCGACGGTGATGGTGAACGGCACGGCTGCGCCGGCAGCGACGTTCGCGGACGGTGTCGTCGCACCGAGCGACAGGTCGGCGGTGCGGAAGTCATTGACGCCCACGACGACGCGTACCGGATCGTGGTCGGACACGCGGATCGCATTGCCGGCCACGCCGTAGTTGTGCACGCCGAAGTCGGCATTGATGCGCGCATGGTCCACCGACAGCGTGGCCACCTCCATCAGCATCGCTTCGTTGACGACGACGTGGTCCAGCGTCTGGGCGTTGCCTTCGAACACGTACGAGTACTTCTCGGCGCCGTCGATGATCAGGTCCGAACCGTCGATGAGCGGCGTGGTGATCGGGCTGGCGAGGTCGTAGACGACCTGGTCGGCCGGCACGGCGTCGCCGCGCACGATGCCCATCACGTCGACATAGCCGTCGTTGAACTCGAACGCATTGAAGTCGCCCAGCAGCACGATGTGCTCGGACGGGTTCGCCTGCTGGCGGGCCTGCACCAGGTTGGCCAGGTAGAGCGCCTGCTGGCCGCGCTTGGCGCGCACGCGATGGCCTTCGCTGGCCCAGCCGCCGCTGCCCGGACCGGTGTCGTCGACCCCGTTGAGCGAACGCAGGTGGTTGACGAACACGGTGACCGGATAGCTGGCGCCGTTGTCCTGGTGAACGCGCGCACGCAGCATCAGCGGCGGGCGATCGTTGAGCAGCGAGGTGCTGCTGTCCGGATTGGTGAACAGCGTGTCCTTGCCGAACTGCACCACTTCCAGCACTTCGACGCGGTTGGTCGTGCCGAGGCTGCGGTTGCTGACCAGGAAGCCGACGTTGATGCCGCCCTGGTCGTTGCCCTGCACCAGGTACGGCACGTACTGCGGCGCGCGCGCGCAGGTGCTGTTGATGCGATCGGCGAGCAGCCCGAGCACGCGGAGATTCTCGACTTCGACCACGCCCAGGATGTCGGGCGCCTTCATGTAGTCGCAGATCGCCAGCGAGGTCTTCGTGAGGCGCTTGTCCAGCGCGGCGGCCTGGATCGTCGGACCGCCGTTGCTGTCGTTCACTTCATCGAAGAAGCGCAGCAGGTTGAAGCCGCCGATGGTGACGTCTTCATAGCGGGCGTCGGCGACCGCGGTCGGCGTCTTGCCGCCGCTCACGGAAACCGTGCCGGCGTCGGGCAGCAGCGCCCAGGTGCCGGAGAAATAGTCGAGCACGCCGACCATGCCGTTCACGTCGGTGCCGGCGTCGATGGCCACGGCAGTCGCGCCGACCTGGCCGCGGCTGCGCACCATCAGGCGTTCCTGGTTGGTGTCGAAGCGCGGCGGGGTCTTGCCACCCGGGACCGGGAACACGTCCATGACGCTGATGCCCGGCTCGCGGAACGGTCGTTCGACGCCCGGCAGGGTCACGTGGAAGACGCCGGTGGTCGACGAGGTCGCCGGGCCTTCACTGATGTTGCCGTCCGAGCCCGAGACCGAGAACGCGCGCGGCACGCTGACGCGCATGCCTTCGAACTTCTCCGCGGTGCCCGGGAGCGCCGTCGGCCCGAAGTCGGCGGAAGTCAGTTCGACCGGCGTCGGCAGCGCATTGCCGGTCGACAGCACCTGGATCCCGGTCACCGACACGATTTCGGTGATCGACAACTGGTTGAGGTTGGTGCTGGGCGTGAACTCGGTGACCGTGCCGCTGACGCGGACGCGGTTTCCCACGGCAGCGGTGGCCGGCGGAGCGGTCGAGGTGAAGACGAAGATGCCCTGCGACGTGTTCGGATCGGCGTCGACGTTGGCGTCGGCGGTCTGCAGGAAGAAGCCGTTGTTGAATTTCTGCGCGGTGACGATGCCTTCGGTGACGACCACGGCGCCGTTGATCGGCGACACGAGACCGTTGCCCTGGATGTCGTGGATCTGCACGACGCTGACGTCGTCGTTCTGGATGGTGCCCAGTCCCTGGCCGTCCGCGACGATCGCACCGGTGACCGAGTCGATGTTGACGAAGAAGGTCTCGTCCGCTTCGGTGGTGGTGTCGCCGTTGACCAGCACGCTGAACGCGATCGCGTTGTCGCCCTCGGCAATGACCACGGTGCCGCCGGTGGCGATGTAGTCGCTGCCCGCGGTGGCCGTACCGTTCGCGGTGCTGTAGGTGATCGTCACGCCGCCCGGGCCGGCCGGCTGGCTCAGGCCGAAGGCGAAGAAGAACGCGGTGGTGCCGCTGTCGCCTTCGATGGCGCTGACGTCGTTGACGGACACCACGGGCGAGGCGCTGCCGCCGACGCTGATCGAGAAGTCGTCGATGGCCAGCCCGTCGTCGGACGAGCTTGCGTCCGAATCGTTCCAGCGCACGCAGAAGCTGCCGCCGTTGGCGATCACCACGCTGCCGACGTTCGCGCTGAGCGCCGTGCGATTGCCGGCGGCGTTGCCGTCCTTCGCACCGATCGTGGCGGTGTTGGGCGTGGTGAAATCGAGCGTGTCGACGTCGACCCACGTGCCCGTGCTCAGCGACGTCGCATCGAGGCTGTACTGGAAGTCGAGGCGATCGGTGCGCGCGGCCGTGCCGAGGCGCCACTGTTCGCCGGTGTAGGCGATGTCGAAACTCGTGAGAGTATTGCCGGTCGCATTGTTGAAGCAGGCGCCGTAGGTCGCGATCAGCGTGCCGCTGCGCAGGCTGCCGAGCGCGCGTTCGGTGCTGCCCGCCGCGCCGTAGCTGTAGGTGTCGCCGGTGTTGCTGCCGCCGGTATCGACGGCGTACTGCTCGTTGTCGCGCGCGCCGCCGCCGGTTTCGTTCAGCAGCCACCCGGTCGGCAGGTTGCTGTTGGTGGTGCTGCCCGCGGTATTCGACAGGGTGTCGAAATCCTGCGCGTACGTACCGCCGGTGAGTTGTATGTTCTGGGCCAGAGCAGGCGCGGAGGCGCCGCACAGCAGGAGCGCCGCCAGCACGAAGCGTGCAGGCAGTGGCATGAGACCGGCCGGTTTGGCGCGGCCAACGTGACGAAGCATTCGATGTCCCCTTGGCTTGTTGGTCAGGAAACGCACCCCGTGTCCGTTTCCCGCATCTCCCTACCGATCCCGACCGGGAGGGCTCCCCATGGACCGGCGCCGCACGGCACCCGTCCCTCGTTGCGGCCTTCCTTGCTCGCACGGTCCAGCGTGAATCGCCGGGTTGCTGCATCGCCAGGTCGAGCTGTGGCGGAACAGAAACCATTCGCCCCCGTCTGGGAGTGATCCCGGATTGTGACGGAAATCCTGCGGCCTGTGCATTGCAGGCCGATGACCGGGTCGGAATCCTGCCGCCGTATACGGTTTTCGCCTTCCATACCCGCAAGAGAAGGGCCGTATGGGAGGCGGCGGTGCTTCCGGCAGTCCTACTCGTTCAGCAATTTCGCCCTTCTGGCCGCAGATCCTGGCCTGAGCATCGGGCGCGCGCGGCCGTGCAGCACCAGCCGGACCGCATTGTTGGCGGGATTGCGATCAGCGGTTCCGGCACCCGGTGCGATTGATGCGGAGATCGAGGTATCTCTCAAACCTGAGCTCGCGACGGACAGGGTGAACGGCGCTTCGCTTCCCGCCGGCATCGCCAGCGTGGAGTGGCAGTCCTGACGGAAACCATGCGATGTCGCGACTTCCGTGCATGTCCAGTTCGCTGCCGGCACGATGGTCACGTTGCGCGCAGGCGCGTCGCCGACGATGGTGAGGCGCGGCGCGACGATCGTCCGACGGTCATTGTTGCGCACGGCGAGAACCCGGGTGCCCTTGCGCTTGCCCTCGCCATTCACCTGGACGGAAGGGTCGATCGCATCGACAGTATCCTCGCCCAGATCAGTCGAGCGCCGGAATACAAGCGATGTCAGTGCCTGGTTGTTGCCGGGTTCGGGATCCTTGTCGAACGATGTTGTTGCGGCCGCCATCGCCAAGGACCAATCAAGGTCGTGGCCGGCGTAGGGGGCGGTGATGTCGGCGGTGATGGCCGCCCTTTCGCCGCTGGGGAATTCGTTCGAAACACAGGTGACCGTCGTTGTCGAATCGAATAGGTTGCGAACGCCATCCGTGCAGCGCCAGCCGGCAGAGGCTGTGGCGGAGACCGACTCCAGCAACTTGTCGAACACGAGCGCGACGCTGGCGTACGACACTAGGTCCGGACCATGGTTTTCGACGTTGGCGATGAAACGTGCCTTGCTGGTGCCAACGACGTCGCCCCCGTTGCTGGCGACTACGCTGAGGTCGGCGAGCGCGAACATCCGCACCGCGACCATGGTTTGATTGTTGCCGTTCACCGGGTCCGCCACGGACGACGCAATGGCCGCATGCATATGCAGTGCACGGTCACGCCGGAGCGGGTCGGTAGCGGTATTGATGCTGAAGATGGCTTTTGCAGCATTTGCGAATGATGCCGTGGTGCAGGTCAGGGTCGTGTCGATCGTGCTTGCCAGCGGAGCCGCGCAGGTCCAACCCGCGGGAGCCACGACGACCGGCGATACGGGGGCATCGAAAGTCAGCCTCAGCGAGGCGGATCCCGCATCGTTCGGTCCGACATTGTCGACGATGACCGAATGGATCACGATCCCGCCCATCCTGGCTTCGTCATCCATCGCGCTTGCGCTCACGGCAAGGTCGGCGCTCCTGAATGCAGCGACGGAGATTGCCACGCGAACCGGGTCGCGGTCCGACACGCGGATCGCGTTTCCGGCTACGCCGTGATGGTGCGCCCCGAAGTCGGCGTTGATGCGCGCGTGCTCGACCTTGATGTCTCCGGCGTCCATGACCAACGCCTCGTTGAGCACGACGTGATCGAGCATCTGGGCGTTTCCATCGAGCACGTACGAGTACTTCCCGGCGGCATCGGTGATCAGGTCCGAAGCATCGACGAGAGGCGTTTCGATCGGGCTTTCGAGGTCATGGACGACCTCTTCGGCCGGCACTTCGTCGCCGCGCACGATGCCCATCACGTCGACGTAACCGTCGTTGAACTCGAACGCATTGAAATCGCCGAGAAGCACGATGTGCTCGTCGCGATCGGCGGTTTGCATCGATTGCACGAGCTCGGCGAGAAACAGCGCCTGCTGGCCGCGCTTGGCGCGGACACGGTGGCCTTCCGTCGTCCAGCCCGAACTGCCGCCGCTGCCGTCGTCGATACCCTGGATCGAACGCAGGTCGTTGGCGATCACCGTGACCGGATAGATTGCACCGTTGTCATGATGCACGCGGGCACGCAGCATCAGTGGCGGATGCTCGTACAGCGGCGAAGCACTGCCGTCGGGGTTGGCGAGAAAGCTGTTCCTGCCGTATTGCGTCAGCTCCGCCACTTCGACGCGCGTGCCCGTGCCGACGATGCGATTGCTGATGAGGAAGCCCACGTTCATGCCCCCCGGGTCGTTGCCCTGAATGAGGAAGGGAACGTACTGTGGAGCGCGCGTGCACTCGCTGTTGATGCGATCGGCCAACAGACCGAGCACGCGAACGTTCTCGACTTCGACGACACCGAGGATGTCCGGGGCCTTCAGGTAGTCGCAGATCGCCAGGGAGGCTTTGCCGACACGCGTGTCGAGGGCGACCTGGCTCAGCGTCGGCCCTCCGTTTCCGTCGTCGACATCGTCGTAGAAGCGCATCAGGTTGATGCCGCCGATGGTCATGTCTTCGTAGCGTGCGTCCGAGACGGGGGTGGCGGTCTTGCCGCCAGCCACGATCATCGCGCCGGGATCGGGAAGGATCGTCCATGTGCCCGAGGCGTAGTCGAGCACGCCAGCCCCGACCTGAACCATGGCATCCGCATCCGCGGCGATGGCGACCGTGCCGGCTTGCCCGCGGCCGTGCACCGCCAGGCGTTCCGGATTGGTGTCGAAGCGGGGTGGGGTTTTACCGCTCGGCAACGGAGACCGGTCCAGGACGCTGATGCCGGGCTCGCGGAACGGCCGGGCGACCCCATTCAACGCGATGTGGAACGTGCCGGTCGTCGACGCGCTGGCCGTGGATTCGCTGATGCTGCCGTCCGTGCCCGAAATCGTCCGGGCGCTGGCCACACTCACGCGCATGCCTTCGTACTTCTCGGCGGTGCCCGGAAGCGCCGACGGGCCGAAATCGGCATCGTTCAGTGCGATCGGGTGTGGCAGTTGGTTACCCGTCGAGAGTTCCTGGATGGATCTCACTGACCCGATCTGCGTGATCGTCAGCTGGTTCAGGCTGGTGCTTGGCAGGAGCTCGGCGACCGTGCCGGTCACGCGGATGCGGTTGCCCACCGTGGCAGCGGCTGGCGGCGCGCTCGCGGTGGACACGAAAATGCCCTGCGAGGTGTCTGGATCTGCGTCGACATCGGCGTCCGCGGTCTGCAGGAAGAAGCCGCCAACCGCCTTCTGCGCAGTGACGATGCCCTCCGTGGCGACCACGGTTCCATTCAGCGGCGATGTCAGGCCGCTGCCCTGGATGTCGTGGATCTGCACCAGCGGGAAATCGTCGTTCTGGATCGTGCCGACTGCCTGTGCGTCCCCCACGGCTGCACCGCTGACGCTGTCGATGTTGAAGAACAGGGTCTCGTCGGGTTCGATCGTGGTGTCGCCATTGATCGCCAAACTGACAGTGGCAAGGCGACCACCGGCCGGGATGGCGATGCCCGTGGCGTTGATGGCCTGGTAGTCGCTGCCGGCGAGGGCAGATCCATCCGCAGTACGGACGTTGAAGGTCACGCCGCCTTCGCCCGCCGGCTTGCTGAGAAGCACGTAGAACAAAAGATTGGTGGCGCCCGCGTCACCTTCGAGTCTGGACTCGTCACTCACGGTGATCGTCGGGAGCGACGTGGGACCCGCCGTGATCCAGAAGTCGTCCACCGCGAGGCCGTCATCCGCGCCCGATGCATCTGAATCGCTCCAGCGGATGCAGAACGTATCTCCCGGCGGAAGGCCGCCGGCCACGAGCGCACCCACGGCGGCGCTGCGCTGTCGGCGATTACCCGGGCTGTTGCCATCTCGGGGGCCTATCCCTCCGGTTGTGTTCGGGGTGGTGAAGTCCAGCGCCGTGATGGGATGCCATGTGCCGCTCGTCAGCGACGCAGAATCGAGACTGTATTCGAATACGAGCGAGTCGGTACGGCCTGCGGTGCCGAGCCGCCAGTGTTCACCGGTATAACCCATGGTGAATTCTGTGAGCGGGGCGCTCATGTAGTTCCGGAAGCATGTGCCGAATACTGTCGCCACGCTGCTGGTGCGGAGGCCTCCCAGCGCGCGATCTGTGCTTCCCGTGGCGCCGTAGCTGTAGGTGTCGCCGACTTGGCTGATCCCTCTGTCGACGGCATATCGCTCATCGTCGAGCGAGCCGCCGCCAGTTTCGACGAGCATCCAGCCCGTCGGCAGCGTGTTGAATGTCGAGCTGCCATCGCTGTTGGACAGCGAGTCGAAGTTCTGTCGGTATGTCGCACTCGTAAGCGGAATGGGTTGAGCCTGCGTTGCGCCCACGATCCCGATGAAAAGCAGAATGATCGCGAGACTGCGACGGAAAGAACTTGCCACGGAATCCCCTCGGCTTGATGTGACAGCGGGTCTGCGCCAGCGCTCGCGCTCTGGATTTCCCGACCCTTCCCCCGACTGCGTGCGATCCGGCGTGCAACCGCAGTCCCCAGCGTATTGTGGAGGAGATGGTTGTCGGCCACACCTCTCTCGATCCCATCCGGAGGCGGAATCCGGCTGTTCCGCGTCTCGACGGAGAATGCGACGGACGTCCGGACGTTCGTGTGCTGCAGGTGTGGCCTGCGGCATTCCGCTGGGCCTTCCTTGCCCCAACGAATTGCCTGCGTCTCCATACGCTTGTGCGCTATCCTGTACGGATGAGCATCGAACGCAACGAGCGCCCGCTCGAATCGGGCATCCACACCGACCTGGCCGGTCGCATCACCTACGGCGGCTACCTGCACCTGGACCGCCTGCTGTCTGCCCAGCACCCCCTCTCTGATCCGCCGCAGCACGACGAAATGCTGTTCGTGATCCAGCACCAGGTCGCCGAACTGTGGATGAAGCTGCTGGTCCACGAACTGACCGCTGCCGTGGAGCACCTGCGCAACGACCGCGTGTGGCAGTTCGGCAAGGTCACCGCGCGCTGCAAGCGCGTGCAGGAGCAGTTGACCGGCATGTGGTCGGTGCTGGAAACGCTCACGCCGTCCGAGTACATGGAATTCCGTGCGGCACTGGGTCCGTCGTCCGGCTTCCAGTCGCTGCAGTACCGCACCATCGAATTCCTGATGGGCAACAAGAACGCGGCGATGCTGAAGGTCTTCGACTACGACCCGGTCGCCCAGGACGGGCTGCGCGCTGTCCTCGAAGCGCCGAGCCTCTACGACGAGTTCCTGAGTTACCTCGCGCGCTGGGGCCACGCGGTGCCATCGGTGCACCTCGAACGCGACTGGACGAAGGCGCACGTGCACGATCCTGCGCTGGTGCCTGTCTTCGAACGCATCTACGAAGACACCGGCACCTACTGGCGCGAATACGCACTGTGCGAAGACCTGGTCGACCTGGAGAACCAGTTCCAGATCTGGCGCTTCCGTCACTTGCGCACGGTGATGCGCGTGATCGGCTTCAAGCGCGGCACCGGCGGCTCCAGCGGCGCGGGCTTCCTCAAGCAGGCGCTGGACCTGACCTTCTTCCCCGAGCTGTTCGACGTCCGCACCTCGATCGGCCCCGGGCGCTGAGTTGCGCGGACGCAAGCGGACGTCCGCTTGCGGAGGCCCTCGGCGATAGAACGATGAATCCGCTGCGTCTGCAGCGGATGCTGCATTGCAGCAATACGGATGCGGTTTGACGCGCCGGGACGGGTCGGTCATTCTCCGGCGGCCCGGCGACTGCCCGGGATCATTTCGTTTCCTTTCTGAGAGAGAAGCCGCATGAGCGGAGCGACGACCACCGACGGGCAGCAGCCCATCCCCGAATTCGCACAGGTGATGGGGCATCCCAGGCCCCTGTGGATGCTGTTCATGTCGGAATTCTGGGAACGCTTCGCGTTCTACGGCATCCGCTGGGCGATGGTGCTGTACATCGTCGCGCAGTTCCACGGCGGCGAAGCCTCCGGCGAGAAGCCGGCGAGCGAGCTGTATGGCGCGTACCTCGCGCTGGTGTATGCGGGCGCGATCTTCGGCGGCTACGTCGCCGACAAGCTGATCGGCTTCCAGCGTTCGATCCTGCTCGGCGCGGTGTTCATGGCCGTGGGCCTGTTCATGCTGGCCTCGCCCACCGAATCGCTGTTCAAGCTGGGTCTGGCGACGATCATCGTCGGCAACGGCCTGTTCAAGCCGATCATCTCGACCATGGTCGGCAAGCTCTACGTGCAGGGTGATGCGCGCCGCGACGCCGGCTTCACCATCTTCTACATGGGCATCAACATCGGCGCGATGATCGCCCCGGTCATCACCGGCTGGCTCGCCCGCAAGATCTTCGGCACCGATACCGATCCGCATTACCAGTGGGTATTCATCGCCGCCGGCATCGGCATGGTGATCAGCCTGATCTGGTTCTGGGCCGGTCGTGGCCAGCTCAAGGGCATCGGCCTGCCGGCGCCCGGCCAGGAAGGCCTCGGTCGTCTGGGCCTGGTCGCGCTGCTCGGCGCAGCGATCGGCATTCCGCTGTTCTACTTCCTGCTGACGATCAACGCCACCGCACTGCAGGCGATCCTGATGGGGTTGTTCGTCGTGCCGGCGGTGATGCTGCTGGTGGAAGGCGCCCGCAACGGCAAGGTCGCGCGCGACATGGTCGTGGCCATGCTCATCATCTTCGTGTTCAACGTACTGTTCTGGATGTTCTTCGAACAGGCCGGCAGCTCGTTCACCTTCCTTGCCGACAAGATCGTCAATCGCCAGTTCGGCGACTGGACGTTCCCGCTCGAGTGGTTCCAGTCGGTCAACTCGATCGCGATCATCACGCTGGCGCCGATCATGGCCTGGATGTGGGTGAAGATGGGGCGCAGCAATCCGTCGATCCCGCGCAAGTTCGGCCTCGGCCTGATCTTCAACGGCCTGGCCTTCCTGCTGCTGATGATCGCGCTCAACAGCATGGTCGACGGCGACGGCAAGATCCCGTTCTGGACCCTCTTCATGGTCTATGTGATCCAGTCGGTCGGCGAGCTCTGCCTGTCGCCGATCGGCCTGTCGATGACCACCAAGCTCGCTCCGGCCCGTCTGGCCGGCATGGCCATGGGGTGCTGGTTCCTGTCGATCGCGATCGGCAACAACCTCGCCGGCATCTTTGCCGGTCACGTCAGCGGCACCGGTGGCATGACCGTGGAATCGGCGCAGTCCGGCTACACCTTCGGTTTCTGGGCGCTGGTCGGATCGGGCGTGCTGCTGTTCGTGGTCGCGCCGCTGGTCAACAAGCTGATGCATGGCGTGAAGTAAGACAGCACGTCGCAAGCCCGCAAGGGCTGCACATGCCGCGACGCTTGTCGCGGCGTACCATCCGGGGGATCCGGATGGCTGGACGGGCCCGCAGATGCGGGCCCGTCTTCGTTCCGGCACCATCATCCATCGAGATCATCCATCGTGTGTGTGCATCCTGGGGAGGACGCATGGCTCTGCGCGAGAAACCGCCGCTGTGGTTCTGGATCGTCGGCGTGCTGATGCTGTTGTGGAACGGGGTCGGCGTGATGGCCTACGTCGCCGAGGCGACGATGTCCGCCGAAACGCTGCGGGCGCTGCCCGAGGGGCAGCGCGCATTGCTGCTCTCGCGACCCGCATGGGCCACGGCCGCATACGCGGTGGCGGTCTTCGGTGGCGTTGCCGGCTGTCTGCTGCTCCTGATCCGCCGTCGCCTGGCGATCCCGGTGCTCGTGCTGTCCTTGCTTGGCGTGCTGGTGCAGCTGGGACACGCGTTCGGCATCGCAGGGGCACTGCATGTCCTCGGCCCGACAGGTGCCGTGCTGCCCGCGCTTGTGCTGGCGGGCGCGCTCTTCCTGGTCTGGTTCGCTCGCCGGGCCCGCATGAAGGGTTGGCTGCGCTGACCGCCTCCCGCGGCTGCCGGCTCAGTCTTCCGGCAGGCCCAGGCCGGTGAGGCGCTCCAGGCCCTTGCCGAGCTTCGACAGGAGGCCGTCGAGCTGGCGGCGATCTTCCTCGCTGAAATGGGCGAGCAGGGCCTGTTCGCAGGCCTGGGCCAGCGGCGCGACTTCGTCGTAGATCGTGTAGCCAGCTTCGCTCAGCTCCAGGACCGAGCGGCGGCGATCGTCGCCGTGGATGTCGCGCTGCACCAGGCCGCGCTCCAGCAGCTTCGCGATGGTGCGGCTCACGGCCACCTTGTCCATCGCGGTCCGTTCCGCCACGCCGTTGGCCGACAGGCCGGGGTGGCGGCCCAGGACGGCGATGACCCGCCATTCGGTGATGACCAGGTTGAAGCGGTCCGCGTAGGTCTGGGCGATCGTCTGGCTGATCCGGTTCGACAGCACGCTGAGCCGATAGGGCAGGAAGTGCTCCAGGTCGAGCTCGACGTGCGTCGCCGAGCGGGCAGGGCGCGCCGCTTCAGTGCCCTGGGGCGCGCGCATCGCGGAATCGGTCGTCTCGGGATCGGTAGTCGCAGGATCGGTCATCGGTCGGAACTGTCTTGTCTGTAGTTTCAATTGAAACTATATTCCCGTGCTCGGTCCGTCGAATGCACGGGGCCTGTCCGCGCCTCCCGCCAGGCCCCTGTGTCGGCGATGGCCGTCGCAGGCGTGGAACCCGGCAGTGTACGTGGCGTGGCGTCCGGTGTGCGGACGGCCGTCGCGGGTTCAGCGAGCCGCATCCCTCCCATCCCAGGAAGCACGTCCATGAGCGCCCAGCCCAATCTCGGCATGCAGGTCACCACCTTTGAGAACCCGATGGGGATCGACGGTTTCGAGTTCGTCGAATACGCCGCGCCGGCCGATCGCGCCGCGGCCCTGCACGCGTACTTCCGCAGCATGGGCTTCACCGCCGTGCTGCGCCACAAGACCCGCGCCATCACGGTCTACCGCCAGGGCGGGGTGAACTTCCTGGTCAACGAGGATCCCGATTCCTTCGCCGCCGACTTCGCCGCCGCCCACGGCCCCTGCGCCTGCGGCTTCGCGATCCGCTTCCGCAAGCCCTCGGCCGAGGTCCAGGCCGAAGTGCTCTCGCGCGGCGGCGAGCGCATCGAGCGCGAAGACACCCGCGCGATCGATCGCCCGGTGGTGATGGGCATCGGCGGCGCCATGCTCTACCTCGTCGACGACTACGGCAGTGGCAGCAACGTCTACGCCGACTACGCGCCCATCGACGGCGTCGACCAGAACCCGGTCGGCTTCGGCCTGACCTTCATCGACCACCTCACGCACAACCTCTACTTCGGCAACATGGAGAAGTGGTCGAACTACTACGAGAACCTGTTCAACTTCCGCGAGATCCGCTACTTCGACATCAAGGGCGCGAAGACCGGCCTGGTCTCGAAGGCGATGACCGCGCCGGACGGCGTCGTGCGCATCCCGCTGAACGAGTCGAGCGACCCGAAGTCGCAGATCAACGAATACCTCGACCAGTACAAGGGCGAGGGCATCCAGCACATCGCGTGCTTCACCGACGACATCTACGGCACGGTCGAGGCGATGCGCGCGCAGGGCGTCGAGTTCCTCGACACCCCGGACACATACTTCGAAGTCATCGACCAGCGCGTGCCCAACCACGGCGAAGATGTCGCGCGCCTGCAGAAGAACAAGATCCTGATCGACGCCGACGCCGAGACCAAGCAGCGCAAGCTGCTGCAGATCTTCACCCAGAACGCGATCGGACCGATCTTCTTCGAGATCATCCAGCGCAAGGGCAACGAAGGCTTCGGCGAAGGCAACTTCCAGGCGCTGTTCGAGAGCATCGAGCGCGACCAGATGAAGCGCGGCGTGCTGTAACGATGCAGCGCGCGGAGATTCGCGAACTGCTCGCCCTGCTGGCGTGCGGCGCGGCGGAAGATGCCGAGCTGGACGCCATGGCGACGGCCGTGGAGAACGCGGAAAGCGATCCGGAGCTGGAATTCATGCGGACGCTGGATGCCGATGCCGCGTGGTATCGCGAAGTCGCGCTGCAGTCCGCGCTCGGAGGCTACACGGTCGTGTCCGACAAGATCGACGAGCTGCACGAGCAGGTCAGCGACCAGTTCGAAGAGCCGCTGCCCGAGTTTCCCGAAGCGTTCTGGGCCGAGCCCGTGGACCACTACTTCGCGTGGCTGGACACCGAGCTCGCCGCGCGAGGCGAAGCGCATGGCGGCTACCGGCTGGTGATGCTCGAATCGGGGCTGGACGACAACATGGTCGCATGCGTCGTCCGCAAGCCCGATGTCGCGCGGATCCTCGAACTCGCGGTCTCGGGAAGCGTGAGGATCGAACCGGCTTCGGCAGCACCGTAGCGGTTCCGGCGCGGCGTGCGATCAGGACGGATCCGTCCCCCGCACCCTCGTCGCCGATGCCGCTACCATCGTCGGCAGCATCGAGCGCGTTCAAGGCGCGGGCCCGGCCCGCCAATCACAGGATGAATGCAATGAAGTCCAACGGTTACCAATCCGGTTTCGGCAACGAATTCGCCAGCGAGGCATTGCCCGGCACGCTGCCGGTGGGGCGCAACTCGCCGCAGCGCGTGGCGCACGGCCTTTACGCCGAGCAGATCAGCGGCACCGCGTTCACCGCACCGCGCCACGAGAACCGCCGCAGCTGGCTGTACCGCATCCGCCCGGCGGCGATGCACGGCAGCTTCACTGCATATTCCCAGCCGCAGTTCCACAACGACTTCGGTGATGGCCCGGTGTCGCCGGACCAGCTGCGCTGGAGCCCGCTGCCGCTGCCCGGCAGCGACGAGATCGCGCCGCGCGTGGACTTCGTGGATGGTTTGTTCACCATGGCCGGCAACGGCTCGCCGGCTGCGATGAGCGGCATCGGCATCCATCTGTACGCGGCGAACGCCGACATGCAGGGGCGCTTCTTCTACAACGCCGATGGCGAGCTGCTGATCGTGCCGCAGCAGGGGCGGCTGAAGCTCGACACCGAGCTCGGCGTGATCGAGCTGGAGCCGCACGAGATCGCAGTCATCCCGCGCGGCATCCGCTTCCGCGTGTCGTTGCCGGATGGCGTGGCGCGTGGCTATGTCTGCGAGAACTTCGGCGCGTTCCTGCGCATTCCCGACCTCGGCCCGATCGGCAGCAATGGCCTGGCCAACCCGCGCGATTTCCTCACGCCGAACGCGGCGTTCGAGGACATCGACGGCGCGGCTGTTGGACAGGATTTCGAACTGATCGCGAAGTTCCAGGGGCACCTGTGGCACGCCAGCATCGGCCATTCGCCGCTGGATGTGGTTGGCTGGCACGGCAACCACGCGCCGTACAAGTACGACCTGCGCCACTTCAACGCGATCGGTTCCATCAGCTTCGACCACCCGGATCCGAGCATCTTCCTCGTGCTCACCTCGCCCAGCGACACGGCGGGTGTGGGCAACATGGATTTCGTGATCTTTCCGCCACGCATCCTGGCGATGGAGAACACGTTCCGGCCGCCGTGGTTCCATCGCAACGTCGCCAGCGAGTTCATGGGCCTGATCCACGGTGCCTACGACGCCAAGGCCGAAGGCTTCGCGCCGGGCGGCTGCTCGCTGCACAACTGCATGACCGGTCACGGCCCCGACGCGGCGACCTTCGAGACGGCGAGCAATGCCGACACTTCGAAGCCGCACTACATCCGCGACACGATGGCCTTCATGTTCGAGGCGCGTGCGGTGATCCGCCCGACGCGACAGGCCTTGCACGCGCGTCATCGCCAGAGCGACTACCAGCAGTGCTGGGCGGGCCTGGCGAAGCACTTCAAGGACTGACTCCCCAGCAGTCTTGCGCGCGGTGCGCGGTGGCATGAGCCCCGCGCACCGGCCGTGTGCGAATCGTCCGGGTCACTTGCCGCGCAGCAGGCCGCCGATGCGGTCGGCGGGCGACAGCACGAAACGATCGATGGCCTTGTCGCGCGGACGTGCGACGAGGTAACCCTGTTCGACGAGATGATGCACGGACGGCATGATCGCGACGCCCAGCGTGTCGACGAGATCCTTCAGGCTGCGCTGGCCGTTGGTGAGGATCAGGATGCGCCGTTCGGCGAGGCTGATCTTCTCGGCGCAGGTCTTCGACAGGATCGCGTGCGCCTTGTCGGTCTTGTCCAGCATGACGCGGTGGGGCTTGAGCGAGCGCAGTGGCATGGGCCTTCCTTGGTGCGTGCGGCGCCAGGCCGCGGACTACCCCGGTTCCGTCGGGGCGAGAGGATGCGGTGCGCGAGTGCCGCCGCGTCCGCGCGCGAATGCTAGCGGCTGTTGCGTCCCGGGTCCGTGAAGTCCAACTCAGTTCCGGTTATGCCTCGGTGCGATCCAGGGCACGCAGCGCGGGCAGGAAACGTTCGGGCATCAGCGGGTCGAGCAGGGCGACCGTACCGGACACCAGTTGCGGTTCGCCCATGTCGCGCAAGGTCGCCACGGCTTCGAGAATGGTCCGTGCGACGTCGCTTTCGCCACGGGCCTTGCGAATCGCCTCCACGGCAGCGACCAGGCGGGGATCGGCATGCAGGGCTAGCAGGTCGACGGCATGGCTCTTCGCCGAGATGATCGATCTGGGCGCGACTTCCCTGGGGAGCGGCGAGGCGCGCGAGGAGCGCCCGGACAGCACCACGATGTCGTCTGCGCGTGGATCCGGCGCGACATCGTCGGTTTCCTCGCCTCGTGGACGGGCCTGCCGGATCAGCGAGGCACCACGCAGCAGATGGCCGAGGCGCTCGCCCAGTTGCTCGCTGCGGCCGGGGGGCGGGTCTTCCACGGCTTGCGGCCGGGCGCGGGCCAGGTAGTCCTGGTCGACCAGCGCCTGCACGGCCGGCAGGATGTCGCCGCCCAGCACGCCCGCGATGTCGGCCAGGCTGCGGCGACCGTCGGCGAGGATCAGGATGCGCCGCTCCGACACGCCCAGGCCGGACGCGCGGGTGCTGGCCAGCACGCCGCGTGCCTTTTCGGTCTTTTCAAGCCGGATGTCTTCCGGGCGCATGTGGTCGATCCGCATTGCCTGCCGCCAGTCCATTGTGGCCAAGTCGCGGCGCATGCTCTGCGCCAACGGTCACGTCCGGCGCGCCGATGCGGCCGGCCGGGGGCGTCACTGGGACGTCCGCGGGGGCGGGATGTTAGCGCATGGCGGCCTGCGCGTCCGGATGGCCCGGAGCGGGCGCCATCGGTCGGCTCAGGCTGCGTTGGTGATCGCCAGCACGGGTTTGCCGGTGAGTTCCGACTGCAGGGCCCTGAGCGCGGGCAGATAGGGCTCGGGCAGCACTTCGTCGAGGCGAGCGAGGATCCGCGTGGCCATGCCGGCGGAGACCAGCGGGATCAGGTGGCGAACGCCGTCCAGCAGAGCGACCACCGCGGCGGTCTCGTCCTGCGCGCACTGGATCTCGGTGCGGCATTCGGCGATGCGCAGGTCGCGCTGCATCTGCAGCAGATCCATGACATACATCTTCGATGCCGCCAATGAGCGACGCGAAGCCGTCGCGATCGTGCGTTCCGTGGCGTGCCGGGGCGCTGCGCGCGCGTCGTCGCTCTGCGCTGGCGCTTCGAGGGAGGCGGCCGCTGTGGTCTGCTCTTCGCCGGCGACGTCCGCACCGGCGGGGCGCAGGCGAGCGGCGGCATCGCGCAGGCGCTGTCCCAGGCCTGCGCCAGACGATGCGCGCGGGGACGCGGCATCCGTGGTCGCGAGATAGCCGGCACGCATCAGGGCATCGATGTCGCCGAGGATGCCGTTGCCCAGCATCGCCATGAGATCGTTGATGCTGCGCTTGCCGTCGGTGAGGATGAGGATGCGGCGATGGTGCAGCGACAGGTCGCCGGAACGGGTGTCGGACAGCGCGGCGCGCGCCTGTTCGGTCTTGTGCAGCAGCATGTGTCGTGCCTGGTGGGGAGGCGAATGCGCGCAATCTAGCGGCGTGCCGTGAATCCCCCGTGACATTCGCATCCGTACGCTCGCGGGCGACAGGCCAGGCCACGTGTCATAGAATCGGGACTGACCTGCACGACGGAGACACGCGATGGGCATGGCGATCGGCTGGTGCTTGCTGGCCTTGCTGCTGCTGGCGCTGGGCGGCGACTCGATATTGAAGGGCGCATCGGGTCTCTCGCGGCGATCAGGCTTGCCGCCATTCGCGACCGGCCTCCTGCTGGTGGCGTTCGGGACTTCGATTCCCGAGCTTGCCGTGAACCTGCGTGCCTTCGTCGTCGGCAGCCAGAGCCTTGCGCTCGGCAATGCGATCGGCAGCAACATCGTGAATTTCGGGCTGACGCTCGGCGCCGCAGCGATCGCCGCGCCTCTGCTGGTGCGCTGGCGCACGCTTGCGCCGTTGCTGCTGTGCCTGGTCGTGGCGACCATCGCGCTGGCGGCCTTCGGCTACGACGGCGTGCTCACGCGCACGGAAGGCCTGCTGTTCGTGGCGGCGTTCGTCGCGATCATCGCCTGGGCCTGGATCCGCGGGCGCCGCGAGCCAGAGGAACTGCAGGCGCAGATCGGCGAGTACCTGCGTACCGGCGACAACCTGGGCCTGAACCTCCTGCGCTTCGCACTCGGCGGCACGCTGCTGTTCTTCGGTGCGAAGTGGCTGGTCGCGCACGCGCCGATCGTGGGTGCCGGCTGGGGATTCACGCCGCTGCTCACCGGCATGATCGTGGTCGCGATCGCCACTGCGTTGCCGGAAGCGGTCGCGGCCGTGGCGGCGGCGCGGCGCGGGCAGGGCGACATCGTCGTCGGCCACGTCATCGGCTCCAGCCTGTTCAACCTGCTCATCGTGGTGGGGGGCATGGCGGCGCTGCGCCCGCTGCCGATTCCCGCATCGTTCGTCGGCTTCGAACTGCCGGCGGCGCTTGCGGTGTCGCTGCTGCTGTATCCGATGCTGCGCAAGGACCTGCAGATCAGCCGTGCGGAAGGCTGGGTGCTGTTCCTGGCCTTCGTGCTCTGGGCCATTTTCGAAATCGTTTTGACGCGCTGAAGCGCGGGAGGGCCGTCGCAACATGTCCGACAGCGGTAAAGAGTCCGTCATCATCCGTGTCCTGCCGGGGCGCGCCGCGCGCGCGCTGCAGGATTTCTTCCAGATGGAGGCCGCGGGCGGCATCCTGCTGATCTTCGCCGCACTGCTGGCGATGGTGTTGGCCAATTCGCCGCTGTCGACGGGGTACGAGGCGTTTCGCGGCCTGCCCGTGCAGGTCCGCGTAGGCGAGTTGAACCTCGCCAAGCCGCTGCTGCTGTGGATCAACGATGGCCTGATGGCGATCTTCTTCCTGCTGGTGGCGCTGGAGATCAAGCGCGAGGTGCTGAGCGGCCAGTTGTCCAGCCGCGCGCAGCTGATCCAGCCCCTGATCTGTGCTGCGGCCGGCGTGGCCGTGCCGGGCGCCATCTATGCCTGGATCAACATGGGCGATGCGGAGGCGACGCGCGGCTGGGCCATCCCGACCGCCACCGACATCGCCTTCGCGCTCGGCATCCTGTCGCTGCTGGGGTCCCGCGTTCCGCTGGCGATGAAGCTGCTGCTGTCGACGATCGCGGTGATCGACGACCTGATCGCGATCATCATCATCGCCGTGTTCTACACCAGCGAACTGTCGACGAGCGCGCTGACCGGCGCCTTCGTGGTGCTGGGCGTGATGATCGCGATGAACCGGATGCGCGTGCGCGCGCTCACGCCCTACCTGCTGCTGGGCGCGGTGATGTGGGTGTTCGTGCTGAAGTCCGGCGTGCACGCCACGCTTGCCGGCGTCGCCACCGGCCTGCTGATCCCGCACGTCGACAAGGAGAACCGCATCGACGACGAGGTCGAATACTCGCCGCTGGAATGGCTGGAGCATGCCCTGCACAAGTGGGTGGCCTACGTGATCCTGCCACTGTTCGCCTTCGCCAACGCCGGTCTCGCGCTCGGTGGCATGGCGGTGTCCGACCTGCTCGAGCCGGTGCCGCTGGGCATCGCGCTGGGCCTCGTCGTCGGCAAGCCGATCGGCATCGTCGGCGCCGCGGTGATCGCGCATGCCACCGGGATCGCGCGTTTCGCGGAGGGCATGAGCTTCAAGGCGGTGGTCGGACTGGGCATGCTGTGCGGTATCGGCTTCACGATGAGCCTGTTCATCGCGTCGCTGGCGTTCACCGCCTCGCCGGCGCAGGCGGAGGCCAGTGTCCTCGGCGTGCTGTGCGCTTCGGTGATATCCGCGGTGATCGGCTTTGTGTGGCTGCGCTGGGCCTTGCCGGCGAAACCCGCCGTCGCTTCGGACGGCGCATGATCCTTGCTGCATCGCGCGCTGCCGCATGAAGACCGCGTTCGTGTTCGGCGCCAGTGGCCAGATCGGCATGCCGCTGCTCGACCGGCTGCGCGACGATGGCTGGCGGGTGTATGCGGTCTCGCGCGACGCGCGTGCGGAGCAGCCTGGGCTGGTGTGGCTGCAGGGTGAGTTGCCAGGCTTCCAGTGGCCTCGCGACGATGCGCCGGCACTTCGAGCCGACACGATCATCAGTTGCGGCCCCCTGGATCTGTTCGCGCAGTGGTATGCACGCAACGACATCGATGCGCCGCGTGTCGTGGCTTTCGGATCCACCAGCATCGAGATCAAGCGTGGCTCGGCCGATGCGGAGGAACGCGATCTCGTCGCGCGCCTGCGCGAGGCGGAACGCGCCCTGATCGACACGGCCGCGGCGCGTGGCGCGGCCGTCACCGTGCTGAGGCCGACGCTGGTGTACGGCAGCGCACGCGATCGGAACCTCAGCCGCATCGCGCAGGTCGCACAACGCTTCGGCCGCATCGTGCTGCCGCGCGACGCGACCGGCCTGCGCCAGCCGGTGCATGCGCACGACCTCGCGGATGCCGCGTTCCGCTGCATCGAAAAGGAAGCCACGTTCGGTCGCACCTACGCGCTGCCGGGCGGCGAGACGCTGGCCTATCGCGACATGGTGGCGCGCGTGCTCGCCGCGCTGGAACCGCCGCCGCGACTGCACGAGGTACCGTCCCCGGTGTTCAACCTCGTGCTGGCGCTGGCGCACGCCGCGGGTTTCGCCCTCGACTTCAACGAAGCCGCGGTCGCACGCATGCGCAGCGACCTGGTGTTCGACCCGGCCGATGCGCAGCGCGATTTCGGTTACGCGCCGCGCGGCTTCCACCCCGTCGCGGACATGTTCCCGCGACCGGAGTAGATCCAGCGTCGTCTCAGAGCTTCCAGGTGTCCGGCGGCAGCTGCAGGTTGCGCTGGAACGTCAGTACGGCGACGAACATCCTGCGACCATCCGCGAGGCGGAATTCGTAGCCGATCGGCTGGCCGTCGCTGCTCAGCCAGACCAGCCCCTGCGTCACGCTGCTGCCCCAGCCCTTCGGCGTGAGCGATGCGCCGAGCAGCTTGCTGCCCTTCGCCAGCGGCAGGTCCTTCGCGCCACTGAATCGGGCGAGTTCGCCTGCGGTGCCGAGCAGGGCGACCGCCAGGGGGTCGACGAGCGCATCGATCCTGTCCTTGCCGGAGAAGCCGGTCGACAGGTCGAGCCAGCGGACGATGCCGGCCTCGGCGACGGCGCGGTACTCATTCTTCTGGCCCGGATACAGCACCATGCGGAAGCGGTCGGGACGCTGGAACAGCAGTTTCGCGGGATAGCGCTGGGGCTGGCCGACCTTGCCGTACTTGTCCGGCGCGGGATACAGGTCGACGCGCACGTCGAGCGCACCGCTCCAGGTGGATTTGTCGAGCGATTGCAGATAGCTGGTCGCGGACTGCGCAAGGCATGCGGTCAGCGGTGCGGATGCGAGGCCGAGCGCGAGCGCGGCGACGATGAGGGCGCGAGTGCGTTTCATGGGGACGGTCACTCCGTGGGGGACTGGACGGGGGCTGGTTGGCATCAGCCGCAGCTGAGATACACCTGGGTGGTGAGTGTCTGCGGTGGTTCGCCGGTCTCGATCGAACCGCATGGCTCGCCTGGCGTGATGGTTGCGGGCCTGACTGTCACCAGGCCAAACGGTGGAAATCCAAGCGCAAGGCAGGCATGTGGCGCGACCGTGCCGGAAGCGCTCGCACTTGGACTGGAACCCGATACGTCGATGACGATCGGTATCTCATTCACGTTGCATATCCGCTGCGCGATCAGGCCGGACGAGGTGTCCGGTCCGCCGGGCAACTGCGCGGGGGCGTTCACCGGCATCCGACCCGAGCACATGCCGTTGTGCGTCAGGGTCTGGGCGATTTCGCCATCGATGCGTCGCAGCGGAATGGTGACCGGGCGCAAGTCGCCGCTGAGGAGGATTTCGCGGCCGTTGGCGTCGAGCGACGGGAAGATGAGCGTTTCCGGCGTCGCGGTAAAGCGCACCGACACGGCGGCCTCGGTCGGCCTGAACGTGCGCGACCACCCGAATGCCGTGACGGTTTCGGCAGGCAGGGCCGCGGAATCGCTGGCGATCGTCACGCGCGGCATGATCGCCGCGCAATCGATGCCGGAGTGCGGAACACAGGCTCGGTTCGCGAGCGCCTGGTACTCCGCGAGCACGCTATCGCCGGGACAGTATTGCCGCGGCGTGGCATTCGCGTAGGTTGGTGGCGCGTTGGGTGGCACGCAACCATTGGTGAGCAGCACGCCTGCGGCGAGCGAGGTCAGTGCGAAACGAATCGGAACACGGAGCGATGGCATACGGGTGATTCCTTTCGTGAGACGCGGCCTGGATGGGGCGATGGAGTCCGGCGCATGTCCGTGCGCCGGATGATGCCGATGGTGGATGGCCTTCCCTGCCGTGCGCCTGCTCAGGGGCAGGACATGATCGCGCGCGTGCGCAGCGTTGCCGGCGGCGAATTCGGGCCGGTGGCGCTGCAGCGCACGGACGGATCGAAGAACAGGGGGCGAACGTCGACAACGCGCGATGCCGCGATCTCCGCGGGCACGCCAGGCATGCTGGTGTCGATGCAATCGCCCGGCGTCAGCATCTGCGAATAGGTCACGCCCGGTGCGCCACCACTGAGCGTCGCCGTCACCTGCACGCCGCTGTCGTTGCACAGCCGGCGCAGTTGCAGGTTCTGCGAGAAGCGCGGGCGCGTCGGCAACTCGGCGGGTGCGTTCACCGGCAGCGAGCCGGCGCACATCCCTGCGTGCGTCTGGGTGAACTCGCGCGAACCGGTGATGCGGCTGGCGGTGATGGTGAGGTCGCTGATTCCGGTGATCTGGCGAAGACCGCCTTCCATGGGCTGCGAGACGGCATCGCGATCGATGTCGAACGTGACCGCCACGCTGTCACCGCTGGCGGGGAAATCCACGCTGCCGCGATAGGCGTTGAACGGTGTGCTCGGGAACAGCGACGGCATGCTGCTGATCGTCACGTTGGGCGTGTAGAGCGTGCAGTCCGCGCCAGCGGGGCAGGCGCCGTCGAAGAACTGGTACGAGGCCTGCAGGGTGTCGCCGGCACAATATTCGCGTGGCGACACATCGCCCCATGGTGCGCGGATCGGGCTGCGATCGAGCACGCATCCGTTGGCGACGATGGTCGCGCATGCAGCGATGGCGCAATAACGAAACAGCTTGTGTTCGAGGATTCGCATGGTGTCCTCCGGGGGATGACGCCTGCCTGGCGTCGCGGACCTCAACCCGAAGTCACGGCAAGCATTTCTCGGACCGGACAACCGCTCGACGGCATGCGCATGCTGTCCTGTAAGCGGCAGGCATCGCGTTTCTGCGCCCGGTGTCGTGAATCAGGCCTTGGCGAGCGCCTTGCTTCTCGCGCGCAGCGCGATCGCGAGTACGCCGCCGAGTACCATCGCGCCGCCGATCCAGAGGTTCGCGCCGGGGCGATCGCCCCAGGCAAGAATGCCCAGCGCCACCGCGAACACCGGCGTGAGCAGCAGGTAGGGCATCACCTGCACCACCGGGTGGCGCTGCACGAGCTTGAAGAACAGGGTGTGTCCGATCAGTGACGCGAATACCGCCGAGTACACGGCCGAACCCCAGCTCGACCAGTGCGCATCGCGCAGTGCGTTGAAACCGCCGGGTTCGATCACCGCGCTGATCGCCAGCAGCGGCGCGATGCCGATCACCGCGGTCCAGCCCTGCAGGCTCACGCCATCGATGCCGCTCAGGCCGCGCATGAACACGGTGCCCAGTGCGATCAGGAACGCGGAGAACAGCATCATCATCAGCGATGCCGGATGGTCCAGCACCAGCGGATCGAACCCCAGCACCAGCACGCCGGCGAAGCTCAGCGCGATCGCCGAGCCGGTGCGCCACGCGAAGCGTTCGCCGAGGATCGCCCAGGCCAGCAGCACCGACATCGGGATGTAGCTCTGCATCACGATCGCCGGCGAGGACAGGTCGCCGGCCATGCGCAGGGCCCACAGGCTGGTGCCGAAATGCAGCGCGCCATTGAGCAGCGCCACCGCGACCAGGCGCGGCCACTGTTCGCGCGGCGGCGGTTTCAGGAATGCGACCAGCAGCAGCGCGAGGATGGTCATGCGCAGCGCGCTGAACAGGAACGGCGGGATCTCCTGCAGGGCATGCGCCGAGGTCAGGAAATTGCCCGCCCACACGACGCAGATCACCAGTGCGAGCGTGAAATCCCGCCCGCCGAAACGCGATTCGCTCATCGACCGCTGCCGATCGACATGCCGCTCGCCACAGGAGGCTGCGGCATCAGAACTTCAGGCCGAACGCGCGGAACGACTTGCCGAGGATCCATGCCGGACCGATCAGCAGGTAGACCAGGTCGGTGAGGAAGCTCGGCTTCTTGCCTTCGATCTTGTGGCCGATGAACTGCGCGATCCATGCGATCACGAACACCGCGATCGCGACCTTGAGCAGCGTCGCGCCACCGATCGTGGCGTACAGCCAGCGGTTGAGCCAGGCCATCGCGATGAACACCGCCAGCATGCCGAAACCCAGCGGCCGCGATGCGCGGTAGTAGAAGCTCCACGCCGCGAACATCGCCAGCGCGCACCAGAAGCCCGCCTGGAAGAAGGTGCCCGGCACCGGGATGCACCACAGCAGCGCGGTCACCGTCCACAGGATCAGCGGGACCGCGATGTAATGGATCTTCTGGTTCGTCGGGTTGACGTGGTCGGCGGAATAGCTTGCGAACCAGCGGTCGACGGGGCGTTCCGAGGTCATTGCGTCAGACATTGTTGTCATCCTCGATGCGAGTGACATTGCCGAAGGAGTATTGCGGCTCTTGCAGGTTCGATTGTGCGGACAGTCTTGTAATCGTGAAAGCCACCGATTGACCGATGCCGTCGCCGCTGGCGTCGAAGACATCTTCGAATTTGGCCAGCCCGCAATCGACCGTGACGGGAGACAGCGAGCTGATGATCCCGAAGGCACGGTAGGACCAGCCTTCGATGCGTTCGAGGTCACGCTTCCCTTCGGGATTCCCATCCAGGATGTCGTTGTTGGATTCGTCCTCGTCAAGCATCGGGACGAGTTCGATGTCCAGCATGTCTCCGCATGAGGCCGGGCTGAATTCGTCCATGACATGCAGCACGGCGCCGTCGATGTCGATCCGGGCTTCGAGATATTCGCCGTCGGTCGAGATCAGACGTGCGCGCATACAGGCAAATCAATCCACCGAAATCCCCGCCAGCCGCTGCAGCGCTTCGGCGTACTTGGCGCGGGTGCGTTCGATCACGTCGGCCGGCAGGGCGGGGCCCGGCGCGGTCTTGTTCCAGTCGAGCGTTTCGAGATAGTCGCGCACGAACTGCTTGTCGTAGCTCGGCGGACTGATGCCGATTTCATACTCGTCGGCCGGCCAGTAGCGCGACGAATCCGGGGTCAGCATTTCGTCCATCACGTAGAGGCGGCCGTCGGCATCGGTGCCGAATTCGAACTTGGTGTCGGCCAGCAGGATGCCGCGTTCGGCGGCGTAGTCGGCGGCGTAGCGGTAGATGCGCAGCGTCGCGTCGCGCACCTGCTCGGCCAGTTCCGCGCCGACGGTCTTCACCATCGTGTCGAAATCGATGTTCTCGTCGTGGTCGCCGACGGCGGCCTTGGTCGAGGGCGTGAAGATCGGTTCGGCCAGCTGCTCGGCCTGGCGCAGGCCGTTCGGCAGGGTGATGCCGCTGACGCGGCCGGTGCGCTGGTAATCCTTCCAGCCGCTGCCGATGAGGTAACCGCGTGCGATCGCTTCCACCGGCACCGGCTTGAGTTTCTTGGTCACCACCGCGCGCTTGGCGTACAGCGCGGCGTCGGTGCCGGCGGGCAGGACGCGGGCGACATCGATCCCGGTCAGGTGGTTTCGCAGGATGTGCGCGGTCTTGTCGAACCAGAAATTGCTGATCTGGCAAAGCATCTCGCCCTTGCCCGGGATCGGGTCGGGCAGGACCACGTCGAAGGCGCTCAGGCGGTCGGTGGCGACCATCAGCATCAGCGGGCCATGTTCGCGTGCCTCGGCGGGCAGGATCTCGGCCGGGAGGTCGAAGACGTCGCGGACCTTGCCGCGATGGCGCAGGGTGAGGCCGGGAAGGTCGGATTGAAGCAGGGTGGTCGCCACGCGCAGTCCTGGGGGAAGCGTTCGGGCCAGCTAGTGTAAGGGCAATCCCGCCCGGCCGCCCGGACGAGGCCCGCGCGGTACACTCCCGGCCATGAACACGCGCTGGTACGGAAAAGTCCTCGGTTTCATCGCAGGCTGGCTGCTGATCCGGCATCCCGCCGGTGCGGTGCTCGGCCTGCTGCTGGGCCATGCCTTCGACGCCGACTGGTTCCGCAGCAAGCGGGACACGCCCTACCGGGTGCTGGGGCTCACCGAAGACGCCACGGATGCCGAGATCGACCAGGCCTACCGCCGCCTCATCAGCCAGTACCACCCCGACAAGCTGGCCGGGGTGGCCGAGGAGCTGCGACAGCAGGCGGAGCGCAAGGCAGGCGACATCAATGCCGCCTACGACCGGATCAAGGCCCTGCGCAAGCGCGGCTGAAGGTCGTTCCCCGCAGGCTCAGAACCGCCAGCTGGCGGTCAGGCGCAGGCTGCCGACGCTGAAATCCTCGTCGCTGCGCCGGAAGTTCGTGCCGGCAGGATTCACCAGCAGGAAGGGGTTGGTGGCCGGCGCCGTGCCGCGTTCGACGCGCACCCGTGCATCGCCATCGTCGAGGCGCGTGTAGAGATATTCGAGGCCGATCGACAGGTTGCCGATGACCTGCCGCTCGATGCCCAGGCCCGCCTGGTAGCCGTCGGCGTCGTCGCTGCCGGTCGGCGTGAAACGGTTGGCGGCATTGCTCGTCGCGAAACTGTTGGAGATCCGGCCGCGCACCGCGCCGGCAGTGACGTAGCCCAGCCATTGGCTGTCGCCGCCGAAGCTCATGCCCATGCGGCCGCGCAGGGCCATGGAATGCTCCAGGTCGCGGGTCATGGTGTAGAAGGCCGGCGTGGTGCTGAAGGCCGCGACGCTGTCGCGCGCATCGTGGTCGGTGTATTCGCCCAGCACGCCGTAGACCCAGCGTCCGCGCTGCCAGTCGTAGCCGATGCGCAGGCTGGTTTCGGCGCCGCCGCTGTCTTCGCGGCATCCGCTGGCAGGGGTGCGCCCGTAGGCCGCGCCGCCGCAGAATCCCGGGGAAAAGGCATCCGCCCCGGTACCGGTGCGGACCGTGTCGCCGAACTGGCCATCGAGGTTGGTATCGAACAGGATGCGGCCGCCATCGCTGGACATGGGCTCGCTCCCGCCCAGGCTGCCGCCGACGTGGAAACCCTGCCATGGGGCGTCGTTGGCGAGGGCGCTGGCCGGCAGGGCGGCGGCGATCAGGACGGCGGACATCAAAGTGGAGAACGGGGTCGTACGGGTCGTGCGCATGATGACTGCTCCGGTTGGCGTGGCGCTCCACGAGTACACATGCCTACGCCCGCCGGAGGCGGGCGGATGCAGGCGCCCTGTAGAATTGGGCCCACATCTCCGCTGCAGCCGGCCCCCATGTCCTCCTCCGTGCAATCCACCGTCATCGCCCCGTCCATCCTGTCCGCCAATTTCGCCAAGCTCGGGGAAGAGGTCGACAACGTGCTCGCCGCCGGCGCCGACTGGGTGCATTTCGACGTGATGGACAACCATTACGTGCCGAATCTCACCATCGGGCCGCTGGTCTGCGAGGCGCTGCGGAAACATGGCGTCACCGCGCCGATCGATGTGCACCTGATGGTCGAACCCGTGGACCGCATCGTCCCGGACTTCGCCAAGGCCGGCGCTTCGCTGATCAGCTTCCATCCCGAAGCCAGCCGCCACGTGCACCGCACGATCCAGCTGATCAAGGGCAGCGGCTGCCAGGCCGGCCTGGTGCTGAATCCGGCGACGCCGGTCGAGGTGCTGGACTACGTGCTCGAAGAGCTCGACCTGGTGTTGCTGATGTCGGTGAATCCCGGCTTCGGCGGCCAGGGTTTCATTCCGTCCGCGCTGGACAAGCTGCGTGTCGTACGCCAGCGCATCGACGCGGTGACCGCGCGCACCGGCAAGGCCATCCGCCTGGAAATCGATGGCGGCGTGAAGGTCGACAACATCGCCGAGATTGCAAAGGCCGGTGCCGATACCTTCGTCGCCGGCTCGGCGATCTTCGGCCAGCCAGACTATCCCGCCATCGTCTCGGCGATGAAGGCCGCCGTGGCGGCGGTGCGCTGACGCATGCATCTCGGTCTCGTCCTCAACGGCAAGGCCGTCGCGGACGAGGCCCTGCGCCAGGCCGTTGCGGATCTCCGCAGCGAACACATGCGGGTCGACGTGCGCGTCACCTGGGAAGCCGGTGATGCTGCACGCTGCGTCGACGAATTGATCACGCTCGGGGTCACCGTGCTGGTCGCGGCCGGTGGCGACGGCACCCTGGGCGAAGTCGCTTCCGCGCTGGCGACGCGACCGGATGCGGGGGATGCCCTGCCGTCGCTCGCAGTCCTGCCGCTCGGTACCGCCAACGATTTCGCCGCAGCGGCAGCCGTCTCCGCAGTTGCCGGCGAAGCCCTGGCACTGTGTCGCAGCGTACCCGTGGCGGTGGATCTGCTCCGCATCGACGCCGATGGCCAGGCGCGCCACTGCATCAACCTCGCCAGTGGCGGTTTCGGCACCTCGATCACCCGCGACACCGGCGAAGGACTGAAGAAGGCGCTGGGCGGCTTCGCCTACGTGCTGCAGGGCCTGCTCAGCCTGGGCCGCATCGAGCCGCTGCGCGCGCGCTTCGAAGGCCGGGACATCGCGGGCGAAGGCTTCGCATGGGAAGGCGACTACATCGCGCTGGGGGTCGGCAACGGTCGCCAGGCCGGCGGCGGGCAACCGCTGTGCCCGGAGGCCTGCATCGACGACGGCCTGCTCGACCTGACCATCGTGCCTCCGCTGGAAGGGGAGTTGGCCGCGACACTCGGCACGCTGCTCGCAGAAGGCCGCGAAGCTGCGCTCGACCAGGCCTCGGTGCATGCGCGACTGGCGACGCTGCGGATCGTGGCGGATGCGCCACTGGTGCTGAATCTCGATGGCGAGCCGCTGGAGGCGACGCGCTTCGACATCACCTGCGAACCCGCGCGGCTGCGCATGCATCTGCCGCCAGGCTGTCCACTGTTGTCGGGGGCGTGATGGCCATGCACCGATGCGTCCGTGCTGGGCCGCATGCGTTCCGGCAAGAAAAAGAGCGACGCCTTTCGGCGCCGCCCCGGTGAGATTGGAAGCAATCCCGCTTCCGTCAGTCGTCCCTGCGATGGACTCCCATGTTCCGGGCGAACGGTGACAGCCTGATGACGGGGACGGGTCGAAGGCGTGTCGCCACGGATGCGGGGCGGGGCGCGAGCCGCTAGCATGGGGTCCATGCGTGACAGTCCCTCCCCCTGCCTGGCGGCCAAGAAGGCCCGCTGGAACGCGAACCGGCAATGGCGGCCCCCGGCCTGACCTTTCGCCCGCCGTTCCCATCGTCCTCAAGGATTCCTGCGTGATCTCGTTCGAACAATTCCAGCAGCATGCCGCCGACGGCCACACCCTCATTCCCGTCGTGCGCGAGGTGCTGTCCGATCTCGACACGCCGCTGTCGGTCTATCTCAAGCTCGCCGACGGCCACAACACCTATCTCTTCGAATCGGTCGAAGGCGGCGAACGCTTCGGCCGCTACTCGATCATCGGCCTGCCCGCGCATCGCGTGTATGCCTTCGCCGGGCACACGCTGTTCGTCAGCGAACTGGGCGAACTGGTCGACAGCCGCGTCGTCGACGACCCGCTCGAAGAAGTGGAGCGACTGCGCAGCGCGCAGAAGATCCCGCGCCTGCCGGGCCTGCCCGGGTTCACCGGTGGGCTGGTCGGCTGGTTCGGCTTCGAGTGCATCGAATACATCGAGCCGCGCCTGCGCGGCGGCGGCAAGCCCGACGAACTGGGCACGCCCGACATCCTGCTGATGGACAGCCGCGACGTCGCGGTGTTCGACAACCTCAAGGGCCGCCTGTACCTGATCGTGCACGCCGATCCGCGCGAGCCGCAGGCCTGGGCGCGCGCGAACCGCCGCCTCGACGAGCTCACCCATCGCCTGCGGCAGGGGGGCGCGGGCTATCCCGAGCCGCGTCACAGCGCCGGGCTCAACGAGGGCGACTTCGTCTCCGGCTTCACGCGCGAGGGGTTCATCGCAGCGGTCGAGAAATCGAAGGAATACATCCGCTCCGGCGACATCTTCCAGGTCGTGTTGAGCCAGCGCCTGTCGGTGCCGTTCAACGCACGGCCGGTGGATGTGTACCGCGCCCTGCGCGCGCTCAATCCCTCGCCGTACATGTATTTCCTCGATGTCGGCGGCACACAGGTGGTGGGTTCGTCGCCGGAGATCCTCGTCCGGCTCGAACATGACGGGAAGGGGCCCGGCAAGGTCACCGTGCGTCCGCTCGCCGGCACCCGCCCGCGCGGCAGGACGCATGAAGAAGACCTGGCACTGGAAGCCGAGCTGCTGGCCGACCCGAAGGAACGCGCCGAGCACGTGATGCTGATCGACCTGGGGCGCAACGACGTGGGCCGGGTCAGCGAGCCGGGCACGGTGGAGCTGGGCGACCGCTTCGTCATCGAACGCTACAGCCACGTCATGCACATCGTCAGCGAGGTGACTGGCCAGCTGAAGGACGGCCTGAGCTATGCCGACGTGCTGCGCGCGACCTTCCCGGCAGGCACGGTCAGCGGCGCGCCGAAGATCCGCGCGCTCGAAGTGATCCGCGAACTGGAACCGATCAAGCGCAATGTCTACGCCGGCAGCATCGGCTACATCAGCTGGCATGGCGATGCCGACACGGCCATCGCGATCCGCACCGCGGTCATCCAGGACGGCAAGCTGCACGTGCAGGCCGGCGCCGGCATCGTCTACGACTCCGATCCGCAGAAGGAGTGGGAAGAGACGATGAACAAGGGCCGCGCGCTGTTCCGCGCGGTGGAGCAGGCGGCGCAGGGGTTGTAGGCGCGTCGTTCGATTGGGGCAGAACAAGAAGCAAAAACAGTGTCATCCCCGCTTGCGCGAGGATGACGCTGGATGTCCTGCCCTCGATGATCCCGGCACGCGAAAACAAACGCCCCGCATCACTGCGGGGCGTTCGCGTTTGTACAGTGTCCGATGACGTGTGCGCTTACATGCCCACCGCGCGCTGCGGCTGGGCCTGCTCCTGGCGCTGCGGGGCCTGCTGCTGCAACTGGCCGAGGTCGCTCAGCGACTTGTCGGCAGGCGCGTCCTTGGCCTGCGCAGGGTCGACCGTCGAACGCTTGGCGTGATCCTGTTCCGGATCGCCCTGGTAGGCGATCAGGTTGCCGTTGTTGCCGCGCACGACGCCGCTGATCTCGGTGATGCCGTCCTTCTGCGCCTGCAGCGCCATCGCGGCGGCGACGTTGCGCAGTTCCGTGCCCTGCGGTGCGCCGTCGAGCTTCTGCAGCGCGGTGGCAGCCTGGGTGTAGAGCGTGGGTTCCGCACCGCCGACGCCCTGTTCGATCGGTTTCTTCGGCGGCGTGATGTCGGTGTAGCTCAGGCCGGTGGTCAGCACGGACTTGCTCAGGCCGAGCTTGCCGAGGTCCACCTGCACTTCGGCGCCGGTGTACGAGGCATCCGTCTTCTTGAAGTGGTCGGTGTACGCCTTTTCGTAGGCCTGCACGCGGTTGAGCGCGTAGTCGCCGTAGTAGTTCGGGTAGTTCTGGTTGCCGTTGGTGCCCAGCGAGCCCTTGCTGAGCGGCTTGTCGAAGTAGTAGCCGCCCATCGCCTTCACGTTGGCGGCATCCAGCGGCAGCTGCATGTCCTTGTCGACCGTCAGTCCTGCCTTCATCGCGTAGGCGAACTTCGGTGCGGTGCCGGTGCGATCGATGAAGTCCTGCATGCGGCCGGGATTCGCGTCGTACATCTCCTGCAGCGTCGGCGCCGAACCCTTGTCCTTGGCGAGCTTGGACGAGAGCGCGTTCCAGCCGCTGAGGTGTGCCTGCGCTTCGTTGTCGCGATAGTGCTGGATGTAGCCTTCCACCGCTGCGGTGTAGTCGTGCTTGCCGCCCTTGACCTTGGCGATGCTTTCCAGCGACTTGTTGAACGCCTCGCCAGCGACCTTCTCTGCGGGATTGTTCAGGCCGTGGCGCGTCTCGTGGCCGAGCACGAACACCACTTCGTTCGCGGCGGCCTTGTCGGTCGCGGCCTTGTTCAACTTGGAGACCGGGATCTCCATCGTGGTGCCGGAGTACTGGCCACCGGCATTGGTGCCGGGCGGCAGTCCCTTGAATTCGGTCAGCTCGCCCTTGGCGACGGCGTCCTCGAGCTGCGTCTTGAGGGCCGGCGACGAAGCGATCAGTTCGCGCAGGACCTTGCCCGGATCATCGGTGGCGGTCTTGTTGGCTTTCTGGAAGGTGTCGACCAGCGCTTCGAGCTGCTCGGCCGGCGTCTTTTTCTGCATGTGTTCGGGAGCGACGGACATGGTCGGCACCTCAGGCGTTGATGACGATCATGGACACGCAGGCGTGCTCTGCTTTCGCATCGCTCTCGCCGCGCACGTGCACCTGCAGCGAGACATCGCCGCGCTGGTACTCCCAGAATTCGACCTGGCCGTAACGGCCGCGGTTGGGGTTGCCGGTATAACCGGCGGACGCCAGCGCCTGGTCGCAGGCATCGAAAGCGAGCGGGCCAATCGGCGCCATGTCGGCGTTGGCATCGGCGCTCTGGTCCTCGAGCGAGAACAGCAGGCGGTGCGGCTTGCTGCCGTCCAGTTCGGTCAGCGAGACCAGGTTGTAGCTCCACTCGGGCGACAACTGGCCGCCGAAGCCGTACTGCTGCGGGTTGTCGTCGTTGAATTCGACCTTGATGCCGGTGACGCGCTCGATGTGGGCGGCGTCGACCTGCTCGGGGCCGTGGATGGTGTCGATCAGCTGCAGCACGCGGCGGCCGATCTCGGCGGCATTCGCGGGGGCGGCAGTCGCGGGAGAGGGGGTGGTCATGGCGGTTCCTTGCGAGGTGGGGCAGTGTCGGTGCCGGCGAAATCGGTCGAAGGCATCAGGCATTCGAGTTCCATTCGCGTGCAACCGGGGGACGGACGGCCATCGGCCGCGCTGTAACGAACGGCGTCGGCGGTCCCGGGCGGCCAGTCGGCTGTCAGAACAGCAGGTTGGCCACCAGGACCACGATACCCGTGTAGACCAGGCTCAGCGGGCCGCCCACCTTCCACAGTTCCTTGGCGCTGTAGCCGGCAGGGCCGGTGATCATGGACATCACGGGGTTGGAGGCCGTCATGAAGTTGTTCGAGGCCGAGAGGGCGACGATCAGCGCGAACGCGGTCGGGTCGCTGCCAGCGGCCAGGGCCAGGTTGATGGCGATGGGCACCATGACGATGGTGGCGCCGACATGGCTGATGACCAGCGAGAAGGCGGTGGTCAGCAGGCCGACGGCGATCTCCAGCAGCCAGGTCGGCGTGCCCTCGGGGAGGCGGTCGAGCGTGTGCGCGGCCACCCACGCGGCCGCGCCGCTGGAGTCCATCGCCCAGCCGAGGGGAATGAGACAGGCCATCAGGAACACGGTCTTCCAGTTGATGGCGGCGTAGGCCTCGTCCATCTTCAGCACGCCCGTGATCAGCATGCCGGCGACGCCGGTCATCAGCGCCACGGAAGCCGGGATGCGCGAGGACAGCGCGATGAGCATGGTGATCGCGAAGATCGTCATCGCGAGCTTGAACTTGTGCGGCCGCTGCTCGGCCTTCGGGAAGTCGGTCACCGGCACGAAGTCGCGGTTGCCCGATGCCTGTGCGAGGTCGGTCCAGATGCTGTGCACGACCAGCAGGTCGCCCGCGCGCAATGGCACTTCGCGCACTTCCTCGCGCAGCACCTGCTTGTCGCGGTTGATCGCGAGCAGGCGCAGGTTGTACTGCTTGCGCAGCTTCAATTGCGTGGCGGTCTTCCCGATCCACGTCGAGGTGGGCGGGATGACCGCCTCGGAAATGCCCGCGCGCGCCGGGTTGAACAGGTCGGCGAACTCGCGCAGCCGCGCGCTCATGCGCAGGAAGCGGTTCTGCGCGAAATCGGCGATGTCCTGGCGCGGCCCCATCACGCCCAGCACGCTGCCGACCCAGATGCGCGCGTCGCCCGGTGGTGTCAGGCGCGATTCGTTGCCGGTCTTCAGCGCGAGGATCAAGGGCGCGTCGTGCAGCGTTTCGGCTTCGCGCATGGACATGCCTACCAGCGGGCTGTCGGCGGTGACCGTGAGTTCGTACACGTCGCCGTCGATGCCGTAGGCGCTGGCGAAGTAGCTTTGCGTGCGCGCCGGGGTGACGCCGGTGTCGGCGTCGTCTTCGTGCAGGCGCTGGCCGCCGTAGAAGTGGAAATACGCCAGGCCCGCGACCAGCAGCGCCAGGCCGATCGGCAAGGGCGCGAACATCGGCAGCGGCTTGAGCGTGGTCAGGCCCGAGGGCAGGTTGGCGTTGGCCGAGACCAGCAGGTCGTTGAGCAGGATCAGCGGCGAGTTGCCGACCATGGTCAGGCCGCCGCCCATCACGATGGCCACCGCGATCGGCAGCAGCAGGCGCGACAGCGGCATGCCGGTGCGCGAAGACAGTCGCGAGGCCACCGGCAGGTACAGGGCCATCACCGACGGGTTCTGCATCACCGCCGAGTTCAGCCCCGAGATCGCCGAGGTGTACAGGATCAGGCGCTTCTCGACGCCATCGGCCCGGCGCAGCAGCCAGGCCGCGAGCCGGTTCAGCGCGCCGGTACGATCGAGGCCGGCGCCGAGGATCATGGTCGCGATGACGCTGATGACCGCGTTGCCCGAGAAGCCGTTGAACAGGTCTTCCGGCGCCACCAGCCCGGTCAGGCCCAGCAGCACCAGCACCACCAGCGCCACCACGTCCGCGCGCAGGCGTTCGAACAGGAACAGCACCATCGTCAGTACCGTCAGCCCGAGGACGAGCTGCATGTCGCTGGTGAGGGTGAGCTGGTTCTCCATCGCCTCGCTTATTCCGCCGTGACCTTGTCGTACAGCAGGTCCCATACCCCGTGGCCGAGTTTCTGGCCACGGGTCTCGAAGTGCGTCTGCGGCCGCCACTCGGGTCGCGGCACCGCGCCGCGTGGGCCGGCGACATTGCGCAGGCCCGGCGTCGCGTCGAGCACGTCCCACATGTGCTCGGCGTACGGTTCCCAGTCGGTCGCCAGGTGCACGCGGCCGCGGGTGCGGAGCTTGCGCGCGATCAGCGCGGCGAACCCGGGTTGCACGAGCCGGCGCTTGTTGTGGCGCTTCTTGTGCCAGGGATCCGGGAAGTAGATGCGGATCTCGTCGAGCGAACCGTCGGCGACTTCGCGTTCCAGCACTTCGACCGCGTCGTGGCGATAGACGCGCACGTGGTCGCTGTCGTCGTCGGCCAGCCAGTTCAGCAGGCGACCCACGCCGGGCGCATGCACTTCCAGGCCGATGTAATTGCGCGACGGATCCTGTTTCGCGGCGAAGCGCAGGGCCTCGCCATTGCCGAAGCCGATCTCGAACACCCGCGGCGCGGCGCGGCCGAACGCGGCATCGTAGTCGCGCTCGGTGCCGGTGTAATCCAGGCCGAAACGCGGCCAGAGTTCGTCGAATGCACGCTGCTGCGCGGGGCTGAAGCGGCCCTGGCGCAGCACGAAGCTGCGGATCTTGCGCTGGCCCGGTTCGACCGTGAACGGCTGGTCGAGCTCGCGGCCGTCGGTGGCGACGTCCGCGTCGTCGCGGGGCGGGCGCATCGTGCCCGTCATCCGATCAGCCCGTCCACCGGCGACGAGGCCGAAGCGAAACGCTTGCGCGGAATGCGCCCGGCGAGGAAGGCGTGGCGGCCGGCCTCGATCGCCAGCTTCATCGCCAGCGCCATGCGCACCGGATCCTTCGCGCCGGCGATCGCGGTATTCATCAGCACGCCGTCGCAGCCCAGTTCCATCGCAATGGCCGCATCGGACGCCGTGCCGACGCCGGCGTCGACCAGGATCGGCACCTTCGCGTTCTCGATGATTTCCATCAGGTTGTAGCGGTTCTGGATGCCCAGGCCCGAACCGATCGGCGCGGCCAGCGGCATCACCGCGCAGCAGCCGATCTCTTCCAGTCGCTTGGCCAGGATCGGGTCGTCGCTGGTGTAGACCATCACGTCGAAACCGTCGGCCACCAGCTGCTCGGCGGCCTTCAGCGTCTGCACCACGTCCGGGAACAGGGTGCGCTGGTCGCCCAGCACTTCGAGCTTGGTCAGGTTGTGGCCGTCGAGCAGTTCGCGCGCGAGCCGGCAGGTGCGCACCGCGTCTTCGGCGGTGTAGCAGCCGGCGGTGTTCGGAAGGATGGTGTAGCGGTCCGGCGGCAGCACGTCGAGCAGGTTGGGCTCGCCCGGATTCTGGCCGATGTTCGTGCGGCGGATGGCGACCGTGACGATCTCGGCGCCGGCGGCCTCGGTGGCGCGGCGCGTCTCGTCGAGGTCCTTGAACTTGCCGGTGCCCGTGAGCAGGCGCGAGTGGTAGGTCTTGCCGGCGATGACGAAGCTGTCGTCGGCCGGCACCGATGCGGAAGAGGTGGGCGAGGTCATCGCCCGATTATCGCCCAATTCATCCCTCAATTCCGCGCGGGGCGGGTTCACGCGCGCTGGTTGGCCGTACCGTGCCGTGTCGTGTTGGCGTGCGCAGCGGCTTCGAGCCACGCGACCAGGCGGTCGCCGTGTACCAGCTCCTGGCTGATCGAGACGCAGGTACGCCGTGCGCGGCCATCGGCATCCTGCCACTCGATCCAGTGGGACAGGCCCAGTGCAGGGATCAGCAACTGCATCGGAAGCGAGGCGCGGGCCGCGCCGGTGATGGCTGCGCGCGGGATGTGTGCGTGTCCGAACAGGCCATCGATGCGCAAGCTGTCGTCATCCACCCGTGCGCGGAAGCGTGCGGCGCGCAGCGCGCCCACGATCAGGCGGAGGTTGAGCAGCAGCAGTCCGATCGTCGCTGCCGGCGCCCACGTCGAGAACAGGCCGATGCCGGCCAGCCCTGCGATCAGCAGCAGGGCGCTGAGCCCGAAAGCCAGTGCCAGCCCCCACGACAGTTTGATGCTGGTCGGCGCGTAGTGCACGAGGAACCCGCCGGGCATCGGGGCATCCTTCGCTGCCGGTTCGGCGCGCTTGAAGACATAAGCCACCAGATAACCCATCGGAACGCCGAAAAACCCCGTGTGTGCTGCGAACGTGCCGGCGAGCGGCAGCCACTCCGCTGCGGCCAACCCGGTGCGCAGCAGCGAGAACAGCAGCATCAGCGTGGCGTAGCCCAGGCCCATGCCCAGCATGGTGCGGTGGAAGATCGCCAGGCGGCTGGCCCGCTGTTCGCGGGCGATCGCCTCGATCGGCCCCAGGGCGGCGATGGCGTCGTCCACGGCAACGGCGTGGTCGCGGCCGGCATCGCAGGCGTGGTCGCGCATTTCCAGCAGGAAGTCGCGTGCCTCCAGGACGGTCTGCCGGCGTACCGATGCTGCACCGACCAGCGCGGCGTCCAGGGCGATGAGGTGGGCATCGATGCGGGTGTCGCCGGTGGCGAGGTCGGCCGGAAAGCCGGATGAAGGAAAGCGCAGCAGCGAGAACGACATGGTCGAGTTCCTGTCAGTCGAGGAGTGTCCGGTGCAGCAGGGCCGAGACGCGGCGCCATTCGGCGATGCGTCGAAGGAGGAAGGCGTCGCCGTCGGGCGTCAGGCGGTAGTACTTGCGCGGGCTGCCGCGTTCGCCGGGTTCGTGATGGGAGGCCAGAAGGCCGTTCCGCTCGAGTCGGTGCAGCAAGGGATAGAGCGTGGCCTCTTTCACGAGGCCCGCATCGGTGCCGAGGACCTGGTCGAGCCGTTCGCGGATGCCGAATCCGTAGTTCGGCCCTTCCCGCAGCACGTGCATCACCAGGGTGTCCAGCAGGCCCTTGAGGATCTGTTCGTCGGTCGTGTCGGTCGCCATGGATCGATACCTTACGCGGTAAGGTATTCGATGTAAAGCTTACGATGTGGAGGCGGCGCCTCGTGGTGCGGTCGTGCGCTCAGCCGCCTCCGAGCGCATGCACGATCTCGACCACGTCGCCGTCCGCGAGCCTGTGTCCGGCATGGCGCCCGCGCGGGACGATCTCGCCGTTCACTTCCACGGCGACCCGGCGTTCGGACAGGCCCTGGGTCACGAGCAGTTCGACGATGGTGCAGGGGGCGGGCAGGGCGAGCGTGTCGCCATTGAGTCGGATGCTGATCTGGGCGGTGTCCATGCCGGCATTGTCGCGCGCATGCGCGCCGGATGCCCAGCGATGCGCTTCAGGGCACGGAACCGCCCGGTCTTTTCGCACTTGAGTCGTCGTGGGCTTTCTGAAACGATTCCGTCACCATCCGGAGCCGTATTGCTCCGGCATTCCAACTAGAACAACCCATTCCGGGAGAGGGATCCATGTCCAACCATCGCGGGGCCAAGCGGCCCATCCGCAGCCTGCTCGCCACGGCTGTCCTGGCCGCCACTGCGGCGGCAGCCACGCCGGCCTCTGCCGCCGGTCCGTACTCGCAGACCGTGTTCTTCGGCGACAGCCTGACCGATGGCGGCTTCTTCCGCCCGCTGCTGCCGCTGTCCGTGCGTCCGGTGACCGGCCAGTTCACCACCAACCCGGGCCAGGTCTGGGCGCAGTACCTCGCCGACTTCTACGGCACCCGCGCCGATCCCAACGGCAACGGCCAGAACGGCACCAACTACGCCGCTGGCGGCGCCCGCGTCGGCGTGAACAGCACCGGCGCACTCGGCCCGATTCCTTCGCTCGCCACCCAGGTCAACAACTACCTCACCGCCAACGGCGGCCGCGCAGACAGCCGAGCGCTGTACAGCGTGTGGGGCGGCGCGAACGACCTGTTCACCATCACCAATGCCGGCGCAGACCCGAACGTGGTGATCCCGGGTGCGGTCACCGCGCAGATCGGCCTGGTCGGCCAGCTGCAGAACGCCGGCGCCCGCTACATCATCGTCCCGACCATTCCCGACCTCGGTGCCGCGCCGGCCTTCCGCGCCTTGGGTCCCGCGGCCCAGACCGCCGGTACGCAGCTGACCGTCACCTACAACAATGCGCTCTTCGGCGGACTGGCTTCGGCCGGCCTGCGCGTGATCCCGGTCGACACCTTCAACCTGCTGCGCGAGATCATCGCCTCGCCGGGCGCGTACGGTTTCAACAACGTCACCGGCACCGCCTGCCAGCCGCAGATCACCGCCAATTCGCTGACCTGCAACCCGACCAGCTATGTCACCCCGGACGCGGCCAGCTCCTACCTGTTCGCCGATGGCGTGCATCCGACCAGCCGCGCCCATGAAATCCTGGCCCAGTACACCGTCTCGGTGCTGGAAGCCCCGCGCCAGCTGGCCGTGCTGCCGCACGCCGAAGCCGTGGTCGGCCGTGCCCGCGCCGAGCGCGTCGCAGGTCACCTCGCCGGCAAGCCGGAAGGCGACGGCATGCGCTGGTGGCTCGACACCCGTGGCGACTTCCAGCGCTACAAGGGCGGCGATGCCGACGAAGGCCTGCTGTACGACGGCGTGGGCCCGGCCCTGACCGGCGGCGTCGACTGGACCAGCGGCAACTTCGTCTACGGTGCGTTCGCCGGCGTCGGCCGCAACGCCCAGACCTGGGGCCAGCGTCGCGGCGACTTCGACCACATCGACACCACCATCGGCGGCTTCGCCGGCTGGTACGGCGATCGCGCCTGGGTCAACGCACAGCTGAGCTACACCCACATCGCCTACGACGTCGATCGCGAAATCTGGCTTGGCCCGGCCAAGCGCAGCCATACCGGCTCGCCGGACGGCAGCAACCTTGCGTTCGGCGTGCAGGCCGGCTTCCAGTTCAAGGGCGAGTCGCTGACCCACGGCCCGGTGATCGGTGTGCTGGCGCAGCAGATCGACGTCGATGGCTATGCCGAAAACGATGCCGCCCTGTCGACCTCGCTGGCCTATCCGGACCAGGAATACGACTCGCTGCTGGTCAGCGCAGGCTGGCAGGCCAGCTACCGCATCAATGACCACCTGCAGCCGTACGCCCGCCTGACCTGGGACCACGAGACCGAGGAGCAGTCGAAGGAAGCCTACGCCCGCGCCCAGTCCATCGCTGGCTCGCTGCCGTACGCCGTTCCGGGCCTGGAGTTCGACGACACCTACGCCACCCTGCAGCTCGGCGCACGGACCGAACTGTTCGGCCTCGACGCCGACATCGGCATGACCGCCACCACCTCGCAGGGTCGCGGCAACGACGCCACCCTGTACGCGACCTTCGGCAAGAAGTTCTGATGGTCGCCCGCGCCGCCCTTCGCACGCCCACCGGGTTTGCGGAGGGCGCCGCACCGGCTAAACTGCAGGTCACCGCGGGTGTAGTTCAATGGTAGAACTGCAGCTTCCCAAGCTGCTAGCGTGGGTTCGATTCCCATCACCCGCTCCAGATCGAAACAGGAACGGCGACCTCCAAAGAGGTCGCCGTTCCTGTTTGCGGATGGGGCGCGAGCGTTGCGTGTGGGAGGACTGCTGGCAAGCGAGATCGACTGGCGCCGTGCCAGAAAGAAAACGCGCCCCGGTCGCCCGGGGCGTGTTGTCCGATCAATCAGCGACCGGACTTGGGCTGGCCGGCCTGATCCTGGCGACCCGGCTTGTCGTCGCCGATGGGCTTCCGGTCGTTCTTGCGATCATCCTTGTCGCCTTCCGGCTTCTGGGCATCCTTCTTGTCCTTCTGGTCGTCGGGCTTCTGTCCGTTCTTCTGATTCTGGTCGCTGTGGTTCGGATTGGTCTGATTCTGGGCCATGGCTGATTCCTTGGGGGATGCCGGTATCTGGAATGGCGCAACTTGCGTGCCAGTCGTTGCTGGTTGCATTCGAGCCATTCATCGTGATCGAAGAGAACGGCTGTTCGGCACGCGGAATGCCTTCTTTCATGAGTGATCGCGTACAGCGGCACGCGGGAAATCGACGATCGTCATCGAAACGCTGCGGTGCCTCTCGTTCGCAACATGCGTTGCATAACCCCCTTCGCTCGTGCGATGCGCATGAGCGCGTGTCGTTCGTGTCCATCTGGATGAACGAGTCTGCTTCGAACATGAAACGTGCCGGTCTCGTGCTGCGTGTTTCCATTCGCACGCAGATGCAGGCATGAGGTTCATCGGTCTGCGCGCAGACTGCAGCATTCCCCGACAACATGGATGCTTACGCATGCGTACTGACGAAACATTGCGCCTGGCCCGCCAGATCGCCGAGATCAACGCGGTCGTGCCAGGCATCGTTGCCAGCCGCCTGATGCGGCTCGCATGGGCCGGGACGCAGCCTTCACGCGCCGATCGCAATGAGTTCACGCGCATGTCGAGCGAGAAATGGAAGGCGGCGTCGCAATCTGCGGTGGCGAGCACCTTGTTCCTTTTCAATCTGCAGATGGAAGCCGCGCAATCCTTCTGGCAGGCCGCAATGTTTCCGTGGTTCGGCATCCCGGCCCGGCAAGGCAACGCCGGGTCGAATCCGGGCGCTGGCCTGATGACTGCAGCGCTTGCGCCCTATCACCGCATCGCAACCGCCAACGCCAGGCGCCTGCGAACATCCTGAGGCGCGTGCGTTGTCGACTGCGGACCGCGATGTCCTTGCGAGCCGCTCGGGCATGATGCATGCGCGGGTGCGCTCCGTCCGCAATCGGTGTCGCGCGACATGGCCGCGATGCTCTGCGGCCAGCGTCCCGTGGAACGTAGTGTCAGACCATCCTGGGTGCGCGGCTCGCCTGGTCCTGCGTCGGCTGATCCGGTTGTTGCGCCAAGGTCTGCGCCTGCTGTTGCGCAAGGGCATCCACTCGCTGCAGCGACTGTTCGACCGGGCGATCGATGGCCTGCGCCACGTCGGTCATCGAGCGACGCGCAGCGGGATCGGACGGGTCCTGACCCTGCACGACGAACAATTGCGTGCCGCCTGCGATCTGCGTGCCGTCCTGTTGTCGCTTGCCGGTCTGGTTGATCGCAATGTGATCGGCCGAGGCGATGCCTGCGGCCTTGGCGTCGTGGAGGGCGCTCATGGCCAGGCGTTCGCTGGTCGCGTCGTAGCTGCGTCCGCGTTCCGCGTCGATGGCGGCGACGCCACGCTCGATCTGCGCGTAGAGACGGTGGTCGGGATGACCGGGATCGCGAGGGTCGGGTCGGCCTGGAGCAAGCGATGGGATCTCGATCCGGTCGGCCTGGGGATTGCCGACGTTGGCCTGGTCCCGCAAGGTCGCATCACGCGGCTGCTCGGGCGTGCGCTCCACGGGTTGCGCGGGTGAAGCCGCGCCCGATCGCGCGCGCGCGATGTCGGCGGGCGTGGTCTCGGCAGCGATCACGTAGGTCTTGCCGTCAGCATCCAGGCGCAGGCTCGCGATCGGGCTGCCGATGCCGTAGCGACCGTCGGCCTGCGGCTTGATCTGCAGCGCCGTCGTCGCCGGATCGAGGCCGTTCGTCTGCCATGTGCATTGCACTGCGGTCGCAGCTGTCGCGATCTGCTGGTCGCTCGCCTCGATGCCGGCGTTGCGGTAGGCGCCAGCGAGCGTATCGCGCAGGCGCGCGTCGGCATCCATCTGCGATGCAGGAGGAATCTCGCGCAGTGGTGGCAGCCGTGCTTCCAGGACCGTGCGCGTTGCTTCCAGTTCGTCGTGCAAACGGCCGCTCGCGGTGCTGTCCAGGAGCATCCCGTCGCTGACCCAGCGGCCGTTCGCCTGGCGTTGGTAGAGATCGCCGTCGGACGCCACCAGCGTGTCGATGTTCGTACGCGCATTCCGTACGGCGTCGGGCATCTCGCCGTAGGCCTGCCAATTGTTCCGGATGTAGGTGTCCTCGTAGCGCGCGGCGATCGAGGCCGGGCTGTTGGCGGCGTTCTCGACCACGATGCCGGCGGCCTGTCGGTCGAGCCGCTCCGCGCGCTCCGCATCGGCTGTCTCGGTGTGGCGAGGTGTCATGCCCCGTTCGACGAACGGGCCGTAGACCTCGCGCTGCCATTGGCCGGTGCCCGGATCGCGCTCCCAGTTCGTCGGCCGGCTGCTCGGCGTATCGCCCGCTTCAGAGGGCAACGAGAAAGGGTTGCGCTGCTGCGGAGGTCCGCCGAGCACCAGCTCCACCGAAACGCTGGTCGCCTTGTAGTTGAGCTGGTTCTCGGTCGCAGGCGAAGCGCGGAGGTCACCACGTCGCGCGTTGTCGATGTTGTCGTTGGAGCTGTCGATCGGGGCTTCGCGTCGCCAGCCATCCGTCGGCCTGTCGGGATCGAACGTCCAGGTCTGGCCGCCCAGCGTCTGGTTGTAGATCGCGCGGTTGTCGGTCCACTCGGCGAACTTGTCGCCGGCGAAGACGCCCGCCACGCCGCCGATGGCGCCGGTGACCAGCAGTCCCGGCCCGGTTTCCACGCCCAGCAGGGCACCACCGGCCATGCCGATGCCCGCGCCGGCCCAGCCACCGACGCTGCGCGCGCCGAAGTGGGTCAACTCGGACTGCGCAGCCGTCTGGTTGCCCTCGCGTGCGAGTCGATTCGCCGTGCGGATACTGTCTGCGCCGTCGTAGACCTCAAGTGCGAGACCTGCGACACCGAGGGCGCGGCCGGCGTGCATCTGTTCCGGGCGCACACGGGTGAGGTGGTCCACTTCGATCGCTTCGCGCGCTGTGCGTTCGACGCCTTCCACGACCTGGTTCGCCCTGCGTTCCGCAAGCAGGTTCTCGCGGGTCGCTGGGTCGACCTTGGCGTTGTCCGCGATGTTCCCGGGCAAGTCGCGATGCCACGTCTGCTGGTCTCTCCAGCCGTCCCGCATGTTGCGCGTGATTTCGGGGTCCTTCAGACGTGCTTCGCGTGCCTCGTCAAGCGCAGCGCCCGGCAGCCGGGTGTCCGTGCGGCTGTCGTACAGCTCCACGCCCTCGCGATTGAAGATGCGGACAGGCGTTCCCGTCTGCGCGGCAACCTGGTCCAGGTTGCCGGGGAGATCGCGATAGACCTGCTCGCGGATGGCTTCTGGAACGTAGCGGCCGTAGCCATCAAGATCCATTTTTCTTGAAAATCGCTGATCAACGCCCAATTCGCTTTCGAGCCTGTTTGCAGCAACTGCGCGGATCTCGATGTCATATCCCTGGGATTTGAGCTCGTTGATGAGTGCAACGGCCTTGTTGCCGTCGCCGAATGTCGTGTCTAGGATCAGATTCTTTCGGCCGTCAACCGCTGCGGATCGCAGTTCCTTCGCCCAGGCACTGGCATCGGGATGAGTGTCGTCTGCCCATGTATAGGGATGAGCGCTTCGGAATGATTCTGCTTGAGGGTGGAAATCCCGTAGCGCGTCAGGGTCGACAGTGACGGCATCTCCTCGCAGTTCCATCTCGGTTGCTCTGGCGAGGCTGCCTTTCCCTGCGCCTGGTTGACCGGCGAGAATGACCGCGCGCGGCCGCTCTTGAGGTGTGGCTGATGCGAAAGAACTTTCTTCCAGAATTCGTTCCCGGAAGATGCGCCCATGCTCTTCGGCGCTCAGAGCCTCCTTGTCATTGCTCATTGCAACGCATCCTTGTGCAGCTGGAAGTATTCCCAAAGTGCTTGGTCAGTGAGCCACACGTGTTTCCATGAAGCACGGGACATCAGTCGCTCTTTGGCGTCCGCTTGTGAAATCGCATCCCCATTGCCGGTGGTCTGCGCATCCTTCAATTCCTTTCTCGCTTCCATGACGAAGGCCCCCAGTCTGCTTTCCAGCACCCAGATGGCGACCTCGAACGGAGGCGTCCCCTTGGATGGCTGGTCGACTACGGTGTTGAGTGACTCCTGCAGACGCTCGATATGCTCGGGGTAGTCCTTGAGCATTTCGCGAAGTCGCAGTGGAACCGGGGGCGGCGATGGATTCTTCATGGAAATGTTCTCTTCGGATCGAATGGGGGAGTGTCAGTCATGCTTGATGCCAGGGAAGTCAGCGCTGTAGCTGTCACGACGAGTGTTGCTTCGCCTCGGCTGCGCGGATTGTCTGCCGAGGGGCGAGCGTTTCTTTCTGGCTCATTGAACTGCACCGTTGTTCTTCTGGAAGTATTCCCAAAGCGCTTCGTCATTCAGCCAGACATGCTTCCACGAGGCGCGAGACATCAGTCGTTCCTTGGCATCTGCTTCGGCAATCGCTTTCTCGTCTCCTGTGTCCTGTGCGGCTTTCAATTCTTTCCGCGCTTCGGAAACGAAGCTGCTCATCGCATCTTCCAGTGCCCATATCGCGCGTTCGAAAGCCGGGGTTGAGCTTTTCTTCTTCGCCACGCTGATGAGGTCATTCTGGAGGATCTGAAGATGCTCGGGATGCTCCTTCAGCATGTCGAAAAGGGCTTGTGGGGCAGGCGGGGGAAGAGGGGTGTTCATTGATGTTCTCTCTTCAAATCCGTTGAGAATCAAGGTGGAGACGGTGTCGGTGTGACCGAGCCTTGGCGTGGCGTATATCATGGAAGAACAGGCGCATGTCGAGCCTGAACTGGTGGGTTTTGCTTGTCCTCTCCCGCCGAAGCGCCCGGCTATCCGGCATCAGCGGTAAGGCCCCATTCTTCCTGGGCCAATGCGCCTTTCCGAACAAGCTGTGATCGTATCGTTCGGCAGGAGTGGTCGGCAAGGAAGATGTTTTTCCTGTGCTTGAGTGAGGCACGGTGTCCGGAATCGGCATTGGAGTGAGCTGCGTGCTCAAGATTTTACGCCCGCCTCTGTGGAAAAAGCCTTGGATCCTGCTTGCGTATGTCAGCGTCTCTTCTGCTGCTCGAAGTGGGCCCGCAATTCGCCGAGATCCGACAGCCCGTCATTGACGGAGCGCGCTTTCGACATCACCAGTTCTTTTTGGCTTGCGCGTGAAATGACCTCGCTGTCTCCGGAGGACTCGGCTGTCTTCAGTTCGTTGCGGGCCTCGCTGATGAATGTCTCCGGCCTGCTCTCCAATACCCAGATGGCGGCCTCGAACGGAGGCGTCGCCTTGGATGGCTTGTCGATCACGGTGTTGAGCGCCTCCTGCAGGCGATCGATGTGTGCTGGATACTCTTTGAGCATCTCGCGAAGCCGGAGTGGAACCGGTGGATATGGCTGCTGTGGCATCGTGCTTTTTTTCCTGCAGCTCAACGAGATTGAAGTTTTGGTGATTCAGCCTCTGCTTTCCGCCGCCACGGGCTTGTCCGCCTCCATCTGTGGCGGCACGAACTGACGACCCAGATCGGTCTGCCCGTGGATCATGTGGATGGAGGCGTTCTCGGGGTTCTTCTCGCGTTCGAACCATTCGTAGGTGCGGTGCAGCCACTGCATCTGCAAGGCGCGGATGGTGACGCCATGACTCACGATGACCAGCTGGTTGATGCCTTTCTTGTCGTAGTCGCGATGGAAGGTGCCGAAGGCCTGGTGGACGCGGACGGCGACGTCGAAGCGGCTTTCGCCCATTGGCATGCGCGCCCAGAACTTGCCCTCGAATTCGAGCTGCTTGTTGTAGTGCGCCGATTCACGCGGAAACACTTCAGGCAGCTGATCTTCGGGGATGCCGTCGAACAGGCCGAACTGCTGCTCGACCAGGTTGATGTGTTCCCTGCGATCGAACGCGAGCTTGTGGCGATGGTCGTCGTCGATCGTCGACGCCACGGCCTCGATGCCGCGGATGACTTCGTCGGCCGTCTGCCGCGTGCGGGCATAGGGCGAGACCCAGAACCGCGTTTTCGTGTCGGGTGTGTTGTGTTCGAGGAAGTATCGGCCGAGCCATTCGCCCGAGGCTAAGGCCTGGCGTCGCCCGAGATCGGTGAGTGGCACGGCATGGTCTGCCAGTTCGAAATGCTTGCGCTTGTCGATGTTGCCGGCGGATTCGCCGTGACGGATGAGGATGAGCTTGAGTGGTGTCATGCGGCGACTCCGGGGAGGTGAATGTCCGGGAGATCATGCTGTGCCGCCGTCCGGTCGATCTTCAGTCCGGCAAGCGACGCCACGCGCATCCTCGGCGGTCAGGCGCCATTCTAGCCGGTGGTACTTTCGTGCCGGTGTTTTCGAGAGATCGATCGCGCCGGAAAAGTCGGTTACTGTCCAGAGCCTGGTGCCGCGATCCGCTTCATCGCATAGGCCTTGAATCGCAGTTCCATCACTGCGCCATCTTCATCCTGGAAACACCAGTGATGCCCGTCCGCGCTTTTCGAGAAGGACCCTTCGGACAGGCTGAAGCCGACCGAGCCGTTGACGATGAGCTGGTCGCAGTGCGTCATGACGATTTCGTAGGATGTGTCGCAATAATCGCGGAGGACCATCGTCATGGTCTGGTGTTCAAGCCGGTACGATGCGATGCAGCTGTCGCCGATGCAGATGTCGCGGATATCCATGTCGTCGTTGCCGTGGCTGATGGCGGTGATGATGTAGAGGGGCGCGCGATGCTTCTCGGTCGCGGGTATTTGGTTTGCCCGTCATTGTGCATGCAGTTGGCCAGTGCAGGCAGGCTCATCCAGCAGGCCGGTGGTAGGCGCTCCTGCTGTCCATGGCTCGGTGTGCGCTCGCCGGGCCGAAACCGGGTCTCGCAGGGGACGCAATAAAAAAGCGTTGACGCAAAGACAGGGTTCCGGCGGACACGTTTTTTTGTAAAAAAATCGTTTGCATTTGCCGTGGCGACCCCATACGCTTTTTCCACGATTCGGGGTTTTTCAAGGCTTGCCGCAGTGCGTCCCGGGTAAGTCGAACGTCCGCGCCATGACGGCGGACCTGCCTCCGGAGCGTGTCCCTCGCTTTCCATTCACCGGGCCCCGGCAACGGACGGCCCGGGCATGCTCATCCACGCGCTGCCACCGGAACCCAGGCAATGTCCGACCCCGCACCGTCGTCGCAACCGTCCCCCGAAGCGGAGGCCGGCGGCGCCGGTCGCGCGTCGTGCTGGACCCGTCACTTCCATGCCGTGTTCGGACAGGTCGACTGGGTGCCGCCCGGTTGGCTGTCGCGGCTGGCTGCGCGCATCCGACAGCAGCCGAAGCTGTACTTCGGAAGCCTGTTCGGGGTGATTGCCGTTGCCTCGCTCGGCTACTGGCTGGCCACCCGGCCGAGGCCCGAAGTGCCTGGCGCCCTCGATGTGGACGTCCACGCGCCGCTGCTGACCGACTACAGCGTGAAGCCCGCCAAGGTCGACACCCTGCGCCTGACGTTCTCCGGTTCGGCGGCGCCGATCAAGCTGGTCGGCGCCGCGCCGGTCGGCGTGGAGATGACGCCCGCGATCAAGGGCGCCTGGAAGTGGGAGGACGACAAGACCCTGGTGTTCACGCCGTCGGGCGACTGGCCGATCGATGCCGCGTACACGATCGAGCTGGACGACGCGCAGAGCCTTGCGCCTGAAGTGGTGCTGGAGACTTACGAGTTCGAAGCCAGGACCGTGCCGTTCACCGCATCGGTCGCCAGCAGCGAGTTCCACCAGGACCCGCAGGACCAGACGCTGAAGAAGGGCCTGTACGAACTGAAGTTCTCGCACCCGGTCGACGAGGCCCAGTTGCAGCGACGCGTCGCGCTGACGCTGGCCGATGGCGCGGGCGCTTCGCTGGCGGCGCCGAAGCACATGGTCAACTTCGACGAGAACCGGCTCAAGGCCTGGGTGCATTCGGCGCCGCTGACCCTGCCGGAAAACGGCGGCAAGCTGAGCCTGAAGATCGAACCGGGGGTGGTGAGCGTGCTGGGCGGCGCGGGCACCCAGGATGCGATCACCGCCGATGTCTCGCTGCCGTCGCTGTACAGCGTCAACGTCGACGACGTGACCGCCACGCTGGTCGACAACGACCGCTACGAGCCCGAGCAGGTGCTGGTACTGGGCTTCAACAATCCCATGCGCGACATCGACGTGAACGCCGCCGTGCGCGCATGGCTGCTGCCGGTGAAGGACCCGCGCCGCCCAGCGAAAGAGCAGGCCGGCGCCCATGACTGGAGCGAGGATGATGTCGACGAGGCCGTGCTCAAGGCGTCCGCGCCGCTGCCGCTGAAGGCCGTGCCGACCGAGCGCGAATACGTCGAAACCCACAGTTACAGGTTCCAGGCACCGCCCGGACGCCGCCTCTACGTGCGCGTCAACAAGGGGCTGAAATCCTTCGGCGGGTTCATGCTCGGCAGGCCGAATGTGGCCGTGCGCACCGTGCCGGACTTCCCGAAGCTGCTGCGCTTCGTCGGCGATGGCGCGTTGCTGTCGCTGCGCGGCGAGCGCCGGGTCAGCGTGGTCTCGCGCAACATCGCGAGCGCGCGGCTGGAAATCGCCCGGGTGCTGCCGGAACAGATCCAGCACCTGGTCTTCAACAACGAGGGCGATTACGCCAAGCCGCACCTGTACAACGTCGAGGCCGACAGTCTGGTCGAGCGCGAAGAGCGACGGCTGGTGCTGCCGGCCGGCAATCCGGCCAAGGCGCATTACGAGGGCGTGGACCTCGGGCAATCGCTCAAGCCCGGGCGTCGCGGCGTGTTCCTGCTGAGCCTGCGCAGCCTGGATGACGAAGAAACCAAGCGGACGTCGGCCGAAACCCTGGCGGATGACGCGGGCGAGGAGCAGGACAGCCGGCTGGTGGTGCTGACCGATCTCGGCATCGTCACCAAGCAGGCCCTGGATGGTCGACGGGATGTGTTCGTGCAGTCGCTGTCGAATGGCGCGCCGGTCGCGGGCGCGCGGGTGCGTGCCGTCGCGCGGAACGGGGAAACACTGGTGGAAGCCGATACCGATGGTGCCGGCCGCGCGCAGCTGCCGTCGCTCAAGGGCTTCAAGCGCGAGAAGGCGCCGGTGATGCTGACCGTCAGCCAGGGCGAGGACTACTCGTTCCTGCCGATCGACGACCATCGCCGCACGCTGGATTACTCGCGCTTCGACGTCGGCGGCGAGCCCAACGACCTGGATGCGGGCGCGCTCAGCGCCTTCCTGTTCTCCGATCGCGGCCTGTATCGTCCCGGCGACACGATCCACATCGGCATGATCGTGCGTGCCTCGGACTGGAAGCGTCCGCTGGCGGGTCTGCCGCTGGAATGGGAGTTCATCGACCCGCGCGGCACCGTCGCCAAGCGCGAGCGCCTGTCGCTCGGCGCGCAGGGCTTCGAAAGCGCGAGCTTCGCACCGTCGGACGGCGCGCCGAGCGGCACATGGCAGGTCCAGCTGCTGTTGCTCGGCCGCGACAACCAGCGCACGACGATTGGTTCTACCTCGGTGCAGGTCCGTGAATTCGCGCCCGACACGATGAAGGTCGGCGTCACCCTCTCGTCGGAGAATCCGAACGGCTGGATCCGCCCGGAGCAGCTGTCGGCCACGGTCCGTGCGGAAAACCTGTTCGGCACGCCGGCGCAGCAGCGCCGCGTCGAAGGCACGATGGTGCTGCGCCCGTATTTCCCGAAGTTCCCGGCGTATCCGGACTACCAGTTCTTCGATCCGCAGCGCGCACGCGAAGGTTACGACGAGGCGCTCAGCGACCAGACGACCGATGCCGAGGGCAAGGCCGAATTCAAGCTCGACCTGGCCAAGTACGAGCGCGCGACCTACCAGCTGAGTTTCCTCGCACGGGCCTACGAGCCCGGCAGCGGACGCAATGTCGCCGCACAGGCCACGGCTCTGGTGTCGAGCAACGATTTCCTGGTCGGCATTCGCGCGCAGGACGACCTGGGCTATGTCCAGCGCGGCAGCAAGCGCAGCCTGCAACTGCTGGCGATCGGCCAGGACGGCAAGCCGAAACCGGTGCCCGGCCTGCATGCGGTCGTGGTGGAGAAGCGCTATGTCTCGGTGCTGACCAAGCAGGACTCCGGGGTCTATCGCTACGTCTCGCACGAGCGCAGCTACGACCGGCGCGACATCGCGCTGTCGTTGCCGGGTGGCCGGCAGACCATCGATCTGCAGACCGACCAGCCCGGCGATTTCCAGGTGGAAATCCGTGGCGGCGACGGCAAGGTGCTCAACCAGATCGGCTACCAGGTCACCGGTGCGGCGAACCTGAGTCGTTCGCTGGAGCGCAATGCCGAATTGAACCTGCGGTTGTCCAAGGCGAGCTACAAGCCCGGCGAGGCCATCGAGATCAGCATCCGCGCGCCGTATGCCGGCAGCGGCCTGATCACGATCGAGCGCGACAAGGTCCATGCGCATGCCTGGTTCCGCGCCGACAGCAGCGCCAGCGTGCAGAAGATCGTGGTGCCTGCGGGTTTCGAGGGCAACGGCTACGTGAACGTGCAGTTCCTGCGCGATCCGAACTCGCCCGAGATCTACATGAGTCCGCTGTCGTTCGGCGTGGCGCCGTTCGCGGTCGATCGCAGCGCACGGACGCAGCCGGTGAAGCTGGGTCTGCCGAAGGTGACGAAGCCCGGCACGCCGATGACCGTGGATGTCACGACGCCGGGCAAGGCGCGCGTGGTGCTGTTCGCGGTCGACGAAGGCATCCTGCAGGTGGCGCGCTATCGCGTCGGCGACCCGCTGGATCACTTCTTCCGCAAGAAATCGCTGCAGGTCGACACCGCGCAGATCCTGGATCTGCTGCTGCCGGAGTTCAGTCGCATCGCCGCGTCTGCCGCACCCGGCGGCGACGGCGAGGGCGGCATGGCGAAGCACCTCAATCCGTTCAAACGTCGATCCGAAAAACCGGCGGTGTGGTGGTCGGGGATTGTCGACGTCGATGGAGCGAAGCAGTTCAAGTTCACGCTGCCGGATCATTTCAATGGTCGCGTCCGCGTCGTCGCGGTGGCGGTGACGCCGGAGCGGGTCGGCGTGACCCAGGGCGAGGCCCTGGTGCGCGGCGACTTCGTGCTGACCCCGACCGTGCCGACGCACGTCGCGCCCGGCGACGAATTCGATCTTCCGGTCGGCGTGGCCAACACGATCGCGGATGCGAAGGCGCCTGCGCAGGTGGCGGTCACGCTGCAACTGCCGCCGTCGCTGACCCTGGTCGGTGCCGCGCCGGGGCCGGTGACCCTCGCGCCGCGCAGCGAAGCCACCGTGCGCTTCCGCGTGCGCGCCGGCCATGCGCTGGGCGCGCAGGCGATCGGCATCCGTGCGAGTTCCGGCAAAGTCCATGCGGCGCAGCGTCGCATCGAACTCTCGCTGCGGCCGGGCGTGGTCGCGCGGCAGGACATCGTCGTCGGCCGCGCCGACAAGCGCACCGCGCTCCAGCCCTTGCGCGCGATGTACGACCAGCGCGCGACGCGGCAACTGTCGGCATCGATGTCGCCGCTGGTGGCGCTGGATGGTTTCAGTGCCTATCTCAGCGATTACCCGCACTTGTGCAGCGAACAGCTGCTCAGCGGCGCGATCCCGTCGCTGGTGCTGGATGCGCATCCCGAGCTGGGCAAGGTGCTCGGTCCCGGAGCCGGGCGGTCGCGACAGGACATCGTCGACGTGCTGCGTGCGCGCCAGAACAGCGAGGGCGGCATCGGCCTGTGGACCGCGACGCCCGAGGCCGATGCCTTCGTCACCGGCTACGCAGCGCTGTACCTGATCGAAGCGCGCGAACGCGGACAGAAGATCCCCGATGACCTGCTGGCTTCGCTCAACGGCTACCTCGAGCAGCTGGCGGCGGACCGGTCCGGCAACGATCTGCCGGCCTTGCGCAGCCGCGCGCTCGCGGTCTACCTGCTGGTCCGCCAGGGCCGCACCGCGAGCAACCTGCTGAGCGCCGTGCACGAGCAGATCAAGCGCGACCAGCCCAGGGCGTGGGAGAACGACATGGCGGGCCTGCTCATCGCGGCCAGCTACCAGCAACTGCAGCAGGATCGACCGGCACGCCCGCTCGCCGGCAAGGCCATCGCGCGGGTCAACCAGGCAGCGGTCGCATCCAGCCCGTATGCGCACTACCACGACGGCAGCATCGACCATGCGTGGTCGGTGTACCTGCTCAATCGCCATTTCCCGACGTTGGCGCGCAACCAGGTCAAGCCCCTCGCGCTGGAACGCCTGCTCGCGCCGCTGCGCAACAACAGCTACAACACGCTGTCGTCGGCGTTGACCGTGCTGGCCATGGACGCGTATGCCAAGGCGCAGCCGCAGCAGGTGCTGCCGGTGATCGAGGCCGTGGGCCGCGACGGCAAGTCGCGTCGCATCGGCACGGCACAGGGGCTGGTGGCGCGCGGTGCATTCACCGGCAGCGACCAGCGCCTGTGGGTCGCGCCCGGCAGCGCGGCGCCGGCGTGGTACGTACTGAACCAGAGCGGCTACGACCGCGTGCCGCAGAAGGCCGTGCAGAACAAGGGCCTGGAGGTGATCCGCGACTTCCTCGATGCGGCGGGCAAGCCGGTGACGGCGGTCAAGCAGGGGCAGGAGCTCACGGTGCGCCTGCGGGTGCGCGCACTGGGCAGCGCTGCGCGCGGCGATATCGCGATCATCGACCTGTTGCCTGGCGGCTTCGAACCCGTCGTGCAATACGCCGCCGCGCCTGCGCCTGCGTCGAACGATGAAGACTGCGAGGAAGGCTGCGGCGACAGCGGCGTCGACCCGAATGCAGCGCCTCAGCAGACGCTGGCATTGCCGGGCTCGACGTTCGTACCGCTGCACGTCGAGCAGCGCGAGGATCGCGTCGTGCTGTACGGTGACGTCGTCGGCGACGTGCGCGAGTTCCGCTACAAGGTGCGCGCGGGCAACAGCGGCCGCTTCACGGTGCCGCCGGTGTACGCCGAATCGATGTACGACCGCGCGGTGTATGCGCAGGGCGGCCCCGCCGGTCAGCTGCAGGTGAGCCCGTCGTCGCCATGAGCCTGCGGACGGGCCTGCAACGATGGGCGCGCTGGTCGAGCGCATCGTGGCGATGGTGGCTGCGCGGCGCCATCGCCATGGTGCTGGTGTTGGCGGTCGTCGCGGTGGTCGTGCGCATGTGGCCACGGCCGCCGCTGTCGGATGCGGTGCCGCTGTCGACCGTGGTGCGCGATCGCGAAGGCCGCCTGCTGCGCCTGACGCTGGCCAGCGACCAGCGCTACCGGTTGTGGGTGCCGCTGGATGACATCTCGCCGCAACTGGTCGATGCGGTGATGCTGCAGGAAGACGCGTGGTTCCGCTGGCATCCGGGTTTCAATCCCTACAGCCTGCTGCGCGGCGCCTGGTCCACCTATGGCAGCGGGGAAGCGCGCGTGGGTGGTTCCACGCTCACGATGCAGCTCGCGCGCCTGCGCTGGCGGCTGCAGACGCGCGACGTGCGCGGCAAGCTCGTGCAGATCCTGCGTGCCGTGCAGCTCGAACTCTGTTACTCGAAGGACGACATCCTCGAGGCCTATCTCAACCTCGCGCCCTATGGCGGCAACATCGAAGGCGTGGGCGCGGCGAGCCTGATCTATTACCGCAAGCCCGCGAGGCGCCTGACCCTGCCCGAATCGATGGCGCTCGCGGTGCTGCCGCAGGCGCCGTCGCGCCGCGGCAGGCTGGCGTCGCGCGAGGACGACGCCTTCTACATCGGACGCGGTCTCGAAGCCGCGCGTGCGCGACTGTATGCGCGCTGGCGCGCGCAGCATCCCGAAGATGCAGCCGAGGACGCGCTGATGCGGCTGCCGCTGAGACTGCACAGCCCGCGCGAACTGCCGTTCCGCGCACCGCATCTGGTCGATCGCGTGCTGGCCGACCAGGCCTGGCATCCCGGCGAAGGCCCCGAGCTGACCACCACGCTGGATGCGCGATTGCAGCGACTGCTGGAAGAGCGCGTGCGCAACCACCTGCGTCGCGAGCGCAGCCGCGGCCTGCGCAACGCCAGTGCGATCCTGGTCGACACCCGAGACATGGGCGTGCGCGCGATGGTCGGTTCGGCCGACTATTTCGATGCCGGCATCCAGGGCCAGGTGAACGGCGCCGATGCCAAGCGCTCGCCCGGCTCGACGCTCAAGCCCTTCATCTATGCATTGGCCTTCGACCAGGGCGTGCTGCATCCGCAGACCGTGCTGCGCGACGTGCCGAGCGCGTTCGGACCCTACACGCCCGAGAATTTCGACGGACGCTTCATGGGGCCGGTCACCGCGACCGATGCGCTGGTGCGCAGCCGCAACATCCCGGCGGTCTACGTGGCCTCGCAGCTGCAGCAGCCGGACTTCCACGACTTCCTGCGCCAGGCCGGCGTCTCCCGGATGGCCAGTCGCGAGCACTACGGCCTGGCGCTGGTGCTCGGCGGTGGCGAGGTCACGATGGTCGAACTCGCGCGGATGTACGCGATGCTGGGCAACGATGGCCGACTGCGCGCGCTGCGCTGGCGCGAAGGCGATCCGGCGCAGGAGGGCGTGCGCCTGGTCAGCGCCGAAGCCGCCTTCATGACCCGCGACATGCTGCGCCAGAATCCGCGCCCGGATGCCGGCGCGCAGCCTGCATCGCATGCGCCGCCGGTGTCGTGGAAGACCGGGACGTCGTGGGCGTTCCGCGATGCGTGGAGCGCCGGCATCGTCGGGCCCTACGTGCTGGTGGTCTGGCTGGGGAATTTCGACGGCTCCAGCAATCCGGCACTGGTCGGCGTGGAAGCCGCGGCGCCGCTGTTCTTCGACATCGTGGATGGCCTGCAGGCGGCGCGCGTGGACCTGCGCGAACCGGTGCGGGAGTGGCCGCTCAACCTCAAGCGCGTGGACATCTGCCGCGCCAGCGGCGACCTGCCCAATGCCTGGTGCCCGCAGCGCGGCACGACCTGGTTCATCCCCGGCAAGTCGCCGATCCGGATCAGCACCGTGCATCGCGCCGTCGCGCTCGACAAGGCCAGCGGCCGGCCGGTCTGCGGTCGATTCGACCCGGGCACGATGCGCATGGAAGTGTTCGAGTACTGGCCGTCGGACCTGGCGCAGGTGTTCGTCCAGGCCGGCATCCCGCGCCGACGGCCGCCGAGCGGCAGCGACTGCGGCGACGCCCAGGCCTGGCAGGGTTCGGCGCCTGCCATCACGTCGCCTTATCGCGCCACGCGCTACACGATGCGTCTCTCGGACAAGGTGCCGTTCGCGCTGACGCTGTCCGCGACGGCCGATGCGGACGCAAGCCGGCTCTACTGGTTCGTGGGCAGCACCTTCATCGGCATGGCCGAACCCGGCAAGCCGCTGTCCTGGACGCCGGATCGCACCGGGCAGTTCCGGCTGTCGGTGGTCGACGACCGCGGCCGCAGCGACGAGCGCGAGGTCGAGGTGGCGGTCGTGCAGTGAAGGTGCACCAAGTTCTGCGCCACGCGTCCGGACCGGCTACAGGACGCGCGGGAACTGTCATCATTCGCGGTGCAGGCTGTGGCGTCCGCACAGCGTCGGAACCCGTGCATGAAACTCGCCATCCTGTCCCGCAACAGCAAGCTGTATTCGACCCGCCGGCTCGTCGAGGCCGCGCGCCAGCACGGGCACAGCGCTCGCGTGCTCGATCCGCTGCGCTGCTACATGCGCATCGCGTCGGACGGCTTCGACCTGCACTACAAGGGGCGGTCGATCTCCGGTTACGACGCCGTGCTCCCGCGCATCGGTGCGTCGATCACCCGTTACGGCACCGCTGTGCTGCACCAGTTCGAACTGATGGGCAGCTACACCCCGAACCGCGCCGACGCCGTGGCGCGCGCCCGCGACAAGCTGCGGGCGCACCAGCTGCTGGCGGCGCAGAAGATCGGCATGCCGGCAACGGTCTTCGGCGACAACCCCGACGACACCGTCGACCTGCTGTCGATGCTGGGGCCGCCGCCGCACGTGGTGAAGCTCAACGAGAGCTCGCAGGGCGCGGGCGTGATCCTGACCGAGAAGCCGTCGGCATCGCGCAGCGTGGTCGAGACCCTGCGCGGGCTGTACGCCAACTTCCTGGTGCAGGAGTTCATCGCCGAAGCCGAGGGCGCGGACCTGCGCTGCTTCGTGGTCGGCGACGAGGTCGTCGCGGCGATGCGTCGCCAGGCGCCGAAGGGCGACTTCCGCTCCAACCTGCACCGGGGCGGCACCGCCGAGCCGGTCGCGCCGAGCGAGGACGAGTGCCGGGTGGCGATCCGCGCCGCCAAGGTCCTGGGGCTGGGGGTGGCGGGGGTGGACCTCATCCGGGCCAACCGCGGGCCGCTGGTGCTGGAGGTCAACGCCTCGCCGGGGCTGGAGGGTATCGAGGCGGCCACCGGCGTGGATATCGCTGGAAAAATCGTCGAACTGCTGGCGAACGGCGCTAAAAACATGTCGATGTCCGCAGGTCGTCCGAAATAGCCCGGGGCTGCAGGAATGCCCCCCGGTCGCCTGTCATCGGGCTTTAACGGGGCTTTAATCGAAGCGGGCGTAGCGTGTGCGGACCGATTTCTGTCCATCCCGCCATCCTCGTCAGGTGCCAGATGCAGAACCGGTAATCGGGGTAACAACCGAATGTTCGGCCCGGCGGTGCAGATCGCCGGGCCGCTTTTTTCCCTTGCGATGGCCGCACGCCCGGTATGGGTCGCGGCCATCCAGCCCTGTGCCAGAATGCCGTTGCGCCCCGCGGGCGCGACGTCGAAGCGTCCGTTCGATGCCGTCCGCCACGGAACCGATCGCGACGCGATCGGGTCTGAGCACAACTCCGGAGGAACTCGAACGCATGCGCATTCTCGTGATCGAAGACAACCAGGACATCGCCGCCAACCTCGGCGACTACCTGGAAGACCGCGGCCATACCATCGACTTCGCCGCGGACGGCATCACCGGGCTGCACCTGGCGGTGGTCCACGACTTCGACGCGATCGTGCTCGACCTCAACCTGCCGGGCATGGATGGCCTGGAGGTCTGCCGCAAGCTGCGCGGCGAGGCCCGCAAGCAGACCCCGGTGCTGATGCTCACCGCGCGCGACAGCCTGGACAACAAGATCGCCGGCTTCGACTCCGGCGCCGACGACTACCTCATCAAGCCGTTCGCGCTGCAGGAAGTGGAAGTCCGCCTCAACGCGCTGGCCCGGCGCGGCAAGGGCACGCAGACGCGGGTGCTGGAGGTCGGCGAACTGGAATACAACCTCGACACCCTCGAAGTCCGTCGCCAGGGCAAGCTGCTCCAGCTCAACCCGACCGCGCTGAAGATCCTGCAGGCGCTGATGGAAGCCTCGCCGGCGGTGGTCACGCGGCAGGAGCTGGAAACCCGGGTGTGGGGCGAGGAACTGCCGGACTCCGACAGCCTGCGCGTGCACATCCATGGCCTGCGCGCGGTGGTCGACAAGCCGTTCGGCGCGCCGTACATCCAGACCCGCCACGGCATCGGCTATCGCATCGCAGTCCCCGATGCCGGCAGTTGATCGACCCGCGCCGCGTCGCGCGCGACCCACCTATCGCCGGCGGCTGCGCAGCCGCATCATCCTGTCGTTCCTGCTGCTCGGCTTCGGGCTGACCAGCCTGTTCGCCTTCGCCACGCAATGGACCCGCAACCGGGTCGAGAATGCGCTGGTCGAAGACGTGATGAACCAGAACATCAACGAGTTCGCGCGGCGGTATTACGAAAATCCGGATCTCAGTCCGGACGTGCCGGTGGAACAGATCCGGGCCTATGCGTTCAGCGCGGACAAGTTCGATCGCGTCCGCCGTGAATACCCGGAGTGGGCCGAACTGAGCGACGGCATCCATCGCCTCAGCGGCCAGAACGCCGACGGCAGCCCGTTCTCCTACAAGCTCGCCGTGCGTAAGACGCCGGACGCATGGTTCTTCCTCGCCTACGACATGACCCGCGCCAGCCGCGGCGAGGCGCAGTTCAACCGCGCGATCTTCGGCGCGGTCTTCCTGTTCACCGCGTTCTCGCTGCTGGTCGGCTGGTGGGCGGCGTCGCGCGTGATGAGTCCGGTGACCGAACTTGCGCGGCGCCTGCGGCGGTCCGGACGCAGCAGCGAGCCCGAGGCGCTGGCCTCGCATTTCGCGGAAGACGAGGTCGGCGAGCTTGCGAAGGCGCTGGACGACTACGCGGAGCGGCTCACCGACGTGGTCAAGCGCGATCGCGAGTTCAATGCCGACGTCAGCCACGAGCTGCGCACGCCGCTGGCGGTGATCCGCGGCGCGGCGGAGCTGCTGCTGGCCAAGTCCGACCTCGACGAGAAGACCCGGACGCGGCTGCAGCGCGTCCAGCGTGCCGAACAGCAGTGCACCGACCTGATCGGCGCGCTGCTGCTGCTGTCGCGCAACGAACGCGGCCATGGCGCGGCCGATGTCGGCAGGCTGGCCGAGCAACTCCTCGATGCGCATCGCGGCCAGTTGGCGGGCAAGCCGCTGCAGCTGCGCGTCGACGACACGCAGGGCCCGGTGATCGTCGATGCGCCCGATGCCGCGGTGACGGTGGCGCTGAGCAACCTGATCGGCAATGCGGTGAAGTACACGCTGCAGGGCGACGTGGTGGTGCGCCTGCGTCCCAATGCCGTGGACGTGATCGACAGCGGTCCCGGCCTCAGCGCCGAGGATGCCGCGCGCCTGTTCGAGCGCGGCTATCGCGGCAGTCATGCCGAACACACGCAAGGCGGTGGCATCGGCCTGTCGATCGTGCGCCGCCTGTGCGCGCTCTACGGCTGGCGCGTGCGCGTGGTGCCGGGCCAGGAGAGGGGCGTGGTGGCGACGCTGGAGTTCGCCAGCTGAGACGTGGATGGCGTCTCTGCATGTTTCCATCGGCATGAAGTGACGGATGCGACGACGCCACCCTCGCGGGTGGCGTCGTCGTTCCAGCACTTCGCCGGCAGCGTGCGATGCCGCGGCTCACTCCTCTGCAGACACGATCATGACCGTGCGCGGGTTGTTGTCCAGCCGCACCCAGCCCGGGCAGCTTTGCTGCACGCAGGCGCGGCCATCGCTGCGCCAGATCGCGCCGTTGTCGTGCAACTGGTACAGCAGTCCGCCGGCGGCGGCGAGCGCGCGGGTGCGCGCGTTGTTGTCGAGCATGCGCCAGCCCGGGCAGCTGTTGTTGGCGCAGGCCACGCCGGTGGATTCCCAGATGCGGCCGTCGTTGTGGCGCTGGTACAGCTCGCGCCCGCCGGCGACGATGTCGGTGGTGCGCGGGTTGTTGTCGAGCATGCGCCAGCCCGGGCAGCTGTTGTTGGTGCAGCCGACGCCGGTGTGCACCCAGATCCGTCCACCGGTGTGCAACTGGTAGAGCATGCCGCCGGACGCGGCGATGCGGGTGGTCGCGGCGTTGTTGTCGAGCATCGTCCAGCCGGGGCAGCTTTCGCCGCTGCAGGCGCGGCCGGTCCAGCGCCAGATGCGTCCGCCGGTGTGCAGCTGGTACAGCTGGCCGCCGCCTGCGACGATGTCGCGGGTCGCGGCGTTGTTGTCCAGGCGCACCCAGCCGGGGCAGCTCTCGCCGCTGCAGGTTCGACCGGTGAAGCGCCAGATATGGCCGTTGTTGTGCAGCTGGAACAACTGTCCGGCCGAGGCGACGATCTTCACCGTGCGCGCATTGTTGTCGACCAGCTCCCAACCCGGGCAGACGTCGTCCGAACAGGGCTGGCCGTTGCTGCGCCAGATCTTTCCGTCCACGTGCAGCTGGTACAGGCGTCCACCCGCTGCGGCGATGCTGCGCGTGCGCGGATTGTTGTCGAGTCGCTGCCAGCCGGGGCAGCTCTCGCCATTGCACGGTACGCCGGTGGATTGCCAGATCGCGCCATTGTTGTGCAGCTGGTACAGCTTGGGTGCGTGCAGCTGGTACAGCCGCGCGTTGTCGCCTTCCGCGGCCAGGCTGGATTTCGTGCGCGGATTGTTGTCGAGCATCGTCCAGCCCGGGCAGCTTTCGCCGCTGCAGACCGTGCCGGTCGAGCGCCAGATGCGGCCGTCGCCGTGATCCTGGTACACGCCGCCGTTGATGGCGGTGCTGCGCGGGTTGTTGTCCAGCCGCTGCCAGCCGGGGCAGCTCTGGCCCGAGCACGCGGTGCCGGTGGCGCGCCAGATGTTGCCGTTGCGATGGCGCTGGAACAGCGTGCCGCCGTTGGTGGCGAGATCGGCGGTGCCGGGGTTGTTGTCGAGCATCGTCCAGCCCGGGCAGCTCTGCCCGCTGCAGGGCGTGCCGGTGGCGCGCCAGATGCGGCCGTCATCATGCAGCTGGAAGAGCGTGCCGTTGCTGGTCGCGATGGCGACCGTGCGCGGATTGTTGTCGAGCATGCGCCAGGACGGACAACTGTCGCCGCTGCAGGGCTGCCCGGTCCATTCCCAGACGCGGCCGTCGCGATGCAGCTGGAAGAGCTTGCCGGCACTGGCGGCGATCGCGCGTGTCGCCGGATTGTTGTCGAGGCGCTGCCAGCCCGGGCAGCTGTCGCCGCTGCATGCGGTGCCGGTGGAGCGCCAGATCATGCCGTCGTTGTGCAACTGGTACAGGCTGGTGCCGCCGGCCGCGATCGACACGGTCTTCGGGTTGTTGTCGAGCCGCTGCCAGCCCGGGCAGCTTTCGCCGGTGCACGGCGTGCCGGTCGCACGCCAGATCGTGCCGTCGTGGTGCAACTGGTACAGGCGATCCGAACCCGCGACGATGCCGACGGTGCGGATGTTGTTGTCCAGTCGCTGCCAGCCGGGACAGCTGTCGCCCGTGCAGGCAGTGCCGGTGAAGCGCCAGATCGCGCCGGCCCAGCGGTTTTCCTGGTTGATGCCGATGCGCCATGCGCCGCGGCCGCGCGCGCCGATGTAGAGGTTGGAACGCTGGTTGCCCAGGCGCTCGAAATGCGCATACAGCGGACGCGAGATGTGCGGGCGGAGCGCGGTGTTGTTCACCGGATCGGACAGCAGCGTCCAGCTGCCGCCGGCATTCGCGGTGTAGTAGATGCCGGAGTCCTGGCCGCCGACCACCCACACGTTGCGATCCAGCTGGCTGATCGCGATCAGGGACGCCTGCGGGTAGCCACCGCCGGTCGCACCCTGCTGCACTTCGCCGAGGAAGCCGCCGTTGCCGGTGAGCAGCGTGTCGACATCGCCCATCGCCGTCCAGCCGGTGCCGCCGTTGGTGGTGCGCACCATCTGCGGCGTCGCGCCGGCCATGTCGCTGGCGATGATGTGGTTGGCATCGTTGCGGTCCACGCCGAATGCACCGAACTGGTTGTTGCCGCCGCGCTGCACCTGGGTCCAGGCGCCGGTGGTGGTGGCGCCGTCGTGTCGCCACAGCGAACCGGTACCGCCGAGGCTGCAGGCGCCGATGCCGGCACGCAGCAGGAACACCGGGGTGCCGTCGGCGCGACGCGATGCGTACACACCGCAGGCGTTTGCCGGCGCGCCGGTGCCGAGGGTCTGCCATGTCACCGGATTCGCACCGATGTTGGTGGTGAAGAACACCCCCGAGCTGGAGACCACGGCGTAGCTGTTGGCGGCGTAGTTGGCGATGCTGTCCAGGTCGTTGAAGCCCAGCAGCGTGCCGGCGGGGTAGGTCGGGATTTCGGAGCCGCCGTCCATGTTGTCGCCGTCCAGGAACAGCCGCGTCGCGCGACCGCCGTTGAAGCAGCACATGGTGTAGACCACGCGGTTGGCTTCGGCCTCCACGTCGAAGACGTCGCAGCAGCCGGGGCTGCGCCAGGTCGGCGTCGCGCGCGGCGCATCGCGCGTACCGAAGGCGCCGCTGTCCTGCTGGCCCGTGTAGACGCCTTCCTCGTCGAGCGTGGTGCGTTCGTTGCCATCCATGTCCCACAGCCACAGCGCGGTGACCGACGTGGTCGGCTGTTCCCAGCGCGGATCGTGGCAATCGGCGCCGGTGCGCTGGTTGAAGTACACGCCCCCGTCGTTCGAGAACAGCGTCGGGCATGCACCGACGCCGCCGGTGGGATTGAAGGCGATGTCGCCGACGTCCCAGTGCGAGCCGGTCTGCGCGTTGTTCCAGCTGTTCGACGGGCAGCGCTGCGCGGTCGACGCAGGATTGGCCGGCGTCGTGCAGGCCGCGCGGAACAGTTGCGTGTCGCCGAACCACAGGTCGAATGCCGTGCCGGTGCGGTCGTTCACGCGCACGAACGGAATGCGTCCCTGCGGGCCCGGATTGGTGAACGTGGTCGGCCACGTGGCGCCGCCATCGCGGCTTTCGAACAACTGCGTGCCGACAGACAGGAAGATCGTGTTCGCCTCGTCCGGCGATGCCGCGAGCGAGCAGGTGCCACCGGGATCGGCCGCGCCCGCGACGAAGGTGGTGCCACCGTCGGTGGAGCGCATGTGGCCTTCGTCGCCGCAGATGTCGATCACGCCGTGATGGATGTTGACGTCCCACACGCGCGAGCCGCCGGCAGTCGCCGGCGTGGGATCGCGATAGTCCCAGTTCACGCCGTTGTCGGTGCTGAATGCGATGCCGCAGCCGGTGCCGACGAAGATGCGGTTGTTGTTCGCCGGGTCGAAGGCGATGCCGAACGCATCCGGTTCCGTGCGATCCACCGCGAAGCGGCAATCGCCCGCGGCAGGGCGCGCGCCATTGGGCACGGCCCATGTGGTGCCGCCGTCGCGACTGACGCTGACGCCGGACTGCGGCGTGGTCTTGCCGTCGAAACGCGAGGTCGCGACCAGCACGTTGGCGTTGCCAGGGTTGAACTCCACGTCCCAGGTCGACTGCGCGCGATGGCCCGGGACGTAGGTCCAGTTCCGGCCACCATCCGCTGTGCGGAACAGGCCACCCCATTCGCTTGCGGCGAAGTAGACCTGGTTGTTGGTCGGATGCGCGGCGAGCTGGTTCACGCGACCGCCGCTGGCGCTGTTGGGATCGTTGCCGTCCTGGTCGGACCTGACCGGACTGATGTTGTCGATGCGCCAGCTCGCCTGTGCGCCGACCGTCGCGCTGAAGCCCAGCAGCGCGGCCAGCGATGCGAGCAGCAAGCCTGCTCGCGTGGCGTCGAGCCCGGTGCGCGGCTGTTCATGGCGACGACGCGTGTCGCGGCGTCCGGTGTCGCGGCAGACGTTTTCGCGGAATCCGGTGTTGCGCATGGTGTCCTGCATGGCGCTTTCTCCCTGTTGGCGCACGATCCGCCGCGCGACCAGGCGCGCAGGCGTCGGCGCGATGCATTACGGGTTGACGAAATCGGCCGGGCAGACCGGCACGCGGCAGACGTTCTCGCCGAGGCTCTCGGCGGCTTCGACGCTCTCGCGCACGAGGCGGATCTCGTAACTCATGCCGGGCTGCATGCCTTCGAAGACCAGCGTGCGCTGCGTCGCGCCGCGCTGGATTTCGATGCCTTGCGCGATCGCGCGGATCTGCTGCAGGCCGCCGCTGCGCAGGTCGGCGGTCATCGCCTCGCGCAGCGCAGGCGAGGTGTCGGCAGAGGTGGAGGCATTGGGCCTGGCGCTGCGCAGCCGCGCGGTGTCCATGCCGGCATCGCGCGCGACCACGCGGTGCTCGCGCACGCGATCGAGGAACACCGGCGCATCGCGCGTGCGCAAGCGTTCGAAATCGATGCCGCTGCCGGGTTGCACGCGCGCTTCGGGAATCGCCATCAGTGGCACGCTGCCGAAATCGCCGTCGCGCAGCGCCTGCGGCGTCCTTGCGAAATCGAGGCGCAGCGCAGGCGAGATCTCCCGCGCCTCGCCTTCGAGAACGACCTGCGCGATCGGCGTGCGCGGCGTGATCGCGCTGCAGACGAAGCTGCAGCGGACGCGTGGCGGCGGCAGGTCGGCGCGATTGGTCACGGCGCGTGGCGCCCGGACGATCGCGCCGATGTCGGCGCGACGCAGCGTGGGCGGCGCAGGGCGCGGCGATTCGACGAGATTGCCGCGCTCGTCCTGCGCCTTGAGGTCGGCAATGGACGACAGCCCGGCGACGAGCACGAGTGATCCGGCGAGCAATGCCGGCCATCGAACGGGTTTGGGCGACTTGCAGTGGACCACGATGCCGGCATCCCGTGCCGGTGCCATCAACCTGGACGACATGGCGCTCCTCCTGTTCCGTGCGCGTGCATGGACGCATTCCGTGCAAAGCGACCGCTCGTGGGCCGCGCAGCGCGAAACGTCGAATTCCCCCGTTCCTGACCAGACGCAACGCGCTGGCCCGCATCGAACGGCCATCGACCGGGTGCGTTTCCGATGATCGGTGCCGGCCGATGGCGGGCCAACGAAAAAGGCCGCGCATGTGCGCGGCCTCCATTCGTTCCGTCGATGGCTCGGTTTACACGCGTTCCAGCCAGCCGTACTTGTCCGGGGTCTTGCCGTTGAACAGGCCGAAGAAGAGGTCCTGCAACTTGCGGGTGACCGGGCCGGGCTTGCCGGTGCCGACCTGGCGTGCGTCGACCGAGCGGATCGGGGTGAGTTCGGCGGCGGTGCCGCACATAAACAGCTCGTCGCACAGGTAGAGGTATTCGCGCGGCAGGTCGCGTTCGATCACCTCGATGCCGTTGTCGCGGGCCAGGGTGATGATGGTGTTGCGGGTCAGGCCGTTGAGCAGCGCAGCGCTGACCGGCGTGGTGTGCAGCGCGCCGTCGAAGACGAGGAACAGGTTCTCGCCTGCGCCTTCGCTGAGCAAGCCGGTCGAGGCGAGCGCGATGCCTTCGCCGAAGCCGAGGCGGCGCGCTTCGCGGGCGACCAGCTGGCCGGAAAGGTAGTTGCCGCCGGCCTTGGCGCCAGCCGGGATGGTGTTCGGGGCGAAACGCTGCCAGCTGGAGACGCAGGCGTCGATGCCGGCTTCCAGCACTTCGGCGCCGAGGTACTGGCCCATCTTCCAGGTCGCGACGGCGACATCGGTCGGCGTGTCGGCCGAGAGGCCGAAGCCGCCGAGGCCGCGGTAGGCCACAGGGCGCAGGTAGTCGGTGGTGTAGTCGTTGGCCTTGATGACTTCGCGGCAGGCGGCGTTGATTTCGTCCAGGCCGTAGGGAATGGCCATGTCGTAGATCTTGGCCGAGGCGAACAGGCGCTTGTTGTGGTCGTTGAGGCGGAAGATCACCGGGCCATCGGGCGTGTCGTAGCAGCGGATGCCTTCGAACACCGACGAGCCGTAGTGCAGCGCGTGCGACATGACGTGGGTGGTGGCTTCGGCCCAGGGCTTGATCTTGCCGTTGTGCCAGATCCATTCGGGGTACTTCTGCGCCATGTCGGTGTCCACGGGATGAGGGGAAACCGCAATTTTAGGCGATCAGGTGGCGGGCGGGTCATTCCGGCCAGGCATGCGGGCAAAGGAACGGGGCCTTTCGGCCCCGTCCGTACATCTGGGTATGTTGCCGCCCTGCGGTCAGCGGAAGGCTGCGACCGTGGGTGCGCGCTCGTTGAGCAGGCGCGCGTTGTTGCTGGTCGCGGCGGTGCCCATGGCCTGTCCGCCGTAGGTCTTGGCGGGGTTGGACCAGTAGTTGATGCGCGGGCAGCCGCCGGCGTTGGTGCAGTTGTAGGCCATGATCGTGCGCCAGGCATTCGTCGGCGAGCGATAGCCATGCGCATAGGCGACGGGCGTGGTGCTCGGGTCGGTGGCGGGATCGTGGCGTGCGCCGAAGTTGTGGCCGATCTCGTGCGCGAAGGAGTAGTAGCCGGTCATGCACGAGGCGGCAGTCACGCTGAACGCGCTGGCCGCGTTGGAATTGAGATAGCCGAGGCCGCAGTACTGGGTGTTGGTGGTGATCAGCACGGCCACGTCGGCGGCGATGGTGTTGCGCGTGGTGTGGTAGCTGTCGAGGTAACCGTCGGTGGTGCCGCGGAAGCGCGTGAGGTCGGTGTTGAAATCGGAGTTGACGTAGTTCGCGGTGTAGACGCCGGCGAGCTGGAACGTCACGTTCACGCCGCTGTTGACGAAGCTCTGGTTGCTCTCGGAAATCGCGAGGTTCGATTTCGTGGTCGTGTTGCCGACCGCGCTCGCGGCGGCCGTGCTGTAGACGATCATCACGCGCACGGTGATCGGCGCGAGCGCGGTGGCGCGTGCGGCCGCGGCCTTCACCTGCGGATGCTCGGCGAGCGATGCACGCCACATGTCGGCGTAGGCGCCGGGATGGTCGGCCGGCATCTTCGACTCGTCGATGCGGGCGATCACGTGCCCACCCTTTGCGAGCGGCTGCAGGGTGTAGAGCTGGCCGTTCGAGCGGATGGTGCCGGACATCTGGTTGCCCTGGCGGACGATCATGACCGAGTTGTTCGGATCGTCGGCGATCTCGCCGGTCGCCTTGTAGCGCAGGGTGTCGACCAGGCCGAAGCGCTTGCCGAGCGTGCCGTACCAGACCTGGGTGCCATCCGGATTGCGGCGGCTGTACTGCTTGAAGGCCGTGCCGAGATCGCCCAGGCCCAGCGGCAGGACGTCGGTGTGTTCGCCGATCAGGCTGGCATCGGCCTGCACCACGCGCAGCGCGGTGGTGGCGCGATTGCTCGACAGCGAGCGATAGCCGGCGTCACCGGTGAGGTTCGCGGACTTCATCGAAGTCGTGCTGGCGGTGAACAGCGGGGTGCGCGCGGCCTGGGTGGCAGCTGCCGCGAGGCCGAACGTGACGATGGCGGCAATGCCGATGAACAAGGTGGAACGTTTCATGCGTGTGCTCTCCCTGCAACCTGGAACTGCGGCGTCCGAGCCGATATCCGAGGGGCAATTCCAGGTGCTCGATCCGTGATGAGGATGGCCCGGTCCGCCTTGCCCGACTCGATCCTGCGTGAGCATGGAATGGCCCGCAAGCACCGTTCGTCCGATCACGAGGCGAGACGACGCATTGTCTCGCGACAGCAAAAAAGGACAGGGCCTCGCGGCCCTGTCCTTGTTGACGCGTCACCGGATCAGGCGATCAGCGGAAGGCCGCGATCGTGGCCGCAGTGTTGTTCAACACACGTTGGTTGTGCGCGCGCGTGGTGTTGCCCATGGCCTGTCCGCCGTAGGTCTTGGCGGGATTCGACCAGTAGTTGATGCGCGGGCAGCCGCCGGCGTTGGTGCAGTTGTAGGCCATGATCGTGCGCCAGGCATTCGTCGGCGAACGATAGCCGTGGCCGTATGCATACGGCGTCAGCGTGCCGTCGGTGGCGATGTCGTGACGCGCCGACTGCAGGTGGCCGATCTCGTGGCCGAACGAGTAGTAGCCGGTGGCGCAGCTGTAATGCACCGCGGCGAAGGCAGTCGATGCCGAGGAACCGATGCCCGAGGCCAGGCCGCAGGACGAGCTGTTGTTGATGATCAGCACGCCGACGTCGGCGGCGGTGCTGTTGCGCGTGGTGTGGATCGAATCCATGTAGCCGTCGCTGGTACCGCGGAAGCGCGACAGGTCGGTGCTGAAACTGCCCGATTCGGTGTAGGTCACGCGCACCGAGGAAGCCAGCTGCACGGTGATGTCGACGCCGCTGTTGGTATAGCCGCGGTTGGTTTCGGCGATGGCCAGGTTGATCAGGCCGGTGATGTCGCCGCTGGCGGCCGCGGCCGACGGCGTGTAGGCGACGAGCACGCGGATCGTGCTCGCAGCGATGCTGGCGCGGGTGTTGGTCTTCGTGCCATGGCCCATGTCGATGCGCGGCAGGAAGCCGTAGGCGGCCGGATGGTCGGCCGGCATCTTCGATTCGTTCACGCGCACGATGGCATGGCCGCCGGAACGCAGCGGGCGCAGGCTGTAGAGCTGGCCGTTGGAGCGGATGGTGCCGGTGAGCTTGTCGCCGTTGCGGACGATCATCACCGAGTTGTTCGGGTCGTCGGCGATCTCGCCGGTGGCCTTGTAGCGCAGGGTTTCAACGATGTCGAAGCGCTTGCCCAGCGTGCCGTACCACACTTCCGTGCCGTCGGGATTGCGCTTGCTGAACTGCCGGTACGCGTTGCCGAAGTCGCCGAGCCCCAGCGGCAGCACGTCGGTCTTCGCATTGACGAGGCCCGCGTCGGCGCGGACGATCTGCAGCGATTCGGTGGCGCGGTTGTCGGCCAGCGCACGATAGCTGACGTCGCCGGTGATGCCGGCCGCGGTCTTGGCGGAGGACAGCAGCGGTGTGCCGGCGGCGTGGGTGGCCGTCGCGGCCAAGCCAAGCAGCGCCACCGCGCCGAGCGCGGTGAACAGGATGGAACGCTTCATCGATCGATCTCTCCCTGATCCTCGGCACCGCGGCGTCCGGGCCGAAGGGTGCGTTGCCGGGATGGTGGTGGTGTGGTGTACACGAACCCGGACCCTTGCCCGTCGCCATGTTTTCCATCCCCTGAAGCTTTGCGCAAGCTGCAGCGCAGCATGCCTTGCCAGGGATCGGGTCAGAAGCTGATCCACCAGCAGTCGAAGTGGCGCTGCAGCCGCAGGTCGGTGCGCGATGGCGTCGAGCCGTTGCGGAGCGTCTGCAGCACGCGAAGGCCATAGGGCGTGCGGCGGACGGGGCGAGGCGCGGGCGGCATGGCCGAGGTGTCCGTCCCGTCGGGCGCCGGCACGCCGGCGTCGCTGCGAGCCTGGGCCGTCGGGACATCCGTCGTGGTTGCAGGCGCGGCGGTCGGGGCCTCCGCTGCCGGCGCTGCGGCACGCAGCGGGGCGATGTCGACAAGTGGCCGTTCGACGATGGCCTGCAGGCGGTCGTAGATCTTCGTGCTGCTGGCGTCGTCGTGCCCGACCCAGTGATAGACCGTGCCGAGGCGGTTCACGTCGCGATTGTCGATCGCCGCCGAGATTTCGTGGACCAGGTCCTGCAGCGTCCGCGCACAGGCCATGCGCCGTGTCGACAGGGTGGCGCCGGAGGGCGAGCGGATGCCGCGCGACTGCGCGCCGATCTCCTCGCAGCGCCGGTCGGTGTAGATCGTGTCGCCGCTGGCACCCACGCAGCGGTTGAGTCCGGGCGTCTGCGCCGGCGCTGGCGAGGTGGGCAGGACGAGCGCGAGGGACAGCGCACACGCAGCGAGGGACAGGCGGAGGACGGCAGGCATGGCGCGAAGCTAACCCCGGCTGGATGAATGCAGGCGCGTCAGCCTGGCGCGAGCAGGGTGAACGGCCACCACGGCAGGTTGCGCAGCACCATGTAGCCGGGCAGCAGCACGAGCCAGAACTTGCCTGAGAGCAGGACGCGCATCAGCGGCTGCAGCGCTTCCGGGCGCCAGCCGCGGACATGGAGCAGCATCAGCGGTCCCGCGACCAGCATGAACACGCCAAGCGGATTCATGTGCAGCGCGCGCAGCAGGTCGCCGTGCGCGAGCGCGTGCAGTGCGCGGGTGATGCCGCAGCCCGCGCAATAGAGCTCCGTCACTGCGTAGAACACGCACACCGGCAGCGGGTTGCCGGGTGCGTTGGGGTCGACATGCCTGAACAGGACGGCTGCCGCCGCCGCCGCAAGGGCAGCGGCGACCAGCAGCCAGGTAGCGAACGTACGTTCCGTCACGACAGCAATGTCGGATCAGTTGGTCTTCTGCTGGTCCAGGATCTTCTGCAGCATTTCCATCTGCTCCTGCTGGCCTTCCATGCCGCCCATCGCGAAGAACGCAACCAGCCAGACGACGACGCCGAGCACGAACAGGCCCAGCGTGATGAGGTTCCACAACTTGGCCTGCTTCGATGCGCTCGCGGCGCCCTGTGCATCGCCCTTGTTCAGCGCGCCATTGACCTTGATCGAGAACACGAGGGCCACGATCGCGGTGCCCAGCGCGGGGATCGTGTAGCACAGGCAGCAGGTGGCGAAGGTGAGCACCAGGCTGATGATCGACCAGACGATGTAGTTCTGGGGGGCGGGTGCAGTGTCGGACGGGGGGAATGTGCTCATGTTCGTCGCCAGGAGAGGGATGGGAAGGCAAGACGCCCGCAGGCGACCGTTCTGCCGGCATTGTGCCGAATCCGCGGCGTGGCGCAAACGCCGGCGGACGTTGTGCCGGCGGTGCGGAGGTGTTTCCGTGCCTCAGGCCGCGTCGCCGCGCAGTGCGCGCACGCGCGCTTCGAGGCCTGCAGCGCTGGCTTCGCGACCGGGCACGGCTTCGCCAGCCGCGACCTCGATGTGCGCACGGAATCGGCGTGGCACGCGCATCCGCGCGAGACGTCCGTCACGCTTGCTCCACATGCTCGTCCACATGTTGCGCAGCGCCATCGGCACCACAGGCACCGGCCGACGCTCGAGGATCCGTTCCACGCCGCCCTTGAACGGCGCGATGTTGCCGTCCTTCGTCAGCGCGCCTTCGGGGAAGATGCAGACGATCTCTCCGTTGGCCAGCGCGGCATCCACCTCGTCGAAGGCGCGGCGCATGATCTCCGGGTCTTCCTTCGCGCCGGCGATGGGAATCGCCTTGCCGGTCCTGAAGATCCAGCGCATCACCGGGATGTTGAAGATCTTGTAGTACATGACGAAGCGCACCGGGCGCGGGATGCTGGCCGAGAGGATCAGCGCATCCATGTAGGTGACGTGGTTGCACACGATCAGCGCCGGTCCTTCGTCGGGCACGTGCTTCTCGATGCCATGCAGTTCCAGCCGGTAGAGTGCGCGCACCAGCACCCAGCTGAGGAAGCGCATCAGGAATTCCGGCACGATCGTGAAGATCCAGATCGCGACGAGGGTGTTGGCGATCGCCAGGCACAGGAACAGCTGCGGGATGCTCAGGCCCGGCATCGGGATGACGGTATCGCCGACCTTGAACTGGTCCATCTGCAGCGCGATGCCGGCGATGGCCGCCAGCACGATGAACATCGCGTTCTGGATGTTCACCGCCGAGATCACGCGAGAGATTTCCTGCTTCGGCGTGCGGCTCTGGATCAGCGCGAACAGTGGCACGATGAAGATGCCGGCGAACAGGCCGATGCCGGTGAAGTCGATCATGATCCGCAGGCTGCCCGGCGCGCGCACGAATTCGGCGAGGGTCAGGCCTGTCACGCTGGCCGCGTCGGGACGTGCGAAGTAGAGGTCGAGCAGGAAGGCGCTCATACCGAACACGCCAAGCGGCACCAGGCCGATCTCGACCGTGCGCGCCGACAGTTTCTCGCACAGCAGCGAGCCGATGCCGGTGCCGATGGAGAACAGCGCCAGCGGAAGCAGGTACAGCGAGGGCGTACCGCCGAGGTTGACCTGTGCGTAGGTCAGCATCTGCGCGGTGAGCATGGTGCCGAAGAACCAGAACCACGACACGCCGAGCATCGAGTTGCGCACCGCAAGCTGCTTCTTGGCCAGCGCCATCACCCGGCGCGATTCCGGGATCGGATTGATGTTGACCTTCAGGTCCGGCATGCCGGCATCTACCGGCGGGATCAAGCGGCTGGCCAGGTTGCCGGCGATGGCCAGCGCCACGATCGCGGCTGCGGCGGTTTCCGGGCCATGGCTGCCAGCCAGTTCGAAGATCAGTCCGCCGGCGAACATGCCGATGAGGATGGAGATCGAGGTGCCCATCTCGACCAGGCCATTGCCGCCGGTCAGTTCCTCGGGTTTCAGCACCGAGGGCAGGATCGAATATTTCACCGGGCCGAACAGCGCCGACTGCAGGCCGGTGCCGAACAGGGCGACGAGCAGCAGCGGCATGTTCTGCATCAGGAAGCCCACGGCCGCCACCGACATGATGACGATTTCCATCGTCGTGGTGATGCGGATCAGGCGCGACTTCTCCAGCTTCTCGGCGATCTGGCCGGCCGTGGCGGAGAACAGGAAGAACGGGAGGATGAACAGCGCGGGCGCGAGGTTGGTGTACATCGATTGCTGGCTGGCCGACAGCCCGATCGATGCGAGCAGGCCGATGATGGCCTGCCGGTAGACGTTATCGTTGAAGGCGCCCAGCGACTGCACCACGAAGAACGGCAGGAAGCGGCGTTGCCGCAGCAGTTCGAACTGGTTGTACGCCATGCGTGCCCCGCGGATTCCGTCGATCGCCGCAGCCTAGCAGACGCCGACGCGCGCCGTCAGAGGCCGATGCGGTCAACAGGCAGGCACCGAATGGCCGGTGGCCGGGGGCATGAGGCTGCGCGTGCTGGCGAGCGCTTCGAGCAATGCGCTCAGGGGGACGCCGTGACGCTTGCATGACCAGAACAGCGGCGCCTGCAGCTTCACCTGCCGCCAGAGGCGCTCGTCGCGCTGGTCCGCGGGCAGGGTGTTGGTGCGACGCCGCCACAGCCGCAGCGCGCGCTCGCCACCGTCGTGGCGCGGTGCGGCACCCGTGGGGCGGTCGGGCAGGAATTCGACGAGGAAGACATGCGTGGCCGTCCTGGCGAGCGCATCGACGCGTCCGCGTCCGTCCATGCCCAGTGCGAGCAGGGTGTCTCGGTGACGGCAGGCCTGGCTCCGCGGGTCGAGCAGGCAATGGCTGTCGATGCGCGGATCGAGCTCCGCGGCCTCGATGAAGCCGCGCCGCAAGCCGTTGTCGTCTTCGTGCCAGCCTGCGAGCGGATGGATCGACTTGTGCACCGGCAATGCGCGACTGCTGCGCAGCAGTCGGCGTGGCTGGTCCGACAGGCGCTCCGGCGTATCCATGGCCGCGATGTCCACGCAGAGCGGCGGCAGTGCGATTTCGAAACGTGCGGCGTCGCGGCGCAGCGTCGTCATCACCGCATCGCCGGTCGGGGGCGCGGCTTCGGGCGGGCGCGAGTCGCGCACCGCCAGCCCCTGCTGCAGCCAGGACGCGTACAGGGGCAGGGCGTCGCGGTGTTCGATCACCGTCAGCACGTCGAGCAGGTTGTCGGGGGGCTGGCCGAACGCCGCGCGCTCGCGGTTTGCGGCGCGAAGCCGGGCGAGTTCGGGCTCCGGCCACATCGCGGGCGTGCCGGTGGCCGCCGCAGGCATGGCCTCGCCTGCCTGCGGCGCCGTGCTGCGCAGGACCACGAGCACGCAGGTCCGCGGATCCGGGTGGAGTGAGGCTGAGATCAGTGCGATGTGGATGCGCCCGTGTTTCGCGGCCAGCGTGATACCGCGCGATCGCGCGCCGGCATCCAGGTTGCAGGCGATCTCGTCGATCGCGACGCCAAGGTCGACCAGCCGCGTGCGTGCGGCGCGCACCAGCGCCGGTGTTTCGCACAGGACGCGCATGCGCGGCGCGCGTGCTTCATCGATCGATGCGAATGCGCGGGTGCGATGTGCGAGTGCGCGCAAACCGATGCGCAGTTGTGCGGCATGGTCGCGGTGCAGCATGGGCCGGGCGCTGGGCTGCGAGGCCGCCGGCCGCGAACCGATCGCACGAAGCCGCAGGCGGGACGGAACGCATGACAGCGCCGGTAATTTGGCGACGCCATAGCGGATGGCTCGCGCATCACCGAAGTCGGCGACGCAGGCGCCATGATCCGTGTTCTCCGTGCAGGGTGGGGCGTCGGGATCGCGCCAGGTCACCCGCAGGCTGGCGGGTGTCCGCAATGGCACGGCGCCCTGGCCGGAGAAGGCCGGCGCCGGCAAGCCGTTGGAGAGACGCGGGCCTCGTCCTGCGACCAGCGTTGCTGTCGTGCCGTCCGCATCGTCCGCCTGCACGCGGAGCGCATCGCCGGCGCAGGCCTGCATCATCAGCCAGAAGCGGTAGGGCGCACGCAGGGCCGGGGGCAGGAACAGTCGCGTGCGGCGCAGCACGCTGGCATCGCCGACGCAGCGCAGTCCTGCGACTGCCGGCGTGCCGAGCAGCGCGTCTTCCCAGTCCTGCTGGCGGCCCACGGGCACCAGTACCGCGAAGCGATCGCTGAAGCGCGCGTCCTCGCAGCCCGCCGCGCGCGAAGACATGTGGTTCGCCCATTGCCAGATCAGCAGTGCCTGCAGCACCCATCGCTGGCCTGCGCCGGGTGCGCAGCGCAGGGCCAGGCGCATGTCGCAGGTGCTTCGCTCGCGCGCGTCCGGAGCGGCGCCTGCGATGGCGTCCGGACAGGCGCCGGTCGCGCGCTGCACCAGCCGTTCCGGATCGCAGTCGCCGAAGATTTCGTGCGCGAGCACCACGTGCAGGATGGCCTCGCGCTGCCCCGGGTGGAAGTTGTCCTCGCGCGTGCGCGTGATCGCGCTGGCGAACCACCACCGGAGCAGCGCAGCGCTGGTGGCGGTCAGGCGTCCCGCCAGCGTGGCCCGGGGATCGCCGTGTTCGAGCTCGGCCAGCAGTTGCTTCGCGCGATAGCCCAGCACGGCCTGCAACTGGGACGCATGCGGGTCCGTCAGGGGTGGGCAACGGGCTGGCGAGGCGGCGGATCGCATGGGCGGGCCGGCCGCCCGCGAGATCCGGCCGATGCCCCTTGCCGGGGTTCCGGCGCCTCGCCTGCCGCCCATGCCTCTGCGTCCTTGCCCGCTTGCCATCGTTCGGCCTCCGTGCTCGATGTGGGCATGCAACGTAACAAAAAGTTTGATACGGTACAAATCACAATTTTCCACTGCCGGCGTGCACCGGCCTAACGTCAGGTGATGAGGAATGAACAAGTCGCGTTCAGCGAACGGCTGCGCGCTGCCCTGCAACGGGCGGGCCTCGGGGAGAGTCCCGTCGAACTGGTGCGACTGCTGGCACGATTCGGCGGAGAGCCGGTCTCGCAGCAAGCCGTCTCCGGCTGGCTGAAGGGGCGCGCGATGCCAAGGCAGGCCAATCTCAAGGCGCTGGCGAAGATGCTGTCGATGGAGCCGCAGCAGCTCCAGTACGGCGACGACGCCAGGCGCGTGCGCGAAGGCAAGGGCGAGTGGCGGCTGGATCCGCGCGATCAGCTGGCGATCGAGGCGTTCCTGCAGTTGCCGACCGGGCAGCGCAAGCTGCTTCGCCATCTCATCGACGAATTCGTCAAGTCATCCCTGGCGGGGCGCAAGCCGTGACCTCGCCGGAGCTGCGAGGCTGACTTGACGCAAGGGTATGGAGGATTGCGCATGTCCTGCGGTGTCGCGCTGGGATTGTGGATATTCGATCACGACAGCGACCCTGAACCATCTGACAGGTTCTGAAACCTGCATGAATGTGCTTCCGGATTCTGTTGTCGCGAAACATAGATTGCCTGTGATCGACAACAGCGACTTTCACATCGGGCTTGGCGCCGGCCTAACGTCGCGCCATGAAAACCGAACAAGATGCTTTCAGCGAACGACTGCGCGGGGCCCTGCGCCAGGCCGGCATGAGCGAAAGTCCTGCCGAACTGGTCAGGCTGCTGGCGCGCTTCGGCGGCGAACCGGTCTCCCAGCAGGCCGTGTCCGGCTGGCTCAACGGCCGCGCGATGCCGCGCCAGGCCAATCTCCGCGCACTGGCGCGGATGCTGTCGATCGAGCCGCAGCAACTGCAGTTCGGCGACGACAAGCGGGTGCGTGAAGCCCGCGGCGAGTGGAAGGTCAACCCGCACGACCAGCTCGCGATCGAAGCCTTCCTCAAGTTGCCTGCGGCGCAGCGCAAGCTCGTGCGCAACCTCATCGAGGAGCTCGCCCGCCACGTGGCGCCGGGCAAGACGGCGAAGAAGCCGCGCTGAGGTCCCTGGATGAAAGAAGGGCCGGCATCACTGCCGGCCCTTCGCGTTTCTTGCTGGCATCCCTGCGAAGGTCGGTCCTGCGGACCTTCTCGAGATCAGCCACGCTCGCGTTCGATCGCCCGCCAGCCGATGTCGGAGCGATGGAATTCGCCGTCCCAGCCGATGTTCGCCAGTGCCGCGTAGGCCGTGCGTTGCGCGCCCTCGACGGACGCACCGAGCGCGCAGACGCAGAGCACGCGTCCGCCTGACGTCACGACATTGCCGTCGGCATCGAGGCTGGTGCCGGCATGGAAGACCTTTGCGCCCACCGGCACCGGGACATGCAGACCCTGGATGACGTCGCCGGTCTTGGGGCTGTCGGGGTAGTTGGCCGCGGCCATGACCACGCCGAGCGATGGCTTCGGGTTCCAGCGCGCGTCGGCCTCATGCAGGCGTCCTTCGATGGCGGCATCGACCAGGTCGAGCAGGTCCGACTCCAGGCGCAGCATCACCGGTTGCGTTTCAGGGTCGCCGAAGCGCACGTTGAACTCGATCACTTTCGGCGCGCCGCTGGCATCGATCATCAGGCCGGCATAGAGGAAGCCGGTGAAGGGCACGCCATCCGCCGCCATGCCGCGCACGGTCGGTTCGACGACTTCGCGCATCACGCGCGCATGCACCTCGGGCGTGACCACCGGCGCAGGCGAGTAGGCGCCCATGCCGCCGGTGTTCGGGCCGGTGTCGCCGTCGCCGACGCGCTTGTGGTCCTGAGACGTGGCCATCGGCAGCGCGGTGACGCCGTCGACCATCGAAATGAAGCTGGCCTCCTCGCCGTCGAGGAATTCCTCGATCACCACGCGCGAGCCGGCGCTGCCGAAGGCATTGCCGTTGAGCATGTCGCGTACCGCGTTCTCGGCCTCTTCCAGCGTCATCGCGACGATGACGCCCTTGCCGGCCGCCAGGCCGTCGGCCTTCACGACGATCGGTGCGCCCTTCTCGCGGATGTATGCGAGTGCTGCGTCGACATCGGTGTGCACCGCGTAGTACGCGGTCGGGATGCCATGGCGGGCCAGGAAGTCCTTCGCGAACGCCTTGCTGCCTTCCAGCTGCGCCGCAGCGGCGTTCGGTCCGAAGATGCGCAGCCCCTCCGCGCGGAAGCGATCGACCACGCCCGCGACCAGCGGGCCTTCCGGGCCGACCACGGTCGTTGTCACGCCCTCTGCGCGCACCAGTGCGACGAGGCCGTCGATATCGGTCGCCTTCAGGTCGACGTTGCGGCATTTGGCTTCGGTCGCGGTGCCGGCGTTGCCGGGGGCGACGAGGACTTCGCTGACGCGCTTCGACTGCGCGAGCTTCCAGGCGAGGGCGTGTTCGCGGCCGCCGGAGCCGATGACGAGGAGTTTCATGTCTGGGTCCAATCCATCTTTGTGAGGGCAGGGGCGATGGCGTGATCAGCTAGCCGACATGCAGGCTTCCGCGACGCTCTTGAAGCCCTGTTCGAGGTTGCCGAAGGTCTTCTCGATCGTGACGTCGTCCATCTCGTTCGTCTTGCGCTGCACGCACTCGCAGCGGGAGCGGGCGATGGACGCGTCGCCGCCGCTCTGCTTCACGACGGCCATGCACAGTTCGCCGAGGTGGGGCTTGATCGCGATCGCCGAGCAGGGGGACATGAGCGTTTCCAGTTCGGTCGTCGACTGGCTCTTGTCGAACGCGACGACCTTGGCCGCCGGCAGCGCGCGCAACCGGTCGGTGATGCAGCTGCAGGTGTCGCTGCTCAGGTTGGTGACGAAGCCGTCGCCGAGCGAGGAGAACGAGGGGTCTGCGCTGAAAGTGGTCTTCAGCTGGGCAGGGCACTCGGTCCTGAACTTGCTGATCGCGACGGCCGCCTTCGTCTCGTCGGACGAGCAGGACGACAGCGAGACGGCGGCGAGGAGGACGGACAGCGCGATGGCGATGGTGCGGATCAGGTGCATGGAGAGTGCTCCGGAGGCTGGATGCGAAGATGAAACACGTCGGTCGGATCAGGTGCGGATCAGTGGCGGAAGTGCCTCACGCCGGTGAACACCATGGCCAGGCCATGTTCGTTCGCGGCGTCGATGACTTCCTGGTCGCGCATCGAGCCGCCCGGCTGGATCACGGCCTTGATGCCGGCGTCGGCAGCGGCGTCGATGCCGTCGCGGAACGGGAAGAAGGCGTCGCTGGCCATCACCGAACCCGGCACCACCAGGCCGGCGTCGCCGGCCTTGATGCCGGCGATCCGCGCGGAGTAGACGCGGCTCATCTGGCCTGCACCGACACCGATCGTGCACAGATCCTTCGCATAGACGATCGCGTTCGACTTCACGAACTTGGCCACGCGCCAGGCGAACAGCAGGTCGCCGAGCTGTTCTGCGGTCGGCGCGAGCTTGGTCACGACCTTCAGTTCGTCGGCAGTCACTTCGCGGATGTCGGCGGTCTGCATCAGCAGGCCCGAACCGACGCGCTTGACGTCCATGTTGTTGCGGCCGTCGCCGTGCGGAATGCGCAGCACGCGCACGTTGGCCTTCTTCTTCGCGTAGGCGAGCGCTTCGTCGTCGTAGTCCGGTGCGATCAGCACTTCGACGAACTGGCGGTCGAGGATGGTCTTCGCGGTGGCGCCGTCGAGGCGGGTGTTGAAGGCGATGATGCCGCCGAAGGCCGAGGTCGGGTCGGTGGCGTAGGCGCGTTCGTAGGTATCCGCGCAGCCGCTGCCCTGGGCCACGCCGCAGGGGTTGGCGTGCTTGACGATCACGCAGGCCGGCGCTTCGAACTGGCGCACGCATTCCCATGCGGCATCGGCATCGGCGAGGTTGTTGTAGCTCAGTTCCTTGCCCTGCAGCTGAGAGAACGTGGCCAGCGTGCCCGGCACCGGCCACAGGTCGCGATAGAACGCGCCGTGCTGGTGCGGGTTCTCGCCGTAGCGCAGATCCATCACCTTCACGAAATTGCTGTTGTTCTGCGCCGGGAAGAGTGCGAGCGTGCCGTCGTCCTGCAGTGCGGAGAGATAGTTGCTGATGAAGGCGTCGTACTGCGCGACGCGGTTGAACGCGGCGACGGACAGCGCAAAACGCGTGCGGCCGGTAACGGCGCCGTCATTGGCGTCGAGTTCGGCGAGCAGGCCGGCGTACTGCGCCGGATCGGTGGCGACGGCGACGCGGGCGTAGTTCTTCGCCGCCGAACGCAGCATCGCCGGGCCGCCGATGTCGATGTTCTCGATGATGTCTTCGATGCTGCTGTCGGGATTGGCCGACACGCGCTCGAACGGATACAGGTTGAGCACCAGCAGGTCGATCGCGCCGATGCCGTGCTCGGCCATCACTGCGTCGTCCAGTCCCGCGCGGCCGAGCAGGCCGCCGTGCACCATCGGGTGCAGGGTCTTCACCCGGCCATCCATCATTTCCGGGAAGCCGGTGACGTCGCTCACGTCGCGCACCGGCAGGCCGGCGTCGCGGATGGCTTTGGCGGTACCGCCGGTGGACAGCAATTCGACGTTGCGGGCGGCGAGGGCGCGGGCGAGTTCGAGGAGGCCGGTCTTGTCGGACACGGACAACAGCGCGCGGCGAATCATCACCGGGGCGCTGGGCAGGTGGCTGGTCATGGGGCGGGGGTGCGGAGGCGGGGAAACCGCAATTATAGCCGCCCGGGTCGGGCAGGCCGGTCCCGGGCCTCAGAACGATGGGGTATGTCGGCCGGGCCTGTCGTCGCGCGAGCGGCGCTCAGGTGGACAGGCCGTAGTCCTTGAGCTTCTTGCGCAGGGTGGCGCGGTGGATGCCCAGCATGGTCGCGGCGCGACTCTGGTTGCCGTCGCAGTGCTTCAGGACTTCGGCGAACAGCGGGATTTCCAGTTCGCGCAGCGCGACTTCGTAGAGATTGTTCGCGTCGGAGCCGTTGAGGTCGCCGATGTAGCGACGTACCGAATTCGCGACATGCTCGCGCAGCGGCGTGCGCGTGGCGGAACGGGAAGCGGAGTCGTGGCGTTCGACGTTCAAGGACGGGCTCTCGGGGGGAGGTGGGACGACGGATCCATCCGTGGCCGCGCATGGCGGGGGAGCGAGTCTAGCGTGGGCGCGGGCTGGCTGCCACGGCGCCGTGCTGCGGAATGGTGTGCAGGCCATCGCTCCCCGATGAGCGGTGCTGTCCCGGGCAGGACAGCGGTCGCGTCACGAGCGGCCACCCGCGCTGGCCGGTCGATGTCGCCGCATCGCATTCAGCGAATGGAGGTTCGACTGAGCGAGTAGGGGGGCGTCGTGGCGTCAACGAAACCGGAAATCGTAGGCGACGATCTGCGGCGCGGGTTCGAGGATGTCCATCGCCACGGTCGCGCTTTCGCCGCTGGCCAGTTCCGCCTGACCGGGGGCGCCGCCGAGGTATTCCTGCGCCTCGAAGCGGCGTTGGCCTGCGGGACGGCCGTTGACGTCCGACAGCGTCAGCTGCAGTCGCGGCCAGGGCTGCGGCCAGCGTGCGTCGTTGCGGAATGTCGCCGACACGCGCAGCGCGCCGGGCTGGCTCGGATGCTGTCGTACGTCGCGTTGCAGCAGCGTGAATGCGGAGGGTTCGCGCCATGGCGGCAATTCGCAACGCAGGGCAGCGCACAGCGTGGCGAGCAGCGGGCGCCATTGCGCGTTCGCGGCCAGGCGTGCGCGATCGGCAAGCAGCAATTGCAGCACGAGCAGGAACGCGAGCGCGATGACCGCGATGATCAACCAGCGTTCGCGCACCGGCCTGGCGCTGCCATCGGCGCTGCGCGCGAAGCTGGGCAGCCGTCGCATCGACCCGCCCGGCGCAACCGCGATCGCTGCGGGCGTCGCGCGTTCGTCGCGCGATGCGCGTGCGGCATCGTTCGCGTCATCGGTTGCCTCTGCGTGCGCGTCGTCGGCAACCGCGGTTGCGGTGGATGTCGGCTCGCCCCACAGCGATTCGAACCGGATCGGTTCGATCTCTTCCGCATCGGCGCGCACTACATCAACGCGCTCCGAATCAGCACGCGCCGCTTCAGCGCGCGGCGTCTGGACCTGGGCCGCCGCGCGCGCTGCCGCTTCGGCTTCGGCCTCGGCCTCGGCCGCTGCGATGGCGCGCGGATCCATGAGCGTGCCGAGGTCCATCGGCGCCGGATCCGCGACATCGTCCATGAACTCCGGATCGCGACGCAGCAGGCTGTCGCAATGCGGGCAATGGTGCGGGGGCAGGTCGGTGACCGGGTCGGTGGCGACCAGCGCCTTGCAGTAGGGGCAATTGATGAACATGCGTCCTATTCCATCAGGTTCGGCGGTGCTTATCTGCGAACGCCGTCGATCCTCACCCAATCGTCCTCGCGGGCGACGCGCAGGTCGGTGAACCATTCGCCGTAACGGACCACCAGGTCGTCCTCCTGGCCGGCCAGGATGCCCGACAGGGCGATGCGGCCGCCCGACGCGACCCGCGCCGCGAGCAGATCGGCCAGCGCGTCCAGCGCCGAGGCCAGGATGTTGGCGACCACGATCGGGTAGCGTGCGGCCGGCTCGTCCTGCGGCAGGAACACCTGCAGGCGGTCGCCCACGCCGTTGCGCTCACCGTTGTCGCGGGTCGCGACGATGGCCTGCGGATCGTTGTCCACGCCGATGGCCTGAGCCGCACCCAGCTTCAGCGCGGCCAGCGCGAGGATGCCGCTGCCGCAGCCGAAATCCAGCACCTGCCGGCCCTGCAGCTCGCCCTGCGCGGCCAGCCCGTCGAGCCATTGCAGGCACAGCGAGGTGGTCGGATGCGTGCCCGAGCCGAAGGCGAGGCCCGGGTCCAGGCGGACCACGGCGGCATCGGCCGCGTCCGCGCCTTCGGGCAGGTCCTGGTTCCAGGGCACGATCCAGGTCCGGGCGCCGAACTGCAGCGGCACGTACTGGTCCATCCACGCGCGTTCCCAGTCCTGGTCTTCGACCTTGCGGAAACCCACGCCCGCCCAGTCGAGTTCGGGATCGAAGGCCTCCAGGGCCGCAAGCAGCAGCAAGGGGTCGGCTTCGGCATCGAACAGCGCCGACAGTGCGACTTCTCCCCAGATCGGCATCTCGCCGACCCCGGGCTCGAGGATCGCGCGCTCGTTCGGGGTTTCCGCATCTGCGTCCAGCAGGGTCACAGCCAGCGCACCCACGTCCTCCAGCGCGTTCTCGTAGCGGGGTTGCTCGCTCTCGCGGCAGCGCAGGGACAGTTCGAGGTAGGGCATGGGGACGGGGCCGGGCGTGGACGCTGGGCGCAACAGATTACCTTGCGGACGTTGCTGCGCGCGCCGCCGATCACGCCGGCCGGGCCGGCCGGCGGTGGAACCGGACCACGGTCGCGTACCCGATGGTGGGAGCGGTGTACGATCCCGGCGATCATCGTTTCGATGACCACTCGCCTGACCGTTTGCCTCCGGAGCCCCCCCATGCGACCCGTGCGCACCATCCTCCTCGCTTCCCTCGTGCTGGCCTGCGGCCTGCAGGCCGACGCCGCCCGTCGTGCCACGCCAGCGGCCGATGCCCTGGCCGCCGACCAGCCGCAGTTGATGGTCGGCCGCCTCGAACTTGCGTGGGGCGACCTGCGTCCGGGGACTCCGGCGGACGGGCATGCGCGCACCCTGTTCAAGGCTGCGCTGGTCGACGATGCCGGCGTGCGTCGCCCGCTGGACAGCACCGAAGCCCTGCGTGCCGCCGAGGACCTCTATGCGCTCTATGGCCGTCGTGTCGCGGTGTCGACCACGCCGGTGGCTGCAAAGGCGAGTGGCGAGCCGTCGCGGAAGATCGACGCCATCGTGCCGATCGACGACCTGCAATCGACGGCGGGCCGCAGCGAACGGCCCCTCGCGCGTGCGCTGGCGGGTGGCGAGAAGATCACCGGCGTCACCAGTTGGGTGACGCTCATGTGCAAGTTCAGCGACATCGCGACCGAGCAGAAGACCCAGGCTTTCTTCCAGGGCCAGTACGGCACCGCCATCGGCCAGCTCGACCATTACTGGCAGGAAGTGTCCTACGGCCAGATCAACCTCGCGGGCAGCCAGGCCTACGGCTGGCGTTCGCTGCCGCAGCCGCGCAGCTACTACGTCACCAAGGATGCGAACGGCAAGGACAAGGCCGACCTCGGCAAGCTCTACACCGACTGCACCGCGGCCTTCGATCCCGACGTGAACTTCGCCGTCAACGGTGGCGTGCAGGGCATCAACCTGATGTTCAACGGCGACCTCGACGGCTACGCCTGGGGCGGCGGACGCTGCTCCACGCTGGACGGCATCAACAAGTGCTGGAGCACCACCTGGAACCCGCCGTGGTCCTTCAACAACCTCGCCCCGCTGTCGCACGAGATGGGGCACGCCTACGGTCTGCCGCATGCGAACAATTCCGATGGCGACAGCGATCCGTACGACAATCCGTGGGACGTCATGAGCGACGCGTGGAACAACGGCGTGTCCAACGCCACCTACGGCACGCTACCGAAGCACATCAACATCTATTCGCGGAACCGCCTGGGCTGGGTGGTCGCCGCTCGCAAGCGAGTGATCAATGCCGGCGATGGCAACGCAACGGTGACGGTCGACCGCGCCAGTCTGGCCGGTTCGGGCAACATCCAGATGATCACGCTCAACTACCCGGGCGTGACCAACCGCTACTTCACCATCGAAGTCCGCAGGAAAACCGGCAACTACGAGGCCAACCTGGCCGGCAATGCGGTCATCATCCATGAGGTGCAGACCGGCCGCAGCGAGCCGGCGTGGAGCATCGACGCCGACAAGCCCGCGGCGAATCGCGCGAACAACGAAGGCAGCATGTTCAAGGTCGGTGAGCGCTGGGTGTCGGCGGATCGCCAGTTCTGCATCGGCGTGAAATCCGAGACCAACGACGGCTTCGTGCTCGACATCGCCGCGAGCGGTCGCTGCCAGATCCGCAGCCGCCCGGGTGGCGTGCAGCAGGCGGCGACCGCGCTCAACGCGGCGCAGCCCGGTGGCGATGCGCCGCGGCGTACTGCGCCGCACGCGATTGCCAAGCCCGGCGCCCGTCGATAAATTGGCCGGCCCACCCTGGCGAGACCGCTGTCGTGATCCTGATGCTCGATAACTACGACAGCTTCACTTATAACCTGGTGCAATATCTGCAAGCGTTGGGTGCGGACGTGAAGGTGGTCCGCAACGACGAGCTGACGGTGGCCGAGATCGAAGCCCTCGCCCCGTCCGGCATCGTGATCTCACCCGGCCCCTGCACCCCGAACGAAGCCGGGGTGTCGGTCGACGTGATCCGCCAGTTGGGCGACCGCATTCCCATCCTCGGCGTCTGCCTCGGCCACCAGAGCATCGGCCAGGCCTACGGCGGCGACGTCGTCCGCGCCGGGCGCATCATGCACGGCAAGACCTCGCATATCCGCCACGAGGGCAAGGGTGTGTTCGACGGCCTTCCCGATCGCTACGAAGCGACCCGTTACCACTCGCTGGTGGTCGACCGGCATACCCTGCCGGACAGCCTCGAAGTCACCGCCTGGACCGAGAACGACGACGGTTCGATCGAGGAGATCATGGGCCTGCGCCACCGCGAGCATCCGGTCGAAGGCGTGCAGTTCCATCCCGAATCGATCCTCACCGAGCACGGCCACGCGCTGCTGAAGAATTTCCTCGCCCGCGCTGCCTGAGCGAGGGCGGTGCCCGCCGGTTGTCCGGCACGCCGGCAGCCGCCATCATGGACGCCCGCCGTCGGCGGCCAGCAAACGGACGAACACAGGCATGCCCATCACACCCCAGGAAGCCCTGCAGCGCACGATCGAGCACCGCGAGATCTTCCATGACGAAATGGTCGATCTGATGCGGCAGATCATGCGCGGCGAGGTGTCGCCGTCGATGACGGCCGCCATCCTGACCGGCCTGCGCGTGAAGAAGGAGACGGTCGGCGAGATCGCCGCCGCCGCGTCCGTCCTCCGCGAATTCTCCAACAAGGTCGACGTGCCCGATCGCCACCACATGGTCGACATCGTCGGCACCGGCGGCGATGGTGCGCACACCTTCAACATCTCCACCGCCAGCATCTTCGTGGTCGCCGCTGCGGGCGCCAAGGTCGCCAAGCACGGCAATCGCAGCGTGTCGTCGAAATCCGGCAGCGCCGATGTGCTCGAAGCGCTCGGGGCGAAGATCGACCTGCAGCCGGCGCAGGTGGCGCAGTGCATCGCGCAGACCGGCATCGGTTTCATGTTCGCGCCGGTGCACCACCCGGCGATGAAGGTGGTCGCGCCGGTACGCCGCGAGATGGGCGTGCGCACGATCTTCAACATCCTCGGTCCGCTGACCAACCCCGCCGATGCCCCGAACATCCTGATGGGCGTGTTCCATCCCGACCTGGTCGGCATCCAGGCGCGCGTGCTGCACGAATTGGGTGCGAAGCGTGCGCTGGTGGTCTGGGGCCGCGACGGCATGGACGAGCTGTCGCTCGGCGCGGCCTCTCTGATCGGCGAACTGCGCGACGGCGTGGTCCGCGAATACGAAGTGCATCCGGAGGATTTCGGCATCGGCATGGCCGCCAGCCGCAACCTGAAGGTCGCCGACGCCGAGGAATCCAAGGCGATGCTGATCGAAGCGCTGGACAACACGCCGGGCCTGCCGCGCGACATCGTGTGCCTGAATGCCGGTGCCGGGCTGTTCGTGTCCGGCGTGGCGGACAGCATCGCGCATGGCATCGAGGCCGCGCGCGCGGCGATCGCCAGCGGCGACGCCCGTGCCAAGCTCGAACACTTCATCGACACCACGCAGAAGCTGGCTGCGTCATGAGCCCGACAGCATGAGCCCGACAGCATGAGCACGGAAGGCTTCGCCAACACGCCCGAGCCGCCGTACCACGCGGTGATCTTCACCTCGCAGCGCAGTGACGCCGACCCGGAAGGTTATGGCGAGGCCGCGGAGGCGATGCTGGCGCTGGCGGCGCAGCAACCGGGCTACCTCGGCGTCGAATCGGTGCGCGGCGCCGATGGCACGGGCATCACCGTGAGTTACTGGCGCAGCGAGAACGACATCCTGGCGTGGAAGCATCACGTCGAACACGCCGCCATCCGCGCCCGAGGCCGGCGCGACTGGTACACCCGCTACATCACGCGCGTCGCGAAAGTCGAACGCGCCTACGACTGGTTCAGAAAAGACCCATGAATACCGCGACATCGCCTGCTTCCTCCGGACGCGCCGACATCCTGCAGCGCATCCTCGACCGCAAGCACGAAGAGATCGCCGATCGCGCCGCGCGCGTGTCGCTGGACGAGCTGCGTGGGCGCGCCGCCACGGCACCGCCTGTACGCGGCTTCATCGCGGCACTGCAGGCGAAGCAGGCTGCAGGCCTGCCGGGCATCATCTCGGAAGTGAAGAAGGCCAGCCCATCGAAGGGCGTGATCCGCGCGGACTTCGATCCGGCCGCGATCGCGCGCAGCTACGAAGCCGCAGGCGCCGCGTGCCTGTCGGTGCTGACCGACATCGATTTCTTCCAGGGCGCCGATGCCTACCTGCAGCAGGCGCGCGATGCCTGCGCGCTGCCGGTGCTGCGCAAGGATTTCACCGTCGACGCCTATCAGGTCGTCGAAGCGCGCGCGCTCGGTGCCGATTGCATCCTGCTGATCGTGTCCGCGCTGGACGACGACCAGTTGCTGTCGCTGTATCGCGAAGCGATGGCCATCGGCCTGGATGTTCTGGTCGAAGTGCACGACGCCGACGAGCTTCAGCGCGCGCTGCGCCTGCCGGCGATCGATGGTCGCGACGCGCTGATCGGTGTCAACAACCGCAACCTGCGCACCTTCGAGGTCTCGCTCGACACCACGCTGTCGCTCAAGGCCGACATGCCTGCGGGCCGGCCGCTGGTCACCGAGAGCGGCATCGCCACGCGCGAGGACGTGCTGCGCATGCGCGATGCGGATGTCGGCCTGTTCCTGGTCGGCGAATCCTTCATGCGCGACCCCGATCCGGGGGCTGCACTGCAGCGCCTGTTCTTCCCGGAACAGCATTCCGCATGAGCGCGACGCAGTACCCGCGTCCGGCGGCTGATGCGCCGCTGGTCGTCTTCGATTTCGACCACACCCTGTACGACGGCGATTCCGGCAGCCACCTGTTCGCGTGGCTGATCGGACGTGCGTGGTGGCGGCGCGTGCTGGCCTTGCTCATCGCGCCGGTGTTCGCGCCGATGATCGCCTTCCTGCCGACGCGCCGCCGCGGCATCTCCGCGTTCGTGTGGGTCGGCACGCTGGGCATGCGCACCGTCGCAGAATTCGACGCGATGACCGATCGCTACGTCGACGCGCACGTCGAGGCGATCAAGCCGCGCCTGCTGCCGATCGCGTTCGACGTCTTGCGCAGGCACCGCGAGGCCGGTGACCGTGTCGTCGTCGCCACGGGCGCGCCGCCGGAGCTGGCCCGCGCCATCCTCGCCTTCGCCGGGCACGGCGACCTGCCGGTCGTCGGGACGCAGGTCGGTCCGAAGTACGGCGCCATCGGCGCGGTGCGCCACTGCCACTTCGAGATGAAGATGCGGATGCTCGCCGATGCCGGTTTTCCCGGCGCTGTCGCCGCCGCGTATTCGGACAGCAGCGCGGACCTCCCGCTGCTCAAGGCCGCGCAGAATCCCGTGGTGGTGAACCCCAAGTCCTCGCGCGTCGAGATGTTCCGGCGCGTGCTGCCGCCGGGAACGCCGATCCTCAACTGGGGCTGTCCAGGGCGGGGCGGCGAGCGCCCCTGATCGCCGGGCGCGCCGCATCGCGGCGACTCATCGCGATGCGCGCAACGCGGCCATCGTCTCGAGGATGAAAGGGCCTTTCGCATCGGTGTACGCGGACTTGTCGTGCGCGTACTGCCGTGCGAGTTCGAGCTTCAGCGATTCGTAGCGCCGACGCAGCGCCGCATCGGCACGCAGGGCATCGCGGAATGCCAGGTGGTCGTTCCACAGGTCCGAGCCGCGCACGACGCCGTGCACATGGACGCGCAGGCAGTCCGGGTTCGACCTGACGAAATAGCGACGCATCGGAATCACGGTTTCATGCTTCGATACGTAGGCATAGCCGGCGTCTCGAAGGGCCGGAATGCGGTCTTCGATGTCCGCGAGCGACGTTGCGCCGACCAGGATGTCGATCACCGGTTTTGCCGACAGCCCCGGCACGGCGGTGCTGCCGATGTGCTCTATCTCGACCGGCGTCGAAGCGAACGCGCCGCGCAGTTCGTCGCGTCGCGCGATGAACAGTTGCGGCCATGCGGGCGAGCAGGGGGCGACGACGAACGACATGCGATGGTTTCCGCGCCTGGGGGGTGCCGAGGGTCAGCGCGATCCTGACATCGTGAGCAGGCGCTTGCGATCGCGCTCGGCATCGAGGGTCAGCGGGCTGCTGCATCGGCTTGCGTCGGGAATCGCCGCGACCGACCGTTCGTAGGCGGCGAGCGCTTCCGCAGGGCGTCCGGCCTGCGCGAGGCTGAGGCCGTATCCTGCTTCGATCGCATGCAGGTTCGAGCGGAAGCGCTTGCTCGATGCCAGTGCGAGATCCCGGGCGCTGCGGTAGTACGCGAGCGCTTCCTCGCTGTCCCCTTGGCGCAGGTGCCATTCGCCGAGCGCGCGGTCGATCCAGATCTGCGAGCCTGCGTCGTCGTGCAGCGGGCCGAGCCTGGTCAGCTGGTCGACCAGGGGCCTGGCGGCTTCGAGGTTGCCCGAACGGATCAGCGCGACCACGTACTGCGCAGTGGTGCCGGTGGTCCACGCATGCTTGTCGCCGACGGTCTTGTGGCGACCTTCCACCGCGCGCTCCAGCCATGCGACCGCGTTCGCGTTGTCGTTCGCGCACAGGTGCAGCGAGCCGAGCAGGTTGACGTAGGTGACGGTGGTGCTGTGGTCGTCGCCGAGCAGGCGATTGAGGGTGGCCACTTCGCGCCGGAGGATGCTCGTGGCTTCCTCGTGGCGACCCAATCCGCTGAGGGCGGTGGCCACGCGCACGCGCGCCAGTGCGGCGATGCCGCTCTCCGCACCGCTGAAGCGCACGCTGTAGGCCTCCGACTGGCGTGCGCTGCGCAATGCATCGTCGAAGCGGGCCAGGTTGCTCTGGCAGAGGCTGAGTCCGTTGTAGCCGTCGGCGATCTCGTTGTCGGGGATGCCGCGCGCGTGGGCCATCATGCGAGTGTATATCCTGGCGCAGGCAGCCGCGTTGTTGGCCAGCAATGCATTCCATCCCAGCGCGCTCTGGATGCGGAATTGCAGCAGCGTCGGCGCCTCCTCGTCGAAGGGAAAGCGCGACTGCAGCGCTTCGAGCTTCGTCTGCGCGGCCTGCGCATCGCCCATCTGCATGTCGATCATCGCGCGGAGCAGGTGCGCCTCGCCGGTGCTTTCCGCACGCTCGCCTTCGCTGGCGTGCAGCAGGCGGATCGCGCGCTGCGAGGCATCTTCGGCCGCGGCATAGTGTCCGCGGCTCATCAGCGTGTAGCCGATCGTGGTCTGGATGCGGCCTGCGATGCCGGGATGGTCGGCGAATCGGCGTTCGGCCTTGTCCACCGCAGCCTCCAGGATGTCCGAGATCGGCGTGTCCTTGGCGCTGCCGACGAACGGGTCGCCTGCGCCGAGCACGTCTTCGTTGAGGAAGCGGTTCACCGCAAGCGTCTCGTCGCGTGCCTGTCGCAGGCGCGTGCGTTCCACCGCGGCGTAGTACAGGAAGCCCGCGACCAGCGTGATCACGCCGAGGGACACCAGCGCCGCACTCAGGCTGCCGACGGGATGGCGTTGCACGAGTCGCGCCCAGCGATAGGCCAGCCCGCCCTGTCGTGCCTGCACCGGGCGATGCGCGAGGAATCGTTCGAGGTCGTACTTGAGCGCGGTCGCGGTGATGTAGCGCGCGCCGGGTTCCTCGGCCGTGGCCTTGGCGATGATCGCTTGCAGGTCGCGCGAAGGTGGCTGCGTCGTGCCGGCGGCCAGGACCGCCTGCAACAGGCGGCCCAACTGCCAGACATCGGATGCGGTGCCGACGGGTTCCAGGGCACGCTGCTCAGGGCTGGCGTACTCGGGCGTGAACGCCGTGGCCTGGTCGCCTTCCTGCGCGAGTCCGGCGATGCCGAAATCCAGCAGCTTCGCGTGGCCTCCGGCATCGATCATCACATTGCCGGGCTTGATGTCGCGATGGATCAGCAGTCGTCCATGCGCGAATTCCACGGCCTGCAGCACCGGAAGCATCAACTCGACGCGCTGGCGTTCGTCCAGGCGATGGGACTCTGCGTGGCGATCGATCGGAAGGCCTTCGATGTACTCCATCGCGAACCACAGGTGGCCTTCGTCGGTGCGACCTCCATCGATGAGGCGTGCGATGTTCGGATGCGACAGCTCGGCGAGGAACTGGCGCTCGCGTCGGAACAGGGCTGCGCTCTCGGGCGAGAGCCTGGCGTCATGCAGCCACTTCAGCGCGACGCTCTGTTCGAACTCGCCGTCCGCGCGTTCGGCGAGGTAGACCACGCCCATGCCGCCGCGGCCGAGTTCGCGGACGATCCGGAAGGCGCCGACGCGAGCGCCTTCCTGCAGGCAGCCGGCATCGAAATGCGTGCGCAGCATGTCCTTGAAGAGGGCGCCATGGAACAGGCCTCGTGGTTCGAGCAGGCGATCGCGCAGGGACATCGCGGGTCCTCAGGCGGCGTCGTCTAGCAGCATCCGAAGATGCTCCCTGGCCTCCTGCCAAAGACGTTGCGAGGTGCGCAGTGAAACGCCCATCGCGGTGGCGGTCTCTTCTTCGCTCAGGCCCGCGAAGAGGCGGCATTCCACGACCTGGACCAGGCGCTTGTCGGTATCGGCCAGGCGCTTGAGCGCGGTGTCGATTTCCAGCAGTTCCTCGGCCTCGGCACGCGCGCTGGCGGACAGGTCCAGGTCGGCCTTGCCCAGCGTCGTGTGCGCCTGGCCGCCGCCGCGTTTCTGCGCGACCCGGTCGCGGGCGTGGTTGATCACCAGCTGGCGCATCGCCATCGCGGCCAGCGACAGGAAATGGGCACGGTTGGCGATGGCCTCGGCGCCGGAGCGGCACATCCGCAGGTAGCAGTCGTGCACCAGCGCGGTCACTTCCTGGCCGCCATCCATCGATGACGCGCTGCGCGCCAGACGCTTGAGGTCGGCGTACAGCAACTGCACCACGCGGTCCCACGCCAATGCATCGCCTTCCCGGGCCTGTCCCAGCAATACGGTGATTTCGCTCATGGCGATTGCGCCTTGTTCCGGTGGTCCGCAAACAGGTAGCCGACGGGGCGCATGCGGCATCCCACCCGTCGCGAGACCGCGTCAGGCAGACCTCCCGCATAGGATCGTGCAATGGTGCGATGCAGCATGTTCGCGTCCCGCCCCTGTGACCACTTCGGTATCGCGATGGATCGATTGTGCCGCGTCGATCGGGTGAAAACCGTATACGCATCTCAGTTCGACACATGAATGTCATCCATCCCCGGGTTTTCCGGCGGGCGACGCATCCACGCGGGGTATTCCAGAACAGGGCAGGCATTCGGATGGCGATCGCGACGACATCCCCGCCAGCGCCCTCGACGCGATGCACGGCATCGCCGCCATGGCGGGATTTCCGCGCCAGGACCTCACGCCACCACATCACTTATTCCGGGGAGTTGTCCCAATGATTCCGCTTGTCTTCAAGAAGGGCCTGACGCTGTCGGTGCTCGCATTCGCGCTCGTCGCCGCCATGCCCGCCGACGCCCGTACTCCGCAGGGCGAGGCACGCTACGCGCTTCGCGACCAGTCCAGTCGCCAGGTGCGCGGCGTCGCCGAAAACGGCCTGCGCAGCATGGTGTTCTCGATGGCGCAGGGTCTGCCTGCGGACGGTCGGCTACCGGCGGATTTCCCGATCGCCGTCGGCTCGTACGCCGAACTCCGCCAGGTCACGCTCGGCATCGGTTTCGAGGTCAACACGATCGATCCCGCGGCGCTGCTGTATGCACGACGCGATGCCGACCTCAGTCGCGTCACGCGCGGCACCGGCATCTGGAATTTCGTCGTCCTCTCCAAAGGGCACCCCGTCGCATTGCTCGAAGTCGGACGGCAGGACGGCCGATGGCAGGTGCTCGGCGCCGGTGCCACGCGACTCGCGCGGGATGTCCAGGCGGCTGCGCAGGGCCACGCTCGCGACGGCGCGTTCCGCTTCGTCCGCGTCTACCAGGCCACTGCCGACCTGATGGAAGTGCGCGGCCCCGACAATCGTGCGCAGTACGTGCCGCTGGCGAAGACCGTCGACACGCTGCCGCTGAAGTCCTCGGGACGCGTGCTGTCGAGCAGCGCCGAACTGCTGCCGTCCCTGCAGGGCGCCGTGCGCGCCAACCTCGCCAAGTCCTCGCGCTGACCGCCCCCTTCCAGGAGATCCCAACATGAAGAAGTCACTCTCGGCGGCCCTGCTGCTCGCGCTGTCCGCCATCGGCACCACCGCCACCGCGGGCGTGCTCAACGTCCCGCTGTATTACCAGGAGCACAGCAACTGGTGCTGGGCCGCCTCCGCGCAGATGGTGCTGAAATTCTCGAAGGGCACGCAGTACGCGCAGTGCGGCATCGTCAACTACGCGTTCGGCATCAACTATGCCTGCGGCAACACCACCTTCTACTGGAACAGCAATGCCAACCAGGGCAACTGGAACTACTACGTCGACGACACGATGAACGCCTACTGGGGAAGCGCACGCTTCTACCAGCAGAACGGCGCCATCAGCTACAGCTCGCTGCAGTTGCGCATCAATGCCGGCAAGCCCTTCGTCATGTCCTGGCGCTGGAGCAGCGGCGGCGCGCACGACGTCGTGGTGAAGGGTTTCTCGGGCGATTACGTCTATTTCAACGATCCGTGGGACGGCGCCTATACCCGCACCTATGCGGCGACGGTCTCGGCCTCCGACCGCCGCTGGGAAGATTCGATCTTCCAGTACTGATGTCCGCTGACGCCGCCCGAAGGTGCGGCGTCAGGGCGACAGGGTCCATCGCACGGACCCCGCGACACGCGAATCCCGTGACGTCCTTGCCTGTCTGAAAGTTTCACCTTGCGGCCTCGTCGGTCGCCCCTTCCCGCCCGCGCCCAGCGCGGGCGTTCTTTTCGCCATTCCCTCGGGCCATTCAGATGCCGCGTGCCTCCGGGCTGGGCATCCCTCTCATGACAAGCGATAATAAGCAGATGGACACCTGACCCCGTGCGCCGTCGTGGCTTCGCCTCGAAGGGTGCGCCCCACGCCACCGGACGCACTGCATGGCCGAGACCATCCGCCACGACAAGACCGCGCGCCAGCTGCGTCTGCTCTCCGACGCGCTCGACAGCGGTCGCCTGGGTCCCGTGCGCCGGCTGGTCAACACCCTGTCGCCGGCCGAGATCGGCAACCTCCTCGAATCCCTCCCGCCGGCCAAGCGCAGCGTGGTCTGGGGCCTGGTCGATCCCGAGGACGACGGCGAGGTGCTGGTCCATGTCGGCGAAGACGTGCGTGAAAGCCTCATCGCGGACATGGATCCGGACGAACTGGTCGCGGCGGTCGAGGACCTCGACATCGACGACCTCGCGGACCTCGTCGAGGACCTGCCGGACACGGTGATCGACGAGATCCTCAAGTCGATGGACCGCGAGAACCGCGAGCGCCTGGAGCAGGTGCTGTCCTACGACGAGGACACCGCCGGCCGCCTGATGAACCCGGACGTGGTCACCGTGCGCGCCGACACCACCGTCGACGTGGTGCTGCGCTACCTGCGCCTGCGCGGCGAATTGCCCGAGCACACCGACCACCTGTACGTGGTCAGTCGGCGCCACCAGTACCTCGGACGGATCGCGCTGCAGTCGTTGCTGACGCGCGATGCGAGCACGCCGATCAACCAGCTCGTCGACGACGAGCAGCCGGCGATCGGCGTGGAGGAAAGCGCCGACGAAGTCGCGCGCATGTTCTCCGACCACGACTGGATCAGCGCCCCGGTGGTCGACGACAACAACGTGCTGCTCGGCCGCATCACCATCGACGACGTGGTCGACATCATCCGCTACCAGGCCGAGCACCAGGCGCTCGGCGCCGCCGGCCTGGACGAGGAAGAAGACCTGTTCAGCCCGGTGCCGCGCGCGTTCCGTCGCCGCCTGCTGTGGCTGTCGATCAACCTCGGCACTGCCTTCCTCGCCTCCAGCGTGGTCGGCCGGTTCGAAGGCACCATCGAGAAGATCGTCGCGCTCGCGGTGCTGATGCCCATCGTGGCCGGCATGGGCGGCAACGCCGGCACCCAGGTGCTTGCGCTGATGGTGCGCGGCCTTGCGCTCGGGCAGGTGGGTGCGGCCAACGTGCGCACGCTGCTGTGGAAGGAGTTGCGCGTCGCGCTGATGAATGGCCTCAGCCTCGGTTTGCTGCTCGCGGTGGTGGTGTTCGTCTGGTTCCGCGACCCGATGCTGTCGCTGGTGATCGGTTCGGCGCTCACCATCAACCTGTGCTTCGCCGCCACCGCCGGCGTGCTGGTGCCGCTGGGGCTCAAGCGGATGGGCTTCGACCCGGCGCTGGCCGGTGGCGTGATCCTGACCACGGTCACCGACGTGATGGGCTTCCTCGCGTTCCTCGGTCTGGCGACGCTGATCCTGTTGCGCTGAGCCTGCCGTGTTGAGCCTGGATTGCACGGCATGAATGCATCGCGGCCCGAGTCCGCGTCACCCGTGGCATGGGCCATCGCGCAGGCGCTGATCTGCATCGCCGGCGGTGCCTGGATCGGCCAGTCCGTCGCACCGGGCGAGGGCGCATTCGTCGGTGGTGGTGCGTTCGTGCTCTTCGGGGCGCTGCTGCTGTCGTATTTCGCGGGACAGAAGGCGGCGATGATCTTCGGCCTGACTCTGCTCGGCGTGCGCGGCGCGCAGCGATTGCGGCGCGGGCGCGCGCTTGCGCCGGAGGCCGGGCACGAACGTGACCAGCGCGACGGACGTCGCGTCGACCATGTCGCGGCGGCGGTGGCGGTCATCGTGTTCTGCCTGTTCGCGACGCTCGCAGCGCTGCTCTTCTGGATCTTCGCGGACGGCGCCTCGCTGTTCGGTGTCGTGTTGCGCGCGTGGGCGCTCGTCGCCGTGGTCGCCGTTCTGATGTCGCGGGCGCTGCCGGGCATCGACGATGGGGCCGGCGGCGGCACGCCACCCCCCTAGCTCGATCGCGTCCTCTGGGTCGCGGGCAACGTCAGCCCTGCGGCCTCGTCGCTGCGATCATGCGGGTGTCCGAGCGTCAGCGACGCGTCCGCTTCTGCGCCATCGTGCGCGCGCCTGAAATGATCATCGCGACCATCGTGCTGAGCTGTTCGATCAGTTCGCGATCGCGTTCAGGCGGCAGGTCCATCGCCGTTGCGCCCATCGCGAACACCAGCCGGGTGATGGCCTTCGCGACCAGGTCGGGACGATGCAGTCCGGCGCCCTCGGCCGAGGTCAGGCGAACCAGGTCGCTGCGCAGTTCGTCTTCGAAAAAGCTGAGCTCGCGATCCACCGCCTGCTTGAACGCATCCGATCCCGCCGTGCCCTCGCGGAGCAGGACATGGAGGAGCTTGTCGTCGGCGCGGACCTGTTCCATGAACGTTTCGACCGAGCTGCGGACGATGCCGCGCTGGGTTTCGGCGCGATGCCTTGCCGCACCGACGATCCTGCGCAGCGAGCGACCGGCGAGGTCGATCAGCGCGACGGCCAGCTCGTCCATGTCGCGGAACTGGCGATAGAAGCTGTTGGGGGCGATGCCCGCCTCGCGGGCCACTTCGCGGAGGCTCAGTGTCGACACCGACCGATGGGGGCCGATCAGGCGCAGCGCCGCGGCCAGGAGGTCGTCTCGGGAAATCCCGGCCTTTCGGGCATGGCCGACCTCGGTGTCGGGGGGCGGGGCGTCGGTCACGGCGGGGCGGCTCCTGGCGAGCCGGCATGATAGCGCTGGAAATGTATATACAAGTGTATAGACATCTGTATTCGCATGCGTATAGTGGGGCCATGGCCTCATCGCACGCTCACTCGCCCTCCGTCCCGTCGCCGTCCTCGCCCGCCTCGGGTCCGTCGGTGGTGGGCCGCGCCTGGGCTGCATTGGTCCCGGACCACGTCTTCGATTTCTGGGCGGCACAGGTTTCGCCGACCTGGTCGCGTCGGCGATCGCTGGCGCGGATCGTGGCCCGGCAGGTCGCCGCGGACCACACCGTGACCCTCGTGCTGGCCCCCAATCGGCATGTCCGCATGCCCGCACCGGGCCAGCACATGGTGGTCGGCGCGGAAGTCGACGGCCGCCGTGTCGGTCGCAGCTACAGCCCCAGCCCGCTGCCAGGCCGTCGCCTTGCGATCACCGTGAAGGCGGTCGCGGATGGGCGCCTGAGCCGGCATCTGGTGCAGTCCGCGCGCGTCGGCGATGTCCTCAGCCTGGGCGAACCGTTCGGCACGTTCGCATTGCCACGAGACGATGCCCCGGTGCTGCTGCTGGCCGGCGGCAGCGGGATCACGCCGCTGATGGCGCTGCTGCGTGCCGAGGCGGCACGTGGCTTCACGCGCCCGATCACGTTGGCCTGCTGGGTGCGGACGCCGGGCGAGGCCTGTTTCGTCGACGAATTGCGCGCGATCGCCGACGCGCATCCGTCCTTGCGCCTCCACCTCGCGACGACACGCGAAGCAGATCCGCGTTTCGCGCATGGACGGCTCGATGCTGCCATCCTCGCTGGCTGGACGGGCGAGGGCGCTGCGCCGCATGTCCTCGCCTGCGGCAGCGCGGGTTTCGTGGCGCACGCACGCGCCCTGTGCACCGATGTCGCCGCGTCGTTCCAGGCGGAAGCCTTCAGCCCGCCGCCTGCGCCCGATGGCGAGCAGGGCGAGGCCGAGATCCATCTTTCGCGCAGCGGCACCACCTTGCGCGTGCCGCGCAACCAGCCCCTGCTGGTCGCTCTGGAAGCGGCCGGCCTGCGCCCCGCGCACGGCTGCCGGATGGGCATCTGCAATTCCTGCGCCTGCGGCAAGGCCGCCGGCACCACACGCGACGTGCTGAGCGGCGCGTGCGACCCCGAACCTGCCACCGCCCTGCGCCTGTGCGTCAACGCGGCCGCGGGCGACCTCGTCCTCGACCTGTGACCGAACCCATGACCACACCGCGCAACCGCCCGCTGGGCGCAGACGAACTGGAGCGCTTCGGCCACGAGCTCGATGCCTTGCGCGAGCGCGTGACCGCCACGCTCGGCCAGGCAGACGCTGATTACATCCGCCGAATCCACGCTTCGGTACGGATCACCGGCATCGCCGGTCGCGTGCTCATCGGCGCCGGCGCGATCACGGGCGGATTGCTCGGCGCGATCCTGCACCCGGCCGCGCTCGCGATGCTGGTCGCCGGCACGCTGCTGCTCGCGCTGTCGAAGATCCTCGAGAACATGGAGCTGGGCCACAACGTCATCCACGGACAGTACGACTGGATGCAGGACCCGCGTTTCGACGGCCGCAGCTACGAATGGGACATCGCCGGCACCGCCGACAACTGGCGCAAGACCCACAACTGGCGCCATCACACCTGGACCAACGTGCGCGGCATGGACGACGACATCGGCTACGGCCTGCTGCGCATTTTCCCGGAGCAGCGCTGGCGGCCGTTCTACCTGATGCAGCCGGTGGTCGCGGTGGTGTTCGCGCTCCTGTTCGAGTGGGGCATCGCCATCCAGGACCTCCGCCTGGGTCGCTGGTTCGCCGGCAAGGTGACCTTCGCGAAGCTGCGCGAACAGGCCCGCCCGGTCGGCAGCAAGGTCGCGCGCCAGGTGCTGCGCGACTACATCGTCTTCCCGCTGCTCGCGGGTCCGTGGTGGCTCACGGTGCTGGTCGCGAACGCCATCGCCAACGTGATCCGCAACATCTGGACCTACGTGATCATCTTCTGCGGCCACTTCACCGCGGATGCGGAAACCTTCTCGAAGGAATCGGCCATCGGCGAGTCGCGCGGCCACTGGTACCTGCGCCAGCTGCGCGGATCCTCGAACATCTCAGGCGGTCGCTGGATGGACCTGATGTCCGGCAACCTCAGCCACCAGATCGAACATCATTTCTATCCGGACCTCCCTGCGAATCGCTATGCCGCGATCGCCGTCGAAGTCCGCGAGATCTGCGCACGCTACGGCCAGCACTACGACACCGGTTCGCTCCCGAAACAATTCGGACAAGTGATGTGGCGCATCCTTCGCCACGCATTCCCCAGCCGCCCGCGTCGACAGCGCGAGCCTGCGATGGCGCCCGTCGCGGGCTGAGTACTCCCCCGGTTGCGACCCGTCGCCCCGGCTGGCAGCATCGGGGCTTCGCCAGCAGGGGCACGCGATGTCGAACGCACGCAAGTGGATCAGGTGGATCCAGTTCGGCGCCATCGCCGTGGTGGTGGGCGCCATCGCCGCCGACGCCCTGCTGGAAGATCGCTACCCCGGCGTGTTCGCGATGGTCGAGCTCGGATTCGTGATGCTGGTGGTGCTGGTCGTCGGATTCGGCGTGCTGGGCCTGGGCTGGCAAGCCCTGTCGGATCTCACGCGCAATCGGACCGAGGGTGTGACCGGTCCGGTCGAGGTCTCCCTGCACGCGCCACGCGCCGGCCTGTGGGTGGTCGTGGCGATTCTGGTCCTTGCTTCCGCTGCCGTCGCGGCCTGGTATTTCACGGGTGCCGAGCGCGATCCCGACTTCCTGCCGATTTCGGCATGGGACCTGCAGTCCCAGGTCATCGCGGGACTGTTCGTGCTGATCTGGTCGGTGCTGCTGCTCGGCTTCGCGTCGATGGCGATCCGCAGGGCGCCGTGGTTCGTGCTGACGCCACGTGGCTTCCTGTATGCGCCGGGCGGCATGTCGCCTGGTTTCGTGCGCTGGGAAGACGTGACCAACCTGCGCGAGACCGAGATCGTGTCGAGTCGCGATCGCGATGGCCCGGGCACCGAGCGCGTGCTTGCGGTGGGCATGCGCGACCCGTCGAAGTACCGCGCACGCTACAACCCCATGCTGGGGCTGCTGGTGCGGCTCGGTGGACAACTCCACGCCGCACAGACAGACGGCCCGGCGGACATCCTCATCGATCCCGCCGATTTCGGGCCCCGTTACGACGAGATCAGGGCCCGCATGGAAGCGCTGCACGCCGAGGCGCAGCGCTGAGCGACGCGCCGTCGCAGGTGATCAGCCGAGCAGTGCTTCCAGCACCGCCATGCGCGCGGCGACGCCGTTGCTGACCTGCCTGAGGATCAGCGACTGCGGGCCGTCGGCGACGTCGTCGTCGATCTCCACGCCGCGGTTCATCGGGCCGGGATGCATGACCACGGCGTCGGACGCGGCGCGCTTGAGGCGCTGCACGGTCAGGCCGTAGTCGCGGTGGTAGTCCTCCAGCGAGGACACCAGGCCCTGCTCCATGCGTTCGCGCTGCAGGCGCAGCATCATCACCACGTCGGCGCCGTCCAGGGCCTCGTCGAAGTCGTGGGTAACGTGGCAGCCGTCGAGCGTGCCGTCGTCCGGCAGCAGCGATGCGGGTCCGCACGCACGGATCTGCGTAGCGCCGAGTACGCGCAGCGCGTGCAGGTCGGAGCGGGCGACGCGCGAGTGCCTGATGTCGCCGATGATCGCGATCTTCAGCGACGGGAAATCCGTGCCCTTGGCCTGGCGCAGCGTGAGCATGTCGAGCAGGCCCTGGGTCGGGTGCGCGCTGCGACCGTCGCCGGCGTTGAGCAGGGCGGTGCCGGGGTTCGCGGCGGCGGCGAGTTCGGCGACCGCGCCGTCGTCCTTGTGGCGGATCACGAAGCCGCGCACGCCCATCGCCTCGATGTTCTTCAGCGTGTCCAGCGCGGTCTCGCCCTTCGTCGTGGACGAAGTGGACGCATCGAAGGCCAGCACGTCGGCGCCGAGGCGCTGCGCCGCGCGCTGGAAGCTCAGGCGCGTGCGCGTCGACGGTTCGAAGAACAGGGTGCAGATCGCGGTGCCGGCGAGTACCTGGCGCGCATCGTGGCCGTCGGCGAAATGCTGCGCGCGGTCGAGCAGGGCAGTGAGCATCTCGCGCGGCATGTCCTGCAGGGTGAGGAGATGGCGCAGGCGGCCCTGTGTGTCGTATTGCGCGGTCGTCGGCATCGGCGTGTTCACGGAAAGGCTATTCGGAAGTGGGTTCGTCGATCATCACCGCGTCCTGCGGCATGGCCATCCAGCGATCGAGGATGATCGCGGCGGCCATCGCGTCCAGCAGTTCTGCATCGCGCCGCCGGCGCTGGCCGTCGGCGCGGCCTGCGGCGAAGCGGCGCGCGGCTTCCTGCGAGGAATTGCGCTCGTCCATCATCGCCACTGGCAGTTTGTAACGGTCGCGCAGCGCATGCGCGAAGTCGCGCGCGCGCGCGCGGATCGGCTGGTCGCCGCCGTCGAGGGTCATCGGGTCGCCGACGATGAAGCCGGCCGGTCGCCATTCGCGCTGCAGCTTGTCGATGTGCGTCCAGTCAATCGCAACGTCGTGGACGTCGACCACCGCCAGCGGACGCGCGCTCAGCCCGAAACCGCTGCCCACGGCCACGCCGATGCGGCGCGCGCCGACATCGAAGGCCAGCACGGGACTGTCGGCGGGGATGCTCATGGTCGCACCGCCGCGCCGCCGAAGACGAAGGGCAACAGCCGCGCGATGTTGCGTGCATCGTCGATGCCGCGATGTTGCGTGCCGGAAAAGGTGAGGCCGGCCTTTTGGATCGCGCCCGACAGGCCGTATTTCTTCTTCAGCGACTGGTGTTCGGAAAACATCTGCTTCACGTTGCAGTGCTGCGCCGACACCGGATTGGGGATGCGGTGGAAATCGCAGTCCTGCTGCAACTGGGTGCGGTCGTAGTCGCCCCAGGAGCAGAACGCGAAGTCGTTGTATCGATGCAGCCAGGCCTTGAACGCGTCGATGCATTCGGGAAAGGTCGGTGCGCCGTCGACATCCTGCTGGCGGATCGAGGTCAGTTGCATGCAGAACGGGGTCAGCTGCGGATGCCGCACCGGTTTCACGAAACTCTGGAATTCGTCGACGACACGGAAGTCCCCATCCGTCATGACGGCGCCGAATTCGATGATTTCCATCTCCTGGCGCGGGACCGTACCGAGATTGCAACAGGTCGCTTCGAAATCGATGACGAGGTAGCGTGGGTAGGTCGCGATCAGCATCGACTCAGGCATGACCGCTGTAGTCGGTCATGCGGGTGATGTCCACGCCGATCCGCCCTGCGGCCGCCTGCCAGCGCGCTTCCAGCGGGGTCGCGAACAGCAGTTCGTTGTCGCTGTCCGCGGTGAGCCACGTGTTCTCGGACAGTTCCTGTTCGAGCTGGCCGGCGCCCCAGCCAGCGCAGCCGAGCATGACCGTCGAACGCGGCGGGCCGTCGCCATGGGCGATGGCTTCGAGGATGTCGCGCGAGGTCGTGACATAAAGACCTTCGACGACCTTCAGCGTGGAGTCCCAGGTGCGTTCGCCATCGTGCAGCACGAAGCCTCGCTCGGGATGCACCGGGCCGCCGGCGAGGACCTGGCGCTCGCGCAGCCGCAGGTCGTCAGTCGCGATGCCCATCTGTTCGAAGACTTCGCCCAGGGTGTATTCCGAGGGGCGGTTGATCAGCAGACCCATGGCGCCGTCTGCATCGTGCTGGCAGACCAGCGCCACGCCGCGCGAGAAATTCGGGTCCGCCAGCGAGGGCAGGGCGATCAACAGCTGATTGGCGAGGGGGAGTGTCTCTGGCAGCATGCGCGCATTGTACGGGATGGGCCCGGGACGGCGCGGATCGTCCAATGGCCCTGCCTTCATCCCCCACGCCGCGGCGCCTGCCCGGCCCTCCGAACCACCACAGAAAGGGAAGGAGTCCATGAAGACTGTTCGTCTCGTCGTGTCTGCTGTCTGCTCGCTCGCGCTCTCGGCCGCGTTCTGCATCTCGGCGGCCTCGCCCGTTCAGATTCGTTCCCCGGCGCACGGGCCTGCTGCGCCCGCCGAGCGCGCCGCGCTGATCCGGGCCTTCGTCATGAAATGGGGTGGACACGTCGAGCGTGTCTACGGCGTGGACGTGCACGCCTGGAGCCAGCGCATGGTGCCCGTCTTCGCGCGTGGCGATGCCGACAACCTCCGTGACGCCGTGCGCCGCGACACCTTCGAATCCGCGCTGTCGGCACTGAACGGCCGTCCCGTGCGCGTCGATGAACGAACCATCGCGCGCTCGCCGATCGTGGCGCGTGCGCTCGGCGACCTGGCCCAGGACCTGGCGTTCACGCCGGTGCAGCCCTGTCGCATCGTCGACACGCGCATCGCCCAGGGCGCCGTCGCCGCGGGCCAGGTGCGCAGCTACCGTGCTGCCGGTCGCACCAGCTACGCCGACCAGGGCGGCAGCGCCACGAACTGCGGCTTGCAGAACGAAGTGCCGGGGGCGGTGATGCTGTCGGTGACCGCCGTCTCGCCGGCACAGGCGGGCTACGCCACCGTGTTCACTGCCGGCACGACGGTGCCGGGAACCGCCAGCCTCAACTATGTCGCCGGTGCGGTCGTGAACAACGCGGCGGTCGTGCGCGTGCCCAACCCGGCGACCGCCTACGACTTCTCGATCTACAGCTATGCCACCTCGGACTACGTGGTGGACGTCATCGGTTTCTTCGCCGCGCCGCAAGCCACGGCCCTGTCCTGCGTCGACAGCGGCCTGGCGCAGGTCACCATCGGCATCGGAGCGACCGGCCAGGTTACTGCGCCGGCCTGCCTGCCGGGCTACACGGCGACCCAGCTCGACTGCGAATCCGGCTCGTGGTCGATGCCGATCGTGTTCTCCAGCCTGCGCGGCGGCGGCATCTGCGGCGCGCGCAACGGTGGCAACACGGCGGCGACCCTGACCGCGGCGCGGCGCTGTTGCCGCGTACCCGGACGCTGAATCCGGAGCGCCTGAGAAACATGCGTCGCAAACGACGACAGCCGGGTCGCCCCGGCTGTCGTTTTCTTTCTTGCGTTGCCTCGACGGGTCAGGCGGCGAACGGCACGCCGGTCTTCTCGCGCAGTTCGGCCTCGGTCACGTCCGGCGCCATCTCGACCAGTTTCAGGCCGTCGGCGGTCACGTCCATCACGGCCAGTTCGGTGATGATGCGGTTCACGACGCCCACGCCGGTCAGCGGCAGGGTGCACTCGGGCAGGATCTTGTGCTCGCCGTTCTTCGCGGTGTGCTCCATCAGCACCACCACGCGCTTCACGCCGGCGACGAGGTCCATCGCGCCGCCCATGCCCTTGACCATCTTGCCGGGCACCATCCAGTTCGCGAGGTCGCCCTGGTGGGTGACCTGCATCGCGCCGAGGATCGCAAGGTCGATGTGGCCGCCGCGGATCATCGCGAAGGAATCGTGGCTGCCGAAATAGCTGGCGCCGGCACGTGCGGTGACAGTCTGCTTGCCGGCGTTGATGAGGTCGGCGTCGACCTCGTCCTCGGTCGGGAACGGGCCGATGCCGAGCAGGCCGTTCTCGCTTTGCAGCCACACGTCCATGCCGTCGGGAATGAAGTTGGCCACGAGCGTCGGCAGGCCGATGCCGAGGTTCACGTAGGCGCCGTCGCGCAGTTCCTGTGCGGCGCGCTGCGCCATCTGGTCGCGGGTCCAGGCCATCAGTTCGCTCCTCCGGTCTTCACGGTGCGCTGTTCGATGCGCTTTTCGGGGGTCGGGTTGACGACGATGCGGTCGACGTAGATGCCCGGCAGGTGGATGTGGTCGGGATCGATCGCGCCGACCTCGACCAGTTCCTCGACCTCGGCCACGCAGACCTTGCCGGCCATCGCGCAGGCGGGGTTGAAGTTGCGTGCGGTCTTGCGGAACACCAGGTTGCCGGCGGCATCGGCCTTCCACGCCTTGACCAGCGACACGTCGGCCTTCAGCGCGGTTTCCATCACGTACCACTGGCCGTCGAACTGGCGGGTTTCCTTGCCGTCGGCGACGATCGTGCCGTAGCCGGTGCGGGTGAAGAACGCCGGGATGCCCGCGCCGCCGGCGCGCAGGCGCTCGGCCAGCGTGCCCTGCGGATTGAATTCGAGCTCGAGTTCGCCCGAGAGGTACTGGCGCTCGAATTCCTTGTTCTCGCCGACGTAGGACGAGATCATCTTCCTGATCTGCCGCGTCGCGAGCAGCATGCCCAGGCCGAAGCCGTCGACGCCCGCGTTGTTGGAGATCGCGGTGAGATCCTTCGCACCGGAGTCGCGCAGGGCCTCGATCAGGGCTTCGGGGATGCCGCAGAGGCCGAAACCGCCGACCGCGAGGGTCTGGCCATCGGCGACGAGGCCGCGCAGCGCTTCGGCCGCACTGTTGAAGACTTTGCTGTTGCTCATTCCGACACCGTGCATCGCATGGGGGCTGGCTCCTGTCGGGACCGTCCGGTCCGTGAAAGCCGCGATTCTACCGGCTGACGTCGGCCGGGACACACCGTACTTTGGGGCATGTTGCGGATGCCGCACCGATGCTGCATGCAGCCTCTAGACTGGCGATCTTCCCGCCATCCGGTCCCGCCATGCCGCGCATCGCCTTCGTCACCGCCATCGCCTCGCTCCACCGCGACGACGACATGCCGCCGCTGCTGGACGCCTGCGCGCGCGCCGGTCTCGATGCCGACGTCCGCGCCTGGGACGACCCCACGGTGTCCTGGCGACGGTACGACCTGGTGGTGCTGCGGTCGCCGTGGGACTACCACGCGCGGCTGCCGGAATTCCTCGCCTGGTGCGAGCACGTCGATGTCGCGTCCCGTCTGCTCAACCCACTCGACACGGTGCGGTGGAACACCGACAAGCACTACCTCGCCGATCTGGCCGAAGCCGGCGTGCCGGTGGTGCCGACCCGGTTCGTCGAGCCCGACGCCGAGCCGCTGCCGGCGCTGGAAGCGGCCCTGGCGGCCTTTCCGGACGCCGCCGAGCTGGTGGTCAAGCCGACCGTCAGCGCCGGTTCCGCCGACACCCAGCGGCATCGCCGCGACGAGGCCTTCGCCGCCGCCAACCATGTCGGCCGCCTGCTTTCCGCCGGGCGCGCGGTGATGCTCCAGCCCTATCTCGACGCCGTCGACACCCGCGGCGAGACCGCGCTGCTCTACTTCGACGGCGCGTTCAGCCACGCCATCCGCAAGGCCGCCCTGCTGCGTCCGGGCCGGGAAGGCGCCGATCACGCCGACCTGCCGGATGCCATCGCGCCGCGCATGCCTGATCCGGAGGAACTCGCTGCCGGCGACGCCGTGCTGGCCGCCCTGCGTGCCGGCACCGGCTCAACCCCGCTTTACGCCCGGGTCGACCTGATCCGCGATGCCGCCGGCCAGCCGACCCTGCTGGAGCTGGAGCTGACCGAACCCTCGCTGTTCTTCGCCGAAGCGCCGGGCGCGGCGGACCGTTTCGTCGAAGCGCTCGCGCGGCGGATCGCGGCCTGAGCGCAGCAGCGCGAAGCACCTTCGTATACCGTTTCCCGAACCGAGCAAGCACTCGGGCAAAGACCGATAAGGTCTGGCCGATCAGGTAAAATTCCGAGTCTTCGCCCGGCGCGGCGCGTCCGTCGCCGGGTTCTCTTCCGCACCCAGGACCCCCCGAACGATGAAGATCCTCGTCGGTTACAAGCGCGTGGTGGACTACAACGTCCGCATCCAGGTCAAGCCGGATGGTTCCGGCGTGATCACCGACGGCGTCAAGCTGTCGCCCAATCCCTTCGACGACATCGCGCTGGAAGAAGCCCTGCGCCTGCGCGACAAGGGCATCGCCACCGAGGTCGTGGTCGCCACGATCGCCCCGGCCGACGCCCAGCCGCACCTGCGCAACGGCCTGGCGATGGGCGCGAACCGCGCCATCCACGTGGTCAACGACCAGCCGATGGAATCGCTGACCGCCGCCCGCGCGCTGCTGAAGCTGGTCGAACGCGAACAGCCCGACCTGGTCATCCTCGGCAAGCAGGCCATCGACGACGATGCCAACCAGACCGGCCAGATGCTGGCCACGCTGTGGGGCCGCCCGCAGGCGACCTTCGCCGGCAAGCTCGACATCGCCGACGGCAAGGCCACCGTGGTGCGCGAAGTCGACGCCGGCCTGGAAACGCTCGAAGTCGACCTGCCCGCCGTCGTGACCACCGACCTGCGCCTGAACGAGCCGCGCTTCATCAAGCTGCCGGACATCATGAAGGCCAAGAGCAAGCCGCTCGAAACCATCGCCTTCGCCGACCTCGGCGTCGAAGCGGGCGACACGCTCAAGACCACGCACTACGCGCCGCCTGCCAAGCGCAGCAAGGGCGTGATGGTGAAGGACGCGGCCGAACTGGTCGCCGCACTCAAGGCGAAGGGGCTCCTGTAATGACGACCACGGTTCTCATCGTTGCCGAACACCACGACGGCAAGCTCAACGCGTCCACCGCGAAGTGCGTCTCCGCTGCGAAGGCGCTGAATCCCGCATCGATCGATGTGGTCGTGCTCGCCGCCGATCCGGCCGGCGTCGCCGCCGAGGCCGCGCAGATCGACGGCGTGTCGAAGGTGTTGACCGTCGCCAATGCCGCGAACGCCAATGCCGTCGCCCAGGTCCTCGCACCGCAGGTCGCCAAGGTCGCCGCCGGCTACAGCCACGTCTTCGGCCCCAGCACCACCTTCGGCAAGGACCTGATGCCCTGCGTCGCCGCGCTGCTGGGCGTGTCGCAGGTCTCCGACGTCATGGCCGTCGAAGGCACGCATACCTTCAAGCGCCCGATCTACGCCGGCAACGCCATCGTCACGGTCGAAGCCGCGGCCGATCGCGTCGTGGTCGCCACCGTGCGCACCGCCTCGTGGGCCGAGGCCGCGCGCGGCGGCAGTGCTGCCGTCGAAGCCGTGTCGGTCGACGCCGTGCTGCCGACCCACACCCGTTACGTCGGCCTGGCCGCTGGCAAGTCGGATCGCCCGGACCTGCAGAGTGCCGGCCGCGTGGTGTCCGGTGGTCGTGGCGTCGGCTCGGCCGAGAACTTCAAGATCGTCTACGACCTCGCCGACAAACTCGGCGCTGCGGTCGGCGCATCGCGCGCGGCGGTCGATGCCGGCTACGTGCCGAACGAACTGCAGGTCGGCCAGACCGGCAAGATCATCGCGCCCGAGCTGTACGTCGCGGTCGGCATCAGCGGCGCGATCCAGCACCTCACCGGCATCAAGGACGCCGGCACGATCGTGGCGATCAACAAGGACGCCGACGCGCCGATCTTCGAGATCGCCGACATCGGCCTGGTCGGCGACCTGTTCAAGATCCTGCCGGAACTGCAGGACGCGCTGTAAGCGCGGACTGCATGGCGGGACATGAAAAGAGCCGGGGAAACCCGGCTCTTTTCGTTTGCAGGGACTTGCCCGATCACCGACCGGGCACGCGACAGCACCTCGCGTAGCCCTGCACGCCGATCTGACCCGACGTGATATTGGTACCAATGCACTGGGCTGCATCTCCCGCCATGCCGGAGTAGGTCCAGCTCGCTTGATTGAACACCGCAGTACCGCACCCCGCGCCGGTGAGCGTGAAACCGGTGGGGCAGGCGGGGAGGATCATGTTGAAATTCGCGCCCGCATCGACCAGTAGCGTCCTGGTGGTGTTCACGCACTGCAGGGCGGTCGCCTGCGGCGCGGAAAAATAGCCGACGACGTCGATCACGTAGTGCGCTTCGGCGAAGGTGTAGACGGTGAAGTCGCTGCTCAGGAGCGGATTGGGGATGCTGGTGATGATGGCATTGTTCACGATCGCGCCCGCCGCGTAGTTGACGCTCGACGTCAGCGGACGGCTGGTGTTGAAGGGGTACACGGTGGCGAATCCCGCCGTGGCCGGTACGACTGCGGTGATGTTGAGCGCGACCGCGCCGACCTGCGTCGCCGAACCGAAACCGCAGTCGCCGGTGGATCCTCCCTGGTGCGCGAAATCCGTGCTCATCGCGAGGAAGCTGCGCGTTGCATTGGCGGGGATCGCGCCTGCAGCCGTGACTCGCGTATCCACGATCCGGCATGGCCGCATCGGCGTATAGACGAGGTCGAAGGTTCCACTGTCCAGTGCCTTCGCCGACGCATTGCCGGGAACGCCCAGCGACGCTTTCTCCAGCCGTGCCATCGCTTCGCGATCGCTCAGGCGATGACCGGCGCCGTTGAGTTCGGCGGCCGCGCCTTCGAAGGTGCTGCGCTTGAGCGCATTGCGGAAATTGGTCGCGTCTGCGCTGACGAAACTCGGCACCATGCGCTCGGCCCAGACGCCGACGCCCACATCGTAGACACGCTCGACATGCGCGCCCCACTTCGAGACGAACTGCCGCGCCAGCTCGCCCCGAGCCTTCGGGGAAAGCGTTGGCGCAGCATGTGAATCGGCGACGACGCCTGTGCGTTGCGCGTCCGCCACCAACGGGACATGCATCAGCACAAGCGCCAAACAGACCGAGGTCATTCTGGTGATTGATTCCATGGCGACGTCCTTGTGCGAGTAAGGGATGGACTCAGCGACCGGGCACGCGACAGCAGGTCGACTGCGTGTTCAGCTGTTGCAGGCTGGCGCTGGTATTGCGTGCCTGGCAGCCACCGATCGCGGAAATGGTGAGGTAGGCCGAGGTGCTGGTGGTATCGCAGCTGTTGGACACCTTGGCATAGCCAGCGGGACACGCCGGCGAGAATGTGGTCGCTGTCCCGCCTGCGGGGATGTCCACCGTGCCGATGGCGGACTGCACGCATTGCAGAGCCGTCGCCTGCGGTGCCGAGAAGTAGCCGACGATGTCCACCACGAAGTGCGACTGGGCGAAGGTGTAGATGGTGAAATCGCTGTTCGTCAGCGGGTTCGGGATGCGGGTGATGATCGCGTTGTTGACGATCGCGCCTGCGGTGTAGTTCACGCTGGAAGTCTGTGGCTGGGTCGTGGCGTAGGGGAAGACGGTTGCGTAACCAGCCCCGCCCGGCGTCACGGCGGTGACGTTGAGCGCCACGGCGCCGACTAGGCTCGTGCCGCCGGTGCCGCAGTCGGTGGCACTGCCGCCCTGCCCGCTGTAATCCAGGTTCAGGGCGACGAAGCTTCGGATGGAATTGGCCGGGATCGCGCCTTGGGGGGTGACGCGCGTGTCGACGATGCGACAGGGTTGGATGGGGGTGTAGACGAGGTCGCCCGCTGCGCTGCCGAGCGCTTTGTCCAGGGCCTCATGACGGCCGGTGAGCGCCGCGCGACCGAGGTCCGCCATCGCGCGCTGGTCGCTGGTCCGCGATCCGCGCCCGATCAGTTCCGCCATCGCTCCCTCGAAGGTCGCCCGCGACAGCGCGTTCCGCAGGTTGGTCGCATCCGCCGAGGCGAGCGTCGGCACCATGCGCTGCGCCCAGACGCCGACCTTGACGTCGTAGACGCGCTCGACGTGATTGCCCCAGCGCAGCACGAACAACCGTGCAAGGGCGCCGCGCTGCTTCGGCGACAGCGGTGCGGCAGTCTGTGCGGACGCGGCATCGGCGACGATGGGAGCGCGCTGGGCGATCGCGTGGGCGGGCAGGTGCATCGGGATCAGCGCGGCGATGGTCAGCGTCAGGGGCATTGCGGACTTCTTCATCGAGTGCATCTCCATGGGGTAGGGGAAGTGGTTGGCGGATAGCGGTTGCGAAGGGGGCCCTCGGCATGGACCGAGTGGAGTCTGGAGCTGCGCGAGATCCGCGGAGCGCCGGACGCCGGCGCATCGCGGATCTCGCTCCGGGCGGGAATGCGGCGGAGGCGATGAGGTCCCCGGCTCAGCGTCCAGGGACCCGGCAGCAGACCGAACCACCGAAGACCTGCTGCGGCGAAGCCGAGGTGTTGGTCCACGCGCAGAAGGTCGCCAGCCCGGGCGTATTGCTGTTGTAGCCGCTGCCCTTGCTGAAGACGGTGGATGCGTTGGTGAAGCAGTACGGCGTGACCGCGGCGTTGTAGCCGGCTGGGCACGCGGGGTTGTTGTAGAAGGTGGACGCGTTGGCGGCGATGGTGTTGGTGACGATCGCGGTATCGATGCACTGCAGCTGCGTCACCTGCGGCGGCGAGTAATAGCCGACGATATCGACCACGTAATGCGACTGGGCGAACGTGTAGATGACGAAGTCGGTGATCGCCAGCGGATTGGGGATGCCCACCACCACCGTGTTGTTGACGATGTCGCCCGTCGTGTAGTTCACGCTCGCCGCCAGCGGACGGGTCTCGCCGGACTTGTGGACCGTGGCGAAGCCGGCGCCGGAGGGCGTCACCGCAGTGACGTTGATCGCGATCGCGCTGGCGCCGACCGCGGCGACGCCGCAGTCGGTGCTGCTGCCGCCCTGCGAGGTGAAGTTGGTGCCCGCGCTGATCGCCACGCCGAGGAATGAACGGCTGCTGTTGGCGTTGATCGCGCCGCCGGCCACGCGGGTATCGACGATGCGACATGGCGTGACGGCGGTGAATACCAGGTCGCCGGTGGTGGAGCCCAGGGCCTTGGCGCCGATCTGGGCTGCCGTCCTGGAGCTCTTGCCCCGCGATGGGGCCTCGCGTGCGAATCGGTCGATGACCTGGGCATCGGCCAGGCGGTGGCCGGTGCCGGTCAGCTCGGCCAGGGCGCCCTCGAAGGTCTCGCGCTTGAGCGCATTGCGGAAGTTGCCAGGATCGGCCACGACGAAGGTCGAGACCATGCGCTGCGACCAGGCCGAAGCCGGTGTGCCGTAGACGCGCTGCACGTATCCGCCCCACTTCTTGACGAACTGTCGGGACAGGGCGCCGCGCTGCTGCGGCGACAGCATTCCCGGGTCGTCCTGTCGTGCAGGTCCGGCGGCGAGGACGGGCAGTGCGATGCAGAAGCTGAGCGCGCCGACGGCGAGCGCGCGGAAGAGCGGACTGGACATGGATCCTCCGGATAAGCGGCCTAAGGATGGAACTCCCCGTGGGTCGATAACGCAGGAAGGCCCGCGCCGAGGTCAGCGCGGGCCGCCCGGTCCGCGATGGAACGCGGCCGCATGGCGGGCGTTTCGGAACCAGATGTGGCGGGGCCGGATCAGCGACCAGGAACGCGACAGCAGCGCGCGGTGCCTTCCACGGTGATGCTGCTGGCGGTCTTGTTCTGCCCGGAGCAGAACGCGTCCATCACGCCGGCGCTCGGGCGATAGAGGCCGTTGATGGCCCAGTCCGCCTGATTGAAACCGGGCGTGCGGCAACCGGCACCGGTGATCGTGTAGCCGGCTGCGCAGTTGGGAATGTCGATGTCGAAGGTGGCGTTCGCGGCGACGGCCTGCGAAACGAAGGTCTCGTTGCACTCCAGTGCCGTGGCCACCGGCGGGGCGAAGTAACCGACGATGTCGATCACGTAATGCGCCTGCGCGAAGGTGAAGACGGTGAAGTCCGAACTCTGCAGCGGGTTGGGGATCGCGGTGGTGATCGCGTTGTTCACGATCGCGCCGGCCGTGTAGTTCACGCTCGCCGCGAGGGGCTGCGCGGCGCCGAAGGGATAGACGGTCGCGTAGCCGGCGATGCTGGGCGTGACCGCGGTGATGTTGATCACGACGCCGCTGGCGTTGATGCCGAGCGTGCCGCAGTTGGTCGCGCTGCCGCCCTGGGCGGTGAAATTCGCGCTGTTGATCGCCTTGAAGCTGCGGGTGCTGTTGGCCGCGATCACGCCGCCGGCGACACGGGTGTCGACGATGCGGCACGGCGTGATCGGGGTGTAGGTCAGGTCGCTGCCGAGGCTGCCGAGCGCCTTCATGCTGGCCGGGGAGAGGCGGTCGCCCTGCTGCATCGACAGTCTGGCGAGACGGTCGATCACGCGGGCGTCGCCGACCCGGTGGCCGGCGCCGGACAGATCGGCCACGGCGGCCTCGAAGGTGTCGCGCTGCATCGCGCGACGGAAGTTGGCAGGGTCCGCGGCGACGAAGTTCGGCACCATGCGGCTGGCCCACGTGCCGACCGGCACCTCGTAGACGCGCTGGACGTAATTGCCCCACTTCATGACGAACCGGCGGGTCAGCTCGCCGCGCGCCTGCGGCGACAGCGTCCCGGGGGCCTCGTGTCGAACCGGTCCGGCCGCGAGGACGGGTGATGCGATGCAGAGCGAAAGAGCGCCGACGACGAGCGCCGGGAACAGGTGGGCACGCATACATCCTCCGGGTTGGGACGATTGGACATCAATGACGCACAACGCGGGACGAGTCCGGTCGAGGCCACATTCCGGGACCACTGCCGATGCTCTTGTCGCAGGGGCCGCGCGCGGACCGGGAAGCGCCGCTCTGGCCGGCGCTTCGGGAGATGCGGTGCCGGGGCGACTCAGCGCCCGGGTACGCGGCAGCAGGTGCGCGAAGCGCGGAGCGTGGCGCCCACCGAAGCGTTGTTCTGCGCCGAGCACGTGCCGTTCTTGAAGTAGAGGAACGGCATCTGCGCGGACGAGGATTCGCAGTTCGTCGCGGTCTGGGTGTATCCCGCGGAACAGTTCGGCGCGACCGCGTTGTCGGTCGCACCCGCGGCGATGAGCACGTCCGTGGTTGCGGTCTCGAAGCATTGCAGTGCGGTCGCCATCGGCGGCGCGAAATAACCCACGATGTCGACGACGTAGTGCGACTGGGCGTAGGAGAAGATCGTGAAATCGTACGAACCCAGTGGATTGGGGATCTGCGCGATGATCGCGTTGTTCACGATGGCGCCCGCACCGTAGTTCACGCTGGCGGTGTTGGGCTGGGTCGTGCCGTAGGGGTACACGGTGGCATAGCCGGCGATCGAGGGTGTCACGGCCGTCACGTTCAGCGCCAGCGCGGTTGCGCTGAGGCCCAGCGTTCCGCAATTGGTGCTGCTGCCACCCTGGCTGGTGAAACTGTTGGAATTGATGCCGATGAAGTTGCGGGTGCTGCCTGCGGCGACAGCGCCGGCCGCCATGTTGCGCGTGTCGAGGATGCGGCAAGGTGCGATCGGGGTATAGACGAGATCGTTGCCGAGTGAGCCGAGGGCCTTCTCGCCACCCATCGCCGTCAGTTTGGTGCGCGCCTGCGCGTCGGTCATGCGGCTGCCGTCGCCGCCCAGCTCGGCCATCGCACCCTCGAAGGTGTCGCGGGACAGCGCATTGCGCAGGTTGTCGCCGTCGACGGTGCCGAGGGTCGGGCCGATGCGCCGCGCCCAGGTCCCGGCCTGCACGCCATAGACGCGCTGGACATATGCGCTCCACTTCGAGACGAAGCGGCGGGTCAGTTCCGCACGTTCCTTCGGCGAGGCATAGGCACCGGATGCCGCAGGCGTCGTCTGTGCCGCCCGGGACGCAGGCTGGCCCGGCGCGCGCGTGGCCTGCGCATGTGCGCAGAGACCGGGGACGATGGCGAGGAGCAGGGGAAGGGTGCGAAACAGAAGAGGCATGTCTGGTCTCCGGAACGGAATGCGATGGTCGGGCAGCGGGGCGTCCCGACCCCGACACCCTAAACGAAGAATGCGTCAGGTATCGGGACGTGTGCGACCCGAGCGCCAAGGGCCGCATGGTGGGCCAGATGCACGGGCTGCCGGACGGGCTGCCGATTCGCCGCCATGCGGTCCGTGCGCTATCGTGTCGCACCCTCTGGCAGTCCGGCGACGATGGCGCAGCAGTTCGCTCAGCACGACTTCGTGACACGCGTCGATTTCGTGGTCGAACTGGCCGGTCGCCTGCATGCCTACGGCACCACGGCGCATCGCCTGGAAGGCGCGGTGACGGCGGTCGCCGCGAAGCTCGGCCTCGAATGCGGCGCCTGGTCCAATCCCACGGGGATGATCCTGTCCTTCGGCGAGAGTGGTCGCGCCCCGAACGACACCGTCCGCGTGGTGCGCCTGTCGCCGGGCGAGACCGATCTCTACAAGCTGTGCGAAGCCGATCGCATCGCCGATGCCGTCGTGAGCGGGCAGCTGGACCTGGAAGAGGGGCATCGTGCGCTGCAGGCACTGGATCGCCCCGGCAGCTGGCGCGGCAGGGCCATGGCGGTGTTCGCCTTCGGGCTCACGGCGGCGGCGGTCGCCGGGCTGTGGCGGCTGCCGTGGCTGGACATCGCGACCGCAGGCGTTACCGGCGTGCTGCTCGGCCTGCTCGACCTGGCCACCCAGAACCGGCCACGGCTCAAGGAAGCCAGCGATGCGCTGGCGGCGATGTTCGCGGGCAGCATCGCGGTGCTGGTGGCGAGTTTCATCGGCCCGCTCAACCTCAACACCGTGATCATTTCGTCGCTGATCGTGCTGATGCCCGGCATGGCGCTCACCAATGCCGTGAACGAGCTGACGAACCAGAACCTCGTCTCCGGCACCGCGCGTTTCGCCGGCGCGATGAGCACGATCCTCAAGCTCGCGATCGGCATGATGGTGGCGTTGACCGCCGCGGACATGATCGGGCTCGGTCCGCAGATCCGCCCCCTGCGGCCGCAGCCGGACTGGGTCGAATGGATTGCGCTGCTGCTCGGCACCTACGCCTTCGCGGTCCTGTTCCGCGCAGATCGCAAGCACTATCCGCTGGTGATGCTGTCCGCGGCGAGCGGCTACCTGATCTCGAAGCTCGTCGGCGGCGCATGGGGCAGCACGGCCGGCGTCTTCGTCGCGGCGCTGGCCATGACGGCGGCCGGCAATGCCTATGCGCGCTGGTTCAACCGCCCGGGCGCGTTGGTGCGCCTCCCCGGCATCGTGATGCTGGTGCCCGGCAGCGCCAGCCTGCGCGGCCTGCTGGCGGTCGTGCAGGAACAGAGCATGGACGCGGGCCAGGCCGCCATCCTGGCGGCGCTCAACATCCTGCTCGCACTCGTGGCCGGCCTGCTGTTCGGCAACATCCTGATTCCGACGCGGCGCAACCTCTGAGCCAGCTGGACGCATCATGCGCGGCGCGAATGCGATGCGCCGGAAAGCGATGCGCCGGGAAACAACGTTCGGGGAACAACAGTTTCGGCAATGAATGCCCGGAAATCCCGAAATAAGAACGCCGGCGATCGCGCCGGCGTTTTCGAAGCGTGGAAGCGAGCACGGCTCACTTCTTGATGAGGAAATCCTCGGGCTTCTTGCCCTTCTTGACCTGGTCGGCCATCCAGCGCGGCTGCTTGCCGCGACCGCTCCAGGTTTCCTTCGGATTGGCAGGGTTGCGGTACTTCGGAGCAACCTTGCGCGTCGCGGTGCCTGCCTTCTTCGCAGCCTTTTTCGCGGCCGGAGCCTTCCCGCCGAACAGCTCGGCAATCGTGTAGCCCTCCGCCTTCGCAAGCGCTGCCAGCTTCTTGCGCACCTGGGCGACGGGCTTGCGCTTGTTGAGCGCGGATTGCTGCTTCTTGGCTTGTGCGATCAATGCCTTCAGATCCTTCTCAGACAGGTCTTTCAAATCGAATGCCATAAATACTCCAGAAAATCGGGGGTGTCGCACGTCCGCGCGACGCGGGGATGATAATCAAAAAGCCGGAGGTTCAGGTGGAATTCCCCGAACATCCATCGATTATGCGGTGGGCCTGCGGCACGCGTGCCGTGATTTTCCCCCGGGTATGTCCGGAAAATGCCTCAGCGCGACGACAGGCGCTCCAGAAGCGCGTCGCGGCCCAGCTGTTCGGCCTCGGTGGCGCGGCGCGCGCGATATTCGAACGTGCCTGCGGCCAGTCCGCGCTCCGACACCACGACGCGATGCGGAATGCCGATCAGCTCGATGTCGGCGAACATCGCGCCCGGGCGCAGCCCGCGATCGTCGAGCAGCGCGTCGAGGCCGGCGGCGTTGAGCTCGTCGTACATCGCCTGCGCCGCAGCGGCGACGTTCGCATCGTTCTTCGGATTGATGACGCACACCGCGACGTGCCATGGCGCCATGGCATCCGGCCACACGATGCCGTTGTCGTCGTGGTTCTGCTCGATCGCCGCGGCGACGATGCGGCTCACGCCGATGCCGTAGCAGCCCATCGCGGGCGTGGCGGCCTTGCCGCTGGCATCCAGCACGGTGCACTTCATCGCTTCGGAATACTTGCGGCCCAGTGCGAACACGTGGCCGACCTCGATGCCGCGGGCCAGGCCCAGCGTGCCCGTGCCGCAGGGCGAAGGATCGCCGGCGACGACGTTGCGGATGTCCGCGACCAGATCGGGTTCCGGCAGGTCGCGGCCCCAGTTGACGCCGGCGATGTGGAAACCAGCTTCGTTCGCACCAACGACGAAATCGTGCATCGCCGCAACGCTCCGGTCGGCGATGACGCGGATCGCCTTCGCGGGCTTCACGGGGCCGAGGAAGCCCGGTTCGCTGCCGAGGTGTTCGAGGATCTCTGCTTCGGTCGCCATGCGATGCTCGGCCAGGCCAGGCACCTTCGACAGCTTGATCTCGTTGACCACGTGGTCGCCACGCACCAGGGCCAGCACGAACTGCGGTGCGCCTTCGGCATCGGTGCCGTTCGTTTCCGTGGACATGATCGCGACCGACTTGACCGTGCGCGACAGCGCGATGCCCAGCAGCGCGGCGACGTCGTCGCAGGTCTTCTGCGTCGGCGTCTCGACCTTGCGCATGGTTTCGGTGGCGGCTGCGCGCTCACCCGGCGACACGGCTTCGGCGAGTTCGACGTTGGCGGCGTAATCGGAAGCGTCCGAGTAGGCGAGTGCGTCTTCGCCGGAATCGGCGATGACGTGGAATTCGTGCGATGCACTGCCGCCGATCGCGCCGGTGTCGGCGAACACCGCACGGAACTTCAGGCCCAGGCGCGTGAAGATGCGGCCGTAGGTGTCGTACATGTTGCGGTATTCGGCATCGAGCGAGGCATCGTCGATGTGGAACGAATATGCGTCCTTCATCAGGAATTCGCGCGCGCGCATCACGCCGAAGCGCGGACGGATCTCGTCGCGGAACTTCCACTGGATGTTGTAGAAATTGACCGGCAGCTGCTTGTAGCTGCTGATTTCCTGGCGCGCGAAGTCGGTGACCACTTCCTCGGCGGTGGGGCCGTAGCAGTATTCGGCTTCCTTGCGGTCCTTGATCTTCAGCAGTTGCCCGCCGAACTTCTGCCAGCGACCGGTTTCCTCCCACAGCTCGCGCGGCTGGATGGTCGGCATCAGCAGTTCGACCGCGCCGGCGCGATTCATTTCCTCGCGGACGACGTTCTCCACCTTGCGCAGCACGCGCAGGCCCAGCGGGCTCCACGTGTACAGGCCGGCGGCGAGCTTGCGCAGCATGCCGGCGCGGAGCATCAGCTGGTGGCTGACGACCTCGGCATCTGCGGGGGTTTCCTTTTCTGTGCGGAGGTGGAACTGCGAAAGGCGCATGGGAATCGGTGGGGAGCGGACACGAAGCCCCCATTGTGCCCGATGTGGGCCGGCGCGGGGCCCGATGGCCCCGGCGGAACGCCTGATGCGCCCGGACGGGCGCGTCGCAGGATCAGAACGAGTTGTTGTTCGGCGGCGCCGGCGGCTGCGCGTCGGCCTTGCCCGGCTTCTGGGCGCTGGCGGCCGTGTTGCAGTTGGCGCGCAGGACGATCTGGTTGAGGTCCAGCTGGCGCTTGCGCTCGGCGTCGTCGATGTCGCGGTCGGGTTTGCCGTCCTTGTCGCTGTCGACCTTGAGCGCCACGCCGCTGTTGATCAGCTCGATGTTGCTGCGGGCCCGGGCGCATTCGGGGGATTCCGCGGGCCGGTCGCCCTGCTGCGCGCCCTGGGGCGGCGACGGCTGGCGATCGACGATCGTCCGCGATTCGAACTTCCCGGCCGGCGGTGGGTGCTGCGAGTATTGGGTGACGCCGTTGGCATCCTTCCACTTGTATACCTGCTGCCAGGCGCTCGCCTGCGAAGCCAGGCCCAGGGCGAGTGCCGAGGCGGCAAGGGCGGAAATCAAAGCGCGATTCATGGCGATACCTGCGAGGCAACCGGTGGGGGCCCGGGGATTGCAGCACCCCGCCGGGGGCAGGTGCAAGCATCGAGCGTGTTGCGCGTCACTTTTCGTGCTGAACACGGCATCGGGGTGCCCTGACCTCGCCTCGGGACGTGACGCGGCTCACGTAATGCCGCGCCTGCCCCTCGCCGGATACACTTCGGCCATGGAACCCGAACTCGCGCCCGCGCCGCCCCGCCGCCCACGTGGCATCTACCTGTTGCCGAACCTGTTCACGACGGCGGCGCTGTTCTCCGGCTTCTTCGCCATCATCGCCGCTTCGCAGGGGCGCTTCGAAGCGGCCTGCATCGCGATCTTCATCGCCGCCGTGCTGGACGGGCTGGACGGGCGCGTCGCGCGCATGACCAATACCCAGAGCGAGTTCGGCGTGCAATACGACTCGCTGTCGGACCTGATCAGCTTCGGCATGGCGCCGTCGCTGGTGATGTACCACTGGGCGCTGGAGTCGCTGAAGCTCGACAGCCCGACCCTGGGCCGGATCGGCTGGCTCGGCGCCTTCCTGTACGCGGCCTGCGCCGCGCTGCGCCTGGCGCGCTTCAACAGCCAGGTCGGCACCGTCGACAAGCGCTGGTTCATCGGCCTGCCCAGCCCGGCGGCGGCGGGTCTCATGGCCAGCTTCGTCTGGGTGCTGCACGACCTCGGCTGGACCGGCGACGAATTGCGCTATCCGGCGCTGGCGGTGACCGTGGCTGCGGGCCTGCTGATGGTCAGCCGCTTCCGCTATCCGAGCTTCAAGGGCGGCAAGCCCGGTCCGCAGGGCGAGAAGGTGCCGTTCCTGGCGCTGCTGATCCTGCTGGCGGTCATCATCGGCCTGGTGATCGACGCGCCGAAGGTGCTGCTGGCTGCCACGGCGGGTTTCGCGATCTTCGGGCCGCTGCTTGCGCGCCGCCAGGCGCGACGTCCGGCGGTGAGCGAATGAGTGCCGCGCCGCAGTGGGATCCGGTCCAGCGCGAAGTGCTGGCCGCGCTCGGGCACCCGCTCGAGCGTCTCGCGATCGCCCTGCCTGGCGGGACGCATGACATTCCTTTCGAGTGGCCGGACGACCCGATCGTCGATGCGCTGCTGCGCGCGGCGGCCCGTCGTCGCGACGATGCCGACGTGCTGCGTGATGCGCCGACATGGCCGTCACCGCAGGCGCTGCGCGCCGACCCGCGCGCCAAGCGCGCACTCTGGCCGCGACTGCGCGGATTGAGGCGTCGCGACGCATGAGCGCGGCGCCGTTGCCGCCGACGGACGATTTCACGGACGGCCTGGCTGCGCCGGTGCTGCGCGCGATGCGCGAAGACGACGTCGATGCGGTGATGGCCATCGAGGTCAGGGCCTATTCCTTCCCGTGGACCGCCGGCATCTTCCGCGATTGCCTGCGCGCCGCGTATCCGTCCTGGCTGCTGGTGCGCGACGAAGTGATCGTCGGCTACGGCATCATCAGCATCGCCGCAGGCGAAGGCCACATCCTCAACATCTGCATCGATCCGCTGGAACACGGGCGCGGCCACGGCCGGCGCCTGCTGCGTTCGCTGGTGCAGGTGGCGCGCATGCACCGTGCCGAGCGCATCTTCCTGGAAGTGCGTCCCTCGAATCCGCGTGCGATCGCGCTGTACTTCGACGAAGGCTTCAACGAGATCGGCCGTCGCCCGCGCTACTACCCGGCGAACATGGGCCGCGAGGACGCGATCGTGATGGCGATGGAGCTCCTGCCCGACGCGTGATCGCGCCGCGTGTCTTTTAGAGCGGACCTTGGTCCGCTCATGCTTTTCGATCCGTAGGAGCGGACCCGGGTCCGCTCATTCCCGCGAAAAGACGAGCGGACCAAGGTCCGCTCTACGGGGGCGACAGCCTCAGCCCAGGCGCGCGCGCTGCGCCTGCAGTGCGTCGAGCTTCGCGGTCCACTCGGCGAGACGGACGCGTTCCTGCTCGACCACCGCCGGCGGCACGTTGCCGCCGAACTTCGCGAGCTTGGCTTCGCTCTTGTCCTTCTCGACCGCCACCTTCGCGATTTCCTTGTCCAGGCGCGCGCGTTCGGCGTCCAGATCGACCAGGCCTTCCAGCGGCACGAACAGCTGCAGGTCGCCGACCACGGCGGGTGCAGCCGGCGGCGGCTCGTCGCCAGCGGCAACGATCGCGATCGATTCGAGCTTGAGCAGGAACTTCAGCTGCGCCGAGAACTTCGCGATGCGGCCGGCGTCCGTGGCGTCGCCGCCGCGGAACAGCAGCGACACCTGCTTCGACGGCGAGATGCCGAGCACGCTGCGGATGCTGCGCACCGCCGAGACCACGGCCTTGAACCATTCGATGTCGGCTTCGGCCGAGGCGTAGCCCTCGGCGCCGAAGTCGGCGGCCTGCGGATAGCGGCGCACGCAGATGCTGGCGTCGTCGATGCCCAGCTTCGGCGCGACGTTCCGCCACAGTTCCTCGGTCACGAACGGGGTCAGCGGGTGCAGCAGGCGCAGCAGCGACTCCAGCACGTGCAGCAGGGTGTGGCGCGTGCTGTTCGCGGCGTCGGCGTCATCGCCATTCAGCGCCGGCTTCGCGAGTTCGACGAACCAGTCGCAGAACTCGTTCCAGGCGAAGTCGTAAAGGGCCTGGGACAGCAGGTCGAAGCGGTAGCTGGTGAAATGCTCGCCGGCTTCCGCGGACACGCTGGCCAGGCGCGCGAGGATCCAGCGCTCGGCGTCGGTCTTCGGCTGCGGCGCGCCCGAAGCCGAGAAGCCTTCGGTGTTCATCAGCGCGAAGCGCGTCGCGTTCCACAGCTTGTTGCAGAAGTTTTTGTAGCCCTCGCAGCGGGCCATGTCGAACTTGATGTCGCGACCCGGGCCGGCGAGCGAGGTCATGGTGAAGCGCAGAGCGTCGGCACCGTGGGCGGCGAAGCCCTGCGGATAGTCCTTGCGCAGGCCCTTCTCGATGTTCGCGGCCATCTTCGGGTTCATCAGGCCGGTCGTGCGCTTGGCGACCAGAGTCTCGATGTCGATGCCGTCGATGATGTCCAGCGGATCGATGATGTTGCCTTTCGCCTTCGACATTTTCTGGCCGTCCTTGTCGCGGACGAGGCCGGTGATGTACACGTCGCGGAACGGCACGCGATCCACGTCCGGCGTGTCCTTCGGCATGAAGTGATCGGTCATCACGATCATGCGCGCGACCCAGAAGAAGATGATGTCGAAGCCGGTCACCAGCACCGACGACGGCACGAACTGCTCGAAGCCGCGCTCCTGCATCAGCCCGGCGTTCGGCCAGCCCATCGTGCTGATCGGCCACAGGCCGGAGGAGAACCAGGTTTCGAGGACGTCGTTGTCGCGTTTGAGTACAAATTTCCAGAGATTATGGGAATTCAGTTCCTCCTCAAGCTCTAGATCACTCTTGGTTGATCCAATGGCAATCGAACGAACTTTTTCGATCACGTCTTCGGAAACTTCGCCAATCTCGTCCAGCAGGGTTTCAGACAAGAGGAATTGTGAGTAGGCGTCATCCCGATTCTTGGCGACGTACACATTGCTCCAGTTGTCATACCAAGCTGGAATTTGGTGGCCCCACCAGAGCTGGCGGCTGATGCACCAGTCCTGGATGTTCTCCATCCAGTGGCGGTAGGTGTTGATCCAGTTCGGCGGCACGAACTTCACGCTGCCGTTCTCGACCAGTTCCATGCCGCGACGCGCGAAGTCGTCCATCTTCACGAACCACTGGTCGGTCAGGTAGGGCTCGATCACCTGGCCGGTACGGTCGCCACGCGGGACCTGCAGCTTGTGCGGCTTGGTTTCGATGAGTAGATCAGCGGCTTCGAGGTCGGCGACTATGGCCTTGCGTGCTTCGAAACGATCCAATCCATGGTACTTGGCCGGAATGATCTCGGAGACAGACTTTCCTGCAACTGCATTGATTGCCATTTGTGTCCCTTCAACGGGTACAAATGCAAAGTCATCGTGCACGCTGGATTTTACTGCAGCGTCGGCTGTAAAGATGTTGATCAGACCTCGGAAAGGGGTTCTGTCAAAAACGCCGCTTTCCTTGTGGCGCTGCCACACCGCGTTGTCGTTGAAATCATGCGCCGGGGTCACCTTCACCACGCCGGTACCGAACGCGCGGTCGACGTAGTCGTCGGCGATGATCGGCAGCGTGCGGTCGCACAGCGGCAGGATCACGGTCTTGCCGATCAGGTGTGTGTAGCGCGGGTCTTCCGGATGCACCATCACCGCGGTGTCGCCGAGCATCGTTTCCGGACGCGTGGTCGCCACGATCAGATAACCACGGGTTTCGCGCAGGGTTTCGTTGCCGTCGGCGTCGAATTCGACGTGCTCGTAGGTTTCGCCGTTCGCCAGCGGGTAGGCGATCGACCACAGGAAGCCGTTCTCCTCCTCGCTGACCACTTCGAGGTCGGAGATCGCGGTCTTCAGTACCGGGTCCCAGTTGACCAGCTTCTGGCCGCGGTAGATCAGGCCCTGCTCATGCAGTTTGACGAAGGCTTCGATCACCGCGTCGGAGGCCATCGGGTCCATCGTGAACACGCTGCGCGTCCAGTCGCCCGAGGTGCCGAGGCGGCGCATCTGGCGTTCGATCGTGCCGCCGGACTGCTGCTTCCACTCCCACACGCGGTCGATGAACTTGTCGCGCCCCAGCGAGTCGCGCGTTTCGCCCTGGCCGGCGATCTGCAGGTTGCGCGAGACGACCATTTCCGTGGCGATGCCGGCGTGGTCGGTGCCCATCTGCCACAGCGTGCGATAGCCGCGCATGCGGTGGTAGCGGATCAGCGCGTCCTGCAGCGTGTGCTGGAAGGCGTGGCCCATGTGCAGCGTGCCGGTGACGTTCGGTGGCGGCAGCAGGATGGTGTAGGCAGGACCGTCGCCCTGCGGCGCGAAGACGCCGCTCGCTTCCCACTCGGCGTAGAGGCGGGATTCGAAGTCTTTGGGTTCGTAGCCTGAGGCGAGCGTGGTCATGGTGTCCGGTGTCTTGGGAGTGCGTTGATGGCCGTCGCGTGTCGATGCGACCGGCCTGAAGGAATCACATGTCGTATTTCTTGAGTTCGAGTCCGCGCGCCTGGTACTGCTTCCAGCGTTCGCGCAGCGGTCCGCGCGCCGATTCGTCGGCGGGAACCACTTCCAGCACGCGCTCGAAGCTGCCATCGACCGGCGCGTCGCGCAGGTTGATGACCAGCGCGCGCAGCGGGATGTCGGCGTCCGGCGAGGCGATCAGCACGGGCGTCAGCTCGTCCTCGTCGTCGGTGCCGGCGATCTGGTGCGGAATGTAGGCGTTCTCGTCGAACGCCCACAGCAGTTCGTCCAACGCTTCGGCCTGGGCCGCGTCGCGCGCCAGCACCAGCGTCCACAGGTTCGCGTCGTAGGCCTTGCGCGCGAGCTCGCAAACCAGGCGCAGCGGTTCCTCGCGGAAACGCGGTTTCTGGATCAGGTAGAAATCGGCGCGGGGCACGAAGCGGTCAGCCCTGCGCCCTGTCCAGCAGCCACTGCGTCAGCAGGCCGACCGGCCGGCCGGTGGCCATGCCCATCTTGCCTTCGTCGTTGGCGACGCCGGCGATGTCCAGGTGCGCCCAGCGCTGGCCCTCGGCGAAGCGTGCGAGGAAGCAGCCCGCGGTGATCGCGCCGGCATTGCGGCCGCCGATGTTGTAGACGTCGGCGAAGTTGGAGTTGAGCTGGGTCTGGTACTCGTCCCACAGCGGCAGGCGCCAGGCGCGATCGAAGACGTGCTCGCCGGCCTGCTGCAGCTCGGCGGCCAGGTCGTCGTGCTTGCTCATCAGACCGGCGGCGTACTTGCCCAGCGCGATGACGCAGGCGCCGGTGAGCGTGGCCACGTCGACCAGCGCCTGCGGTTCGAAACGTTCGGCATAGGTCAGCGCGTCGCAGAGGATCAGGCGGCCTTCGGCATCGGTGTTGCCCACTTCGATCGTCTTGCCGGACATGCTGGTCAGCACGTCGGACGGGCGGTAGCTGTCGGCATCGGGCATGTTCTCGACGGCCGGGACGATGCTGATCAGGTTGATCGGCAGGCCCATCTTCACCGCGGCGACGAAGGTGCCGATCACCGTGGCGGCGCCGCACATGTCGTACTTCATCTCCTCGATGCCGCCCTGCGTCTTGAGGTTGATGCCGCCGGTGTCGAAGGTGATGCCCTTGCCGACCAGCACGAAGGGCTTGGCGTCGCCGCCCTCGGGAGCGCCGTTCCACTTGAGCACGATGAGCTTCGGCGGATTGGCCGAACCGCGTGCCACGGCCAGCAGCGAACCCATGCCGAGGGCCTGCATCTGCTCGCGATCGAGCACCTCGCACGAGGCCTTGTCGTGCTGCGCGGCGAAGCTGGTCGCCTGTTCGGCAAGATAGGCCGGATTGCAGATGTTCGGCGGCAGGTTGCCCAGTTCGCGGGTCACGTCCACGCCGGCGGCGATGGCGGCGCCCTGCGCCAGCGCGGTGGCGTCGCTGCCGGCTACCGATACCGCGACCAGCGCGCTCTTGCCCTTGTCCTTGTTCTTCTCGCCCAGGGTCGCGTTGTAGCGATACAGGGCATGGCCGAAGGCGATGACGGCCTGGCGGATGTTCCATGCGGCATCGCGGCCGTTCACCGCGACTTCGCTGATGGTGAAGGTGGCGTTGGTCGAGGCGCCGTCCTTCAGCGCGCGGGCGGCGTCGCTGGCGGCCTTGATGTACTGCGGCACGCCGAACTTGGCGGCGTCGCCCAGGCCGACCACCAGCACGCGCGGTGCGGCGATGCCCGGCAGGTCGTGGAGCAGGGCGGTCTTGCCGGTCTTGCCCGACACGTCGCCCCGGGTGACCAGGGCGGCGATCCGGCCGCCGGTGGCGTCGTCGAGCGCCTGGCCGCTGGCCGTGAGCGTCTTGTCCGCGAAGGCGCCGATCACGATGCAGTCGCTGGCGAGGGTGGCGGCGTCGTTGGCCGGTGCGGTGTGGAGAGCGAAATCGAGGGCCATCGGTCGGGTTCCGTGCGGGCAGGTGGAGAATGGGTGTGCGAGGAGGGCGGGGCCGTCGGGTCGCCTCGGCCGGGCATCGGGCCGGACATCGGCCTGAACCAGCCGGGACGGCGCTGTTCAGGTCCGGTGCCTTTCCGATCACGGCATCCGTACAATCCCCCGATGCCCTGCGGGCCCGGAGACGGTGCCGGACGGGACTTCCCGCGCCTGGCGCGGCGCCTTGCCGGCGTCGCGGACACGCAGAACCTTGAAGTTTAAAGCAAAGCCCGGGTGGCATGCCCGGCCCCGGACCTCGCCCCGCCTGATGCTCAAGCTCGATCGTTATCTCATCCGCGAATTCGCGCAGAGCACCTTCGCCGTCCTGGTGGTGGTCCTGATCGTGCTGGTGGGTGGGGCGTTCGCCGATGTCCTGCAGGACGTGGCGCGCGGCAAGGTGCCGGCGGCGATGCTGCTGGCCCAGCTGGCCCTGGTCTTCCTGAAGTGGCTGCCGATGATCCTGCCGCTGGCGGTCATGCTGGGGCTGATGCTGGCGGTCGGCCGGCTCTATCGCGACGCCGAAATGCCGGTGCTGGTGTCGATCGGCGTCGGCCCGGGGCGGATGCTCCGTCCGCTCGCCTGGATGGCCCTCCCGATCGTGGCCGCCGTGGCGCTGTGCTCGCTGTGGCTGGGCCCCTGGGCCGACCGGACCTCGGCGCAGATGATCGAAAACGCCAGCCGCAACCTGCTGGTCGCGGGCATGGAGCCCGGCCGCTTCACGGAACTGCCTGGTGGCGGCGGCGTGATCTATGTCGGCGGCATGTCCGACAGCAACCGGCAGCTCCAGAAGGTCTTCGTCTATCGCCAGAAGGACGACCGCTTTCACGTCACCACCTCGCAGACCGGCGTGTTGTCGGTCCACAACGAACGCGACCGCTACCTGAGACTCGAGCAGGGCTTCGAAGTGGAAGGCCCGATGAGCGACGGCCGCGACTATCGGCTGATGCGCTACGCCGGCAACGAGGTGCGCCTGCCCGACAGCATCGCCCCCAAACGCAAGAGCGATGCGGTCGAGCTGCAGCCGACGCTGTCGCTGCTCGGCGATCCCCGCCTGGAGGCGATCGCGCAGGTCCACGCCCGCATCGCGCCGCCGCTGCTCACGCTCGCCTTCGCGCTGCTGGCGGTGCCGCTGGCGCGCAGCGCACCGCGGCAGGCGCGCTACGGCAACCTGGCGATCGGCTTCCTGATCTACCTGTTCGGCTTGCTGCTGATGATGCTCGGCACCGAATGGATCGAAGCCGGGAAATTGCCGGCGCAGCTGGGCCTGTGGTGGTTGCTGGTGCCGCTGCTGGCGCTGGCGACATGGATGTACGCGCATGACGGCGCCATCCGGCGCCCGCGCGCGGCCCGTCGCGAGGCGCGCGCATGAAGCCGTTCCCGAAACTGCACGATCTCTATATCGGTCGCGTCGTCCTGGGGTCGGTGTTGCTGGCCTGGGCAGTGCTGGTCGGCCTCGATACGTTGATCGGCGGCCTGATGACCGAAATCAGCGACGTCGGCACCGGCAACTACGACATGATGGCCGCGCTGACCAACGTCGCGTTCACCCTGCCGCGCCGCGCGTACATGCTGTTCCCGTATGCCGCGGTGATCGGCGCGGTGATCGGTCTCGGCCAGCTGTCGGCCAGTTCCGAATTGACCGTGCTCCGCGCGCTCGGCTTGTCGCGCCGGCGCATCAGCCTGTCGGTGATCCTGTCGCTGACCGTGCTGACCGCGCTGATGGTGGTCAATGCCGAGACGGTGGGGCCGTGGGCGCAGCGTCGCGCCGATACGCTGAAGGCATCGGCGAAGTCGAAGGACGTGATCATCGCCCAGTACTCCGGTCTCTGGGCGCGTGAAGGCGACGTCTTCCTCAACGCGCAGACCGGTCTGGAGCGCAACGAGAACGGGCGCCAGTGGCTGCAGCTCAATGACGTCCGCCTGTTCGAACTGGCGGACGATGGCCGACTGGCCTCGATTACCCGGGCCGGTGTCGCAGAACACCACGCCGGCGAATGGATTCTGCGCGACGTGGTGCGCACCCGCTTCGACGTGAAGTCCGCCGAGCGCACTGTGGCCAAGGAAGAGCGCTGGGCTTCGAAGCTCGACGCCGCCGCACTGGCCGCCAACACGCGCAACATCTGGCGCCCGCGTTACATGACTGCATCCGCGCTGCGCGACGGCATCGAATACCGCGTCCGCAACGACCTGGATCCCAGCGAGTTCCAGGAGCATTACTGGGGGCGCTGGTTCTACCCGGTGAACGTGCTGGTGCTGTGCCTGCTGGCGATTCCGTTCGCGTTCGGTTCGCTGCGCAGCGGCGGCCTGGGCAAGCGTCTGTTCGTCGGCATCGTCTTCTCGCTGGGTTTCTGGCTGGTGCAGACCCAGTTCGTGCGCCTGGCCGGCGTCTTCAAGTTCGACTACCGCATCGCTTACCTGATCCCGGCGTTGGCCATGGTTGGATTCTCGCTGTGGCTGTTCAAGCGACGCACGCACTGACTTGCGCGGCGCGCGGGAGCGGCCTGCGCGCGTGATGCTGCCCCGCGACCTCACGAACGATCACTGATCGAGGCGCGCGGCGGTCTTCCGGCGCAAGCGCGCCACGCGGTACGTGCGGTTTTCGTGAACGCGCCCTATCCGTGCGCACTCGCCGCCTCTTTCGATGCGGAACTCGCTGCGCACTCGTCCTGTCAGCCCCGCGGTGCCTGCGAATGCACGCACGGCATCCACTCCGGCCGCTGTGCTTCCGCGCGACGGTGACGACGACAGTTCCATCTTTCAAGACGAGCAGGGAGGCGCGAGGCTGCAGTGATGGATGCCAGCTGGATGCAATGGTCCGCGGATCCTGCGGGGCTGCTCGTGCGCAGCCAGCGTCGTGCCGCGCCTCCTGGCTCGCGTGAGCGGACGGATTCGCGCATCGCGGTCGTCGCCACCGTGTTGATGCATGCGGGGCTTCTTGCCTTGCTTCGGCACGCATCGTTGCCGGCGATCGTCCCTTCAAGCCAGGGGCGCGGGGACGCGGTGGAAGTGATCTGGATCGTGCGGGACCAGAGGCCTGTATCGACGACCACGGTGCATCCGCCGCAGGAGACGACCTCGGCCGCGGTGTCTTCGCCGCCCGCGCGATCGGACAAGGTCTCCGCTTCGGCTGTACCCATCGCAGCGTCCGATCATGCAGCCGCCACGACGACCGCGCTGCGCGTGGTCGAAGACGATGCGTGGCAGGTCCTGCCGCGCGACAAGGGCGCAAGCGCGTCCGACATCGATCCGTCTGCATTCCGGCGCGACCCGCTCGCGAAGCGCGAGACCGACTTCGATCCCGGGCCCGCTGCGCTGGAGGATGCCATCCAGGATCGTTCCTTTGGTGGCTGGATGCAGGCGGCGACCCGGAAGCGGATGTGTGGCGACCTGCGGGCGGCCTTGAGGAGATCGGCCGAAAGCACGGGCTCGATCATCGAAAGCATGCGCAGGCGCGGGTGCAAGGTGTAAGCGATTAATCCGACAGGCGTGCGCGGAGGAAGGCCGTGTAGTAGTCGTCAACGTCGCACCCATGCACTGCGTTCCTGATCTTCAGGCTTGCGGTGTGCTGGGGCGAGAGGGCGTCAGTGGTTAAAGTGCGAAATTCGATGGGGGTGGGCCGTCGAAAAATTCGTGTGCTTCCTGTGCGCAGACGGCCGCAATCTCTTCCGCAAACGTGTGCAGTTCTGGTGTTTCGTCGACAATGGATAGCCCGGCCGACACGGGCGTCATGAACATGTCCGAAATCATGAGCGTGGATCTGATTTCTTCGATTGTGAACCCCGGTGTTCCGTAGAGGTCAGGGTGCCTTCTCGCCAGCTGAATGGCGCTGCCGTGCGTGAATCCATTCAGCATCTTTACGAAATCAGAGCGGTGAGCACTGGATAGCATCGTCTTGAGCGCTTTTCCGACATCTCTTGCCTCTGCGCTTGACGATAAATCGTCGAGCATTCTCTCCAGCTTGAAATCTGCTGTTCCAGCTTCGAATCTGCCGATCCAGTCTTCGCTTGCGCAGTGAGTGATCCATTGGCCGGCGACGGTCGATTCTGCAATGCAGCGAAGAAGCGCATTGGCCGATCCGAATTGCTGATTCGACGTCAGCATTGCAACTGACGAATGATGCTCGATGCTGAGGTCGAAGCATCTTGATGCCAATTCGTATCGTTTCGTGACTGCAGGCTTGAATGTCCGACGTCGAAGAATTTCACGGTTGATTTCCTTGCACCGTTCGATTCTCTGGCGAATGACGGCCCTTGATGCATCCGTCCAGGAGGTCCCGAGGTCGCCGTTCATTCGTGTAACTCAATCCGTCGTTGCTGTTGAAAGTGCGACGGGTCGATCACTTCGCCACCCGCACCATCCGCGTGCCGCTGGCGCGGTCGTGCCAGGTCAGGCGGTCACGGTCGATCCATGCCCACCAGAAGCCCAGGCCGCCGAGCAGCAGCGAGGGCACGCCGAAGAGGAAGCGGCGGATCAGCTGCACGCGTGAGGGCGCGTTGCCGTCGGCGCCGGTGACGCGCAGCCGCCAGGGCCGCATGCCGAGGGTCTGGCCGCCGCGCGACCAGCTGGCCACGGCATAGGCGCCAGTGACGAAGATGCAGCACAGCCAGAGCAGGATCCCCAGCGGACTGCCGGGCTGGAGGATCTCGCGTTCGCCGTGGCCGGCGAGGTAGTAGCCGGCATTGAACAGCGCCGAGATCAGCATCCACACCGCGACCACGGGCCACAGGTCGTAGAACAGGGCGAGCAGGCGCAGCAGGAGGTAGGGCTTCGGCGCCTGTGCGGCGGGGTGGGTGTCGGTGGTTCCGGTCATCGCGACAGGATAACCGGGCGCGATTCCGCTCGCGGTACCCTGTGGCGATGACCATGCCTTCGTCCGCGACCACGCCCGCCGAGCGCCGCACGCGCGCGATGGCCTTGCCACCGCTGCGCGATCCCGACGCTGCGGCGATCCACGCGTTCATCGAGGCGATCTGGGCCGAGGCGGGACTGACCAAGCAGACGCAGGCGAGTTACCGGCGCGACCTGGAAGGCTTCGCGCGCTGGCGCGATGGCACGGGCGGTGGCCTGGCGGGCGCCGATCGTGCCGCCTTGTTCGACTACTTCGCCTGGCGCACGCGGCAGGGCTATTCGCCGCGCAGCAATGCGCGATTGCTGTCGACGCTGCGCGCGTTCTTCGCCCTGCGGGTACGGAACGGACTGCGCCAGGACGATCCGACCGCACTGCTCGATCCGCCCAAGCTGCCGCGGTCCCTGCCCAAGGCGTTGGGCGAACGCGAGATCGAGGCATTGCTGTCGGCACCCGACGTGAGCACGCCGCTGGGCCTGCGCGACCGCGCGATGCTGGAGCTGATGTACGCCGCGGGCCTGCGGGTCAGCGAACTGGTCGGTTTGCCGGCCACCGCCGTGAATCTCCGCCAGGGCGTGCTGCGCGTGACCGGCAAGGGCGGAAAGGACCGCCTGGTGCCGCTGGGCGAGGAGGCGCAGCACTGGCTGCAGCGTTATCTCGCCGAATCGAGACCCTTGCTGGCCGGGTGTCGCACACCGATCGAATGTTTCATCGACGCCAGCGCAACGCCGCCCAGCCGCCAGGCGTTCTGGGCGCTGGTCAAGCGCTACGCCTCGGTGGCGGGCATCGACCCGGCCAGGATCAGTCCGCACGGCCTGCGCCACAGTTTCGCCACCCATCTCCTCAACCACGGCGCCGACCTGCGCGCGCTGCAGATGCTGCTGGGCCATGCGAGCCTGTCGACCACCCAGATCTACACGCTGGTGGCGCGGGAGCAGCTCAAGCGCCTGCATGCGCAGCACCATCCGCGTGGCTGAACACCTCGCGTCCAGGCCCGCCCGCCGGCCCGGGATGGCCTGAGCACGCTGCAATCGCCGTCACATCGGGCGACGCCCCGGCCGGATGGGGCCATGCGACAATCGATGAACTTTTCCGGACCAGGACGGTCCCCATGCCCAGAGACTCCTTTCAGCCGATGGAACCCGCTCGAATGAAATTTCCTATTTTCGCGATGCTCTGCGCCCTGAGCCTGTCCGCCTGCGCGCAGACCGCCCCCGCCGGTGCCGGCGCCGACAAGGCCGCCGCGGCGCCCGCCGCCAGCAAGTCGCCGGCCGAGGTCGAGAAGCGGGTCCGTTCCGCGCTGGCCAAACTCGCGCCCAAGGCCGAACTGGACCGGGTCGCGCCGGCTGCCGTCGCCGGGTTCACCGAAGTCATCACCGAAGGCCAAGCCCTCTACGTCAGCAACGACGGCCGCTACCTGATCCAGGGCGCGCTGTTCGACATCGACAAGAAGGAAGACGTCAGCCAGTTGGGCCTGAGCGTGGTCCGGCGCGCGGAACTGGCCAAGATGCCGGCTGCCGACCGCATCATCTTCGCTCCGGTCGGGCCGGCCAAGCATCGCGTCGCGATCTTCACAGACATCGAATGCGGCTTCTGCCGCAAGCTCCACGAGGACATCGCCGAGTACAACAAGCGCGGCATCGCCATCGAGTACCTGGCGTTCCCTCGCGCCGGACTGCAAAGCCCCGACGGCATCGCGATGCAGTCGGTCTGGTGTTCCAGCGACCGCCGCAAGGCCCTGACCGACGCCAAGGCGGGTCGACCGGTCGCGCCGCTGGCGTGCAAGAACCCGGTCGCCGACCAGTACGAGTCCGGTCGCCGCATGGGCCTGACCGGCACGCCGATGATCATCAACCAAGACGGCCTGATGCTTCCGGGCTACCTGCCGCCGGACAAGATGCTGGAATCGCTCGACAAGCTGGCGACCCAGAGCAAGGCCGCCCGCGCGGCCGGTGGCAGCGTCGCCGGCGCACCCTGAGTCAGCGGACCTCGCAACATGACCCCGACCCCCGCGCAGCGCGGGTCGGGGGACGCCTCGTCGATGCGGCGCGGGCGCGCGGACGGTGTGTCGGCGAGAGGACGGGGCGCCTGGGCGCCACGGGCGGGCCGGCGGTGACCGCATCCGGTACAATCTGCGGCCCGCGCACTCCATCAAACCGGACATGATCGTCCTCGAGGGCCAACCAGCCCTATCGCCGTTCCGCCGCGACCGTCTCGAAACCCGCCTCCAGGCCCTCGTTCCCGGCCTCCGCATCGTCGGTGCCTGGTTCACTTACTGGGTCGAGCCCGAACCGGGCCACACGCCCGACGCCGACACCCTCCAGCGCATCCTCGAAGCGCACGGCCATCGCGAGCCCCTGGCCGACGGTGCCGTCTCGCGCTTCATCGCGCCGCGCCTGGGCACGATCTCGCCCTGGGCGAGCAAGGCCGGCGAACTGCTGCGCGGTGCCGGGCAACCGGTCCGGCGCGTCGAGCGCGGCACGCGCATCGATGTCTCGGGCTGGCCGCGCCAGATCAGCGATTCCGATGCGGCTGCGCCCGGGCCGTCGCCACGGGTCGGAACAACGAACAGCCAGCGCTTCTCTTCGATCGACGAGATCGAACGGGCCCTCGGGAAAATTCTCCACGACCCGATGACCCAGTCGCTGCTGGCCGACGCGAACGACGCTTCGGCGCTGTTCGCGGTGCCGGCGCGCGGCGAACTGGAAGTCATTCCGCTGGCGCAGCTCGAATCCGCCAATGCGCGCCTGGGCCTGGCGCTCGCCGATGACGAGATCGAGTACCTGCGTGCGCGCTACACCGAGCTGGGACGCGATCCGCACGACGTCGAGCTGATGATGTTCGCGCAGGCCAATTCCGAGCACTGCCGGCACAAGATCTTCAACGCCAGCTGGACCATCGACGGGCGCGAGCAGCCGCTGTCGCTGTTCCGGATGATCAAGCACACCCACCAGCAGACGCCCGACCACACGCTGTCGGCCTACAGCGACAACGCGGCGGTGGTGGAAGGCTATCCCGCGAAGCGTTTCCGCCCCGATCCTGCCACCGCGGAATACCGCGCCGAAGCCGAGGCGCCCAGCGCGTTCTGCATCAAGGTCGAAACCCACAACCATCCCACCGCGATCTCGCCGTTCCCTGGCGCCTCCACCGGCAACGGCGGCGAAATCCGCGACGAAGGCGCGACCGGTCGCGGCGGCAAGCCGAAGGCCGGCCTCTGCGGCTTCAGCGTGTCGCACCTGCGCATCCCGACGCTGCCCCAGCCCTGGGAGGCCGCGCGCGACCTGAACCCGCGCATGGCGCCGGCGCTCGAGATCATGCTCGACGGCCCGATCGGCGCCGCAGCGTTCAACAACGAGTTCGGCCGTCCGAACCTCACCGGCTACTTCCGCAGCTTCGAGCTGCGCGACGGCGACGACCTGGTCCGTGCCTACGACAAGCCGATCATGCTCGCCGGCGGCCTCGGCGCGATCGATCGGCCCATGGTCGCGAAGAAGACCCTGTCGCCCGGCGATGCGGTGATCGTGCTCGGTGGCCCGGCGATGCTGATCGGCCTCGGCGGCGGCGCCGCCAGTTCGGTGGCCTCCGGCGAAAGCGCCGAAGACCTCGATTTCGCCAGCGTGCAGCGCGACAACCCGGAAATGGAGCGCCGCTGCCAGGAAGTCATCGACCGTTGCGTCGCCCTGGCCGATCGCAACCCGATCCTGTGGTTCCACGACGTCGGTGCAGGCGGCCTGTCGAACGCGATCCCCGAACTGCTGCACGACAGCGGCGTCGGCGGCGTGATCGATCTGGGCAAGGTGCCGACCGACGATCCCTCGCTGTCGCCGATGCAGCTGTGGTGCAACGAATCGCAGGAACGCTATGTCCTCGGCGTGCCGCAGGACCGACTGGCCGAATTCGCCGAGCTGTGCGCGCGCGAGCGCTGCCCTTTCGCGGCGGTGGGCGTGGCGACGGCGGAAGAGCGACTGGTCGTCGGCTACGGTGCGACCGTCGACGCGATTCCGCAGGCGCCGGCGATCGACCTGCCGATGGACGTGCTGTTCGGCAAGCCGCCGAAGATGCATCGCGACACGCGGCGTCCTGCGCCGTCAAGCTGGCGCGCGCTCGATGGCCGCGCGATCGACCTGCACGAGGCCGGCCTGCGCGTGCTCGCGCATCCGACCGTCGCCGCCAAGAACTTCCTCATCACGATCGGCGACCGCTCCGTCGGTGGCCTGACCGCACGCGACCAGCTGGTCGGTCCCTGGCAGATGCCGGTGGCCGACTGCGCGATCACGCTCGCCGGCTTCGACACCGTGGCCGGTGAAGCGATGGCGATCGGCGAGCGCACGCCGCTGGCGCTGATCGATGCCGCCGCCGCCGCGCGCATGGCCGTGGGCGAGGCGATCACCAACCTCATCGCGGCACCGGTGCCCTCGCTGGCCCAGGTCAAGCTCTCCGCGAACTGGATGGCCGCCGCCGGCCACCCTGGCGAAGACGCGCGTCTCTACGACGCGGTGAAAGCCGTCGGCATGGCGCTGTGCCCGTCGCTCGACCTGAGCATCCCGGTCGGCAAGGACTCGCTGTCGATGCAGGCGCAGTGGCAGCAGGGCGGCGAGGCGCACAAGTCGGTGTCGCCCGTGTCGCTGATCGTCAGCGCCTTCGCGCCCGTCGAGGATGCGCGTGCTCAGCTGACGCCGCTGATGTCGCGCGATCCCGATACCGAGCTGTGGCTGATCGGCCTGGGTGCCGGCAAGCAGCGCCTCGGCGGCTCGATCCTCGCGCAGATCTACGATGGCTTCGGCGGTCGCCACGGCGACGACTCCGTGCCCGACCTCGACGATCCGGAACGCCTGCGCGGCCTGTACGAACTTCTGCGCGACGCACGCGAGCGAAGCCTGGTCCGCGCCTACCACGACCGCTCCGACGGCGGCGCCTTCGCGACGCTGGCGGAAATGGCGTTCTGCTCGCACCTGGGCCTGGACATCACGCTCGACGATTGGGGCGACGATGCCCTGCGCACGCTGTTCTGCGAGGAACTCGGCGCGATCGTGCAGATCGCCATCGAAGACCGCGCGGAATTCGCCGATCTCGTCGCGCAGCACGGCCTGATCGAATGCGCGCAGCGCATCGCGCGGCCGACCACGGCCGGCGCGGTTCGCGTGCACCAGGATGGCGAAGTGGTCGCCGAATGGCGCTGGGAAGAACTGTTCGATGCGTGGTGGTCGGTCAGCCATGCGATGCAGCGCCTGCGCGACAACCCCGAATCCGCCGACGAGGAACGCACCGCCGTGCGCCGTTTCGACGGTCCGGGCCTGCAGCCCAAGCTGACGTTCGATGCCGCCGAGGATGTCGCCGCGCCGTACATCGCGACCGGCAAGCGTCCGCGCGTGGCGATCCTGCGTGAGCAGGGCGTCAACGGCCAGATCGAGATGGCGGCTGCGTTCGACCGCGCCGGCTTTGCCGCAGTCGACGTGCACATGAGCGACCTGATTTCCGGTCGCGTCGCGCTGGACAGCTTCAGCGGTTTCGCGGCCTGCGGCGGCTTCAGCTACGGCGATGTGCTCGGTGCCGGGCGCGGCTGGGCCACGTCGATCCTCGAGCGCGCGGCGCTGCGCGATGCCTTCGCGGCATTCTTCGCGCGTCCCGACACGTTCTCGCTCGGGGTGTGCAATGGCTGCCAGATGCTGTCGCAGCTCAAGGGGATCATTCCCGGCGCCGAACACTGGCCGCGCTTCCTGCGCAATCGCAGCGAACAGTTCGAAGCCCGCTTCGGCATGCTCGAAGTCGCGGCATCGCCGTCGCTGTTCTTCCAGGGGATGGCCGGTTCGCGCATCCCGGTGGCGATCGCGCACGGCGAAGGTCGCGCGACCTTCGACGACGACCTGGATCGCAACAGCGTCGCGATGGCGCTGCGCTACGTCGCCAACGATGGTGGTCCGGCGACGAGCTACCCGGCCAATCCGAACGGTTCGGAGCATGCCATCGCCGGCGTGACCAGCCGCGACGGCCGCGCCACGATCCTGATGCCGCATCCGGAGCGCACGCCGCGCAGCGTCAACATGAGCTGGGCGCCGGCCGACTGGGCGGAAGCCTCGCCGTGGCTGCGCATGTTCCGCAACGTGCGCGTGGCGATGGGGTGATCAAGCGGGCGTCCTCGCGACGCCCGCGCATCCGATGCGGATCGCGTTCGACCTGGATGGGACGCTGGTGCCGATGTTCGCGGGCCAGTTTCCCGTCGAGCCGGTCGCTTGGCCGATGCGTGCATTCGCCCCGGATCCCTTGCGACGCCAGACGATCCAATTGTTCCGGCTGCTCCGGGCACGGAAGCATGAGCTCTGGGTCTATACGTCCTCACTCCGCAGGCCCTTCGACATCCGGCGGACATTCTGGGCGCATGGCATTCGCCTCGATGGCGTGATCAATGCCGGACGGCATGCGCGATCCGATCGCGCGGTGCGCAGTGGCGCATCCAAGTTTCCGCCGGCGTTCGCGATCGATCTGCTGATCGACGATGCGCCCGGCGTCGCGCTGGAAGGACAGCGCCATGGCTTTCGCGTGCTGGGTATCGATCCCGGTGACTTCGAATGGAGCCAGCGAGTGTCGACGGAAGTCGATCGCGTGATCGGTTGAGGACGACGTTATCGGCAGATCCTTGGCATGGAGGATCCGCTCAGGTGTCGTGCCCGAGCTGTCCCTGGTCGAAGTCGCGGGTCTTGCGTACCGCGAGCTGGTTGCTGATGCCAAGTAGCTCGTAGTATCCGGCGAGCGTCGCGAGCAGGCTGTCGACGCCGAGCTTCGGCGTTTCGGTCGCGACGCTCTCGATCTGACGCAGCCTCGCTTCGTCCTTGCGGCTGCGGCCGAGCCATTTCAGTTTCTTGCGCTGCCACAGCCCGAGGCGCGGTGGCGGGCCCAGCTTCGGTGGCACCCACAGGTAGTCGTCGAAGATCATCACGCCGCCGACCTTGAGCAGGGGCCAGCTCATCACGCCGTCGGCCATGGCGCCGAATGCGGAATGCCAGCCGTCGATGTAGACGATGTCGTACCGGCCATCGACCTTGCGCAGGCCGTCGAAACTGGGACCGGGGAACTCGCGGATCTTGTGCGCATGCGCGGCCGTGTTGCTGCGAAAGCGGGCGTGGTAGTCGCCGTAGACCGGGTCGGCAGCGAACAGATCCAGGCAATCGATGCGGCAGTCGTCGGCGGTCAGGATGTTCTCGCACAGCCACAGCGTCGAACGGCCTTCGAAGCTGCCGATCTCCAATGCGCGCAGCCCCGATCTGTCGCGGAAATCGCCCAGCCAGCGTTCCCAGTGCGGAATGTTGTGCTCGAACCAGTTCTCGGAAAACTGCGGCGCGACGTGGGCTGGGTATCCGGTCATGGGGTTCGCCTGGGTGCGGGAGCAGGATTCTAGGCGCCTGCGGCCAGCGTATTGCGGACCAGTGTCGCGTTCCTGAGCCTCAGCCCGTCGCCTGCGCCAGCCAGCGTTCGATCGAGCCGCGGTCGCGGGCGCGGAGCAGGGTGGCGGCGCGTCCGCGCAGCGCGGACAGATCGAAGCCGCGGATCGCGCGGCGCAGCTCCAGCAACGTGCCGGGGTGGAGGCTGAATTCCTCGAGCCCCAGGGCCAGCAGTACAGGCGCGAACAGCGGGTCGCCGGCCATTTCGCCGCAGACCGCGACCGGCTTGCGGTGCGTGCGTGCGGCGCGGATGACGCCGTGGATGAGACGCAGCACGGCCGGGTGCAGCGGCGAATACAGTTCGCCCAGCGCATCGTTGTTGCGATCGGCGGCGAGCAGGTACTGCACGAGGTCGTTGGTGCCGATCGACAGGAAATCCACCGCGCCGATGAAGGTCTGCAGCGCGATCGCGGCCGACGGCACTTCGATCATCGCGCCGACCGGCACGGCTTCGGCGATGGCGTGCCCTTCTGCGCGCAGTTCGCGCTGCACGTCCTTGATCCGGGTGCGCACCGCGATCACTTCCTCGCGCCCGCTGACCATCGGGATCAGCACGCGCACCGGGCCGTAGGCGCTGGCGCGCAGGATCGCGCGCAACTGCGTGCGGAACAGCGCGTCGCGCGCGAGGGACAGGCGCACGCCGCGCAGGCCCATGGCCGGGTTCGGTTCGCCGGGCAGCGCGAGGGCGGTGCCGTCGGCCTTGTCCGCGCCGATGTCGAGGGTGCGGATCGTCACCGTGCGCCCGGTCATGCCGAGCACCAGGTCGCGATAGGCGCGGAACTGCTCTTCTTCGTCCGGCAAGGTCAGGCGCAGGTCCGCCGGACGGTGCATGAACAGGAATTCGGTGCGGTACAGGCCGACACCGGCCGCACCCAGCGCGTGCGCCTCGGCCACGTCCTCGCGCGACTCTGCGTTCGCCCACAGCTTGATGTCGACGCCGTCGCGCGTGCGCGTGGGTTCGCGGCGCAGGCGATGCAGCTGCTTGCGTTCGCGCGCGTACTCCTGCACCCGTGCGCGATGCTCGCGCAGGTCGTTCGCGTCCGGCTCGAGGATGACCAGGCCGCTGCCGCCGTCGACCGCGAGGACGTCGCCGTCATTGACCTTCTGCAGCACGTGCGTGGCGCCGATCACCAGCGGCACATGCAGGCTGCGCGCGAGGATCGCGGTGTGCGACAGCGGGCTGCCGGCGGCGGTGACCACGGCCATGACGCCCTGGCTGTGCAGCTGCACCAGATCCGAGGGCGAGACGTTGTCGGTGACCAGGATGTCGCCGGCGATGCCCTGGAGGTCGGCATCGCGCTTGTGCAGCGCGGCGTGGATGCGGCCGACGATCTGGTCGATGTCGTCGATGCGCGTGCGCAGGTAGGCATCGTCCATGCCTGCGAAGACCGCGGCGATGCGGTCGCGCTGCAGGCGCAGGGCGTAGTCGGCGGTGTAGCGGCCGGTGCGGATCAGTTCGTCCAGACCGGCGATGAGCTCCGGGTCGTCGAGCAGCAGCGCATGCAGGTCGAGGAATTCGCCGACTTCGTGCGCCATCGCGCCGTGCAGGCGGTCGTGCAGCGCGCGCATCTCGCCGCGCACCACGTCGATGGCGGCATGCAGGCGCTCGATCTCGTCTTCGATCAGCTCGGCGTCGAGCCGCTCCTCGGCCACGTCCAGCACATGCGGCAGGCGAACGCGCGCGCGTCCCAGTGCGCTGCCGCGCGATGCCCCATGGCCTGAGAGGATGCGTCGCATGCGGGTCCTTTTCAGCTGTCCTCGTCGAAGCGTCGCTCGAACAGCGACACGATGGCGTCCATCGCCGCGGTTTCGTCCTCGCCGTCGGTGCGGACCACGACCGTGCTGCCATGGCCGGCGGCGAGCAGCATCACGCCCATGATGCTCTTGGCGTTCACTTCGCGCCCCTTGGCCGACACGGTGGCGGCGCAGCGGAACGCGGAGACGGTCTGCACCAGTTTCGCGGTGGCGCGCGCGTGCAGGCCGAGGCGGTTCTGGATGGGCAGTTCGCGTTCGATCATGGCGTGGGTCCGGTGGTGGCGAGGCCGGGTGAGACGTGGGCGGTGAAGCGGGTGGTGATGTGGTGCGTCATGGTCAGGCGTCGTCCAGGCGCACGCCGTTGCGGGCGCCCGCGGCGGCGACGGCCGGCAATTCGTCGAGCGGCAGGTCGGCGTAGTTCATCACGCGCAGCAGCATCGGCAGGTTCAGCGACGACACGCGACGCACCGGCGTGCCCAGGCGCGCGACCTGCGCGGCGAGGTTGCTCGGCGACCCGCCGTACAGATCGGTGAGCACCAGCACGCCTTCGCCAGCGTCGACCCGGCGCAGCGCAGCGCTGGCCTGGGGCAGGGCGAGCGCGACATCGGCGTCGAACGCCAGTTCGAACGCTTCGGTCTTCAGAGGCAGCTGTCGCAGGATCCGGGTCGCTACGTCGACCAGGGCGCTGCCGATGCCGGGATGGGTGATGAGTAGGATGCCGACGGCCATGCCGCCAAGTTAACAGACGGACGTGACAGCCCGGAAGCCCGGAATTCCGACAGGGGCGAAAGGCCGCGCGCCAGCTCGCGGTGTCCGTCTACTCGGCGAGCACCGCATGGAACAGAGCGTTCAATGCCGGCAGCGCGCTCGGGCGCCGCTCGACCGCAGGCTGCATCGATTCCAGCCGCGCCAGCTCCTCGATCACGAAGGCGCCGATCCCCGGGACCGCATCACCGACCCAGGTCTCCGGCGCTTCGCGCTTGCGCGCGAGCAGATCGTCGATGTCGCCACGCAGCGCGGGCCTGTCCTCGATGAGGTGCAGCAGTTTGTCGAACTCGATCGGCGCGGGCGTGCCGTAGCGTTCCAGCCAGCGCACGGCCAGCAGTGGGCGCAGCGCATAGAAATACTTCTTCAGCGACACCTGCGATTCGCGCAGATAGGCGCGTTCGGTGTTCTTGGCCATGCTGCGGTAGTGGTACATGCCGCTTTCGATCGAATAGACCTGCGGCAGCAGCGCGCGTGCGGCATCGGCGAATCCGCCGCGCACGATGTAGCGGATCGGCGATTGCGCCCATTCGACGAAGGCGGGATTCGACTTCCACAGCAGCCGCAGCGCCTTGCGCACGTCCCAGCCGTTGAGGTCGATGTCGTCGACGATCGGGTATTCGATCACGTCGCGCTTCTCTTCCAGGTCCACGGCCTGGTACCACGCCGGCGGATGGGCGTAGATGAAGCGCACGTCGTAGTCGGAGTTCGGCGATGCGAAACCCCAGGCGCGGCTGCCGGATTCCACCGCGAGCAGGATGCGCACGCCGTGTTCTTCTTCCGCGCGCAGCAGGCGGCGCAGGATCTCGGCGTGGACGTCGCCTGGAATGGCGGGGTGGGGCGGGAGCAGTTCGGTCATCGGTGGCGGCACGTACGGATCGATGTCCGATCCTAGCGTCCCGACGGCGTCGCGAACACCGTGATCTCTTCGCGATCGTGGTAGAGCTGCTTCGCGCGGATCGTCAGCGGCTTGCCGGCCTGCGTGGCGAAGCGGTCGAGGCACAGGCGGGTCTCGTGCCAGCGCTTCTTCATCGGCAGCTTGAGGTTGAAGATCGCGTGCCGGCACCAGCCCTCGCGGAACCATTCGGCCATGCGCGCGGCGACGCGGCTGGGTTGCTCGACCATGTCGCAGACCATCCAGTCCAGCGGCTTTGCAGGGTGCCAGGCGAAACCGTCGGCACGCAGGTGCTGCACCAGGCCGGTGTCCATGACGTGCGGACGCAGCGGGCCGTTGTCGATCGCGGTGACCTGCAGCTTGTGCCGGGTCAGGACCCAGGTCCAGCCGCCCGGTGCCGCGCCGAGGTCGGCGGCGCGCATGCCTTCGCGCAGCAGCTTCGCGCGCTCGTCGGCGGTGAGCAGGGTCAGGATCGCTTCTTCGAGTTTCAGCGCCGAACGCGACGGGGCATCGGCATGCATCTTCAGTCGCGGCACGCCCATGGGCCACGGCGAACCGTCGCGCGGGTCGCCGATGGCGAGGAGCGCGTGGTCGCCTGCAACGAAGCAGACGTGCAGCGCAGGCAGGCGCGCGTTGTCCTGCGCGCTGAGCAGCCCGGCCTTGCGCAGCGCCGGTCGCAGCGCGTTGCCGAAGCTGCGCGCGAGGCCGGCGAGCGGCTTGGCCTCGTCGGAGTCCGGGTGTTCGACGACGAGCGTGCCGAACGCGACCTGCTTCCGATCCGCAGCCGTCAGCGCTTCGAGCATCGGTGCGATCCGGTCCTTCGGGTCGAGATCGCGCAGTTCCGCGATCAGCACCAGCTTCTGGCGCGCAAAGATCAGGTCCGCGAACGGCAATGCTTGCGACAGCGCATCGCCCGCGCCAGCGGGATCGTCGCCTGACAGGAACAGCGCATGGCCGCTGTTGCGTTCGGTACGCGCGTAGCCGCCGAAGCCGGCCTCCGCAGCGCGCTCGGTGAGTTCGCCGGCGAGCTCGGGCTCGAAGCCGGCGCGGCAGTAGCAGAGGAGGCCTTGGGTGGTCATGGCAGGCGCGTGCGATCTCGAAGGTCGCCGTCGTCATCCTCGCGCAAGCGAGGTCCCGATACTGCCGGCGGTGATGCATGGGTCCCCGCTTGCGCGAGGATGACGATGAATGGGCTCAATACTTTCCGCCGCCACCGCTGCCGTAGGCACGCAGCACGTCGCAGGCAGCATCGCGCTCGATGTCTCGGGCCACCGCGATGCCGCGCTTCTCCAGCTCGCCGATCCAGTCGGCGGGCAGCGGGCCTTCGTCGAATTCGGTCAGCGCCATCACGTCTTCTGCACGCGCGCCGATCAGCAGTCGGTCGATGCCGGCCCAGATCGTCGCGCCATAGCACTGGCAGCAGGGCTGCGATGACGTGGCGAGGGTGATCGGGCCGACCGGCGCGTCGTTCGCGTCGCGATTGAGCCGCGCGCGCTGGGTGCGCTGCTGCGCGAGCATGTAGGCCATCATCTCGGCGTGCGCGACCGAACAACTGTGCGGCAGCACGCGGTTCACGCCCACTGCCACGATGCGGTCGTCCGGCCCGAACACCGCAGCGCCGAAGGGTCCGCCGCTGGCGTGGTCGACGTTGCCGCGCGACAGCGAAATCGCCAGCGCGACCTTGTCGGCATCGCTCGCGTAGATACGCGTGGTATCGACGGCGTCGTGCACCCAGGCGGGCAGGGTGAGGTGGACCTGCGCGTACAGCATCACATCACCTGTTCGCCGCTGCCGATGTCCTGGCACGTGCCCTGCACGCATTGGCAGCCGCTGATTTCCTTGAAGCCGCAGATCGAGGCCATGCCGTCCTTCGCGCACTGCGCCTGGACGGCCTGGGGATCGGTCTTCGCGTCCTTGTTCACGCACGCAGGGAACGCGCCGCAGCAGTTGCCGACGTTCTTCACCGCGCAGTCCGCGTCGGTCTTGCAGGTGCGGCTCGGATCGAGTGGCGAGCCGGCGATCGGCGATGCCGCAGGCGTGCTGCCCGGCGCCGGTTCGGCAACCACCGGCGGCGTGGCCGGCTCGGGCGTCGCGGGCTGCGCAGGTTGGGCCGGTTGCTCGGGTTGCGCCGCAACGGGCGCTTCCGGCGCGGCGGGCGCCTCGGGTGTGGCCGAAGGCGCGGTGCAGCCGATCAGCGACAGTGCGAACAGCGTGGCGGCGAGGACGACGGTCGTGCGCATGCGGTGATCTCCTTGAAAGGATCGGGGCTGTCGTGATCGGAGCGGGACGGCGGCGTCAGCCGGCCGACCAGGTGTCGCGCAGGGTGACACTGCGGTTGAACACCGGTGCGTCAGCCTTGTGGTCGAAGCGGTCGGCGACGAAATAACCCATGCGCTCGAACTGGAAGCCCTGCTCGGGCGCGGCGTTCGCGGCAGCGGGTTCGACGTAGCCGCGCACGCTGCGGCGCGATTCCGGATTGAGGTAGTCGCGGTAGGTCTTGCCGTCCTCGTCGGTGTCCGGGTTCGGAACCGTGAACAGGCGGTCGTACAGGCGCACTTCCGCTTCGACGGCGTGCGCCGCGCTGACCCAGTGGATCGTGCCCTTGATCTTGCGATCGGCGCCGGGCATGCCGGGACGCGATTCGAGGTCGAGCGTGCCGCGCAGTTCGACGATCTCGCCGGCCTCGTTCTTCACCACCTCGTCGCACTTCACGATGCCGGCGCCGCGCAGGCGCACTTCGCCGCCCGGCACCAGGCGCTTCCAGCCCTTCGGCGGGACTTCGGCGAAGTCCTCGCGCTCGATCCACAGCTCGCGAGAGAACGGCACGCTGCGCTGGCCGAAGGATTCGTCCTTCGGATGATTGGAGAAGGTCAGGGTTTCGGCGTGGCCATCCGGCAGGTTGGTCAGCACGAACTTCAGCGGATCGAGCACGGCCATGCGGCGCGGCGCGCGCGTGTCGAGGTCTTCGCGCAGCGTGTTCTCGAGCACCGAGAAGTCGATGAGCGAATTCTGCTTCGACAGCCCCAGGCGCGAGACGAACAGTTTCAGTGCGTCCGCGGTATAGCCGCGGCGGCGGATGCCCTGCAGCGTCGGCATGCGCGGGTCGCCCCAGCCATCGACCAGGCCTTCGTCGACCAGCGTCATCAGCTTGCGCTTGCTCATCACGGTGTAGTTGATGTTGAGGCGCGAGAATTCGATCTGGCGCGGCTTCGCGGCTTCGAACGGCATGCCTTTCGAAGTCAGCGGCGCGAGCAGTTCCGGATGGTTGGGCAGGTCGACCTTGTCCACGCACCAGTCATACAGCGGACGGTGGTCTTCGAACTCCAGCGTGCACAGCGAATGGGTGATGCCTTCGACCGAATCGCTGAGGGAGTGCGCATAGTCGTACATCGGGTAGATCGGCCAGTCGTTGCCGGTGTTCTGGTGCTCGACATGCTTGATGCGGTACAGCGCGGGATCGCGCAGGTTGATGTTGCCGCTGGCCATGTCGATCTTCGCGCGCAGCGTGCGCGTGCCGTCCGGGAATTCGCCCGCGCGCATCCGCCGGAACAGGTCGAGGTTTTCCTCGACGGAGCGGTTGCGGAACGGCGATTCGCGGCCGGGCTCGGTCAGCGAGCCGCGATAGGCGCGCACTTCATCGGCGGTCAGGTCGCAGACGAAGGCATCGCCCTGCTGGATGAGCTTCTCGGCGGCGAGGTAGAGCACGCCGAAGTAGTCGGAGGCATGGCGCAGCTCGGCCCACTCGAAACCCAGCCAGCGGACGTCGTCCTGGATGGCGCGGACGTACTCGGGGTCTTCCTTCGCCGGGTTGGTGTCGTCCAGCCGCAGGTTGCATCGGCCGCCGAACTCCTGCGCGATGCCGAAGTCGGTCCAGATCGCGCGGGTGTGGCCGATGTGCAGGTAGCCATTGGGCTCGGGCGGGAACCGCGTGCGTACCGCGGCATGCTTCCCGCTGGCCAGGTCCTCGCGGACGATCTGGCGAATGAAGTCCTGCCGGCGCTCGGGGGCGTGGTCGGGGGCGGTGTCCGGGGTAGCGTCCAGGGTCATCGGCGATGCGGCTGCGAAAACCGGCAGTTTATCAGGCGGGCACGCCTTGTCCGGCCGGCTGCTTCCGATCGCTCCGCGCCGCCTTGCCGCGTGTTGCCAGCGCCACCGGTGGCCAACGGCACCCGGTCTCATTTTGGTATCGAGATTGGGACCTCGCGCTGCCAGCCGTCACCGGGCGGTGGTAGGGTGGAATGCTTTGATCCGGGGGCATGCTGCGCGTGGCGCGGGGTGCGAGGATGAACGAAGGGGGACGGGCGATGATCGAGGCCGACGATCTGCCGACGGGCTGCCATTCCGCGAGGGAAGGTCGCTTGCCGCGCTGCTGCTGCGCCCGACCCGGGGAGTCCATGGGCCGGAGGTCCGACGCGAACGGATGAGCACCACGATGGCCCGCCTCGACATGCCCCGCAGCTGGTTGCGCGCCGTCGGCCTGACGGTGCTGGCCATGCTCGTGCTGGCGAGGGCGTTCATGCCGGGCGAGCACCTGCCCGACGTGGGCGGCGAACCGCTGCCGTTGTCCGTGGTGCCGCAGCCCGATGCGGTCGGCCGCGTCCCCGCGCTGGGTCACGAAGGACGCGCCTTGCTTCTGGGCGTGGGCGAGGGTTCGCGCTCCGCGCGGGCGGAACTGCGATTCGAGATCCCGCCGCGCACGCCGGAATCGCCGCAGTGGGTGCTGTGGATGCGCCGGGTGCCGGTGGAATCGCTGAAGGTCGGCGTCGATGGCGCCTGGCAGGGTGGCGAGCGCAGCTTCCTCCAGCCGGATGCCGAGCATGTGCCGCTGCCGGTGGGCTATGCCTATCGACTGCCGTCGAGCTGGGAAGGCGAGATCCGCCTCCAGCTGTCTGCCACCGCCATGCGCACCACCGCGCTGCAGCCGGAGGTGATGACCGAGGCGCGCTACGACCGCGAGGTGCAGCGCACGACGCTGCTCAATGCCTTCGGCTACGCCAGCGTGTTCACGCTGGGCGTCATCGGGCTCGCGCTGTTCTTCGCGTCGCGCGACCAGAGCTTCCTCTGGTACTTCGTGTTCTGCCTGTCGGCCGGGCTGCTGATGGCGGCCTTCGACGGCCACGCCTATCTCTTCGACCCGTTCGGCCTGACCGTGGTGCTGGGCGGCGCGGGGATGCATGCGGTTTCGCTGGTGTTCGAAGTGGCCGCCTTGTGGGTGCTGCTGGACTACGCGGAGACGCGGCAATCGCGACCGTTGCTGGAGTCGGCGGTGAACCATGCCTGCGTGCTGCTCCTGCTGATGGCCGGCATCCTGCTCGCCTGGCGACAGGCGCTGGACGGATTCTCGGCCTGGTTCATGCCGATGACCTGGCTCGGCGGATGCATCGTCGGCGTGGTGGTGACCGTCGATGCCTGGCGTCGTCGCGTGCCGATGGCCTTGCCGGTGCTGTTCTCGGTACTCGCGATGGGGACCGGCATGTTGGCCTGGGAGCTGGCGTCGCGCGGCGTCGTCGGCGGCACGCTGTGGACGCTGTACGGCTACCAGGCGGCCTTGATGCTGAGCGCCGCGATGCTGGGCGCGGGCCTGATCAGCCGCATCAGCAAGTACCGCGAGCAGCGTGACCGCGAGCAGCGGGCACGTGCCGATTCCGAGCGTCGCATGTACCGCGAGGCCGTGCGCACCGAATTGCTGACGGCGCTGCAGACCTCGCTGCGTGGCGCAGTGGAGGACAACATCCAGCCGATCGTGTTCCGCCACCTGCTGGAACACCTGCGACGCGTGGTGCCGACCACGACGGCGGTGGCGGTGGCACGCGGCTACCACGGCCGGGACACCCTGGTGGTGCAGCCGGCGTCGTACCTGGCGGAGGTCGAGGAGACCATCGGCCAGCGACTGCAGGCGCTGCGTCGGCAGATGGGCGGCAGCCTGGAGCTGCAGCGACCCGTCACGAAAACAGGGGCGAACGTGCCGGTGGCGATCGAAGCCCTGGTGGCGCTGCCGGTGCGTCCGCCGGCCTGGGGCATGATCGTGCTGGAGCGCGCTGGCGCGACCGTCTTCCATCCCGATGAGCTCATCGTGGTGCGCGAGCTGGCGCGCCTGGCCCTGCTGCAGGCGGACGAGGCCATCGCCGCGCTGCACCTGCGCTATACGGCCGAGGTCGATGCGCTGACCGGCGCGCTCAACCGGCGCAGCCTCGACCAGGCGCTGCTGCGCACGTTCCAGGAAGCCAGCCGAAAGTCCGCGCCGCTGTCGGTGCTGTTCGTGGACATCGATCGCTTCAAGTCGGTCAACGACCAGCACGGGCACGCCTGCGGCGACCATTGCCTGCGCGAGGTCGCGCGGGTCATCAACGAACAATTGAACGAAGACGACGTGTTCGGCCGCTACGGCGGCGAGGAATTCCTGGTGATCCTGCCGGGCCGTCAGTCCGAGATGGCGCGCGCCATCGCCGAGAACATCCGCGCCGCGCTGGAAGGCACGTCGATCGAGTACCAGGAGGTCGTGCTTGCGCTGTCGGTCAGCATCGGCGTGGCCTCGCAGATCCAGGGCGAGACGCTGCCGCAGCCGGCGGTGGATCGTGCGGACAAGGCGCTGTATGCGGCCAAGCACGCCGGGCGCAATCGCGTGAACGTGGCACCCGCCGTGTTCGCGCCGAGGTCGACGCCGGCCTGAGCCGCGGCGTCGCCGTCAACGAAGGAGACATCGCATGTTCGAGTCGCTGTTGGGAATCGGTGCGTGGAAGCAGCGCATGCCCTCGCCGGAACGGGCCCTGCCGGGCCGCGCCGAAGCCATGCCCCTGCACAACGTCCACCACGTGCACGGCCGCCCACTGCGCGATGCCTTCGACGGCATGGCCCGGGTGCAGTTCGGCATGGGCTGCTTCTGGGGCGCGGAGCGCAAGTTCTGGTCGATGCCGGGCGTGTTCACCACGGCGGTCGGCTACGCGGGCGGCTACACGCCCAACCCGACGTATCGCGAGGTCTGCAGCGGCGAAACCGGGCATGCCGAAGTCGTGCTGGTGGTCTACGACCCGTCCGTGGTCGCGTTCGATGCGCTGCTGAAGACGTTCTGGGAAAGCCACGATCCGACCCAGGGGATGCGCCAGGGCAACGATGTCGGCACCCAGTACCGATCCGCGATCCATTGCGACACCGAGGCGCAGCATGTGGCGGCACTGGCCAGCCGCGACGCGTTCCAGGCCGGGCTGACCGCGGCGGGTTTCGCTGCAATCACCACCGAGATCGTGCATCCCGCGCCGACGTTCTTCTACGCCGAGGACGAGCACCAGCAGTACCTCTCGAAACATCCGGGCGGCTACTGCGGCCTCGGCGGGACGGGCGTCAGTTGTCCGGTCGGACTGCCGCGCTGATCCTCAGAGGCGCGTGACCGCACAGACGTAGATCAGCTCGCAGGCGCCCGCGCCGGCGTCGTCGCGGGTGAGCGAACTGCGCCACTGCCAGCCGTCGTTCGCGCGCACCTGCACCAGCCAGCCGTCGATGCGCACGCGGTCGTCCCTGTCGATGCCGTCGAGCGCCGCCCGCACCGCGTCGTCGGCCGGGATCAGGTGCATGTTCGCGCTGCTGCGCACGAGTTCGTCAGGCGGCAGCGGCGGCTCGCCGCTCCAGCGGTAGCGGTAGAAGCGTCCGGACTGCGAGATGTCCAGCTGCGACAGTACCTGGTCGTCGCGCATGCGCCCCCAAGCCAGCGCCAGGTCCAGCGGGGCGTAGCGCGCTTCCCGATCGTCGTCGTAGTCCTCGCGTGCCAGCACCCGCGCGGCGACGCTGAAACCCGCCAGCGGTTCCGCGCTGGCGTCATCGCCGATCATGAAGCGACGCATGCCGCCGGGTGCGTCGATCTGCAGCGCACCGTCTTCGCCGGCATGCCGGGCGGGCAGCGGGCAGCCGGACGCACGCGTGGTGAAACCGGCCGGCGCACTCGCGACGGGCTCGGGGGCGGCCAGCCACCATGCGGTCGCGGCGATGACGATGAAGATCAGGAACCAGCGAAGCATGGGCACGGTGGCGTTCGGGAAGTCGGGTCGGGCGAGTGTAGGCCGACGGCGCGTTGCCGGGCAGCCTCAGTCGAAATCGCGCAGCAGCGAAGTCCGGGTGCCTGCGGGCACGTCGATCCGCAGCGGCATGCGCGGATCGTCGATGCCGAGGGCCAGGCCTGCGCCATCCTTCAGCGCGGCGATCTGTGCCGGCGCGAACGCGAAGCGCAGGAAATGCACGGCAGCGGTGCGATCGCCGACACTGCGATCGAGATCCTCGTCGGCGTGCGTTGTCGCGCGGTGCACGCCTTCGACTTCGGCGAAGGCGCGATGCTCGATGCCGCCCAGCCGGGCCAGCGCGGCGCGACGCTGCCCGGCTTCCGGATATTCGATCAGCATCGTCGCCCGCAGGTCGCGGCCGCCGGGCACCAGCGGGTTGTAGGCATCGAGCTCGGCCTGGATCGCGCCCGGCTCGAAGATGCGCTCGATCCGCAGCATCTCCTGGACCTGGTACTGCACCGTCAGCCGGTCCTCGAACAGCAGCGTGACGTGATCGCCCAGCGCCAGACGGCGCGTTCGCTTGTGCGCCAGCGCACGCGCGCGGAAGCCTTCGCGTTCGATCGCGTAGGTTTCCAGCGGCATCAGGTCGGCGCGGGTCAGCGTCTGCATGGTGCGGGTGCGCCGGGGCGGGTGCGCGTGCTCAGCCGAGGTCGTTGAGGGCTTTCTGGAAGCGGTTGGCGTGCGAGCGCTCGGCCTTCGCCAGGGTTTCGAACCAGTCGGCGATCTCGTCGAAGCCTTCGTCGCGCGCCACCTTCGCCATGCCCGGGTAGAGATCGGCGTACTCATGGGTTTCGCCGGCGATCGCGCTGCGCAGGTTGCTCGTGGTGTCGCCGAACGGCAGCCCGGTCGCCGGGTCGCCGCACTGCTCCAGGTATTCCAGGTGGCCATGGGCGTGCCCGGTTTCGCCCTCAGCCGTGGAGCGGAACACCATGGCCACGTCGGCCAGGCCTTCGATGTCGGCCTTCTGGGCGAAATACAGGTAGCGGCGGTTGGCCTGGGCCTCGCTCGAAAAAGCGACCTTCAGATTGGCCTCGGTCTGCGAACCTTTCAGGCGCATGGGGATGTGTGTCCTGCCGGCGATGGAGCGGGGGAATGCCCGCGGCGAGGATACCGCGCGCCTCGGCATGCTTGCGATGCCGGCCTCGTGCAGTCAATGCCCCTGCGCTCAGCGTCGCGTCTGTGCCAGCGCCAGCGCCGGCGCCGGCGGTGCCTGCAGGTTGTCGGTCTCCAGCAGCCCCGGCGGCAGGGCGCGGAGCACCTCGGCCAGGTGCATGAGGAAGTCGGCCATCGCCGAGCTGCGCCGCCAGACCATCGCGATGCGCCGGCTCGGCTGCGGGTCGCGGAAGGTCACCAGGCGCATGTGCTGCGCAGGCGCCACCGGCGGTTTCACCGCCAGTGCGGGCAGCAGGGTGATGCCCACGTTCGCGGCGACCATCTGGCGCAGGGTTTCGAGCGAGGTCGCGCGGAAGCCCGACTTCTCGCCGGCGCCGGCCATGTGGCAGACGTCCAGAGCCTGGTCGCGCAGGCAATGGCCGTCTTCGAGCAGCAGCAGGCTTTCGTTGCTCAGGTCCTGCATCGACAGCGGCTTCGATCCGGAGGCCAGTTCGTGGTCTTCGGGCACGGCAAGGACGAAGGGTTCCTCGAACAGGAATTCGACGTGCAACTGGTCGTCGTGGAGGGGCAGCGCCAGCACCCCGGCATCGAGCCGCCCCTCGCGCAGCTGGCGCAGGATGACCTCGGTCTTTTCCTCGACCAGCAGCAGTTCCAGCTCAGGGAACCGCGACCGTACGCGGGGCACCACGTGCGGCAGCAGATAGGGGCCGAGGGTGGGGAAGATGCCCAGGCGCACCGTGCCGGCTTCCGGATTGCGGCTGCGCCGCGCGGCTTCCTTCATTTCCTCGACGTCGGCGACGATGCGTCGCGCGCGTTCGGCGGCATCGCGGCCGGCGGGCGTGAGCATGATCCGGCGCGGCGCGCGCTCGACCAGCGAGATGCCCAGTTCGTCCTCGAGCTTCTTGATCTGGGTCGACAGCGTGGGCTGGCTGATGAAGCAGGCCGCCGCCGCGCGACCGAAGTGCTTGTGATCGGCCAGGGCCACCAGGTACTTCAGATCGCGCAGGTTCATCGGAGCGGACTCCTCGACGTGCGGGCCGCCGCCTGGCGGCCCGATGGTGCGGCCACGCGGGCCGCATCGATACGGTGAACGTGGTGGCCACCATATCGCGGACCGGCCCGGGCAGGGGCCGGCGCGGTGTTCAGGACGTCGTGCATGCGGTGCGCGCCCGGCAAGCCGCATCCCATGCGAACACGAGGATGGCGAGCACAGGGACGGGCGCGATCACGGTCAGACTTTCGACGACGCGCGGACATGCCGGGTACTGTCGCTTCTGACAGGTTGGCATGGCGGCGTGCATCGGCGGCATGGATGGAGGGCGCAGGCGGTCAGGCGGGCTCGGCAAGGACGGCTTCGACCGGCGCGCTGTGGCGGATCAGGTGGTCGAACGCAGACAGCGCTGCCTTCGAGCCTTCGCTCATCGCGATGACGATCTGCTTGTAGGGCACCGTGGTCGCATCGCCAGCGGCGAACACGCCCGGCAGCGACGTCTGACCACGGTCGTCGACGATGATTTCGCCGCGAGGCGTCAGCGCCACCGTGCCTTTCAGCCATTCGGTGTTGGGCAGCAGGCCGATTTGCACGAACACGCCTTCCAGCGGCAGCACGTGCGATTCGTGCGTGTTGCGATCGACGTAGGCCAGCGCGGTGACCTTGCGGCCGTCGCCGATGACTTCCGTCGTCTGGCCCGACACGATCACGCGGACGTTCGGCAGGCTGCGCAGCTTGCGCTGCAGGACTTCGTCCGCGCGCAGCTTGCCGTCGAATTCGATCAGGGTGACGTGCTCGACGATGCCGGCCAGGTCGATCGCGGCTTCCACGCCGGAATTGCCGCCGCCGACCACCGCCACGCGCTTGCCCTTGAACAGCGGGCCGTCGCAGTGCGGGCAGTAGGCAACGCCCTTGTTGCGGTACTGCTCTTCGCCCGGCACGTTCATCTGCCGCCAGCGTGCACCGGTCGAGAGGATCACGGTCTTCGACTTCAGCGACGCGCCGCTGGCGAGCATGACTTCGACCAGGCCGTCGGCGCCAGCCGGGAGCAATTGATCGGCGCGCTGCAGGTTCATGATGTCGACCTCGTAGGCGCGCACGTGGCGCTCCATCGCGGCGGCCAGCTTGGGGCCTTCGGTCTCGGGCACCGAGATGAAGTTCTCGATCGCCATGGTGTCCAGCACCTGGCCGCCGAAGCGCTCGGCGACGATGCCGGTGCGGATGCCCTTGCGCGCGGCATAGATGCCCGCCGCGGCGCCGGCCGGGCCGCCGCCGACGATCAGCACGTCGTACGGTGCCTTCTCCGACAGCTTGCCGGCTTCGCGCGCGGCAGCGCCGGTGTCGAGCTTGGCGAGGATCTCGTCGAAGCCCATGCGTCCGTAGGCGAAGATCTCGCCGTTGAGGAACACCGCCGGCACGGACATCACTTCGCGCGAAGACACTTCGTCCTGGAAGCGCGCGCCGTCGATGGCGACGTGGCGGATGCGCGGATTCAGCACTGCCATCAGGTTGAGCGCCTGCACCACGTCCGGGCAGTTGTGGCAGTCGAGCGAGAAATAGGTTTCGAAGACGAAGTCGCCGTCGAGCGCTCGGATGCGTTCGATGGTGTCCGCGTCGAGCTTCGGCGGATGGCCGCCGACCTGCAGCAAAGCGAGCACGAGCGAGGTGAACTCGTGGCCGAGCGGGATGCCGGCGAAACGCAGCGAAATGTCGTGGCCTGCGGCCGGGCTGGTGATGGCGAATGAAGGCACGCGGTCGCCGGGTTCGCGCGCTTCGCGGAGCGACACCTTGCCGGACAGCTGGGTCAGCTCGACGAGCAGTTCACGCAGTTCGCGCGAACCTTCGCCGTCGTCGAGTGCGGCGACCAGTTCGACCGGACGCGTCAGTTTCTGCAGATAGGCCTGCAACTGGTCTTTGAGATCGGAATCGAGCATGGCGATGGCCTCGCGGAATGCGGAGAAGGGAGAGGGCATGAGGAGAAGCGACGTTCGCAGCAGCGGCCTGGGCCGTGGCGGGCGCATTCGCGAGAGGGAAGGACTCGCGACGCCGGAAGAGGACGGCGCGGCAGGGCGTCCGGCGAGGACACAGGCCGCTGCTGCGAACGACGCGTGGCGTCGCGGGGCAGGGTGGTCCCGGCGAAGGTGTTTCGCCGGGAGCCCCGGAGCTTGCGTACGGAGGTCTTGCAGGGGTGGAGCGGGTGACGCAGGTGTTGCATCCGGCACGCGCCGGGCGGACTGCACGTTCCGCCCGGTGCGCGGGTGTTCCGGAGTCTTGCGGATCAGATCTTGCCGACGAGGTCCAGCGACGGCTTCAACGTCTTGGCGCCTTCGTTCCACTTCGCCGGGCAGACCTGGCCCGGGTTCGCGGCGACGAACTGCGCGGCCTTCAGCTTGCGCAGGGTCTCGGAGACGTCGCGGGCAATCGCGTTGTCATGGATTTCGAGGGTCTTGATGACGCCTTCCGGGTTGATGACGAAGGTGCCGCGCAGCGACAGGCCTTCCTCTTCGATGTGCACGCCGAAGGCGCGGCTCAGCTGGTGGGTCGGGTCACCGACCAGCGGGAACTGGGCCTTGCCCACCGCGGGGGAGGTTTCGTGCCACACCTTGTGCGAGAAGTGCGTGTCGGTGGTGACGATGTAGACCTCGGCGCCGGCCTTCTGGAACTCGGCGTAGTTGTTCGCAGCGTCTTCGACTTCGGTCGGGCAATTGAAGGTGAAGGCAGCCGGCATGAAGATCACGACCGACCACTTGCCCTTCAGGGTCTCGTCCGACACCTGGACGAATTCGCCGGCGTGGAAGGCGGTGGTCTTGAAGGGCTGGACCTTGGTGTTGATCAGGGACATCGAGGGTTCCTTGTGAAGTGGGTTTGGGAGTGTGAAGAGTCGAAAGAGGCGGTCGATCACAACGGCGGTCAGCTTAGGCGTTCGCTATTGATCGATCAAATCATTTGATCAAATTGAATCAATAGCTAGAAACTATCAATTGCCCGGCAGACCGTTCGGCTCCCGATCTGGGGTGGTGCAGTGCCGCATTCAATCCTTTCCGGTGCTCCCGACGAAGGCGCGGATGGCGGGCAGGAGCGACGGCTGGCGACCGGGGGAGTGCATCGCGGCCAGCGGGGCGATGTGGCCGGCATCCGGCAGCCACAGCATTTCGGCGGAGCTGCCCGCCGCGTGCAGGCGCTCGGCCAGGATCCGGCTGTCGACGGGCTCCACGACGGTATCGGCTGTGCCGTGGACCAGCAGGAACGGGGGCTCGTCGCCATCGACGAACGCGACCGGCTGCGCCTGCGGCCATTGCGCCGGCGGGCCGAAGACGTCTTCGTAGCCGGTGATTTCAAAGTCGTAGGGGCCCGACAGTCCGATCACGCCGGCGAGGTCGCGTGGCGTCAGGCCATGCGGCGCCAGGTAGCGGGCATCGGTGCCGACCAGCGCGGCGATGTGGGCGCCGGCGGAGTGGCCTGCGAGATAAACCCGCGCCGGGTTTGCGCCGTGGTCGGCGGCGTGCCGCTTCGCCCAGGCCACCGCCCGGGCCGCATCCTCGACGAAACCGGGGAACACCGTCTCCGGCGCGGTGCGGTAGTCGGCGACGATCGCCAGCACGCCCTGCTGCGCCAGGCGCCGGCCGACGAATCGATACTGCTCGCGTCGGCCGTTGCGCCAGCTTCCGCCGTACAGGAACACCACGACCGGAACGTCGCGTGTGGCAGCGGATTCGGGCCGGTACACGTCGAGCGACAGGCCATGCGAAGCGTCGTAGAGCACCGAGGTCTCGATGGTCCGCGAGGATTTCGGCACGCCGAGATTGGCGACGCCGAAGGCGATGCCCTGGCAGCCGCTGATGCCGAGGACGAGCGTCAGCCCGGCGGCGAGGAGGGCGCCAAACGAGTGGCGGCGCGGGCGGCGGCGTGGGCGGGAGCGGGCAGCGGCTAGCATATGCGGATGAAGACGAGCGCCCACCCCCGCCTGGATGCACTCCTGCGCCAGGCCAGCGAACGCGTCGACCGGGTCGACGCCGCTGCGCTGCTCGCGCATGCGCTGCGCCGCTCGCCGGCGTGGCTGTATGCGCACGGCGACGACACGATCGATCCTGCCGACCATGCGCGCTTCGAAACCCTGCTCTCGCGACGCGAGCAGGGCGAGCCGACGGCCTACCTGACCGGTCGCCGCGGCTTCTGGTCGTTCGATCTGCAGGTGTCGCCCGACACCCTCATTCCCCGGCCCGAGACCGAATTGCTCGTCGAACTGGCGCTGGCCCGCCTGCCCGAAGCGACCGACCTGCGCCTTGCCGATCTCGGCACCGGCAGCGGCGCGATCGCCCTGGCCCTGGCGCACGAGCGCCGCCGGGCCCGGGTGCTCGCGGTGGACATCAGCCCGGGGGCGCTCGAGATCGCGCGCCGCAACGCGATCGAGCTGGGCCTGACGAATCTCGAATTCCGCCAGGGCGACTGGCTGGGGCCGCTGGCAGGCGAGCGCTTCGACCTGATCGCGAGCAACCCGCCGTACATCGCCGAGGGCGACCCGCATCTCGACGATCTCCGCCACGAGCCGGTGCCGGCACTCTCCTCCGGCTGCGACGGCCTGAATGCCATTCGCATCATTGCCGTTGAGGCGCCCGCGCACCTGGTGCCCGGCGGCTGGCTGCTGCTCGAACATGGCTGGGACCAGGGCGAAGCCGTGCGCGAGATCCTCGCGGCCGCCGGATTCCTGGACGTCATGACGGATCGTGATCTCGAAGACCGCGATCGCGTGACCTCCGGGCGCTGGCGCGGCTGACCTCTCCTTTACACTTCGCCCCTTCGCGTCCCCCGATGCCACCGAGACCGCCCATGCGCACGCTTTATCCCGAGATCGAACCCTTCGACACCGGCACCCTTCGCGTCGACGACCGCCACGTCCTCCACTACGAACAGTGCGGCAATCCGAATGGAAAGCCCGTGGTGTTGCTGCATGGTGGCCCGGGCGGCGGCTGCAGCCCGAAGATGCGCCGCTTCCATGATGCCTCGAAGTACCGCATCGTCCTGTTCGACCAGCGCGGCGCCGGCCGCTCCACGCCGCATGCCGATCTCGTCGACAACACCACCTGGGACCTGGTCGCCGACATCGAGAAACTGCGCGCGCACCTGGGCATCGATCGCTGGCAGGTCTTCGGCGGCTCGTGGGGGTCCACGCTGGCGCTGGCCTATGCCGAAACCCATCCCGAGCGCGTCACCGAGCTGGTCCTGCGCGGCATCTTCATGCTGCGTCGCTGGGAGCTGGAATGGTTCTACCAGGAAGGCGCCTCGCGCCTGTTCCCGGATGCGTGGGAACACTACGTCAATGCCATCCCGCCGGTCGAACGCCACGACCTGATCTCCGCGTTCCATCGCCGCCTGACCAGCGACGATGAAGCCACGCGTCTCGACGCGGCGCGTGCCTGGAGCGTGTGGGAAGGCGCGACCAGCTTCCTGCATGTCGACCACGATTTCGTCGCCGGCCACGAAGATGCGCACTTCGCGCTCGCGTTCGCGCGCATCGAGAACCATTACTTCGTCAATGGCGGCTTCTTCGAAGTCGAAGACCAGCTGCTGCGCGATGCGCACAAGATCGCGCACATCCCCGGCGTCACCGTGCACGGCCGCTACGACGTGGTCTGTCCGATCCAGAACGCATGGGACCTGCACAAGGTCTGGCCCGCCGGCGAACTGGTCATCACGCCGGCGTCCGGCCACTCCGCGTTCGAGGCCGAGAACATCGACGCGCTGATTCGCGCAACCGACAAGTTCGCGGGCTGACCTGCACGGGGGCGGCCGCATGCGATCCGGTGAGTCGTTCCGATGCTGAAAGTCCTCAAGGCCCTGTTTTCCGGCGCGAACCGCGCCGACAACGAACCGGTCGCGCTCGCGACCGGTTTCGACCCCGTCGCCATGCACTGGTTCGACGACACGCGCATGCCGCTGCCGGATTGGGACGCCATCGCTGAAGCCGAACGGGCGGACTGGACGCGCGAGCAGCGCGACGGTTTCTACACGGCCGCCGCCGGCCATTGGCTGGAGGCGATGGCGCAGTCGCTGGGCAGGCACTACCGCATCCACGCCTCCGAGGATTTCCTGCTGCTGTCGGCGCTCGAAGATCGCGCCGCGGTCGTGCTGCTGCGCTTCTGCCAGTCGGTGCGCCGGCGGATCGTGCGCAACCTCGGGCCGGTCTCGACATCGCGCGCGGACGGCAAGCATGTCGTGATCGTCTTCGACACCGAGGACGAATACTACGATTACATCGCGCACTACTATCCTGAAGGCGGCGAGTACGCGATGTCATCCGGCATGTTCGTGCATGCCGGCTACGGCCATTTCGCGCTGTTCGAGGGCGAGATGGAACACATGCAGCCGACGATCGCCCATGAGCTGGCCCACTGCCTGCTTTCCCACCTGCGCATCCCCGCGTGGTTGAACGAGGGCATGGCGGTGAACACCGAACACGCCTTGTTTCCAAGGCTTGCCGATCCCCGCACGTCGCTCTACAGCCCGAACGAGATCAAGGCCAAGCACGCGGCGTTCTGGAATGCCGACACCATCCAGGAGTTCTGGTCCGGCAAGTCCTTCCTGCGCACCGACGACGGCAACATGCTGTCGTATGACCTCGCGAAGCGGATTACCGCCACGGCAGCACGCCATGAAGCTTCGTTCTTCGCCTTCCTGTTCGAGGCGGATCGCGACGACGGTGGTCTGTCGGCCGAACATCACCTGGGCTATCCGCTCGAGCACCTGGTGCTGGTGATGCTCGGCGAAGGCGACTGGCGTCCACGGCCGGATGCGTGGCGCGAGGGCGTGGAGCGCGGGCAGTTCCGCAGCATCGACGCGGATTGATCGGACGTCATGGGCACCGACATCCACCTCTGGGTCGAGATCCTGCAGGAAGGTCGCTGGGTGTTCGCGCATCCCCATTATTTCGATTCGGGTGATGGCGCCGTCGAAACGTACGATCCCGAAGTGACATGGGTCGAGTGGGAGCAGCCCTATCGAGTCAGGAACTATGCACTCTTCGCGCTCCTGGCAAACGTCAGGAACCACGACAACAGATTCACGCCCTTGTCTTTCCCGCGTGGCGTTCCTGGCGACCTCAGCGACATCGGGCGGCTGATCGCGCGAGACGGAGAGGAGGGCCTGTACCACACCTTCTCCTGGCTCACGCTTGAAGAATTGCTCGATCATGACTGGGACGCGCCTTGCAGCATGGAAAGCGGCTATGTGCCGGCCGACGAAGTCGACGACTTCGTGCGGCATGGCCAGGCCCCATCTCTGCTCAAGTCGTCGGCAGTGGGGCGTCATACCGTACGGGTCGAAAGGCCTTTGACCTTCGCCGAAATGGCGGGCGCATTCCATGACGAGCTTCTGCCCTTGCTCAAGAGCCTGGGAGCGCCGGATCGGGTGCGCATCGTGTTCTGCTTCGACAGCTGAGCGCGCTGCCGCGACGGCGGGATCCACGGCGTGCAGGATCCACGATCTCCGTGCGCTTTGCATGAAAAATGCGGCAATCCGTGCGCCTCAAAGGTCGAATCTGAATCGGCGGTTGTTCGCGATGCGCGGTGCACTTGAGCGGCGATGGTCTGCGTCGACATGCTGTGCATCACCCCAGTGTCTCCGCCATCGATCATCCGTGGCGCAGGCCACGACGCAGTCACAACAGGAGAGCGCCATGAGCAGTATCGAACGTCTTTCGGAACGCGGCAGCAGCCTGGTCACGCATGCCCGCGACACCCTTGCCTCCGGCGCGGCACACCTGCCGAAATGGCTGGAAGCTGGTGCGGCGCTTGGCATCGCCAAGACGGGCGCACGTGCAGCGACGACGCTGGCACGACGCAATCCGGGTGTCGCGATCGCACTTGGAGTCGTCGGTGCCGGCCTGCTCGCCTATCGCTTCTATCGCAAGCGCGCCGAGGCAGAGGCAACACGTTCGCCGACTCGACTGGTCGTGCATCGCAAGGGCAAGCGGCAGGACGATGTCCAGGATGTCGATCATGGGGAGGCGCCGAAAGCCAGTGCGCGCAAGGGCAAGAAGTCCGGTCCAAAACCGCGGGCGACCTCGCGCACCCAGGCCGATTGATCTTCGAGCGCAAAGGAAAACCCCGCGAAAAGCGGGGTTTCCTGTATTTCCTGTTCCAGGCGCGTACCTGCGCCGGTGACGGACGGTGGCGTGCGGCGCGCTGCCGGTCAGCGCCTGGCCGACGCCGCATTCGAATTCGTCACCACGCCGCTGGTCGTGTTCTTGATCCAGTAGTAGTAGGTCACTCCGGTGGCTGCCGTGGTGTCGGTATGACTGCGCGCACCGGATGCAACGACCGCGACGCGCACGCGGCCGGCCGGATCGGCATCGGTGTCGCGGTAGACCTCCTGCGTCGCAGTGGTCAGGTTCGAGGTCGTCCAGTTCAGCGCGATGCCGTTGCTGGAAGAGGCCGCACCGAGGTTGATCGAGGCCGTCCCGCCGCCACTGCCGCATTGCGGTGCGCTCGTGGCGAGATTGGTGTTCGCGCCAGCCGTGCTGGACACGAGGCATTTCACCTGCGATGCCGGTGCGATCGACAGGCTGTATGGCAAGGCTTCCGGGAATGCACGCGTGGTCTGCCAGTTGGTCGCATTCACGCTGCCGCTGTCGCCGGAGGTCCAGGTGATGCCGCTGCCGACATGGTTGTTGCGCAGGTCCCAGTAACCGATCTGCGAGCTGTCGCGAGAAGTGACCGGGTTGGCGATGTTCTCGAAGTAGTTCGCCTCGATCAGCGATACGCCGCCCATGCGCACGTTGATGCCCGATGTCGAGACATTGCCGAAGTAGTTGTTGGCCATGTGGGTCAGGCCGAATCGCTGCAGCGGCAGGCGCGACTGCACGTTCTCGAATCGATTGCGGTAGTAGGTGGTACGCGCGGCGTTGTGTTCGGTGGAGCTGTCGCTGTGGCCGTTGAGCGACACCTTCTGGTAGGTGTGGATGTGGTTGTACGACAGCGTGACGTTGAACGCGCCGCGCTTGATGTCGATGCCGCCGTCGAAGCTGGCGTCGCCGGCACCGGGGCATTTGGTGAGCGATGCGAAGATGGTGTTGTGGTCGATCCAGATCTTCGACGGGATGCGTCCGGTGCCGCGACCTTCGACGGTGATCGAATCCGCGCCTTCGCCGCCTGGCAGCAGGCCGATGGTCATGTTGCGGACGATGATGTTCTTCGAATTGCCGACGATGAAGATGCCGAAATTCGCCGAGGATCCCGCTGCGCCGAGGATGGTGATGTCGCTCTTGTCCTTGATCTCGACCACGTTCGGCGACTTCTGCCACTGCGCGCAGACGTCGGTGATGCTGCTGTAGTTGAAGCGGCCGGTGTAATTCAGCACCAGGCCGCCGGTGCCGCTGTAGGCGCTGATCGCGGCGCGCATCTGTTCGGGCGTGCTGACGGTGACCGGCGTGCGGCTGCCGCCGCCGGTGGTGCCGGCGGCATAGCCCATCGCCTGGGCGTTGACGTGCGGGGCGAAGGCGAGGCCGAGTGCGGCGACGCCGGCCAGGATGGGGCGTCGGCCCGTGGAAACAATGCGGCTGGTGAGCATGAGCGTCTCCCTGCTGGGTGGTCTGAGGTGGGTCCCTGTTCCGCTGCCGCGCCCCTGCCGGTGCGAGGCACTGGGTCGTCGTGGCAGGCCGCATTCACGTCTGAATGACCACCGGTGTCAATTTGCGCTGCAGCATATCCCGTACGACCGAGCCTGTCGCCGGGTCGATCCGCATCCTGTCCTGCACGGATGCGAGGCGCGAGGGCTGTCCGGAGAATCTGCTGCAGAAACAAGGTGATGGATGCGATGCTGTCCCGCAGCGACTGCCGTGCGAACAGGCGATTGGTCGAGCGCGGAACTGACCGCGCCGACATGACGGAATTCATCGAAATGTCCGTGCGGACATCGAAAATCGCGCGCCAGTGGCGCTCCGCGAGGATGCGCATGCCCTTGCGGCATGCGCATCCGGTGCCGGACCTGGTTACTCGGTGACGGCCATGGCCTGCCGTGCGGCCAATCGAGCCGGTGCCCGCGCGTTGAGCAGGCGCGCCTTCAAGGCCTCGTCGCTCGCCGCCAGCGCCTCGCCGTGCGCAGGGCGGGCGAGGCATTCGGCGAGTGCCGGTGGCAGAGGCACCGCGTGTCCGACCAGGGGCTCGACGATGGTGTCGAACTTCGCCGGATGCGCCGTCGCCACCACGCTCCATGCACGGCGGTCGCCCTGCGCGCGCAGGATGTCGAGCACGTGCAGCGCGCACGCGGTATGCGGGCAGGCGACGATGCCGTGGCGCGCGGGCGCCGAAGCGATCGTCTTGCGGATCACGTCGTCGTCCACCGCATAGGCGCGCAGGCTCGCGCGCAGCGACTTGTCGTCGCCCAGCCAGTGGGTGAGTCGCTCGAAGTTGCTCGGTGCGCCGACGTCCATCGCGTTGGCCAGCGTTGCGCGTGTCGCCTGCGGTGAATAGGGCGCACCGGCGAAATAGCGCGGCAGCACGTCATTGGCGTTCGTGGCCAGGACGATGTCGCCGATCGGCAATCCCATCCGGCGTGCCAGCCAGGCTGCCGCGGCGTTGCCGAGGTTGCCGGTGGGCACGATCAGGTTGAGCGCCTCGCCCTTGGCCTGCATGTGGCGCAGCGCGGTATGCGCGTAGTACGCCACCTGCGGCAGCAGGCGCCCGAGGCTGATGCTGTTGGCCGAAGTCAGTGCACGCTTTTCGCGCAGGTCGCGGTCGGCGAGCGCGGCCTTCGCCATGCGCTGGCAATCGTCGAACGTGCCGGCGACACGGAAGGTGCGCACGTTGTCGCCCCAGCATTCGAGGCCGTGGGCCTGGCGCGGCGACACGCGGCCTTCTGGATAGAGGATGACCACTTCGAAGCCCGGACGGCGATGGAACGCGCCCGCGACGGCCGCACCCGTGTCGCCCGACGTCGCGACCAGGATGGTGGTCGGTTCGGTGTCGCCGCGTGCGCTGCGCAGAGCACCGAGGGCCTCGGCGAGGAAGCGCGCCGCATAGTCCTTGAACGCGGCGGTGGGCCCGTGGAACAGCTCCAGCACGTGGTCGCCGCCGCTGTGCTGCGGGCCCAGCAGGGGGACCAGCGGCGCATCGAAATCGTAGGCCCGCGCGCACAGCGCGGGCAGCACGTCGCGCAGGGCCGAGCCGGTGAAATAGGGTGCAAGCACCCACGATGCGGTGTCGGCCAGCGTGGCCGGCGGCGTGGCCGGTGGCGTCAGCTGCAGGATGCGCTCCGGCACGTAGAGGCCGCCATCCGGCGCGAGGCCAGCGATCAGGGCATCGTCGATCGGCGTCGGCGCGGTACCGTGCCGCGTGCTGACGAACGACAGGGACTGGGCTTGCTCACTCACGACAGCACCTCCGCGCGGGGACCGGCCACCGGCGAGACATGGGCGCGGGCGTCGTAGCCCGCAGAAACGAAGGCATCGCGCATCGCAGGTGCCGCGGCTTCGGCCTGCGCCCGCGAGGCGAACCATGCGAATACGCTGGGGCCTGCGCCGGAAATGCTGGCGCCGAGCGCGTCGTGATCGAGCGCGGCCTGCTTCACCTGCGCGAATCCCGGGACCAGCGGCGCGCGGCGCGGCTCGACCAGCACGTCGACCAGACCTTCGCGGATCAGCTGCGCATCGCCGCGCTGCAGTCCGGTGAGGAACAGCGCGAGATGCGAGGTCTGGTGGACCAGTTGCGACAGCGGATAGGGTTCGGCAAGCGCCGCGCGCGCGCGACGCGTTTCCAGCACCTGGTCGGGATGCACCACCACGCAATGCAACCAGTCGGGCACGGACAGCGCGATCATCCGGTGCACCGGCGCCAGCACCACGCCGCCGAGCAGCATCGGCGCGACGTTGTCGCCGTGCAGGCTGCCGCTGGCGACGGCCTCGCCCTGCAACGCGTATGGATACAACTCGTCGCGCGACAGCGGTGCGTCGAGCAGCGCATTGGCCGCAACCAGCGCGGCCACGCACGAAGCCGCGGAACCACCGAGTCCGGAGCCGAGTGGAATGCCTTTCTCCAGTTCGACCTCGAAACCGAATGGCAGCGACAGCGATTCGCGCAGCGCGATCAGCGCGCGGCCGGCGGTGTTGCGTTCCGCTTCGAGCGGCAGGGCGTCCGCACCGGGCACGTCGCCGCGGATCGCGCGGATCCGCACGACCGGTTCGTCGATGCGGCGCACGCTGGCGACATCGCGCGCGCCGTCGACGGCGTGGCCGAGCAGGTCGAAGCCGACGCCGATGTTGCCGACGCTGGCGGGGGCGAACGCGCGCACGGCGATGCCGGCGGCTGGTGGGTGTGCAGCATTCTGTGGTGCATTCATGGCAAGAGGCGAATTCATGCGTGGGCTCCCGGGTGACGGGCGCCGAGGGTGCTGGCGATGGCGAGGATATCGCCGAACACGCCTGCGGCGGTGACGTCGGCACCGGCGCCCGGGCCCTGCACCACCAGCGGGTTGTGCGCGTAGCGGCGGGTCCGGAACTGGATGAGGTTGTCGGTGAGGCGGCTGCTCAGGCTGGCGTGGCCGGCTTCGGGCGTGGCCAGTCCGACGCGCGCGCGGCCTTCGCTGTCCAGCCGGGCGAGATAGCGCAAGCTGCCGCCCTGCGCGCGGGCGTCGTCGAGACGGGCCTGCATCGGAGCGTCGAGCTCGGGCAGTCGTTCGAGGAATTCATCGCGAGACACCTGCTGAAGGTGCGCCGGCACCAGGCTCTCGATCTCGACATCGGCCAGCGACAGGCTGGCGCCGGATTCGCGCGCCAGGATGACCAGCTTGCGCGCGACATCGGTGCCGCTGAGGTCGTCGCGCGGATCGGGCTCGGTATAGCCCAGCGCTTTGGCTTCGGCGACGAGCTGCGAGAACGGCACGCTGCCGTCGTAGCGGTTGAACAGCCAGGCCAGCGTGCCCGACAGCACGCCTTCGATGCCGGTGAGGGTGTCGCCGGTGTCGAGCAGGGAGCGCAGGGTCTGGATCACCGGCAGCCCGGCGCCGACCGTGGCTTCGTAGCGGAACAGACCGCCGCGCTGTTCGGATTCGCGGATCGCGCGATAGCGCTGCCAGTCGCCGCTGCCGGCATGCTTGCTGGGCGTGACGACGTGGATGCCCATGGCCAGCCATTCGGGATAGCGCGCGGCGACGTCGTCGCTGCCGCTGCAGTCGACGATCAGCGCATGCGGCAGGTGTTCGGAGCGTACGTGCGCCACGAAGCGGTCGAGGTCGAGGGTTTCGCCCGCGTCCGCCAGCATCGCCGTGGCCGAGGCCGGGTCCAGTGTCGTGTTCGCCAGCAGCATGCGCTGGCTGCTCGCCACGGCGCGCAGGCGCAGGTCGAGGCGATGTTCGCGCTTGCTCGCGTTGGCGAAGCGCGGCAGTGCATCCGAGAATTGCGCGAGCAGCGCACGTCCCACGTTGCCGGGGCCGATCACGCCGACCGACAGCGTCGCCGGAGACAGCCAGAACGCGCTGTGCGCCGCGCGCAGGCCGCGCACGGCATCCTCCGCTGCGACCGCGACCGAGATGTTGCGTTCGCTCGCGCCCTGCGCGATCGCGCGGATATTCACGCGCGCCCGCGCAAGGCCATCGAACAAGCGTGCGGAGATGCCGGGCTGTCCGACCATGCCGTCGCCGACGGCGGCCAGGACGGCGATGCGATGCGTGGTGTGGACGCCCTCGACCTGGCCGTCGCCGATCGCTTCGGCGAACGCGTCTTCCACCGCCTCGCGCCCACGCTCCGCGTGCGCGGACGGCACGACGCAGCAGATCGAATGTTCGCTCGAACCCTGGGAAATCATGGTCACCGAGACGCCAGCGTCGCGCAGCGCGGCGAAGAGGCGTTCGGCGGTGCCCGGCACGCCGATCAGGCCGGCGCCGCTGAGTTCGAGCAGGGCCATGTCGCCGACCAGGCTGAGGCCCTTCACCGGTGAATGTGCGGGATCGCGCTCGCCGTGCTCGGCGATGCGCGTGCCCGCTGCGGCGGGATTGCGCGAATTGCGGATCAGGATCGGCAGGCCGGCCTGCATCGCCGGGGCCATCGTCTGCGGGTGCAGCACCTTCGCGCCGAAATAGGCCAGTTCGCAGGCCTCGGCGTAGGACATCGAGGGCAGGCAGACCGCGTCGGGCACCAGGCGCGGGTCGGCGCTGAGCACGCCATCGACATCGGTCCAGATGGTCAGGTCGGCGGCGTCGAACAGCACCGCGAAGATCGCACCGGAATAGTCGCTGCCGTTGCGGCCGAGCGTGGCGCAGCGGCCTTCGGCATCGCGCGCGACGAAGCCGGTGACCACCACATCGCGCTGCGGATGCGCGAGGCGCCATGCGGAGAAGCGTTTTCGCGTCTCGTGCCAGTCGACGGCCACGCCCAGTTCGCCCGGATGCACCACCAGCACGTCGCGCGCATCGAGTCTTGCCCAGCCTGCGGTCTCGCCGCCGAGCGCGGCCTGCATCAGCCGCGACGACCAGACTTCGCCCATGCCCTGGATCTGCGCGAATTCATGCGGCTGCAGCGATGCGCGCGAGGCGATGCCATCGAGTTCGGCGGAAAACGCCGAGAACTCGCCGTCGAGCCAGCCGATGAGGCCGTGCTTCGCATCGGGATCGAGGCGCAGCGCTTCGCTGAAATGGCGGTCGCGCAGTTTCGACCAGGCGTCCTGCCATTCGCCGCCATGGCCGGCGGTGCGCGCGAGTGCGGTCAGTGCGTCGGTGACGCCCTGCATCGCGGAGACGACGACCGCGCGCGGCGCGGGCGATGCCTGCACGAGCGCGGCGACGTGCCTGAAGCGTTCCGCATCGGCGACGCTGCTGCCACCGAACTTGTGCGCGCGACAGGCGGCTAGCGCAGGTTCGGCGGCATCGCGATCCATCGCATGCGCCGCAACGGGCTGTGGGTCGAACGAATCCATGTGAAGCTCCTGGTTGGAGCCCCGTGCCGAGAGAGTGCGGGTGTCTTCCCCCCGCGACCCTGTTTCGGGTGCGGGGCGGAAGGGGAAGGTTTACACCGTTTCGCCGTCGCAGCCCGCACCGCCGGTGGTACCGGTACCGGTGAAGGTGGTGGTGGTAATGACGGTGACGCCCGCGACGACGGCTCCGCGCAGGGCGCGGAATGCGATGTCGGCGAGGGCGGTCGTGTTCGGCATGGGGACAAGGTTTAAACGAGGGAAAGGCGGGGCGTCAAATGGTTTTTGGTTGTCTCGGATCGACGGCGCCGTATGGACAGGCTATTCCGAGGGCGTCTCAGGCGCTGAAACAGGACGCAGTTCCTGTTTCGGCGTGCCTCGTCCACGAAGCCGGGTCCGGTCGACGCGCGCCCGGAACCCGGCAGTGCCTTCGCCGTTCGATCAGTCGCGCATCACCACCGCTTCGCATTCGGTTTCCAGGCGCTGCAGCACGGCCTTCGCCATCGCCTGGGTGTCCAGTGCCGCACCTTGCGGCGCGAGGTCTGCGGTCAGGCAGCCGTCGTCGATGGCCTGGGCCACGGCCTTCTCGACGCAGCATGCTTCCTGTTCGAGGCCCAGCGAGTGGCGCAGCAGCATCGCGGCGCTGAGGATGGTGCCGCAGGGATTGGCGATGCCGCGACCCGCGATGTCCGGTGCCGAACCGTGGATGGGTTCGTACAGGCCGTACGTGCCTTCGCCCAGCGAGGCCGACGGCAGCAGGCCCATCGAACCGGCCAGCATCGAGGCTTCGTCGGTGAGGATGTCGCCGAACATGTTCTCGGTGACGATCACGTCGTACTCGCGCGGGCGCGCGATCAGGTGCATCGCCATGCTGTCGACCAGCTGGTGCTCCAGGCGCACGTCGGGGAATTCCTCGGCGGCCACGCGCGACGCGACCTGGCGCCACAGGCGCGAGGTTTCCAGCACGTTGGCCTTGTCGACCGAGACCACGTACTTGCTGCGTCCGCGTGCCAGCGCGCAGGCGCGACGGACCACGCGCTCGATCTCGGTGACGGAGTATTCGCACAGGTCGCTGGCGGTGTTCTCGGTGCGCGTCTTCTCGCCGAAGTAGACGCCGCCGGTGAGTTCGCGCACCACGATCATGTCGACACCTGTCAGCAGGTGCGACTTGATGGGCGACGCGGTCAGCGCGACCGGATGGGTCTTCACCGGGCGCAGGTTGGCGTACAGCCCCAGCGCCTTGCGCAGCTTGAGCAGGCCCTGTTCCGGGCGGATGTCGCCCTCGGCCCACTTCGGGCCGCCGACCGCGCCGAGCAGGATCGCGTCGGCCTTGCGGCATGCGTCGAGCGTCGCATCGGACAGCGGCGTGCCTTCGGCATCGATGGCGGCGCCGCCGATCAGGCGTTCGCTGAAATGGAACGTGTGGCCGTAGCGACGCGCCACGGTTTGCAGGACGGACACGGCGGCAGCGGTCACTTCCGGACCGATGCCGTCGCCGGGCAGAACGACGATTTCAGCGCGCATGACCACATTGCTCCTCGAAAGACTGGATGGCGGAAGACTGTTTCAACAGGTAGCCGAGCTGGTCGACGCCTTCGAGCAGGCAGGTGCGCGCGAAGCCGTCGATCGGGAATGCGAAGCTGCGCCCGTCGGGCAGGGTGACGGTGCTCGCGGCGACATCGATGTCGAGTTCGATGCCGGGACTGGCCAGCAGTTCGTCGACCACGGCTGCGTCCAGCACGATCGGCAGCAGGCCGTTCTTCAGCGAATTGCTGCGGAAGATGTCGGCGATCTCGGCACTGATCACCGCGCGCAGGCCGAAATCCAGCAGCGCCCACGGCGCGTGCTCGCGCGACGAACCGCAGCCGAAGTTGCGGCCTGCGACCAGGATTTCCGCGCCCTGCGCATCGGGCTTGTTGAGCGCGAATTCGGGGTCGGGCGTGCCGTCCTCGCGGTAGCGCCAGTCGTTGAACGCGACCTTGCCCAGCCCCGCGCGCGTCGTCGTGGTGAGGAAGCGCGCCGGAATGATCCGGTCGGTGTCGATGTTGCTCTCGGGCAGGCAGGCGGTGCGCGAACGTACGCGGGTCACGGCCTGCGTGGGGTTGGCCTGGGCGCTCATGCGGCGACCTCCTGCAGGTAGGTCCGGGGATCCACGACCTCGCCTGCGATCGCGCAGGCTGCGGCGGTGTAGGGCGAGGCGAGCACGGTGCGCGCATCGCGGCCCTGTCGACCCTCGAAATTGCGGTTGCTGGTGGACACGGCGAGCTGGCCGGGTGCGACCAGGTCGCCGTTCATCGCGATGCACATCGAGCATCCCGGTTCGCGCCACTCGGCGCCGGCCGCGCGCACGATGCGGTCGATGCCCTCGGCTTCCGCCGCGCGCTTGACCTGTTCGGAGCCCGGCACGACGAGCATGCGCACGCTCGGGTGCACCTTCTGGTCGAGCAGGATTTCCGCCACCTGGCGCATGTCGCTGAGGCGGCCGTTGGTGCAGCTGCCGACGAAGACCACGTCGACCTTCTCGCCGATCAGCGTGCGTCCGCCGGTGAAGCGCATGTAGTCCTGGGCGCGGCGGGTGTCGTCGTCGTTGGCGACGGGAATGCTGGTGTCGATCGCCGCGACCTGGCCCGGGTGCGTGCCCCAGGTGACGGTCGGCTTGATGTCGCGAGCATCGATGCGCACGACGCGGTCGAAGCTTGCGCCATCGTCGCTGCGCAGCGTGCGCCAATGCGCCACCGCCTTGGCGAAATCGTCTCCCTGCGGTGCGCGCGGCGTGTTCGCGAGGAATTCGAAGGTGACCTCGTCCGGCGCGATCAGGCCTGCGCGCGCGCCCGCTTCGATCGACATGTTGCAGACGGTCATGCGTTCTTCCATCGACAGTGCGCGGATCGCGCTGCCGCGATACTCGATGACGTGGCCGGTGCCGCCGTCGACGCCGATGGTGCCGATCACGTGCAGGATCAGGTCCTTCGCGGTCACGCCGACACCCAGTGCGCCGTCGATCTCGATCGCGAGCGTCTTCGGCTTGCGCTGCAGCAGGCACTGCGTGGCCAGCACGTGGCCCACTTCGCTGGTGCCGATGCCGAAGGCCAGCGCGCCGAACGCGCCATGCGTGGCGGTGTGGCTGTCGCCGCACACGATGGTCATGCCCGGCTGGGTCAGGCCGAGCTCAGGTCCGATGACGTGGACGATGCCGCGATGGTCGCTGCCGAAGTCGAACAGCTCGACGCCATGGCGTTCGCAATTGGCGCGCAGCGTGTCGACCTGCGCGCGGGCCTGGTCGGTGTAGTACGGCAGCACGCCGTCGGCGCCGGCCGGCAGCGTCGGCGTGGAGTGGTCGAGCGTGCCCTTGGTGCGTTCGGGGCGACGCGGCGACAGGCCGCGCGATTCGAGCTCGGCGAACGCTTGTGGGGACGTGACTTCATGGATCAGGTGCAGGTCGATGTACAGCACGCCGGGCGCGTCCGCGCTTTCGGGGACGACCAGGTGGGATTCCCACAGTTTGTCGAACAGGGTTTTCGGTTGGGTGGACATGGTGTTGGCTTGGGCGTCGGTGTTGTTGGATTCGGAAGGCATGGCGAAGCGGGCTCAGACGCCGACCGCGACGTCGCGGGGCAGGGCGCTCGACGTGCGTGCTGCGGTCCGGCCGGACGCGGTGTTGTCCTGGCGGCGATGCAGGCGGTTGACGACGTCCAGCCAAGCCAGCGCGCTGGCTTCGAGGATGTCGGTGCTGGTGCCGGAGCCGGTGACTTCGTCGAGACCGCCGTCGGCGCCGTGCACGCGGGCGGTCAGGCTGGCCTGACCCTGTGCGTCCTCGCCGGTGGTCACGTTCGAGACCTGGTAGCTCTCCACTTCCAGGTGCAGCGACGTCGCGCGACCCAGCGCCGCGAACAGCGCATGGACCGGGCCGTCGCCGGTGGCGGCCTCGGTGACGCGGTCGCCGTCGGGCGTGCACAGGTCGACGCTCGCGGTGGGCAGGATGCCGTCGCCCACGCCGGTGCTGACATGCAGGCGATTGAGGCGCCATCCGCCGACGCTGCGCGCGTCGGTGCCCAGCGCCAGCGCTTCGAGGTCGGCGTCGAACACTTCGCGCTTCTTCTCGGTCAGCGCCTTGAAGCGGCCGAAGACCTGGTTGAGCTGCGCTTCGTCCAGCGTGAAGCCCAGTTCGCGCAGGCGGTCGGCGAGCGCGGCGCGCCCGCTGTGCCGGCCCATGATCATCTGCGACTTGGCCCAGCCGACCGCTTCCGGTCGCAGGATCTCGTAGGTGCCGCGATGCTTGAGCATGCCGTGCTGATGGATGCCGGATTCATGCGCGAACGCATTCGCACCGACGATGGCCTTGTTGCGCTGCACGTTCATGCCGGTGATGCGGGTCAGCAGGCGCGAGGTCGGCACCAGGCGCGTGGTGTCGATGCGCGTGCCGGCTTCGAAGAAGGCGCGGCGCACGTCGAGCGCCATCACGATCTCCTCCAGCGCGCAGTTGCCGGCGCGCTCGCCGATGCCGTTGATCGTGCATTCGACCTGGCGCGCGCCGCCTTCGATCGCGGCCAGGCTGTTGGCGACCGCCAGGCCCAGGTCGTCGTGGCAGTGCGCGCTGAACACGGCCTTGTGCGCATCCTTGACGTTCGCGCGCAGGTACTCGAACAGCGCACGGATTTCGCCGGGCGTGGTATAGCCGACGGTGTCGGGAATGTTCAGCGTGCGCGCGCCGGCGGCGATCGCGGCGGAGCAGATCTCGGCGAGGAATTCCGGTTCGGTGCGCAGCGCGTCCTCGGCGGAGAACTCCACGTCTTCCACGTAGCGTCGCGCCAGGCTCACGCCCATGATCGCGCGTTCGATCACCTGTTCCTTGCTCATCTGCAGCTTGTGTTCGCGATGCAGCGGGCTGGTCGAGATGAACACGTGGATGCGCGGCGTTCCGGCGCCTTCCAGCGCACGCGCACAGGCTTCGATGTCGCCCGTGTGGCAACGCGCCAGGGTGGCGATGCCGGCGCCGCGGACCTCGCGCGCGATCTCCGCGCACCCCTGGAGGTCGCTGTCGGAACTCGCGGGGAAACCGGCCTCGATCATGTCCACGCCGAGTTCGGATAGCGCATGAGCGAAGCGCAGCTTCTGTTTCGCGGTCATGCTGCAGCCGGGCGACTGCTCGCCATCGCGCAGGGTGGTGTCGAAGATCGCGACGCGTGCGCTGTCATTGCGCACGACGTCGGCGACGTTGGGGTCGGTGTCCATCAGGCGATTGCCTCCAGAGGGGTGACGAGGGTGTCGGGTGTTGCGGGGGATGCTTCGGTCGATGCGACCATTGATGTGGTCGCGGGCTTGCGGGCCGGCAGCCGCGCGACGCGGTTGCCGGCGCTGGCGCTGCGCGCTTCGACGGGCTTCGTCGCGTCGTCTGCGCGGCGACGCGGCTTGCGCGGTGCACGCATGCGCACATCGGACAGCAGGCCGGCCAGCACCATCGCGTCGATGTTGCCGCCGGAGACCACGGCGCACTTGCGCTTGCCGGCGACGCGGCGGCCGGCGGCAAGCGCGAGCGCGCCGGCGCCCTCGGCGATCAGGTGTTCTTCCAGTGCGAGCCGCACCAGGGTTTCGCGCAGTTCGGCTTCGCGCACGATCACGACATCGTCGATCAGTTCGGACAACACGCGGCGCGTGAGCAGCCCGGGTTCCTTCACGCGCACCCCGTCGGCCAGCGTGGCGACGGGCGCGGCGCCGGGTGCGTCGCCACGCAGCGCGCGGGCCATGGCATCGACGCCTTCGACCTGCGCGCCGACGATGCGCACGCCCTGCGCCTTCAACGCCAGCGCGACGCCGGCCGCGAGGCCGCCGCCGCCGATCGGCACCAGCACCACGTCGGGCGCCAGCGAAGCGATCTCCAGGCCGACGGTGCCCTGGCCGGCGATCACGTCCGGATCGTCGAACGCGGAGAGGAAACGGTAGCCGTTGCGTTCGGCCAGTTGCAGCGCGAAGGCACGCGCTTCGTCGAAGGTGTCGCCATGCAGGCGCACGGTGGCGCCCCAGTGCGAGACACCGGCGATCTTGGTCTGCGGCGCGCCATGCGGCATCACCGCGATGGCCGGCACGTTCAGTCGATACGCCGCCCAGGCCAGGCCCTGGGCGTGGTTGCCGGCGGAGGCGGCGATGACCGGGCGGTCGTCGCCGCGTTCGCGCGCGGCGAGCAAGGCATTGAGCGCGCCGCGTACCTTGTACGAACCGGTGCGCTGCAGGTTCTCGAGCTTGAGCCAGCAGCCGAAGCGTTCGGCGTGGTGCAGCGGCGTGGGTGGCAGGTAGCGTCGCAGGCGACCCTGCGCGGCCAGGACGTCCATGGCGCTGACGGTCGCGCCGATGGCGTCCCGGTCGTGCGTGGCATGCGCGGGGGAGCGTCCAACATCGCCGACGACGTCGCTGCCTTCCATGCTCAGACCTCCGTGAGCCAGTGCGCGCCGGTGCGGCTTTCGCCACGCACGGCGGCCGCATAGGCGGCGGCGATCTCGCGCGTCACCACGCTGTCGCGGAAGACGTGACCGTCGATCTCTGCGATCGGCGCCACTTCCGCGGCGGTGCCGCAGGCGAAGACTTCGTCGGCTTCGACGAATTCCTCGAAACGCACCGGGCGCGATTCCGCCCCGGTCAGCTGGATCAGGGTGTCGCGGGTGATGCCGGCCAGCGCATCGCGATGCTCGACCGCGGTGACCTTGCCGCCGCGCACCATGAACAGGTTCGCGCCGGTGCATTCGACGACGAAGCCGTCTGCATCGGTGAACAAGGCTTCGTCGAAGCCGCGACCCTTGGCGTCGCGCTTGGCGAGGATCGAGTTCACGTACGCGCCGCACAGCTTCAGCGGCGGCAGCGAATCGGCGGGATTGCGCCGCCATTTCGACACCGACACGCGGGTGCGGTTGCCGCCCAGGTGCACGTTGGTCGCGGTGGTGGCGACCATCATGTGTTCGGGCTTGCCTTCCACGTCCAGTCCGAAGCCGCCGTCGCCATACCACGCCAATGGCCGGATGTAGGCGTCGCCGTGGCGGTTCGCGCGCATGGTCGACAGGACCGCCTCGGTGGCTTCGGCCACATCGAAGCGCATGCCCAGGGCCTCGGCGCCCTTGCGCATGCGCTCCAGGTGTTCCGGCAGGCGGAACACCGCGGCGCCGCGTTTCGTCGCATAGGCACGGATGCCTTCGAACACGCCGCTGCCGTAGTGCATCGCATGCGTGCCCAGCGTGGCCTGCAGCGCGCGCGGATCGACCAGCGCGCCGTCGTACCACAGCTTCTGCAGCGCGGCGGACGTGCTCGCCGGGTTCGAGGCCTGCGGACGTTCGAGTGTTGCCGTTTCGCTCAGGGACATGGCAGCACCTGCACGTCGAGGCAGTCGTAGAGCTTGGCGAGTTGCTGGTGCAGGCCGTCGGCGGCGCGCTCGCCCTCGACGGTCATCTGCAGGTGCCAGCGATCGCCATCGGGACGGCTGCTCTCCGGGAGGATGCCGCCTTCCACCGCGACGGGCTTGAAGCCGCGTCGTTCGGCGGTGCCGAGCACCCGGGTCAGCGCGCCTTCGGAATGGCGCAGGGTCAGATCCAATCGGTAGCGCATGGGGGAGCTCCTCAGGACGATGCGGGTAGGGTGAGTGCAGGTGCGTCGGTCTGCGTGGCGTCGGACTGCGGCAGCAGCGGCATCAGGCTGCCGATGCGTTCCAGTGCGACGGGTTCGTCGGCGTCGGCATGCATCATTTCGGTGTTGTTGCGGTTCGGCGGCACCAGTGGCCAGACGTTCGCAGCCTGGTCGATCGCCACGTGCAGCAGGACGGGGCCGGGCTCGGCCAGCAGTGCCTGCAGCGTGGTTTCCATGTCGGTGGCGCGATCGAGCTTCAGCGTCTTCACCCCGAATGCCTGCGCCAGCGCGCAGAAATCCGGGTTGTCCGACAGGTCGATCTCGGAATAGCGGCGTTCGAAGAACAGTTCCTGCCACTGCCGCACCATGCCCAGGGCCTGGTTGTCGAGCAGCACGATCTTCACCGGCAGGCGGTAGCGCGCGACGGTGGCCAGTTCCTGCACGTTCATCAGGAACGAGCCGTCGCCGCTCACGCAGATCACTTGAGCATCGACGCGTTCCATCTGCGCGCCGATCGCGGCCGGCAGGCCGAATCCCATCGCGCCCAGCGCACCGCTGGTGAGATGGTTGCGCGGATGGTCGAAGCGCCAGTGCTGCGCGACCCACATCTGGTGCTGGCCCACGTCGCAGCTGACGATGGCCTGCGGCGCGAGTTCCGACAGCCGCTTCAGCAGCGATGGCGCGTACACCAGGTCACCGGGCGCGTCGTAGCGCGGTGCGGTGGTCTGCTTCGCGTGCAGGCAGGCATCGCGCCAGGCATGGCGGACCACGCCGTGGCGACCGCGCAGGTGCGCGGCGGCCGCGGGCATCATCCGCTGCAGGCTGATCGCGATGTCGCCCTGCACCGGCGCGTCGGCGAAGCGCAGCTTGCCCAGTTCGCAGGCATCCACGTCCAGATGCACGACGCGCGCATGCGGCGCGAACTCGGCGAGCTTGCCGGTGGCGCGATCATCGAAGCGCGCGCCGACCACGAACAGCAGGTCGCATTCCTGCACCGCGAGATTCGCCGCGCGTCCGCCATGCATGCCGAGCATGCCCAGGTTCAGCGGATGTGCGGCAGGCAACGCGCCCAGGCCCTTCAGCGTCAGCACGGTCGGGATCTGCGTGGCGTCGACGAAATCGCGGAACGCATCGATCGCATGGCCCAGCGCGATGCCGCCACCGCCGTAGATCACCGGCTTCTGCGCCAGCGCCAGTTGCGCCAGCGCCGCATGCAGCGCCGCGTCACTGGCGCCCGGCACCGGCGACACCGGTGCGGGCATGTGCGCGGGCAGATGCGAGGCATCGGCGTTCTGCACGTCTTTCGGCAGGTCGATCAGCACCGGTCCGGGCCGGCCCTCGCGGGCCAGGCGGAACGCCTCGCGCACCACTTCCGGCAGATCGTCGATCGTGCGCGGCAGGAAGTTGTGCTTCACGATCGGCATGGTCATGCCGAACACGTCCAGTTCCTGGAACGCGTCCGTGCCCATCAGGCCGGTCGCGACCTGGCCGGTGATGCAGACCATCGGCACCGAGTCCAGCATCGCGTCGGCGATGCCAGTGACCAGGTTCGAAGCGCCCGGGCCGGAGGTCGCGACGCAGACGCCGACGCGACCGCTGGCGCGCGCGTAGCCGTTCGCGGCGAACGCGGCGCCCTGTTCGTGCCGGACCAGCACGTGTTTGAGCGCGGATCCATGCAGTGCGTCGTAGAAAGGCATGATCGCGCCGCCCGGATAACCGAACAGCGTGTCCACGCCTTCCGCACGCAGCGCTTCCACCAGCCAGCGGGCACCGTTCATCACGCAGTCTCGGCAATGGGATGGGTGGACGGCTTCTGCGCGGCCTGCGCAGCGGCCTGTTGCGCAGCATCCTGCGAAGCGGCGCCCTGCTGCAGCCACTGCATCTTGGCGCGCAGCTGTTTGCCGACCTGCTCGATCGGGTGATCCTTGTCGGCCTGCTGGAACTTCCTGTAGTTCGGCAGGCCGGCATCGTATTCGGCCACCCACTTCTGCACGAAGGTGCCGTCCTGGATTTCGGTCAGGATGTCCTTCATGCGCGCCTTGGTGTCGGCGTTGATGACGCGCGGGCCACTGACGAAGTCGCCGTACTGCGCGGTTTCCGACACGAATTCCAGCATGCGGGTGATGCCGCCTTCGTAGAACAGGTCGACGATCAGCTTCAGTTCGTGCAGGACTTCGTAGTAGGCGATTTCCGGCTGGTAGCCGGCTTCGACCAGCGTCTCGAAACCGGCCTGCACCAGCGCGCTCGCGCCGCCGCACAGCACGGCCTGCTCGCCGAACAGATCGGTTTCGGTCTCTTCCTTGAACGTGGTCTTGATGATGTTCGCGCGCGCGCCGCCCAGGCCGCCGGCGTAGGTCAGCGCGAACTCCTCGGCGCGACCGCTGCGGTCCTGGTGCACGGCGTAGATGCAGGGCACGCCGCGACCGATCTCGTATTCGCGACGGACCAGCGCGCCCGGGCCCTTCGGCGCGACCAGCACGACGTCCAGGTCTTCGCGCGGCGAGATCATGCCGAAGTGCACGTTCAGGCCGTGCGCGAACAGCAGGCAGGCGCCCTGTTTCATGTTCGGCGCCAGCACCTCATTGTAGAGCTTCTTCTGCACCATGTCCGGCGTGAGCACGGCGACGAGATCGGCGTTGGCGGCCGCTTCGGCGGGCGTCTTCACGGTGAAGCCGTCGGCCTCCGCCTTGGCTTCGGTCGGGCCGCCCGGACGCAGGCCGACGACGACGTCGAAGCCGGAATCGCGCAGGTTCAGCGCATGCGCGCGCCCTTGGCTGCCGTAACCGATGACTGCGATCTGGGGCTTGGCGACACTGTTCATTTCAGGATCCTTGAGGGTGTTTGAGAGAGGGAAAGTCGTGCTGCGTGGTTCATGTCATCCGCACGGGTGCGAACGACACGGAGGCTTCATGCGGGGACGGCGTCTCCGCGGGGTTCGGTGGTGACGGTGGCGTCGATGCGCTTCGTGTCGTCGAGCAGGCCGGGCGACGTCACCGCGCCCTGCGAGGCCGAGCGCACGTCGCGCGCGTACTTGGCGAGCACGCCGTGACGTACGCGCGGCGCGATGCGCGCAGCCGAACGCGATGACAGATCGACGGCGACATCGAGGCGACGCGATGCGACATCGATGGTCACCACGTCGCCGTCGCGCAGCTTCGCGATCGGGCCGCCATGCGCGGCTTCCGGCGAGACGTGGCCTACCATGAAGCCGTGCGTGGCGCCGCTGAAACGGCCATCGGTGATCAGCGCGACGTCGTTGCCCAGGCCCTGGCCGACCAGTGCGGCGGTCACCGCGAGCATTTCGCGCATGCCCGGGCCACCGGCGGGGCCTTCGAAGCGGATCACGACGACGTCGCCTGCTTGGATCTTCCGTGCCTGCACCGCGGCGAACGCGGCCTCTTCGCTGTCGAACACGCGCGCCGGACCGCTGTGCTTCTCGCGGCCATGGCCGGCCAGCTTCACGATGCAGCCTTCCGGCGCGAGGTCGCCGTACAGGATCGAATAGCCGCCGCGCGGCTTGATGGGGTTGTCGACGCCGCGCACCACGTCCTGCGTCGACGAGACCTGCGCGTCTTTCGCATCCTGGAAAAAACTGCGGCCGGCGACCGTAGGGATATCCTCGATCAGACCGGCCGCCATCAGCGCCTGCGCCACCAGTGCGGTGCCGCCGAAGTCGAACATTTCCGCCGCCGTGTAGCGGCCGCCCGGCTTCAGGTCGGCGATCACCGGTGTGTTGGCGCTCGCCGCTTCGAATTCCTCCAGGTCGAACTTCACGCCGGCCTCGTGCGCGATCGCCAGCAGGTGCAGCGCGGCGTTGGTCGAGCCCGCCGTCGCGGACACCGCGCGCGCCGCGTTGCGGAACGCGGCCACGCTCAGCAACTGGCGCGGCGTCGGACCGCCATCGCGCAGCAGTTCCATCACGCGCACGCCGCAGCGTTCGGCGGACTTCGGCTTGTCGGGATGCGTGGCCGGGATGTCGTTCTCGCCCAACGGCGACAGACCGAGGAAGGTCAGCACCATCGCCATCGTGTTCGCGGTGAACTGGCCGCCGCAGGCGCCGGCACCGGGGCAGGCCTTGCGCTCGATCTCGCCGAGCTCGGCGTCGTCGATCTTGCCGGCAGAGTGCGCGCCGACGGCCTCGAACACATCCTGGACGGTCAGTGCGCGGTCATTGCCGTCCTTTGACTTGCACTTGCCGGGCATGATCGTGCCGCCGTAGAGGATCACCGTCGGCACGTCGAGGCGTGCGGCAGCCATCGCGGCGGCGGGAATGGTCTTGTCGCAACCGACGAGCAGCACCAGCGCATCGAGGCAATGGCCGCTGACCGCCAGCTCGATCGAGTCGGCGATGGTTTCGCGCGACGCCAGCGAGGCGCGCATGCCGTCGCTGCCCATCGCGATGCCGTCGGTCACGGCGATCGTGTTGAACTCGATCGGCGTGCCACCGGCCGCGATCACGCCGCGACGCGCGTCCTGGGCCAGGTCGCGCAGGGTCAGGTTGCAGGGCGAGACGTCGGACCAGGTGTGGATCACCCCGACGAAGGGCTTGGCGATGGCGGCGTCGTCCAGACCCGTGGCGCGCAGCATGGCGCGTGCCGGTGCGCGTGCAGGTCCCTTCTTGATCGCATTGCTGTGCATCGGTTTCGAATTCCTCGTGGAAAGAAAATCCAGGCCCCGGAAAGCGAAAACCCCCGCACCTTCTTCAGGTGCGGGGGTTTTTTTGAACCCGGGTTGTTAGTCGCGCAACCCTATCCCGCACCTGATGGCGTGGTAATAAGAACGACGACGACAAGAATGACCGCGTGCGCAGCGACGAGTCGCGAGACGACCTCAAGCGCGAACGCCGCACGCTTCGGTGCGGTGTTGGTGGTCGTATGCGGGTTGCTGCGGTGCGTCATGTTTTTCAGAGGAACATGTGGGTATACGAATTGTCAAGCGTGGCCGTTGTGACGATTTGGAATGTCCACGCGCAGGTCGATTTGGCCTCACTTTTTCCCTTTTGAATCAAAAGCATGCCCCATTCGTGGGCGCATGCTTTCGTTGCGGCTGAAACCGTTTTCGGACCCGCTCAATCCTCGGCCAGCACGATCAACTGGTCGTTCGGCGCGAATGCGATGCGTTCGGACTTGTTCGGATTGACCTTCACCCCGAAGCCCTTCGATGCATCGTTGCCGTCAGCGACCACGCGATACCCGATGGCGGTCTCGCCGCGTTGTGCGGCGGCTTCGAGCACGGTGTGGAAGTCCACGGCGCGGCCGATCGCGATGTAGTCGCGGACCGGGCGGATGTAGATCTCCGAGCCTTCCGAGCTGAACAGGCTGCGGAACACCCGGTCCAGGTGCTTGTTCTCCGACAACTGCGACAGCATGAGGCTGACCAGCTTGTCGCTGACGATGAAGTCGTCGGCCTTGGCGACCTGGGCGAGGGCACGGTTCCGCATGTCCATCATCTCGCTGACGATGCTCAGGTTCCGGCCGCTGGCCTCGGCGATGTTGCGCAGATGGAGCAGGCAGATCAGGGTCTGTGCGTCGGCTTCCTGGATCGGCTGGCGGGTGTCGCTCATGACGATGATGTGGTCGTACGCCGCCACGTCCACCTGCTCCAGCGTGTCGCGGCTGGCGATGTCGCCGGTCATCAGCGCCATGCGCTGGCGCGTGAGCGAGGCTGCGGCGGCCATGCTGGCGTCGTCTTCGCTCCAGCCGCGGATCACCGTGACCTTCGAGCCGCGGGTGACGTAATTGTCGAGTTCGCGGATCACCGCCTCGGTCTTCTCGTTCCAGCCCAGCACCAGGGTGCGCTCGGGCACGGGCTCGGACGGTTCGCCGCGGACGATGCACGACAGATCGGGGGCCGGCGGTGCGGTCTTCGACGGGATCAGGGTGTCGTCGTCCTCGCTGATCGCGATGATCTGGTCGTCCGCGCGCAGCGCGGTGTCCATCGGTGGGTTGATCAGCGCGTCGCCATCGGCACGCATGATGCCGATCACCGTGGAGTCCTCGAAGCTCGACAGCACCTCGCGATAGCGACGGCCGGTGAGCGCGCCGGCGTCGGTGAAGTAGATCTCGGCGCCGTCGAAGTCGAGTAGTTCCGTGTAGACCACGCTCAGGCCGGACTGGCGGCAGGTCTGCGCGGTGACGCGTGCGATCAGGTCGCCGCCCTGGATGAAGACCGCCTCGTCGCCGCCCACCAGGTGCGCAGCCTCCAGGTTATGTTCGTCGCGGATCTCGGCGACGATGTGGTAAGGCGTGTCGCGGCGGTCGGGGTTGTTGGTGATCGCCAGCACCGACTTGATCACGTGGATGTCGGGGTTCTCGGTTTCCGGCGCCAGCACGATGATCGAGCGCGCGTCGTGCGGCGCAGCGACGGCGAGATCGTCGAGGTCCAGCGGATTGCCGCTGCGACAGATCACGCGGGTGTTCCTGGTGCTGGGGAACTTCGCGCGGATGTCGTCCTCCATCGCGACCTTGTCCATGTCCGCGAGGATGACGATGCAGGGGTTCTTCTGGTTCTCGTTGGCGATGATCAGTTCGCCGATGATCGAATAGACCTTGCTGGACCAGCCCAGGATCAGGGTGTGGTTCTTCTCGATCACCCGCGAGCGGCCCTTGCGCATCTCGTGCAGGCGCGACTCCAGGCCGGAGGTGATCGTGCCGATCAGCATGCTGACGATGAAGATGCCGCCCAGGGTGACCAGCAGCATCAGGCCGCGCAGTACCCAGCCCTGGTCGCCGGCGAGCGTGCCGGGGTCCATGGCGTGCAGCATGCTTTGCCATGCGCCCTCCAGCGGTCCGATCTCGCTGCCGGCATCGCCGGGCGTGCTGCCGAGGCGCAGGCCCCAGATGGCTGCCGTGGCCAGGGCGACGATGCCGCTGGAGAGCAGGGCGAGCCAGCCGATGATGGCGATGGGGCCGCGGGAAAGGGTGTTTTCGAACCGGTATCTCAACAGGTCACGCCAGGAGCTACGGCTGGATTGCGGCATGGGCGGTCGGTCGCGGAGGAGCGGAGGTGTGCCGATTGTGGCGTGCCCCGATGAAAAATGAACATACCCGAAATGTCAGGCGCGGCCCCGGCTCGGCTGGCGGCCCGGCCCCGGGAGTGGTTCAATGCCCGTCTGGAAGCGGGGGTATCGCGGGCGCCGGTGGCGCCGACGATTGAGACACACCCTTCGAACCTGATCCGGTTCAGACCGGCGTAGGGAAGCTTCGCAAGTGCACCTGCCGGCCCGTCCGGCCGGTCGCCAGCGCCGCCGCTTCGTCCCGACCCCGCCCCCGCTCGCCGCGGAGGCTCATCCCACAGGACGATGCCGATGAATGCCATTCCCAAGTCCGACGCCACGCTGCTGCAGCAGACCGAGCAGTTGTCCGAGTCGGTCACCCGGCCCATCCCGGGCTCGCGCAAGATCCACGTCGCAGGCTCGCGTCCGGACCTGCGCGTGCCGATGCGCGAGATCGCGCTGAGCCGGACCCCGACCCTGTTCGGCGGCGAGGACAATCCGCCGGTCACGGTGTACGACACCTCCGGTCCCTACACCGATCCGGACGCGCGCATCGACCTGGCCGTCGGTCTGCCGGCGCTGCGCGCGCGCTGGATCGAGGAACGCGGCGACACCGAGCAGTTGCCGGCGCTGACCTCGGAGTTCGGCCGCAGCCGCGAATCGAACGCGAAGCTCGACAGCGTCCGCTTCCCGAGCCGCGCGCTGCCGCGTCGTGCCAAGGCCGGCATGAACGTGTCGCAGATGCATTACGCCAAGCGCGGGATCATCACGCCTGAGATGGAGTTCGTCGCGATCCGCGAGAACCAGCGCCTCGAAGCCGTGCGCGAAGCGCATCTGCTGGCGCAGCATCCGGGCGAGAGCTTCGGCGCCAGCATCCAGAAGATCATCACGCCGGAGTTCGTGCGCGACGAGATCGCGCGCGGCCGCGCGATCCTGCCGAACAACATCAACCATCCGGAAAGCGAGCCGATGATCATCGGCCGCAATTTCCTCACGAAGATCAACGCGAACATCGGCAACAGCGCGGTGTCGTCGGGCATCGCCGAAGAAGTCGAGAAGCTGGTGTGGTCGATCCGCTGGGGCGGCGACACGGTGATGGACCTCAGCACCGGCAAGCACATCCACGAGACCCGCGAGTGGATCATCCGCAACTCGCCGGTGCCGATCGGGACCGTGCCGATCTACCAGGCGCTGGAGAAGGTCGACGGCCGCGCCGAGGAACTGACCTGGGAGATGTTCCGCGACACGCTGGTCGAACAGGCGGAGCAGGGCGTCGATTACTTCACGATCCACGCCGGCGTGCTCCTGCGCTACGTGCCGCTGACCGCGAAGCGCACCACCGGGATTGTCTCCCGCGGTGGTTCGATCATGGCCAAGTGGTGCCTGGCGCACCACAAGGAGAATTTCCTCTACACGCACTTCGAGGAGATCTGCGAGATCATGAAGGCCTACGACGTGGCCTTCTCGCTGGGCGACGGCCTGCGTCCGGGCTGTCTGGCCGACGCCAACGATGCCGCGCAGTTCGGTGAGCTCGAGACGCTTGGCGAGCTGACCAAGATCGCGTGGAAGCACGACGTGCAGACCATGATCGAAGGCCCCGGCCACGTGCCGATGCAGCTGATCAAGGAAAACATGGACAAGCAGCTGCGCGAGTGCGGCGAGGCGCCGTTCTACACGCTCGGCCCGCTGACCACCGACATCGCGCCGGGCTACGACCACATCACCTCCGCGATCGGCGCGGCGATGATCGGCTGGTACGGCACGGCGATGCTCTGCTACGTCACGCCCAAGGAACACCTGGGCCTGCCGAACCGCCAGGACGTGCGCGACGGCATCATGGCCTACAAGATCGCCGCGCATGCGGCCGACCTTGCCAAGGGCCACCCCGGTGCGCAGATCCGCGACAACGCGCTGAGCAAGGCGCGCTTCGAGTTCCGCTGGGAAGACCAGTTCCACCTCGGCCTCGATCCCGAGAAGGCCAAGGAATTCCACGACGAGACGCTGCCGAAGGATGCGCACAAGGTCGCGCACTTCTGCTCGATGTGCGGTCCGCACTTCTGTTCGATGAAGATCACCCAGGACGTGCGCGACTACGCCGCCGAGCATGGCGTGGACGACGAGAAGGCGTTGGAAGCGGGCATGGCGGAGAAGTCCGCCGAGTTCCTCGAGAAGGGCGCGCAGGTGTACCACAAGGAATGAAGCCGTCGCGCACGATGCGCGATGCTGCACTGGCATGAGTCAGGACGAGGCCGCCGCCAGGCGGCCTCGTCGTTTCCAGCGCGGTTATTCCGTCCTGTCGTCGCTGCCGGTTGTCGGCATGCCCAGCGCCAGTTGCTTGACGTGGCGGGTGATGCCGCGCACCTCGAACGGACGCTGGTTGCCAAGCACGATCACGGTCAGGTCGTCGTCCTGGTAACGATGCAGGTTCGACAGGAAGCCATCCATCGAGCCGCCGTGGCGGACCAGGCGACCCGCGCTGCCATCGGCGCGCCGATACGGCTGGATGCGGAAACCGTAGCCGTACCAGCCGTCCGCTTCGCTGCCGCCATCGAACATCGCGTCGCGACTGGCCTTCGACACGTAGGCGGGATCGTCGAGCGCGCGACTCCAGCGCAGCAGGTCCTCGGCGGTGGCATGGATGTCGCCCGAGCCCAGCGTGTACGACATGTTGTTCTCGTCGTGCTGCCAGCCCGCGAGCGTCTTGCGATAGCCCAGCGCACGATGCGGCGCCGGGCTCGCGTAGCCCTCGATGCCGGACTTCGTCATGCGCAGTGGCGTGAACGTGCGTTCGCGCAGGACATCGGCGAAGTTTTTCCCGGTGACGGCCTCGATCACCAGCGCAGCGAGGTGGTAGTTGAGGTTGGAATATTCATGACGCGATCCGGGCGTGAATTCCGGCCGGGTGCGATTGATCAGCGCGAGGATGTCGGCGGGCGTGGCGCGTTCATCGCCCTGTTCGGCGACCCGCTCCAGGTGCACCGGCAGACCCGAGCGCTGCCTGAGCAGCAGGTGCAGGGTCAGCTGGTCGCCGAGTTGCGGATCGAGGCCGGGCAGGTAACGCGAGATCGGCGCGTGCAGGTTGAGAACGCCGTCTTCGACCAGTTGCATCACCGTCGTCGCGGTGAACGATTTCGTCAATGAGCCGATGTGGAAGGCGGTTCCGGTGGTGTTCGCCGCACCGGTCTCCTGGTTCGACAGGCCGTAGGCGGCATGGTGGACGATCCGGTCGTCGCGTGCGACGAGCACGACGCCGCGGAATTCCCCGCCCTCGGCCAGTGCGCGCAGGTAAGGATCGATCGCCACGTGACGCGTCTCCCGTGCTCCAAGGGGAGTGGCCGAATCGGCAGTGGGAGCGGGCACGGCATCGACGGATCGGGCCTCGGAACATCCCGAGGCAAGCAGGATGGACGCCGCGAGCGAGAGCGCCATCCAGCGCTGCGCGGGCTGGTGTCGTGCGGTGCCCACGGCAGGTGCGTGTCGGCCTGCGGCAGCCATTGCGAAGCGGTGTGCAGCAGTCTCGACAGACGCTTTGTGGTGGACTGACGGGGTGCGCTCGGCACCGGCGTGGTCGGGAGCTGTGCGCAGACCGGGCAGGCCATCGACATCGATGATGCGTCGGGCCATCCGCGGGTGATCGACACCCTGAACGGTACTGGTTCCGGGCTGTGCGTCCCGGTGCTTCACAAGGGGGGCGTGCTGGCGGCGCTCAACGCCGAGGGTCGTCGCGTGGGTGCGTTCCATGGGCAGCGCGGGATGCTCGAAATCGTGGCGGACCAGATTGCGGCAATCCTGCGCGCCGCACAGCGGCTTGGGGATATCGCCGAGACGAACCGACGGCTGCACGCTGCGAGCCGTGCGCTGGAAGCGATGGCCGGGCTGGATGGCCTGACCGGCATCGCCAGTCGGCGATGCTTCGATCGCTGGTTGCTGGAAGGACTGGCGGCCTCGGACACGGAGGGCAGGCTGCTGGGCCTGCTGAGCGCGGATGTCGATCGCTACAAGGCATGCAGCGACGGCCACGGCCATCTTGCCGGCAATGCGTGCCTGCGCGAAGTCGCGGAATTCCTGCGCGAAGCGCTGGCGGGCACCGGCGGGCGCCTCGCGCGTTACGGTGGCGAGGAGTTCGTGGTGCTGCTGGCGGGGGCTGACGACATGCGCATGCTCGCGCTGGCAGAAGATCTGCGTGCTGAGATCGAGGCGCAAGCGATGGACCATGCCTATGCCAATGGCGAGCGTGTCACCTTGAGTATCGGGGCTGCCAGCCGACCGCCGTGCACGGCGCTGGGCGCACAGGGATTGATCATCGCCGCGGACATCGCGCTGTATGCGGCGAAACGTAGCGGCCGCAACCGCGCCATGCTGGCGCCGCGGCGCTGGATGAGTTCAATCTGGACGAGTGCGATCCGTGTCCGGGCCATCCGAGCGCGTGCATTCGGCGTTCTCCGCCATTCCACGCCCTCAGCGCACAGCCCCAAGTGTCCGAGGCGCAAGTGGCAGGGAGATGCGGTCGGGCGGTGGCGCGCGCAATCGGCGCGCCAGGCGGTAGATCGCGCTGCGCATTTCGTTGATCGCAGTCATCTCCCAGCATTCGCCGCGTGCGAGCGCACCGATGCAGTAGAGGCCTTCCACCGGTTGACCGTCGGCATCCAGCGCCTCGCTGTCGCGCGAGACGTGGATGCCCAGCCCCAGTGCATCGGGCACGATCGTGCCGGCCGAGAGCAGGTGCTGGACCAGCGGATGCGTGGTCCGGGTGATGTCGGTCTCCAGGCCGGTGGCACGCACCAGCACATCGAATTCATGGCGCTCGGCCTCGATGTTTCCGCGCCGGCGGATCAACGCGTAGATTCCATCGTCGATGATGCCGGCGCGCAGCAGCCTCCCGGCAACGATCTGCAGTCGCCCGCTCGCGCGCGTGTCGTCGATTTCCGCGGCGACTTTCGGTGCCATCCGATGCCTGTGCGATTCCCAGTAGGGCCGCGCGTGACGCAGAAAGCGTGCGCGCTGCGTCGGCGACATGCCGCGCCAGAAATCCTGGAGTTCCGGGCGCATGGCATCGACGACGACCCGCCAGTCGTCGGCGCGTCGGGCCAGTCGTCGCACGGCTGCGGTCAGCGCGCGAAGGTCGCTGTCGTGCAACGTCCTGAGCAGGCGCGGCGGCAGTTCCACCGGATCCGCGGCCACGTCCGTGTGCGCTTGTGGCAGCAGGCCATGGCGGGAGAGCGCAATGATCGGCCCGCGATGGCCACGGCGGTTCAGCGTGGCGACGATGTCGATCATCGTCAGCCCGGTGCCCACCACCAGCAGGCGCGCATCGCGGTCGATGCGTTCGAGTTCGCCCGCCTGCCAGGGAGATGGCACGTAGCGTGGATCGCGCGACAGCCGAGGGCCCACGCCCGGCAGTCGCTGCGGTGGCAGCGCGCCGACGGCGAGGACGACGTGGTCGCTTTCGAAACGACTGCCATCGTCGAGATGCACGCGGTAACCGCGTCCCGGCAATCGATCGATCTCGATCACCTCATGCTCCAGCGTGGTGAGGTTCGTCGACGTGGTTTCGGCTTCGTGAAGCCGGTCGAGCAGGTACTCGCCATAGGCTGCGCGGGGGAGGAACGCATCGCGCGCATGCTCGGAAAGATTGAGCCAGCGCGCGAAGCCCGCGGGCTTGCCGGCGGTCGCGCCCAACTGGCCGGCGCGCGCGTTGAGCAGATGCTCGCCGCGCGCGTCGACATAGGCGGTGCCACCGCCGAAGTTGCCCGGCGTGCCGACCAGGCAGACATCCAGATCGGTGTCGTAAGTCGTGGCCAGTTCGGTGGCGAGTGTGCTGCCGGCGTAACCGGCGCCGACGATCGTGATGCGCATCCGCGGCCTCTCGTGAATGAAGGTGGCGACGAGTATGCGAGCGTCGGTCTGTTCGGGTGTGAAAAATCGGTTTTCCCCTTGAATCAGGGGTATTTGGCGGATGGTGCGCATCTTGTCGCGGGCCGCGCGCTGCATCGCATGTCATGCGCGCAGTGCGTGACGAAACACGCGCGGAACTTTGCGAGCGATGTCAGCTATGCCTCGCGCGATGTCGTTGTCATCATCGCGGATGCGCATGACGACATGCGCGCGTGTCGTGGTGTCACGCGCTTGCGGACCTGTCCCTGGACGTTCTCCGGGGCGCGCCAGCCTCAGCTGTCGACAGGTTCGAAGGTCAGTCCGGCCCGTGCCCGCAGGCGTTCGACCAGCGTCATGCCCATTGCCGCGCCTGGCGTCCACACGCCGCCGGGCGTGCGCGCGCGGTTGACGTCGCGCAGCAGGCACAGCGCGGACTCGGCGATCATCTTGCAGGTCGAGCCGTAGCCGGGGTCGCGATCGCCGGTGACGCGGGTGGTGATGCGGCGGCCGTCGGCGGTCTCGCCGAAGAACAGGATGTCGTAGCGTCCTTTCTCGCGCTGCTCGCGGTTCGGGCCGTCGCCGGGCTTGGGCAGGGCGAAGCGCTTGAGCAGCGCGCGCGTGGGCGCGAAGGCGAGCAGCAGGTTCTGCAGATTGGTCTGCCGCTGCATCTTCTTCGCGCGCTTTTCGCCCGCGATGCCGTCGCCGGCCAGGATGCGTTCGCTGTAGACGAAGTCCTGGCCCCAGGGGTGTCCGAGCAGGGCGTGCGTGCGGTGCACGTTCTTGGTGTTGATGGTCGCCATCACGAACGGCGCGGTCCACTGGTTCGCGAGTTCGTCGTATGCGGCGACGTGGTCCGCGGGCTGGCGCGCACCCTTGAAGCCCGGCGTGAGCGCGAAGGGATCGACCAGCGTGCGCTTCAGCGACGGGTCGCGACCGATGGCTTCGAGTGTCGCCAGTGCGCTGGCCACCGTGCCGCCGGAGAAGGTGCCTTTCATCGTCTTCACGCGACCATGAACGCGGGCCAGCGGTACGCCGAAGCGGGCCTGTGCCTCGTGCTGGGCGTGCACGACGCCGAGATCGAAGGGAATCGAGTCGAAGCCGCAGGAGAACACGATTCTCGCACCGCTTGTACGCGCGGTGTCCTGCAGCAGCGGGATCATCTTCGCCATCCAGCCCGGTTCGCCACAGAGATCGACGTAGTCGGTGCCGGCTTCGGCACAGGCGCGGATCAGTGCTTCGCCATGCAGCTGGTAGGGCCCGACGGTCGTGACCACCACCCGCGCGCTGCCCACGAGCCTGTGCAGGGCGTCCCGGTCGGCGGCGTCGGCGACCAGCAGCGGCAGGTCGGCGGGCAGGCCCAGTGCATCGCGCAGTTCGGCCAGTTTCGCTGCGCTGCGACCGGCGATGGCCCAGCGCAGCGATCGGTCGTTGCCGTGGGCGGCGAGGAGGTATTCGGCGACGAGCCGGCCGGTGAAGCCGGTGGCGCCGAAGACGATCAGGTCGAAGGTTCTGTCCATCACCGCATCTTGGCATGAAGCCAGGGCGGATGGCGCGGCCACCATGGATGGCCGCGCCTGTGGATCACTCGGCCACGACCGAGCCCGATCGCGGGTAGATGCGGTAGTTGCGTGCGGTCCCGTTGTTGCGCACGCGGATTTCGTCGCCGGCCACGCCGTCGAGATTCGCGTAGTTCAGCAGCGACCACCAGCTGCCGAAGGTGTTGCTGCCGTTGATGAGCTGCACGTTGCCGAGGCGCGGATAGATGATGTTGATGTGGCCGTCGTTGCGGGCGACCGCGATTTCGTGGCCTGCGGTGCCGTTGAAGTCGCGCACGCCGTCGGAAAGGATCGCGTACTGGGCGTTGATGCTGTAGTTGCTCATCGATCCGGTGACGTAGCTGTAGACGCTGATGTAATTGGGCAGGATCAGCACGAGTTCGGCGCCCGGCGTGCCGTTCATGTCGCTGACGCAGTTGGGGATTCCCGGGTCGTTGCAGATGGCCCAGCTGCCGCTGCTCACCGGCAGGCTGCTCATGCTGCGCGTGCGATAGTTGTAGATGCGCAGCGCGGATCCGTTCGCGATCGGGATTTCCGCGCCGGGCTGGCCGTCGAGGTCCCTGATCCCGTAGACGGCGATGGCATAGGTGCCGGACATCGGCTGCGAAGCGGTACTGCGCGAGCGGTGGTGGACGATGCGCAGCGAATCCGACGCCACGATGGCGATTTCGTTGCCGGCGACGCCGTCGAGGTCGGTGATGCCATTGGGCGACGCGGCCCAGGAGCCGCTCATCTGGTAGTTGTAGCTGCTGCGCGTATTGTGGTTGATCACCTTCAGCGCGGGGCCGATGTTGATCGGAATCTCGGCGCCGGGGGTGCCGTCCAGATCCTTCACGCTGCTGAAGTCGCCGTTCAGCAGGCCCCAGCCGCCGGTGGTGGTCTGGTAGTTGTAGCTGCTGCCGTTGGTGCTCTTGACGGTGATGTAGGAACCGTTGTTGTAGACCGTCTCGGCGACGTTGTCGCCGTCGAGGTCGGCGCTGCCCATCAGGATGCCCTGGGCAAACGCGGCGCCAGGCAGCCATGTGCAGGCGACGAGGGCCAGTGCGGCGCCCATGCGTTTGACATGGGCCGGGATTGACGTGAATCGCATCGACATGAATCGCATCGAAAACTCCTTGTTTCGTTGGGGGAAGTACGGCGGGGTGGTGCGAATGCGCGCCGGACGGCTTGTCGCGGAACGCGCAGCGCTGGCGGACGCTGGCCTGTCCGTCGACGTGTCCGGGGAATGCGGGTGCGCAGGCGCTCTGGCGTGCAAGCACGGGAGGCGCGTGCCCTGCGGCGGAACTGCGTGTGGGCGGTCTCCTGTCGGCATCCATTCCGGGCCCGGCGAGGCGCCGGGGATCGATGACGGTCTTCCTTGCGCTGCCTGCGTGTCGCGTGGGTCGCTGCGCCGTCATCGATAGCGTGGCGGGTCGCCGTCTCATCCATCAAGCGCGTGCATCGCCGCATGGATAGACTGTGCCTACCGTCCGTCGGCACTGCGCGGTCGGTTCATGTTCGAAGTCGAACGCATCACGATTCCGTCGAGACAAGTCCCGTGTCCAACCCCCTGTACGACCGATTGTTCGCTCCGCTCGCCGTTCGGCCGGGCACGTTTCTGCATCTCGACGACGGGAGTGCCTTGTCGGGGCCCGAATTCCTTTCGATGGCCCATCGCGCGGCGGCCGCACTGCGTGTCCTGGGCGTGCGCCCCGGCGATCGCGTGGCGATGCAGGTGGCGAAGACGCCGCAGGCGCTTGCGATCTATGGCGCAACCGTCGCCACGGGCGCGGTGCTGCTGCCGCTCAACACCGCATACACCGCGTCCGAGGTCGAGTCCTTCGTCGCCGATGCGACGCCGCGGGTGCTGCTGGTCGATCCCGGCAGGCTCGACACGCTGTCGCCGGTGGCCGGGCGCCACGGCACGACCCTCGCGACCCTCGGGGCGGATGGCGGCGGCAGCTTCCGCGAACTCTGCGAGGCGCAGTCGGCCGACGCGGCGATCGAATCGCGCGTCGAAGGCGACCTGGCGGCCTTGCTCTACACCTCTGGCACCACCGGTCGCTCGAAGGGCGCGATGCTGAGCCACGGCAACCTGCTGTCGAACGCGCAGACACTTGCCGATGCCTGGCGCTTCACACCGGCGGACGTCCTGCTGCACGCGCTGCCGATCTTCCATACCCATGGGCTGTTCGTCGCGTGCAACGTATCGCTGCTCAGCGGCGCTGCGATGATCTTCCAGCCCGGTTTCGACCTCGATGCGCTCCTGAAGGCGTTGCCGCGCGCGACGGTGCTGATGGGCGTGCCGACCTTCTACACACGCCTGCTCGACGACGTGCGTTTCGACCGCGACCTGGTCGCGCACATGCGTCTGTTCGTCTCCGGGTCCGCGCCGCTGCTGGCCGAGACGCACCTCGCCTTCGAGGCACGGACCGGACATCGCATCCTCGAGCGCTACGGCATGACCGAGACCAACATGAATACCTCGAACCCCTATTCAGGCGAGCGCCGTGCGGGCACCGTCGGCATGCCGCTGCCTGGCGTGGAGGTGGTCGTGACCGACCCCGCGTCCGGCGTGCCGCTGCCGGCAGGCGAGACCGGCATGGTCGAAGTGCGCGGTCCGAACGTGTTCGGCGGCTACTGGAACCTGCCGGAGAAGACGCGCGAGGAACTGCGCGACGACGGCTTCTTCATCACCGGCGATCTCGGCCGCTTCGACGACGACGGTTACCTCGTGCTGGTCGGTCGCCAGAAGGACCTGATCATCACCGGTGGCTTCAATGTCTATCCGAAGGAAGTCGAACTGCTGCTCGACGAGCAACCGGGCGTGCTGGAGTCGGCGGTGGTCGGCGTGCCGCACCCGGATTTCGGCGAAGCGGTATTCGCCGTGCTCGTGGAAAAGCCGGGCGAACGCATCGATCGCGATGCCATCGACGCGATGCTGCGTGAGCGCCTGGCCCGCTACAAGCAGCCCAAGGGCATCGAGTTGGTCGACGCCCTGCCGCGCAACACGATGGGCAAGGTGCAGAAGAACCTGCTGCGGACGCAGTTCTGCGATCGCTTCGCCTAGGCGGGTTCGCCTGGGGCTGCGCGGCGCCGATCACGACGCGTAGGTGTAGACGAAGTACAGGTGCATCACCGCGAGTGCCGCGAGCAGGCAGCCTGCGGCGATGTGCAGCGCCGTGGTCCATTGCCCCCAGGTGGCCAGCTTTTCGCCCGGCAAGAGGTTCAGCGCGGCACCTGCCACCACGACCAGCATCGTGATGGCGAACGTGGCGTGCAGGAAGCCTGCGTGCGCGAAGCCGGCGTGCAGCACCAGCATGACCAGCATCGCCAGCCCCAGGATGCGATGCGCCAGCTGCAGGGTACGCAGCCACATCGCGCGCACCAGTCGCCGTTTGATGAGGGCGAGCGAAAGATCGAAGGACAGCAGGCCGACGAGGATGTAGCCGGTGAGCTGCTTGTAGGCGTCCATGCGCTGCAGCGGCACCAGTGCATTCAGGCGCGGCGGCCACAGCCAGGCGATGCAGGCGACGATCACGCCGATGAGCGCGCACCACGACGCGACCATCAGCGCGGTCTGGTAGGCGGACCTGGATCGCGGCAGCTGCCGTGCCTGGCTGTTCATGGCGCGATCCCGGCCGTACCGCTCGCCACGCTGCGTTCGGCATCGTTGCGTCCCTTGCCTGTCTGGTCGTCGTGCCCTTCGGCAGCAGCGGCATTGGCCGCAGTATCGGCAGCGCTGTCGCGCGATGCGCGGGCCATGGCGCGTTCGCCATCGGCACGCGCCTGCATCAGCAGGTTGAGCGTGGCGATCGAATTGCGCTCCTCCACGCGATGGCGGAACGTGTCGAGGTCCGGCAGGAAGCGACCATCGCGCGGCCAGCGTGCGCCGAGTTCGGGGCGGCTGGCTTCGGCGAAGGTGTCGGTCTTCTTCAGGTAGGACGCATAGGTGTCGATCGCCGACGCCCGGTAGGCCGCGAGGATCTCGATCAGTTCCTGCGTGGACACGCGGTCGCGCGTGAACGACCACGTCGTGGCGCCCATGGTGTCCTTGAGTTTCCAGTCCTTCCGCGGGCTCTTCGGGTGTTCGTTGTGGCAGGTCACGCAGGCGGGCGCGCTGGCGATGTCGGGGAACATCGCGGTATGCCGTCCCGTGCTGGCATCGCGGAAGAACTGCGGTTCGCCGCTGCGGTCGATCCTCGCGAAGTAGTCGGACTGCGCACCCTTGAAGGCATTCGAGGCTTCGATGGGAAAGCTCGATCCGAGGAACAGGCTCAGTTCGGGCACGCGCTGCTGCAGGCGGTTCGCGGTCTCGCGAAGCAGCAGCGCCGGCAGTGGGCCGGCCTCGACGTGCTTCTGCTTCCAGTCCTCGCGATACTTCAGGCCGTTCTTCAGCCCTGGCGTGACGATCTCGGCGGTGTAGATCGCGCGCACCGATGCGTTCTCGGCGTCGAGCATGCGGAACATCACGTCCACCGGCACGTCGCGGCCGCCTCCGGCCGTGGTGTCGAGGTCGGCCGGCGCGGTGGCGAACAGGTAGACGCCGACCACCGAGAGCGCGGCGAGGGCCAGCACGGAGCGGGGGATCTTCGGCAGGGTCATGGCGAGGTCTCCGGCGACTTGGCCTTGAGGGTGCGCGCGCCGTAGGGCGAATCGGCACGACGCAGGTAGGCGGTGATGGCCGCAGGCGTGATCGCATCCTTCAGGTCGTGCGGCGGTGTGTGCGGATGGTTGCCGTGGAAGTCGTGGCAGGTCAGGCAGGTATCCCAGCGTCGCTCGCGTACCAGGACGTCATGCGTGGGCCGCGTCGGATCGTCCTTGACGTCCATGTCGCCATGGCAGGCGGCGCAGAAGCCGGCATTGGTCTGGCTGAGCCGCGTACCGGTGTGTTCGCGGTGGCAGCTCACGCAGGTCTGCGGGGCCAGTTCGCGGCGTGCCTGTTCGAAGCGGGGTTCGAGGAAGCGGTGCGGTGCATGGCGATCGTCGGGATTGTCGTGGCAGCCGACGCAGGTGGCGTTGTCGACGTCGCGCATGCCGAAGTCCGCATCGTCGTCGCGCAGCCCGACCAGGTGCCTGGCCTTCGCCTGCAGCTGCTGTCGCATCGACCCGGGTGCCTCGCGGTGGCAGTCGCTGCAGGCCAGGTCTTCATGCCCCGGCCCGTGGGCCGCATTGGGCACGAACTTCGCCAGCGCCGGCGCGAGCAGCACGAGCGGCACGAAGGCGACGGCCAGCCCGGCGGCGTAGGCGAGCTTGCGGATGCTCGGGCGCGGTCGCGCGTTGGTCTTGAGGAAGAAGGCTTCCACGCGGACGTCGGCCTCGGGGACATCGGCCTTGCGCAGGCCGTCGACCATGCGCCGGGTGTATCCGGGCGGACCGCACACGTAGAAACGTGCGCCCGGGAACTGGCGAACCGTCTCGAGGATGTCCTCGTTGTCGATGTAGCCGTCGACGTCGTCCGCGCGGAGCTGGCAGCTGATGTCGCTGCTGCTCGCTGCCGACGCTTCGATGTGGTCGGCATAGACCATGTCGCCGCGATGCGCGGCGCTGTAGTCGATGTGCAGTGCGCGACCGGGGCGCAGGCCGTGCAGGAGCGACAGGGCCAGCGTGACGCCGACCCCCGCGGAAAAGCAGACCACGGTGCGGCCGTCGTCGGGGTCGACTTCGCCATTGGGCACGGCGATGCGCATCGGGATGTCGGCGAAGGTGGCATCGTCGGCGTCGAGCAGCCGTGCGCTGAACTGGCCGTCGGGAATGCGGCGCATCGCGATGCTGACCGTGTTGCCGTCCAGCGACTGGCTGACCACCGTGTAGGTGCGCGTGACCCAGGTGTCGTCCAGCCAGGCCTGCACCACGACATGCTGTGCCGGCAGCGCCTGCGGGTAGGGCGGCCAGCCGGCGAGTTGCATGTCGATCTGCACGATCCTGCGCTGCGGATCGCGACCGTCGGTCAACGTGGTCCGGCTGGCGTTCGCGACCTCGTGCCAGGGAGACTGTCCCAGCATTTCCTGGACGAGCGGGCGGCAGCAGCCGCAGTGCAGGCCGCAACCGAGCTGGGCGCCGAGCGATTCGAGCGTGGACGCCGGTGCCGTTGCGATGGCGGCCTTGATGCGGGTGCGGCTGACGCCGGCGCAGTGGCAGACCAGATCGTCCTGGTCCTGCGACTGGCGAAGGGGGATCGCTTCCATGCAAGTCCTTTGCGGTGCGCCATGTCGACGCAGCCCGCGGCAGGGCGACGGCCCGGGAGGCCGTTCGAGTCCATTCGGTGCGTGGCGCATCGATGCCTTGGTGCGCCACGCGTCCCGCGGTCCTCCTGTGGCGCGCAATGAGTCAAGCACGCCTACCGCGAAACCTATGGTTATCAATCCATCGGCGCTTTTTCAAGCGCCGCTGTCGGTGCGATGCAACAAAATGCGAACGTCTAATCGCTTCGGCATGCCATGCGCCGGCGTGTGCGTCCTCCATGCGCATCGATTGTTCTCACGCGGAAGCACGCCGGCGACGGACAGCCGCCGGTGATCGATCCGTGGCAGCATGCGCATCGAAGACGCCGACGATCCCCGCGGCGGCGGACAACGGACGACGCGTGGACAAGACATTGCTCAGATCGATCGTGCACCTTCGCCGCCATCCGGCGGGACTGCTGCTGGCTGCCCAGCTCTGCGCGGTCGTGCTGTATCCGGTGCTGGAGGATTCGAATGCCGGACGACTGATCTTCGGCATCTTCGGGATCGCCGTGCTCGCGCTCGTGCTGTGGGTGGTGAACCGCAGTCCGACCGTCAACTGGATCGCATGGCTGCTCGCGGTGCCCGCGGTGGTGCTTTCGCTGCTGGGAGACATTGCCGCGCTGCCCAAGCTGCTGGTGGTGGCCCACATGCTGGAGGCCGCGCTGTACTTCTACGCCGCGATCGGCCTGATCATCTACATGTTCGGCGACCAGCGCGTGACGCTGGACGAACTGCTCGCGGTGGGAGCGACCTTCACTTTGCTGGCCTGGGCCTGGGCGTTTGCCTATGCCGTGTGCCAGGCGTGGTACCCGGGCAGTTTCACCGGGCCGGCCGGCCTCGATACCCCGCGCACCTGGATGGAGCTCCTCTTCATGAGCTTCAGCGTGCTGTCCGGCGTCGGCCTGAGCGACATCTCGCCGCTGACGCCGCCAGCCCGCGCATTGGTGATGCTGGAGATGTTCGCGGGTGTGATGTACATCGCGATCGTGGTGTCCCGGTTGGTCGGCCTGTCGGCTGCCCGCGCCCGCGCCGGCTGAGTCCGGCGCCCGCCCGGGCATGATGCGGTATCAGCAGCCGTGACTTCCGGCATCGGTGCCCCGGGCCACGCCTGATAAGCTTGGCCCACGCATTCCGACACGGCCATGCTCAAGTCCCATTCGAACCTCCTCCAGCCGCGGCCCTCAGACCGCGTGCGCATCGGCGACTGCGTCGTCGATATTCCGTTGCGCGAAATCGCGCCGGCGGAGGGGGGCGAGCCGGTGCGCATCACCCTGAAGGCGCTCGGTGTGCTGCTGGCACTGGTCGCGCACGCCGGCAAACCGGTCAGCCGCGAAGCGTTGTTCGAGTGGGTCTGGCCCGATACCTTGCCCACGGACGACGTGCTGACCCAGGCCGTCACGCAGTTGCGCAAGGCCTTCGGCGACGATCGCGAGCGCCCGCGCTATATCGAGACCATCGCCAAGCAGGGCTATCGCCTCGTCGCTCCGGTGGCATGGGTGCTGGACGAAGCGAGCGAAGATCCGCTGGCCGAGGCGCAGCCGGTCGGTGCCGCTGCGACGCAGTCCAGGTCCGGTCGCCAGGCCCGGCTGGTGACCGGAGCCGTGGCGCTGGCGGCGCTCGTTGCCGGCGGTGCGTGGTGGTCGCAACGGTCGGAGCCAGCCGTCACCGCGCCCCCCCTGGCGATCGCCGCACCGGCGACTTCGCGCGTCATGGCCAGCTTCGTGCGCATCGCCTCGCTCCCGCAGTCCGAAGAGTGGCCGAGTCTCTCGCCGGACGGCGCGCTGGTCGTGTACAGCCGGGCCGCCGCCGACGGCGCGTCGCTGGTGTTGCAGACCGCCTCGGCCACCGCGCCACGCGCGCTGACGACTCCCAGGGCCGGACAGAAGGACCTGATGCCGGCGTGGTCGCCGGACGGGCAGCGCATCGCGTTCTCCCGCGTCGTCGATGGCCACTGCCGCATCATGCTGGTGCCGGCGAGTGGCGGACCGGCGCAGGAACTGGGCGAATGCCTCGCCGATGACGCCCATCCGGTGTCCTGGTATCCCGATGGTCGTGCCCTCGTCGGCGCGCAACGGCCGGGCGGGGCGTCGAAGTCCGTCGAACGCGCGCTGCATCGCATGGCGCTCGACGAAGGGCGCTGGCGTCGCATCGAATACGTGCGCTCGCCGTCCGACGAGGACATGTCGCCGGTGGTGTCGCCGGATGGCCGCTGGATCGCCTTCCACCGCAACCTCTCGATCGCCGACGTCTGGCGCATGCCGGCCGAAGGCGGCATGCCGGAACGGCTGACCGATCTGCGCACCAACCTCTACGGCCTGGCCTGGGCGCGCGACAGCCGCCATCTGGTCTTCGCCCGTTACCGCGAAGGCAGGATCTACCTCAACCGGCTGGATACCGTGAGCGGCCGCATCGTCGAAGCCGTGGCCGGCAACGACAACATGATGTATCCGGCGATGGCGCGCACCGGCGATGCCATCGCCTTCGAGGTCGAGAGCACGCAGTCGCGCATGCGTCGCGTCGCGCTGGGCGACGGCGAAGGCGCGATGGCCGGGTCGCGGCGGCTCTTCGACAGCAGTGGCTCGAACCTGATGCCGGCGATCGCACCGGACGGCCACCAGATCCTGTTCTATTCCAGCCGGACCGGCGACCAGCGCCTGTGGTGGCTGGACCAGCGCGACCCCGACAGCCTGCGATCGTTCGAAGGCTTCGTCCCGGTTCCGCGCTACCCGGCGATGTGGAATCCCCGATCGGGCACGGCGCTGGTGATCGGCACCCAGCGCGGCGAGCCCTACGGCATCTACGAAATCGACCCAGCGCGGGGTCGGGTCACGCGCCTTCCGGTACCGGATCGCCAGCCGGTGCATGTGTCCTGGCACCCCGATCCCAACCGCCTGCTGGTGGTGGCGGACCGGGGAGAGGGCCGGCTGGGCCTCACCCTGTACGACCGCAGCCTGTCGCCCTGGCGCTCACTGGCCCGCCTGTCCGACGTCGCATCGACCGTGGTGGATGCCCCGCGCGGCCGGATCGTGATGTCCACGCCCGCCAGTCCGGAGATCCGCAGTGCCGACCTCGCACTGGGCGATGTGCGCCCGGTCGACGCGGTGGGGCTTCCGCGCCGCGCCCGTTCGATGGTCGCCACCGCCGATGGCGTGCGCGTACTCGATTCCGACCCCGACTGCCGCTGGCGCTGGCGCCCGGTCGGCGGCGAAGGTGCGCCCGCCGTCTGCCTGGGCGGGGAGGAATGGTTCCTCGAGGGCGTGACCCTGGACCCCGCTTCGGACGCGCTGTACGTGTCCGTGGTCGAAGACATGCAGGGCGACATCGGCATGCTGCCGCTGTCCGCATTCGACGCTCCGCCGGTCGACGGCGGTGCCGTTGTCGGCGCAAGTCATTGAAGAACAAGGTTTCGTAACGATTTCGGATCGGCTTCGTGTCGATTTAGGAGAAATCTCCGGGGGATTTCCTGCCGCTGTGCCGTCTTTGGCCCAAACCGTGAAGACTCATTCGGCACGGAGCGGACCCCATGTACGCGAATCCTTCCAGCTCACCCCTCGCCAACCCCGCCCTTGCGACCCGGGCCGCGTTGCCGCTCGCAGTGCCGATGGCCAGGCGCGTCTCCGGTATCGAGCTGACGACGGCCCACGCCGAACCGGCGCCGCGCTGGTTCGCGGTCGGCCGGTCGGGTCACTCGCGACCGGCTGAACGCGGCTTCTCGATCTGGTTCCAGCTGCGCGGCCGTACCCGCCTGAGCGCCCGCGAAGGCGAGTTCGACCTGGGTCCCGGCGAATGGCTCGCACTGGAACGCGATTCGGCTCCGGACCTCCTGGCAAGCGCGCATGGTGCGACCCTGGGCCTGGTGCTCCCCGGCGATGTCGGCGGGCGTGGCCGCGCCGAACTCCTGCCGGGGCGTGGCCGCATGACGGCGCGCGACCTGCGCATCGCCCTGCGGCTGTGGCGCAACGCCGAGCGGCTCTCGACCCTGGTGGCGCGCGACCCGATGCATGCGCAGCGCGCCCTGCAATCCCTGCTGGCGCACTTCATCGGCCAGCAGCGCAGCATGGACGCCGCCATCGCCCGCTGCCCGGGGCGCTCGGTTCGCCGCAAGCGCCAGGTCTTCGGCCGGATGCAGCGCGCCCGCCTGTTCCTGGAAGGCCACCGCCATCGCGTCGTGCGCCTGACCGAATTGGCCGAGCTGACCAGCTTCTCCAGCTGGTACCTGTCCAAGACGTTCCACTGCATCTACGACGAAAGCCCGCAGGCCGCCTCGGTGCGACTGCGCCTGGAGCGTGCCTGCGAACTGCTCGCCCAGTCCGATTGCGCCATCGGCGAAGTCGGCGCGGCCTGCGGCTTCGACAACAGCTGCAGCTTCGCCCGTGCGTTCAGGGCCCGCTTCCGCGTTACCGCCACCGCCTACCGCGAATCCGCCCGCGCCGTTCGCCACGTCCGCGCCTGACGCCATTCGTGCGGCGGTGAATCGCCGCCGACGGGATGTCATCATGCCGGCGAAACGAGGCGCCGCAGGTGCGGCGTGCTCGTACTGGCAGGGGAATGCATGGGTGCGAAGGGCATGGCCGCGAATCGTTGCGCGGCGCAGGCATGGGCAATCGTCGTGGCGCTGCTGCTTTGGGCGATGGCGTTCGACGTCTTTGCGATGCGGAAGATCGAGCCGGGCGAACCGCTGCGACTCGATCCGGACGAAGGCCTGGTGGTCGTCTCCTTCGAGACCGAGATCACCGTGCGGAACGTGCGCATCGAGCGGGTCGGACGGGTTGCGGTAGCGCCGCTGCTGAAGGATCTGCCGATCGGCCGTACCGTCGCGCTGTATGCAGCCAAGTCAGGTCGTTATCGCTGGGTCCGCGTCGTCTATGCGCAGACCGAAACATGGAACTTCTACTACAGCGTCCGCAACGACAAGGAATTCGAGTTCGACGTGGTCGCCGGCAAGCTCAACTATGCCGGGGACGGCGTGTTCGGTGCCGACGACAACCGCAATCTCTACCTGCACATGGCGAACCGCTCGCTGCGGGTGATCGACTGGTTGAAGGCGACCCACCCCGAGGTCATCGGGCAATACCCGCTGACCTACAACGGCCATTTTCCCGACCCGTTCCCGGCATTCTACGAAGAGTCCCTGGCTGGCGGACGCCTGCCGGAAGATCCGAATGCGGGCCTGCCTCCGCCGCCTGCCGGTGCGCTGCCGCTCCCGCCAGCGTTGCTGTGGAAGATCGAGCGGATCCGCGACTACAGCCTGAGTCCGGATGGTGCGCTCGCAGTCTTCGAGGTGCGTGATCAGGACAAGAAGATCGGTCTCGACCTGGTCGACATCGACAGGGCCACCGTGCAGCGTCTCATCACGACGGGCGAGCAGGGATTCGGCGTGGTCGAGTGGGAGAGCGACCGCACGCTCCTCGTCGGCGAGCCCGAAGCGTGGCAGCAGCGGCTGAGCGTGCTGAGGATCGGCGGGATCGTCGAAGGCGAGCGCACATTCGTGCGACTGCGCGGGCCTCTGGGCAGGATCGTGGATCTCACGCCTTCCATGCCCGACCACATCCTGTTCCAGCGCAGCGGCAATTTCCGCGACGTCCTGGTGTTTCCGCTGGGGCTCGGCGACCAGGCTGCGCTGGATCGGTTGCCGCGCACCAATGCGCGCGAACGGTTGAACAAGGGCGTGGACAACGATTACGTCTGGCTGACTGACGGGCATGGTCGCCTGCGCCTCGCTGGAGCGTGGCGCGGTGAAGACGCGGTGATGATGCATGGCCAGGATGGGCAGTACCGCGAAATCATGCGCGTGGAGAACGAGCGCGAGTTCTCTCCCGTCCGGCTGTCCTACGATGGCGACCGCATCTACGGGTTCAGCGAAAAGGATCGCGCGCAACGGGATCTGGTCGAGTTCGATCCGGTGCAGGGCAGGATCGTGCGGACGGTCTACACCCGCCCGGGGATCGATGTCGTCGATGCCCTGTTCGATGACAGGCACACGCCGATCGGCGTGCGTTACTACGAATCGGGCCGACTGGTCAGCGAGTACTTCGATGCCCAGAACGCGCGTCTCGTCGCGCAGCTGCAGAAGGCGTTTCCCGGGCGGACGGTGGCCACGCTGAATCGCAGCCGCGATGCGCGCAAGTTCCTGCTCTGGGTCGATGGCAGCGACGTCCCGCCCCAGATCTATTTCCTCGATATCGACAGGAAACAGGCGGAGTTGCTGGACGAGTTCTATCCACATCTGGTCGGCCGTGCGATGGCGCCGACGCATGCGCTGAAGGTGAAGGCCGCCAATGGCACGATGATCGATGCCTTCCTCACGCTGCCACCCGGCGACGGCAAGCGCCCGCTGGTGGTCATGCCTCACGGCGGACCGATCGGCGTGGCGGATGCGCTGCATTTCAATCATGACGCGCAATTCATCGCTTCGCTGGGCTACGCGGTATTGCGGGTCAACTTCCGCGGCTCCGCCGGTTATGGCCGGAGGTTTTCCGAAGCGGGGCACGGCCAGTTCGGCAAGGGCATCGAGGACGACATCGATGCGGCGATCAAGCAGGTGCTCGCGGGCCATCCGCTGGACGAGAAACGGATGTGCATCGTCGGCGCCAGCTACGGCGGCTACTCGGCCATGATTTCGTCGATCCGCTGGCCGGGCCGGTTCCGCTGCGTGGTCTCCATTTCGGGCGTCGCGGATCGCTTGCTGTTCTTCACCGCCAGCGACAGCGCTCGCAGCGAAGAGGTGCGCAAGGAAATGGTGAAGGTCATCGGCGATCCGGCGACCGATCGAGACGAGATGATCGCGACCTCGCCGCTGTACCAGTATCGAAAACTCATCACGCCGCTGATGCTGGTCCATGGCCGGGAGGATTTCCGGGTCGATTTCGAGCACACGCGCCGACTCGTGCGCATGCTGAACCTCGACGGCAGGCCTCCGGTGGTGCTTGCGCTTGCGGGCGAGGGCCACGGTTTCAACAAGCTGAAGTCGATGGCGATCGTGTGGACCGGCATCGCGGGGTTCCTGCGCCAGCACCTCGACCAAACGCCGCCGAAGGCGCCCACGGCATCGAAGCCAGCCGAACAGGAACCGTCCCCGTCGCCGACACCCTGATCCGAGCGCCGGCAGATGGCCGGCGGTGCGGTCGCCGGAGGGCGCCACCGCTCCCGATGTTCAGGGAAGCCATTCCGGTTTGCGGCAGACTGGCGCCCTGTCCGCTGTCGCCCCGGGTCTCCGAATGAAGAAGGTGTGGTTGCCTGTCCTGCTGTTCGCGTTGTCTGCGCCGCTGGTTGCGGTGCAGGCCGCGAATTCGAACAAGTGGCGCCTGCAGTTCAGCGGCGCTGCGGAGTCGGCGGGCGAGATGGTGTTCGAGATCGTGCCGGCGGGGAAGCCGCCGGTGCGGGTGGTCGCGGTGATCGAGCGCAACGATGGCGAGAACCGGGTGGCGCGCAAGGTGAAATCGGCCATCGATCGACAGGCCGGGAAGTGGGTCGATGCCGAGCTGGACGACGGCGAGGACGTGCTGGTGAAGCGGCATTTCTTCCGCGGCTTCACCATCGTGCTGGTGTCGAGCACGGTGAAGGACGTGCGGATCAATTTCGACCGGGAGTGACCGCGCGGCGCGAGTCCCGCCAGATCGGGACAGTGCGCCGCGCACAGGGACGGCGCAGCATGTGTCCAACGCGGGGCTCCGGAGGCGACATGTCGATCAAGCCATCAGCAGTAGCGACGTCATCCGCGTCGATCCCGTTCGCGCGGACGGCACTGTGCGCAGTGCTGGCGGCGATGACCGCCGCGGTTGCCGCGCAATCGCAGCGCCCGCGCATCACCGGTGGCCCGCAACCCGCGCTGCGCGTCACGGACGCGCAGTCCCTCGCGTCCGGGCCGACGCCGTTCGCCGCAGGCTGCGACGGCGTCACGCCGAACGGCACGCTGTACGTCAATGCCGAAGTCGAGCCCTTCGTCACGGTGAACCCGGCCAACGCGAACATCCTCGTGGGCGCGTGGCAACAGGATCGCTGGTCCAACGGCGCCGCGCGCGGGCTGGTCGCCGCGACCAGCTTCGATGGTGGACGATCGTGGCGTCGCGCGGTGCTGCCGTTCTCGCGCTGCGGCGGGGGATCGGTGATGAACGGCGGCAACTATGACCGCGCATCGGACCCATGGGTCTCGTATTCGCCGAATGGCGTGGTCCACGCGATGTCGTTGTCGGTGAGCGGCGCGTACAGCGCGATGCTGGCTAGTCGCTCGTTCGACCACGGCCTGACCTGGAGCAATCCGATCACCCTGATCGCCGACGGTCCCGGCGCGTTCAACGACAAGAACGCGCTGACGGCCGATCCGCACGATGCGAATTACGTGTATGCGGTGTGGGATCGCCTGGTCGACGCGAACAGCACCGGGCCCGCGATCTTCACCCGCAGCACCAATGGCGGCGCCAGCTGGGAAGGCGCGCGGGCGATCTTCGACCCCGGTTCGCGGGCGCAGACCATCGCGAACCAGGTCGCGGTATTGCCGAACGGCGTGCTGCTCAACCTGTTCACGCAGATCAACTACCCGATCGGCGAACCGCAGACCGCACGGATCGGCGTGCTGCGGTCGCTCGATCGCGGCGCGACGTGGTCGGGACCGATCTACATCGCCGATCTGCTCGCGGTGGGGACGCGTCATCCCGAAACCGGTGCGGCCATCCGTGACGGTTCGATCGTGCCCTCGATCACGACCGCGCCGAACGGCGATGCGTACGTGGTCTGGCAGGACTCGCGGTTCAGCGGCGGCGCGATCGATGCCGTCGCGATCTCGCGTTCCAGCAATGGCGGCACGAGCTGGTCGACACCGACGCGGGTGAATGCAGCGCCCAGCGTCGCCGCGTTCACGCCGAGCGTGCACGTCACGCGCGACGGCGTGCTCGGCGTGAGCTATTACGACTTCCGCAGCAATACCGTCGCGACCGGACTGCCCACGGATTACTGGCTCGCGCGTTCGTTCGACCACGGCGCGACCTGGACCGAAGCGCGCGTTGCCGAGCCATTCGAGATGACGCTCGCACCCGTGGCGAACGGGATGTTCGTCGGCGACTACCAGGGGCTGACCAGCGTGGCAGGCCGCTTCCTGCCGTTCTACGGACGCACCAGTGCGGGCGACGCCGCGAACCGGACCGACATCGTGGCAGCACCGTTCGTCGACCAGGGGTTTCCTTCCGCGGCGACGTCCCTCGCGTCACAGCGCGCGGAGCTTCGATCGCGGCATGTCCCGCGACATTTCCGGGTGACGCCGCTGGTTCGCCAGCGCGTGAGCGACAACCTGCAGCGCCGTCTGAAGCAGCCGCCCGGATTCCGCAGCGGCTGGATCATGCCGAACGTGATGCGCGCGCTGCAGCTGTGATCGAAACCGGCGCGCCGTGCGCTCAGGCGCTCGTCGCGCGCGACAGCCGGTCGTGCACGTCGCGCCACGCGTCGCCTTCCGGCGGGCGCTCCAGCCAGATCTCGTCCGCGCCTGCCTTGTCGAGCGTGTGCAGCGCGGCGTACAGCGCGCGCGCGAAGCCGGGCTTGTCGGCAGGCAGGCGCAGGGTGGCGATCACGCCGGGTGGCATCTGCAGGCCCTCGCTGGTATGCGCCAGAGCGATGCGTGCGTCCTCGCGCAATTCGCCGAGCCGGGCGCGCAGCGCGACGGTCTCCAGCATGCGCAGGGGCGTGCCTGGTCGATAGTGCACGGCGACATTGCCGGGTACCGCCACCGAATGCTGCTCGGGGAACGCCACCGGCGAACCGAGGGCCGTTTCCAGATCCGCGCGGGTGATCGGCCCGGCGCGCACGATGCGCGGAACGTCGCCGGTCAGGTCGACGATGGTGGATTCGAGGCCGACCTCGCATGGCCCACCGTCGATCACGGCGTCGATGCGACCATGCAGCCCAGCCAGCACTTGGTCGGCGGTGGTCGGGCTGAGTCGCTGGTAGGGATTGGCCGATGGCGCGGCCAGGCCACCGTCGAGGCGCACCAGCAGCGCATGCATCACCGGGTGGGCGGGCACGCGCAGGCCGATGCTCGGCCGTCCGCCGGTCACTTCGCCCGGGACGTCCGCGGCTTTGGGCAGCAGCAGGGTCAGCGGTCCGGGCCAGAAGGCGTCGGCGAGCCGCCATGCGGCGTCGGGGATGTCCATGGCCCAGCGGCCCAGGTGCGAGGCATCGGGCAGGTGGACGATCAACGGGTGGTTCGAAGGGCGCCCTTTCGCCGCGAAGATGCCGCGCACGGCTTCGGGATTGCGGGCGTCGGCCGCCAGGCCGTAGACCGTCTCGGTCGGTACTGCGACCAGCTTGCCGGCGCGCAGCAGCTCGACGGCGGCGTCCAGGTCGCCCGGGCAGTCGGGATCGAGCCGGCGCGTCTGGATCTGCGCGTCCGGGCGATGGATTTGGGGGGGCTGCGACATCGCGGCAGGGTAGCAAAGTCCCCGGCCCCGGGCCGGCGGGCTACACTCTGCGACCTTTTTCCGGGCTGCCCGCATGTCGCCGAAATCCACCGTGGTCAAGGTCGAGCTGCAGGTCAGCGACATGGACCGGCACTACTACGCCCAGCACAACCTGACGATGGCGCAGCATCCATCGGAAACCGACACCCGGTTGCTGGTGCGGTTGCTGGCCTTCGCCCTGCATGCCGACGAGCGGCTGGAGTTCGGCCGGGGTCTGAGCGACGAGAGCGAGCCGGACCTGTGGCAGCGCGACTACGTCGGCGACATCCAGCTGTGGATCGACCTGGGCCAGCCCGATGAAAGCCGCATCCGCAAGGCCTCCGCCCGCGCCCATCGCGTGGTCGTGGTGAACTACGGCGGCAACGCCGCCGAGGTCTGGTGGAACAAGAACGCCGCCGGCCTGTCGCGCTTCGAGAACCTCACCGTGCTCGACCTCGACCCGAAGGCGATCGAGGAGATGCTGGCCCACGTCCAGCGCGGCATGCGCCTGACGGCCATGATCCAGGACGAAGAGGTGCAGCTGATGAGCGACAGCCTCAGCGTGACCCTGCGGCCGCGGGTGCGGATGCGCGCCCGCGACTGACCCGCACCGCGTGGCGGCGGCCGTCGTATGATCGGCCGATTCGTGGTGACGCGTGCGGGAGACGACCATGGCGACCGGATGGGCCGGTGACGGCGCAGTGCAGGACCAGATCGACGCGACGATCAAGGACGGCATCGAACGGGTGCGACGACAGCTTGCACAGGGCCCCGGGCTGGAGCGCTGCGAGGAGTGCGATGCCCCGATTCCGGAGGCCCGCCGCAAGGCCGTGCCCGGCGTGCGCCTGTGCGTGAACTGCCAGGACGCACAGGATCGCGAATCCGGCGCGTCCAGCGGCTACAACCGGCGTGGCAGCAAGGACAGCCAGCTGCGGTGATGGTGTCGAGGACGGCCGCAGGAGCACTGGCCTACTTCTCAGGCGTGTGCGTACTCCTGGTCGCGCTGTCGGCGCCGCAGGCGGTCCTCGCGAAGGTTCGCGAGATCGCGCCGGGCGAACTGCCGAGGCTCGGCGCGGGCGAAGGCCTGGTCGCGATCATCGTCGATACGCGCACGCCGCTGCGCGAGGCGCATTTCCGCGACGACGTGGCCGACGCGGTGGTGGTCCAGTCCGCGACGATCCGCGCTTTGCCTGCGGGCGCGACGGCGCGACTCTACGCCCTGCCGGCCGGGGAGTACCGCTGGCATCGACTGACGACCCTCTACGGCCTGCGTTACCTGCTGCACGACCGGCCGGAGATCCGCTTCCGGGTCGAGGCGGGCGTGCTGAATTATCCGGGCGACCTGATCGTGCGCGACGTGATGTCCGACCTGCCGCACGTGCAGATGTCCAATCGCGGCCTGCAGGCGATCGATTGGCTGGACGAGACGCATCCGGGCCTGGGCGAGCGCTTCCCGCTGCGCTACACCGGCCGCTATCCCGATCCGTTTCCCGCGTTCTACCGCGCGCAGCAGGCGCTGGTCGGCAAGCCGCATACCGCGCTGAGCGACGTGCGCCGCCCGCCCACTCCGGGCGTGCTGCCGCTGCCCGCGCGCGCGCTGTGGCGTCGCGAGCGCATCGGTCGCGCGGACCTCAATCCGCGCGGGGACCGGCTGGTGAAGGTGCTGCACGATGCGCAGGGCGAGCACCTGGAAGTGGTCTCGCTGCCGCATGGCCTGCCCACGCCGCTGATGCGCATGTGCTGTCCGATCGACGCGATGGGCTGGGCCGGCAACGACGTGTTCGTCGTCGCGACCCGCGCGCAGGGCACGGGCATCGTCCACCTGCGCGTGTTCCGTTTCCGCGATGGCGGCGGGAATGGGGCCGCCTTCGACGTGCTGGAGCGCTGGGTGAACGCGCAGTCCATCGAGATCCTGCCGGAGCGCGACGACATCGTGCTCGTCACGTCGAGCGATCGAAGCGGCAGGCGGATGGTGCATCGGCTTCGCATCGACAGTACGCACGCGTTGACGCGCGAAAGCTTCGATCCGTCGACGCGCCTCAATCGCGGCGTCTCCGGGGATCTCGCCTGGTTCGCCGATGGCCGCGGCCGCTTGCGGGTGGCGGTCGCGAGCGTCGACGACAGCGAAGGCGAAGTGCAGCGCGAGGGCGAAGTCCGTGGCGTCAGGCACGACCTGCTGCGCCTGCTGCACGGCATCGATGGCGAGTATGTCGAGGTGCTGCGCTTTGCGGCGGATGCGTTCACGCCGATCAGCCTGTCCTTCGACGGCGACCGCATCTACGGGCTCGCTGAGCAGGGACGCGGCCAGCGCGACCTCGTGGTCTTCGATGCTGCGACGCGCCGCATGCGCACGTTGTTCAGCCGGCCAGGCATCGATGTGATGGCGCCGATCCTCGACGGCGCACGCGAACCGGTCGGCGCGATGTACCACCAGGACGGGCACCTGGTCAGCGAGTACTTCGACGCGTCCGCGCCCGCCACCAATGCGCTGCTGCAAGCGATGTTCCCGGGGCGCAGCGTCGTCGCCTCGGACCGTGCCGCGAACGGCGACCTGCTGGCCTGGGTCGAATCCGCGGAGGATCCCGGCGGGCTGCATCACATCGATGCCGCCGCACGGCGCGCGACACTTCTCGAGCGCGAAGCACCATGGCTGGACGGCCATGTCTTCGTGCCGTCGACCCTGCTGCGCGCGGTCGCGCGCGACGGTACGCCGATCGAAGCGTATCTCTCGCGGCCGGATGGCCGGGGACCGCATCCCCTGGTCCTGCTGCTGCACGGCGGCCCGGTCGGCGTGCGCGATGCGCGCGGCTTCGACCGCGAAGTGCAATTCCTGGCCTCGCTGGGCTACGCGGTGCTGCAGGTGAATTTCCGTGGATCCGACGGCTTCGGTACCGCGTTCCGCAGCGGTGCGATGCAAGCCCATGGCTCGCTGATCGAAGACGACATCGATGCTGCGCTGGCCCGCGTGATGGACGATCCAGGCATCGACCGGAATCGCATCTGCGCGATCGGCGCGAGCTATGGCGGCTACTCGTCGATGCTGTCGGCGATGCGCTGGCCCGGACGCTTCCGCTGCGTGGTGTCGATGTCCGGCCTGAGCGACATGCTGCTGTTCTTCACCGCCAGCGACAGCGGCAGCACGCCCACCGGACGGGACGCGCTGGTGCGCGCGTTCGGCGACCCGGAAACCGAATCCGATGCGCTGTTGCGACGCTCGCCGGCCTATCGCTACCGCGAGTTGCGCGTGCCGTTGATGCTGGTGCATGGCGACGACGACCTGCGCGTGGACTTCGAGCACACGCGGCGCCTGGTGCGCATGCTCAACATCGCCGGCGTGAAACCGACGTTGCTGACGGTGCGCGATGCGGGGCATGCGTTCGAGACGCTGGACGATGTCGAAGCCGTCTGGACCGGCGTCGCCGGCTTCCTGCATCGCCACCTGGCCGTGCAGGAGCCAGTCGCGTCCGGTGCGAGCCCGGCCGTGTCGCAACCTGCGTCGCCGCGCAGCGAATGATGCCGCTGGTCGGCGAACGTTCGCCTGCCATCACGATTCCGCGCTGAAACCGTCGCCGGCGTGGCCGCCAGCGTGCGTGCGGCGCGTTGACGGCAGTGGCGATCGTCGATCGCCAGCGGTGCAGGGAACGGGCGCTGCCGCGCCGACACCGGGCCGCATGCGGCTCCGGCCAGGACGCACTGGGCGGGATGCCCGGCCATGGATCGCTTCAATGGATCACAGGTCGAAGGAAAAGACGCATGAACGCTTACAGACGTACACGGATGGCGCTCGCGCCGCTGTCGCTGGCCCTGTCGTCGCTGGCGATGCTGTCGCTGGCACCGACCGCCGCGCGCGCGCAGAGCTGGGAAATGGCCTCCGGGCTGCCGACCCAGCGCGACGTGCACCGCGGCACCAGGGAAATCCGCAATTGCCTCAATCCCGGGGGCGTGCTCAGCGTGGGCACCACCACGCCCGGTGGCGTGAATCCGAACACCAACATGCTGATCGAACGCCTGACCGCCGGTGCGGGACTGGTCTTCCGCTTCCAGTACGACACCGGGCAACAGCCCGAACAGGCCGCGCAGGTGACCGAATTCCGCGATGGCACCGGTTTCGCGGTCGTCGGCAGCCTCGATCCCCTCAACGCCGCCGCGCCGCAGTCGCGCTTCATCGTCACCAAGGTCGATTGCAACGGCCAGCCGCTGTGGCGGTTCTCCTACGGCGACACCACCGAGGTGAACACCGGCTGGGACATCCTGCAGGCGGGCTCGGGCACCGCCGCGTCCGGCACGGCGGCAGGCGACCTGGTCGCGCTGGGCCGCTATCACAAGCCTGCGGCGGGCGGCCTGCCGGCGGTCTATCGCGCACGCATCGCGCGCACCCGCGTCAACGGCACGCCGATCTGGGTGCGCGACTACCAGACGTCGATCGTGGGCGACTTCGAACTGCATGCGATCGCCGAGCTGGTGCCGGTGCTGCCCAACGCCACCGGCGATCTGGTCGCCGTCGGCCGTATCGGCGGCGAGGCGGCGGTGCTCCAGGTCAATGGCAACACGGGTGCGGTGGTGTGTACCGCCCGCATGCGCGGCCTGGGAACTGCGCAGTACCACGACGTGGTGCCGGTGAAGACCATCGCAGGCACGCCGGAATTCATCGCAGTGGGTGAGACCGCCGCGGCCGGTGCTGCGTCGCAGGTCTACCTCTCGCGCTTCGTGCCCAACTGCCTGCTGCGCGTGCATACGCACTGGGGCGCGACCGCGGACCGCGAGATCGGCTGGGGCGGCGACCTCACCCTCACGACGACGGTCGCCGGCGTGGGGGCGGGCGTGCTGCTGTTCGGTGGCGAGGTGAACGGCAACTACAACGGCGCGTTCAGCCAGGACGCGTTCACGCATCTGGCGAATCCGCAGACACTGCTGCCGCTACCCGGTGGCCTGGGCAAGCGCTACGGTACGCAGGGCGCGCTCGCCGAGAAGGCGCTGACGCTGTCTTCCGCGAACAACGGCGCGTACTTCGCGGGGCTTTCGACCACCAACTGGCTCGCCAACGGCGATCCGCAGCACGCGCTCACCGCGCGGGCCTCGGTCAATGCGCTCAAGACCAACTGCGCGGTCGACTGGCAGCCGCCTGCGATCAATCTCGCGCTGGCCAGCCAGACCTATGGCGTCACGCTGATCACGCGCAGCGCGCAGCAGGAACCGCTGCCGGCACGGCAGTTCGTGCAGAACCAGACGCTGTGCTGCGGCGTGGGGCCGTGATCGCGGCGTGAAGATCGAAACCTCGCCCGGCGAGATGTCGGGCGAGGTTTCGCGCCGGGGCCGCGCTCGGTCGAGGCTGGCTCAGCCGCGGCGCATCCACCAGAGGAACAGCGCGAACAGCGCGCCGACCACCAGCGCGATCCTGGCCAGGATGCCGAATCGCGTGATCTGTCCGGGCAGGGCGTCGCGATTGCGATCGCCGTAGTAGAGGCGCGCGCGGATCGCCTTCGGCTCCAGGTTCACGCGATCCTGCAGGTCGAGGCCGACGTGCACCACCGTGTCGTGCTCGAAGCTGTAGGCATGGCCTTCGCGAGCGACCCAGGCGGCCTGCGGCGATGCGCCGGTATTCACCACGCTCTCGCCCATGAACGCGGAGCGGATGCTGAGCACGCTGAGGTTGATCGGGATGCCGCAGGGCTCGCGTGCTTCGGGGCATTCGATGCCGATCTCGATCAGCGCTTCGCTGTCGGCCTTCGGGTCCGGGCGCGTCGCCGCGTAATCGATCAGCAGGGTCACCGGTCCCTTGCTGGCGTCGTACTTGAAGGCGCCGACATCCAGGCCGCTGAGGTCTTTCGCCTGGGCCTGGATTTCCGGCCCGGTCCAGGTCTTGTCGACCAGGATCTCGAGCGGCTTGTCGGGATCTTTGCTTTCGAGGGGCATTGGCAATGCGTTCGATTGCGCACGCGTCGCGAATGCGGCAGGCAGCAGGGCAAGGGCGAGCAGGGACGTCAGCGTGCGGAGGGTCATCGGATCGGTCTGGTTGGAAGTGCGTGGAGAACAGGGTCTGCCGGAAGGGGGCGGGACGCGTTTTGCGGCGCGTGTGGCTTCATTCGATCAGTCGCCATCCGCCGGGGCCGTCGAACAGCGTGGCCTGCGTGCGGATGCGCTCGGGCTCGTCCTTCACGGGCGGGAAACTCGCGCGATAGGTGATGTCGCATACGTAGACCCGGTCCTTGCCGGTGCAACGGTGGACGACGGCGTCGTGCAGCCTGATGTCGAATCGAACGTCCTTGAAGCCGCCGGCCGAACCCAGGTTGATCCGCACGCCGCCACGATCGTTCTGGTGTTCGAAGAAGTCGTCCAGTGCGCCCTGGACGTCGTCGTGGTCCGGCGGGCCTTTCGCGCCGCAGCCGAGCAGCCCGGCGACCAGCAGGCTGGCCAGCGCAGCGAATCGAGTCTTGTCAGGCATCGTGTCTGGCGCTCCCCGGCGCGTGTCTGCGGCGCGAGCATAGCCGTTACGATGCCGCAGCAGCATCAGGGCTGGTAGGTCACCTTCAGTGTCGCCGTCGCGCCGTTGCCGATCCACAGGTAATGGATGGCGATCTGGTTGCTGGCGAAGCGGAGTTTCAACTGGGTACGGCCACTGCGGTTGATTGCGGCGAGCCCGGCGGCGGTGAAGGGTGTGCTGGCCTGCGTGCCGCCCGTGAAGGGCGTCAGTTCGGCGACAGCGCTGGCCGTCGCCGTTGCGGCCCAGTCGCCGGTGTCGATCGTGCAGGTGCCGAAGCACCCCGTCCGGGCGTCCACCAGCAGGCGATTGCCGGCCGGATTGCTCCACGGATCTCCGGATGCGCTGCGATAGGTCACGGTGAGCGTGGCGGACTGGATCGTCGCGCCATCGGGCAGCGAGGACGTGTCGAACGACAGCAGGCTGCGATTGAACTTGCCGTCCGTGCCGCGGCCGATGGCGAGACCGAGGCTGGATTCCAGTGTGCCGACGGCTGCGGCCGTGCCATCGGCACTTGCTTTCACGTAGCCGTCGTTGGCATCTTCGTTGTTGAACGTTGTGGTCGCCGATCCGCCGCCACCGCCTCCGCTCACGGTGACGTTCACCTGTGGCGAGACACCCGTGTTGCCCGCAAGGTCGACGGCGCGCGCTGCGATCGCGTGTGCGCCGTTGCTGGCCGTCGTGCTGTCCCATGCGAAGGCATAGGGCGCGCTGGCATCGCTGCCGATGGTCGCGCCATCGAGCAGGAATTCCACGCGTTGCACGCCGACGTCGTCGCTCGCCGTGGCCGTGATCGCGACCGATCCGCTGACGGTCGCGCTGTTCGCGGGAGACGTGACGGTGGCTGTCGGCGCGACGCCGTCGAGGTTGTCGAGACCGAAGAAGCGCGTGATGTGGTAGCTCGAGCACAGGTTCACGTCGAGGATGTAGGCGCCGGCGGTGCCGCATTGCGTCTCGCCCGTGCCCGGATCCACCGGCGTGCCATGGCCCATGCCGGTGATGGCCCAGGTTTCCACGCGCGCCGCGCCGGTCGCGTCGCGGTACACGCGATGCGGATATCCGCCGATGGTTTCGCTGACGTCGGCGGTCTGGTCGACGCCATGGACATTCGTCCACTGCTCCATGCTCTCGGTGAGGTTCATCGGCCGCACCGTGTAGTCGGCATCGCCGTGCCAGATCGAGACGATCGGCCACGGGCCGGTCCATGTCGATGCCGCGCGCACCTTGTCGCCCCACTGCGCCGGTGTCAGGTTGCTGCCCGGATTCATGCACGAAAACGCTGCGCTCTGGCCGACACCGCATCGATACGGGATGCCGGCGATGATCGCGCCGCCCGCGAACACGTCCGGATAGCTCGCGAGCATGACCGACGTCATGGCACCGCCTGCGGACAGGCCGGTGACGTAGACACGAGACGGCGCGATGCCGTGGTCGGCGATCATCCGGTCGACCATCTGCTTGATCGACAGCGCTTCGCCCTGGCCTCGCGTGATGTCGCCGTTCTCGAACCAGTTGAAGCAGCTGCTGCTGTTGTTCGCGGACTGTTGCTGCGGCAGCAGCAGCGCGAAGCGGAAGCGATCGGCGAACAGCTGCCAGCCGGTTTCGTTGTCGTAGCTCGACGCGCTCTGCGCACAGCCATGCAGCGCGACCACCATCGGCGCACCTGCAGGCAGGTCGGTCGGGACATGCTTGAACATCCGCAGGTTGCCCGGATTGCTGCCGAATCCGGTGACTTCGACCTGCGCCCAGGCCGTGGATGCGGACAGCAGGCAAAGCAGGGCGAGGGGACGGGCGACGCGATGCGCGAGCCCATGATTGCGCGAGGATTGCAGCATGGCGGACATGGACGGTGCCTCCTGCGGATGGTGCGCGCAGTGGGCCACAGGCGCGAGCGACCCGACATTGGTCGTTGGGGCAAGCTGCGCTGCAGCATTGCGCGGCATCGTCGCCGAAACCCGCCTTGGCTATGCTGTGACGGCCAGTCACGCGAGAGGAAGACCGTCGTGAACCCGATCGAGCCGATGCCCGAGGATGCGCGTCCCTTCGTGGTGCCGTGCGCGACACTGGGGTTTGGCGCGCCGTGGCGCTGGCTGCGCGCAGGCTGGCGGGATCTCCGCGCGGCGCCGGGCCTGTCGATGCTGTTCGGCCTGGTCATCGTGCTGGTCAGCGCCGGCATCTCGCTGCTGGCCTGGTGGCTGGGGCGCTTCGCGCTGCTCGCAACGCTGCTGTCGGGCTTCGTGTTCGTGGCGCCGCTGATCTGCGTCGGCCTGTACTGCGTCAGTCGCGCGCTTCAGAAGGGACGGCGACCGACGCTCGCCGACGCGTTCGTGCTGGCGCGCCGCGTGATCGGCCAGGCGGGCGTCTTCGCGATCGTCCAGGGCGTGATCGTCCTGCTGTGGTCGCGTGCGGGCATGATGGTGGGTGCGTTCTTTCCGATCGATGAAAGCAATGCGCATGCAATGTGGGAATTCCTCGCGATCGGCTCGCTGGTCGGCGCCGTCTTCGCGGCCCTGACGTTCGCGATCGCGGCCTTCTCGCTGCCGATGATCGCCGACCGCGACGTCGACATGATCACCGCCGGCATTTCCAGCGTGAATGCGGTGCTGCGCAACAAGGCGGTGATGTGCCTGTGGGCCGCGATCATCGTCGCGGTGACTGCGATCGGATTCGCGACGGCACTGCTTGGCCTGGGTGTGCTGATGCCGTGGCTGGCCTATGCCGCCTGGCATGCCTATCGCGAGACGCTGGATGCCTCCGGTTGGGCCGAATTGCCCTGAGGCTGCGTTTTCGGCAGCCGCGCCGCATGGATCATGCGGATGATGCGATACAGGTCGCCGTCGTCGAAGCGATAGGCATGTTCGGTATCGACCCGGTGCACCATCACCAGCGCGTGCCTGGGATAGACGCCCAGCATGTGGACGCCGACGCCCGTGTGATAGAACGACGGCGCTTCGTCCGCGCGCTCCGGTACCAGCACGTTCCACAGCATGCCGTATGCCAGGCCGTATGCCTCGTTCTCGATCGAATAGGGCCGGGTGCTGCGCGAAATCCATTCTTCCGGCAGGATCCGTCGCCCCTTCCAGACCCCGCGCTGCAGGTACAGCTGGCCGAAGAGGGCGAGGTCGTGCGCGCTCATCCGGAAGTGCCATGCGGGATATCGCGACTTGTCGCGCTCGTAGCTGTAGTAGCCATCGGCGCCGGACGAGGCTGGCCGGCCATCGGCTTCCGCGATCACGATCCGGTTGCGGTAGTCCAGCATGCCCAGTGGTTTCGCGATCTCGCGATCGAATGCGTCGTACAGGCGTTCGCCCATGGCCCGTTCCAGCACGCGGCCGGCAACGTTGAAGTCCCAGTTGTTGTAGTAATAGTACGTACCGGGCGGATGGCTCGCCCGCGTTGGTCGCGTGGCGGACATGCCCTCTGATTCCGCGGCGGCCGGATGGTAGACCCCCGATCGAGACTTCAGCAGATCTTCGAGTCGCGCCTGCTTTTCTGCATCGGTCAGTGAGGGCGGGATGTCGTCGATGCCCAGCGTGTCCAGCGTGGCGTCCAGGTCGATGCGACCTCGCGAGACTTCGATGCCGTACAGCGCATTCAGCAAGGGCTTGCGCATGGAATGCAGCAGCAGCTTGCGACGGATGTCGCCGTATTCGAAGAAGACCTTGCCATCGTGGAGCAGCAGCAGGCTGTCGGAGCCGAGGTCGCGCAGGGTGTCGCGAAGCCGATCCAGGCCTTCGCGGGAATATCCCGCCTGCTCGGGACTGATCCGCGCGAACGCATCGTTCGCATGGGCCGGCAGCATGCCGAGCACCAGCAGCAGGCCGAGGGCAATGGCACGCATGGTAGCTCCGGCGTTTGCGATGCCGGCAGCCTGCGCCGTGCCGGGGCGTGCGGCAAGCGCCGAAGGTCACGCGCTTGTCGCGATCGGCTCCGCTGCGGGACAATGCATCGCCATTCGCCGTATTCCCGGACATCACCATGAGCGCCGTACCCGCCTGCCCCCAGTGCACCCTGACCAACACGTACCGGGATGGCGAACAGTTCATCTGCGCGGATTGTGGTTTCGAATGGTCGGCATCCGGCGAAGCGCCTGCCGGCGATGACATGATCGTCCGCGACAGCAACGGCAATCGGCTCGCCGACGGCGACACGGTCGTGGTCATCAAGGACCTGAAGGTCAAGGGCTCCTCGATTCCGCTCAAGCAGGGCACCGTGATCAAGCACATCCGCCTCGTCGATGGCGATGCCGAACACATCGAAGGTCATTCCGACAAGATCAAGGGCCTCGTGCTCAAGACCTGCTTCCTGCGCAAGGCCTGAGATCCCGGCTGCGAGGCTGGCCATGCCCGCGAAGCGCGACCTGCCCGTGAAGATCTGCCCGGTCTGCGGGCGTCCGTTCACGTGGCGGCGGAAATGGGCCAAGGATTGGGCGCAGGTCAAATACTGCTCGGATGCATGCCGCAAGGGCACGCCACGCGGACGCAGCCCCGAACATCGCTGATTCCTTCGTGTGCAGCGTCGCCGTTCCGCACGGGGCGTGACGGCCGTCGACGAGCGCAAACTTGAATACGTATGCAGCGAATCATGCTGCGCTGCGATGCGCTCCTAGCATGCAAGCGCATCACGCAGCGCGTGATGCCTCGCGTCCGGAACAGGGGCCGGTCGATCCATCGTCTGTCGCAATGCGCGCCGTTTTCGCGTCGCGCACGGGAAACGCTTGTCCCGTCCCGGGACGCCATGACTTCAGGAGAAGCCAGATGTCGTTCGATCAAGAGTCGCAGAAGTCCTCCGCCACGCTTGCCGCGCTGCTGTGCGCATCCGCACTCGCATCCGTGTTTCCGGCCGTCGCCCGCGCAGACGCGGTGCTGCATGCGTTCAACTGGCGCTATGCCGATGTCGAGGCGCGTGCCGCGCAGATCCAGTCCGCGGGCTATCGCGCAGTGCTGGTGGCGCCTGCGTACAAGTCGGAGGGCAGCGCCTGGTGGGCGCGTTACCAGCCACAGGACTTTCGCGTCATCCATCATCCGCTGGGCGATACCGCGGCGTTCAGGCGGATGGTGTCGGCCTTGCGTTCGCGCGGGATCGATGTCTATGCCGACGTGGTGATGAATCACATGGCCAACGAGGCCGCGCAGAGGCCGGACCTCAACTATCCCGGCACGCGCATCCTGAATCTCTATGCCGGCAATCCGACCTACTACAACAGCATCCGCATGTTCGGCACGCTGTCGTCCAACGTGCTCGGCCCATACGATTTCGGCGAGCAACGCTGCATCACCGATTACAACGACGTGTGGCAGGTGCAGAACTGGCGGCTGTGCGGTGGCGGCGGCGATGTCGGCCTGCCGGACCTCAAGGCGAACAGCTGGGTGATCGGGCAGCAGCAGGAATACCTGCGCCAGCTCAAGGCGATCGGCGTGAAGGGCTTCCGCATCGACGCGGCCAAGCACATGCCGATGTCCCATCTCAACAGCGTGCTCACGGCCGACATCAAGAGCGGTACATACGTCTTCGGCGAGATCATCACCGGTGGCGGCGCCGGCAACCTCGAGTACGACCGCTTCCTGCAGCCTTACCTGCAGGGCACCGACCATGCCGCCTACGACTTTCCGCTGCAGACCAGCCTGCGCAACGCCTTCGGCATGGGCGGCAGCCTCAGCACGTTGGTCGATCCCGCAGCCTATGGCCAGGCGCTGCAGGGCAATCGTGCGCTGACCTTCACGGTGACCCATGACATCCCGAACAACAGCGGGTTTCGCTATGCACTGATGGATCCGGTCGACGAGACGCTTGCCTACGCGTACATCTTCGGGCGCAACGGCGGCAAGCCGATGGTCTATTCCGACAACAACGAGAGCGGAGACAATCGCTGGGTCAACGCCTGGAACCGCAGCGACATCCGCGGCATGATCCGGTTCCACAACGCCGTGCAGGGCAACGACATGCAGGTCCTGTCCCACGGCAACTGCCACCTGGTGTTCCGTCGCGGCAGCCAGGGCATCGTCGGCATCAACAAGTGCGGCAACGCGGTGAATGCCACCGTGAACATGAACAACAGCGTGCTGTGGTGGTACGCCAACTACACCGACACCTTGGGGTCGGGCAGTGTGGTCAACATCGCGAGCGCCAGCTACACCTTCAACCTGCCTGCCCGCAGCGCGAGGATGTGGCTGCGCTGACGCGAGACGGCTGCACCGCAGGGGCGAGCTTGTCCTGCAGCGGCGCCGAATCCCGATGGATGGATGATGCGGGCACGCCGTCCGCGTCATCCGTCTTCAATCGAGGTGCGCTCTGTCGACGTTCTCTTCCAATCCACTATCGGGCCGGCGTGGCGGAAGCTTGCCGACGGTGCTGTCCTCGCTGCTCGCGGCCTGCCTGCTGGGCATGCCGTCTCCCGGTCTTGCCGAAGTGGTGCTGAGCGAGCACGTGGAGCACTACCTGCTCGACGGTACGACCGCCGAGGATCTGCGCAGCCAGTTGTCGCAGCGAGGCCCGACGGCGCGGGGGCAGTCGGTTGCGGGAATCACCCGCCACGCGCTCAGCGTGCAGTACTGGCGGCGCCAGAACGGCGATGCGTGCGAGGCCTACGGGATTCGCGTCGAACTGGTCGTCACGATGCGCCTGCCGCGCTGGCGGCCGAGGCATGCGCCGGCGCAAGCGCTGGCGGACCAGTGGAGCCGGCTCGAACATGGCCTGCGCATGCATGAGATTGGACATCGGGACAACGGTGTCGCCGCTGCCCATGAGCTCGACGCCAGGTTGCGGCAGATCGGTGCCGCGCCCGATTGCGACACGCTGAAGATGATGTTCGATGCGGTGCGTCGCGAATCCCGACTGGCCCTCCAGGCGCGCGAGGATGCGTTCGACCGCGAGACCGACCACGGCAGGCGCTGGATGCGTGCGTCCGGGATCGACTAGGCGTCGTGAGGATGTCGCCCCGGTGATGGCGACATCCTCCCGCGGCATCACCGGGCGACGGGCTCCGCCAGGCCGGCGGCTACCGCGCGGTCGAGCTCGGCGCGCACACGGCGATCGGTTTCCAGTGCCTCCCGTTCGAACGCCTTCGACAGCGCTTCCATTTCCTTGCCGAGCGTTTCCATCGGCTGGCTGGCGGCTTCCATTTCCAGCGACATGGCCTGCATCGGTTCGAAGCTGCGTTCCAGCCGTTCCAGTTCGGTCGCGAGTGTGCGCTCGGATTCCGCCATCTCGCGATCGATCATGGCCATCCTGCGATCGATCTCCGCCATGCGCGCTTCTTCCTTGGCGGTCCGGGCACCGTCTTCGGCGCGCGTCGCCGCATGCGTCGCGATCGAGACCTGTTCGCGTGCCAGCATGTCCTGCTGGTCGGCGAGCGCGCTCATCTTTGCGGCGGCTTCGCGCATGGCAGGCGTTTCACCGCCATCGGGCGTCGCTGCTTCCATGCGCTTGCCGATCGCTTCGAGCTTGCCGGAGTGCCGTTCCATTTCGGCCTGCAGGCTCTCCATGCGCGCTTCGGCCGGACCGTGGCGATCCCAGATTTCGCGGACGCGCGCCACGGTGGACGGATCACGCACCACCATCGCCTTGCCATCGCGACGCAGCCAGAGGAAGTCTCCGTCGACCTGGCGCTTGGCGGCCCGGATGTCGTCGACGTCGTCGCTGTGGCCGGACATGCGGATACCGTCGCGATTGGCGTCGACGAGGGCGATGGTGCCGTCGGAGGCGATGCCCGGCGTGCGTCGTGCCGGTTCGGCCTTGTCGTCTGTCGGCTTGGTGTCTGCCAGGCTTGCAATGGCGGCACCGGTGGAGACGGCTTGCGGCGCTGGCGTGCGCGATGTCTGTGCGTAGGCGAGGCAGCCGATGCAGGCGACAGCGAGGATGCCGAGCGGCAGCGCGCCGGCAGTGGATGGGCGGCGGGGTCGGAGCAGGGATCGGATACGGGTCATGAGTTGGCCTCCATGCGCGGCTTGCGCAAGGTTGGGAAGTGACAGGGTCTGGTCGAGTTCGGCGAGCGCCAGGGCCAACCGCTTCGGTTCACCGAGGACCGAGGCAGCGAGATCGTCGGCGACCAGTTCGCGCTCCTGGCGGATGCGACGCGACAGCCACCACACGATCGGATGGAAGAACAGCAGCGCCTCTGCTGCACGTTGCAGCAGGTTGGCGAGGTAGTCGTGGCGCCGGATGTGCGCCAGTTCGTGGGCGAGCAGCGCTTCCAGCAGTTCCGGAGGCATCTTGGCGAGCAGCGCGGCCGGCACGAACACCATCGGGCGCAAGAGGCCGGCGGACAGCGGGCCGCCTTCGCCGTCGAACACCGCGAGCGGCACGTCGCCCAGGCCGAAGCGCTGCGAAAGCGCGCGCATGCGCTGTGCCCATTCGCCGTCCGTGACGCGATGCGCGCGTCCGCGCAGCCCGGAGACCCAGCGCAGGCCGACGGCCGTGCGCAGCAGGAGGATCAGGGCGCCGCTGGCCCAGAGCGCGACCAGCCACGGCAGGACGGCATCGAGCGTGCCGCCGCTCGCAAGCGTGTCCAGATGCATGCTTGTGGGTGCGTCCAGATGCGGATTCGCCGGCATCCTCGTCGCGAATGCCGGCGTGGTTGCAACGAAACGCCACAGCGTCAGTGCCGGCCACGCGACGCATGCGGCGAGCGCGATGCATGCCGTGGCATAGCGCGACTGTGCGGAGGACTGGCGCAGCGCGCGGAGTGCGATCGCGGCCAGTGCGCCGATCAACAGGCCCTGCCAGAGGGCATGGAGCAGGGTCAGGCCGATGGGGCGGATCCACGGTGCCATGGTGTCCGACAGCGGCAGGTACTCAGCGGCCATCGTCGTTTTCCTCCAGCGCCTTGCGGATTTCCGCGTGGATCTGCGCGCGCTCCTCGTCGCTGACGTGGTCGCGCAGTGCGGCCATCACCAGGTCCTTGCCGGAGCCGGAGAACGCCTTGTGGATCAGATCGCGCAGCAGGTTGGTCTGCAGCGAGTCCTGTGGCTGCGCCGCAGCGTAGACGTGCGAGCGCTGGCTCTCGTCGCGGACCAGCAGTCCCTTGCCGTGCATGATCTGGAGAAGTCGCAGCACCGTCGCGTACGCCGCGTCGGGGCGCTCGGCGAGCTGCGCTTCGTGCACCTGCTTCACCGTGCTGGGTCCGAGCCGCCACAGCACGCGCAGCAGGTCCAGTTCGGCGGGGGTCGGTTTCCTTGAGCCAGTCATGTCGTCGTTTACCCGGAGGCGGCCTGCGTGGATGACGGCTGCATGCTGATCGATCTAGACAGGTTTGTCTAGAAAATTTTGTCTAGATTGGTCCGACTTGGCGACCGCCTGTCGGAAAGCGGGCTGTCCGGCCTCGTCGCGGCGCTCGTCGAATGTGCGCCGGGCGCCCTGTGCGGAACGCCCATCGAGGTGCAAGATGGCGCAGTGACGTCGCGACAGGGGGTTGTCGATGGCAGAACGCAGCAGCGGCGCGCGATCCGGGCGAGACACCGACGCGATGGGCGGTCCGCCTTTCCGCGGAGCCACCGCCTACAATGCGCCCCCGTCCGGTGCAGCCCTGTCGCGCTCGCCAGGACGGACCACAAATTCCGCAGGGGGCGGAACAATGACCCGTAGCCAGGCGACCGGACGCTCGCCGCGCCCGGGCGCGGCCGTCCGGGTCACACGTTTCGATCACGCAGTACCCGCATTGACCGGCTTCACGCTGGTCGTAGCCGCCTGCATGGCCCTTGCCGTGGCCGGTCGGGTCAACGCACAGCCGGTGCGCGTGCAGGGTGAGGTGCAGACCCTGCTTGCCCGGTCCGAATCCATGCATTTGAAGGACCCGCAGCAAGCGCTGTCGCTTGCGCGGCGCGCAGTGCAGGTGGCGGAACGGGCCGGAGCGGACGGGCTTGTGCGCAGATCGAAGGCCGCAGTCTGCGAAGCGACCGTGGACATCGATCCGCAGGCGGCGCTGCCGCTGTCCGAAGACGGCGAGCAGGCATCGCGCGCGGCCGAGGACTTGTCGGCGCTGGCACGGTTCCTGGGTTGCCGGGGCTATGCGCTCGAACAGCTGGGCAAGCGCCACGAAGCGGCGCTGGTCCACGAAAGCGCGGTGTCCGTTGCGGAGAGGACGACCGACCGGGCGGCGCTGGCCGATGCCCTGGCGATGCGTGGCGAAAGCCGTCATTACCACGGCCGCTACGACCTCGCGATCGCCGATCTGAATCGCGCCTATGCCCTGGATCTTGCGCTGGGGCGGAAGGATGGCCAGCAGTACGCGCTCAATGCCATCGCCAATGTCTACAGCGATGGCAACGTGGCCGAATTCGACAAGGCCATCGCGTATTACCGGCAGTTGCTCAAGGACAACGAAGCGGCCGGACTGCGCAGCGAGGTCGCGACGATGCTGTTCAACATCGCCAGCGCGAACCTGCAGAAGGGGCGCCTGGACGAGGCGCTCGCCGACTTCCGGCGCGCCATGGCGATCGATCTCGAACTCGGCAATTCGATCGGCGTCGCCGAAAGCGAACGCTCGATCGGCGCCGTGCTGGCGAAGCAGGGGCATGGGGACGAAGCGCTGCCGCTGATGGACAGCGCGCTTGCGCGCTTCGAGGCTGCGGGCAACGACGAAAACGCCGCGCGCGTCCGCATCTCGCGCGCGCGCGTCCTGCGCATGATCGGGCGCCATCGCGAAGCGCTGGCGGACCTGGCCTTGGCCGAGCGGCATTTCCAGGATCGACACAATCCGCGGCTGCTTGCCCAGGTCTACGAGGTCCAGGCCGACATCCATGCCGGGGCCGGCGAGTGGCGCAAGGCTTACGACGCGCTCAAGGCGTATCGGACAACCCAGGAGTTGCTGGAGGCGCGTGCGCGGGAAGAACAGGGCTCACGGCTGCGCGTGCAGTTCGATACGGCGAAGAAGGAGCAGGAGAACCGTGAATTGCTGATCGAGAACGCGCATCGGGGCGAAGCGCTGCGCAGTGCCGAGAACATGCGTTCGCTGCAACGACTGACCATCCTGCTGGGCACCGCGCTGGTGGTGCTGCTCGCCGCGATGGCCGTGCTGCAGGTTCGCCGCGGACATCACCTGCGCAGACTTGCGATGACCGACGAGCTGACCGGCATGCCGAACCGGCGCAGCATCCTGGAGTACCTGGAGCGCGAGATCGCCGGTCTCCGTGATGGGCGAGCGATGTCGGTGATCACGTTCGACGTCGACCATTTCAAGCGGATCAACGACATCCATGGCCACCATGGCGGCGATCGTGTGCTGCGATCGATCGCCGGGATCATCGGCACCGCGCTTCCGGCGTCGGCGCGCCTGGGTCGCATGGGCGGCGAGGAGTTCCTGATCGTGCTGCCTGCGAGCGGTGGCGACGCCGCCTTCACGCTGGCCGAGCGGCTGCGCGCGCGCGTGGGCGACGCCAGTTTCGAAGGCTTCACTGCCGACGAGCGCGTGACCATCAGCCTTGGGGTCAGCGAGGGCGTGCCGGGCGACGACGTCGAAATCCTGCTGCGCCGCGCGGATGCCGCGCTGTATCGCGCGAAAGGCGAAGGACGGGATCGCGTGGTGCGCGGCTGAGCGAACCCGGCACGTTGATCGATATTCGGCCACGCATGTTGCATATATTCAACGATCCGGGACGGGCGACCGAGATCACGCTTGGAAACGTGCCCTCATCACTATTTGGTATCAGTATCCGAGCGTTCATGGCTTGAATCCCTGACCGGGTTCCGGAAAATGTGACGTTATTCAAGGGGACACCGGGCAAAGGATCCGCAGTCCACGCCGCCAGGCGGGGCGCATTGGTCCGGTGAAGCGGGTGAGGTCGGCACAGGGGGCAAGTGCGGGACAGCCTGGTCATTCCGGCGCGGCAGGCGCACGGGATGCGGGCGTCTTTTTGCACTTCGGTGGCGGCATCGCCGAGTTGGGCAACATCGGGGGATGCGTGAGGACGGTTCGATCCAGTCGCAGGAAAGTTGCGATTCGCGCCCTTTGGGCGGTCGAGTTGGGCGTATTGATGTTGGCGGTCATGTTGGCTGCGCGCCTGAGATTCCATGCCGACCCGATCGGGTTGGCGCACTTCGTCGAAGGCATCGCCCTGCGCGCGATGCTCGTGTCGCTCAGCATCACCGGTGCGATGCTCGCATTCGGGCTGTACCAGTCCTACGTGCGCCACAGCCTGCTGGACCTCGTCCTGCGCGTCCTGCTGTCGTTCGCGCTCGGCGGCGTGGCATTGCTGGTGGTCTATTACGCAGTGCCGGCGACCTACATCGGCCGGGGCGTGCTCGCCATCGCGCTGGGCATGGGCATGTCCGCGATCTTCGTGGTGCGCTGGGTCGTGGCGCACCTGTCCAGCGCGCAAGCCCTGAAGAAACGCGTCCTGATCTACGGCGCCGGCAACAACGCGAACCTGATCAACACCCGCCTGCGTCGCAAGAGCGACCGCCAATCGTTCAACGTCCTCGGCTTCGTGCCCGCGCCCGACCAGCCGGTCGTGGTCGACGACGACATGCTCATCCGCACCGACGAGCCGCTGTGCGCGCTCTCGGACCGGCTCAACGTCGACGAAATCGTGATCGCGCCCGACGAACGCCGCGGCGGCATGCCGATGGCGCAGATGCTGACCTGCGTGCAACTCGGCGTGAAGGTCACCGACCTGTCGACGTTCTTCGAACGCGAGGCGGGCATGGTCCAGCTCAACATCGTCGACCCGTCCTGGCTGGTGTTCTCCGGCGGCTTCGACTACTCCACGCCGCGTCGACTGACCAAGCGGTTCTTCGATCTGCTCGCGGCCGGTGCGCTGCTGCTGATCGCCTGGCCGGCCATGCTGTTGACCGCGCTGGCGGTACGGCTCGAATCCAAGGGGCCGGTGATCTATCGCCAGGTGCGCGTCGGTGAGCACGGCCGGCATTTCGAGATGATCAAGTTCCGCAGCATGCGCGTCGACGCGGAAGGCGATGGCGTCGCGCGCTGGGCCACGCAGAACGACGACCGCAGCACGCGCGTCGGCAAGTTCATCCGCAAGACGCGGCTGGACGAGCTGCCGCAGCTGTTCCTGGTGCTGAAAGGCGAGATGAGCTTCGTCGGTCCGCGCCCGGAACGTCCGCAGTTCGTCGAGATGCTGGCCAACGAGATCCGCTACTACGACGTCCGCCATTCGGTGAAGCCGGGCCTCACCGGCTGGGCGCAGTTGCGCTATCCCTATGGCGCATCGGTGCGCGACGCGAACGAGAAGCTGAAGTTCGACCTGTTCTACGTCAAGAACCACGGCCTGGTCTTCGATCTGATGATCATGCTGCAGACCGTGGAAGTGGTGCTGTTCGGGCGCGGCGCGCGCTGAGCGCGTCGCAAGCCTGGGCCGAGTGAGATGTCGCGCGGCTCGACTGCGGGATCGATCAGCTGCGGCGCAAGGCGCTGTGCACCAGGCGTCGGGCCGCGAATGGCACCAGTTCGCGCACCATGCGTCGCGATTCGGCCATCGTGGCGTGCGCGCGAGCGGCGCGCCACAGCCTCAGTGCGTCGCGCCAGCGCTTGCGGATCAGCATCCCGCGCGCATTGCGGGCATAGGTCACTGCGAGGGCTTCTCGACGAATGTCCTCGTCGACACTGCCGGCGGCATCGGCCACCGCGCGCTCGACCACTTTCACGTAGTCGTCGTAGGTCGACGCTTCGGCGGACAGGCCGGTGTCCTGGCCGCGCAGCGCGTCCACGAGCGAGGCTTCGACCACGCCGATCTTCCAGCGGCGCGCGACGCGCAGGTGGAAGTCGATGTCCTCGGCGGTGCGCAGCGAAACGTCGAAGCCGCCGCAGCTTTCGAACACTTCGCGCCTGAACATCGCCGAGGCCGGGACCAGCGACGGATTGAGCAGCAGCCAGCGCAGGGCCCAGCCGTCCTCGGGCAGCACCTCGCGACGCACGAACACGTCGTACACATGGCCGGCATCGTCCACGCGCACGACGTCGCACAGGACCAGGCCGAAATCCGGGTGCGCATCGAGCCATTCGACCTGCAGCCCCGTCTTCTCCGGTCGCCACAGGTCGTCGCTGTCGAGCAGGGCGAAATAGCGGCCCGTCGCGATCGACATCCCGGTGTTTCGTGCCGCGGAGACGCCTGCGTTGGGTTGCCAGTGGTAGCGGATGCGGTCCCCGTACCGGGCCTCGAGCGCTTCGCCGGTGCCGTCGGTGGAGCCGTCGTCGACGACGACGATTTCGTCCACGGGATGCGCCTGCGCCAGCACCGAATCGATGGCGCGCTGCACCAGCTCGCGCCGGTTGTATGTCGGTATAATCGCCGAGACTCCGGCGGAAATTTCGGTCGCGCGCATGCTCAGGGAATTCGCCAGAAAATTCGTGTTTGCCAGCCTGTATGCCAGCGGAGCGCTGGGCCTGTACCACCGCCTGCGCAATGCCGATAGTCTAACGGTGGTGATGTTCCACCGCACCTTGCGTCCCAGCGATCCGCGCTGGTCGACCTGCGACCCCGACTACACGCTGCCCGAATCGCTGTTCGTCGCGTCGCTGGGTTTCTTCGCGAGGCACTATCGCGTGGTTTCGCTGGACCAGGTCCTGGAGGCGCGCCGCGATGGCACGCGCCTGCCGCCGCGTGCCCTGCTGATCACCTTCGACGATGGCTGGCTGGACAATGTCGATTACGCATTGCCCGCCCTGCAGCGGTCAGGGTTGCCCGCGGTGATGTTTGTCGCGGCCGACGCCGTCGGTGCGGGGCAGCCGTTCTGGCAGGAGCGCATGATCGCCGCGTTGCGCGCGGGCCGGCTGAGTGTCGATGCCCTGTCCGATACGGTCGCGGCGCACGGTGGGGAACGCCCGCAACGCGAAGGCATCGCAGGCTTGCGCGAGATGATCGCTGCGATCGAGCGCATGCCGACGGAAACCCGGCGCGCCGTGGTCCAGGCGCATGTCTCTTCGCTCGACGATGGCCTGCAGCACATGGTCGACGTGGCCGACCTGCATCGCCTGCGCGCGGGAGGCGTCGAACTGGGCCTGCATGGCAAGAGCCATGTCGCGATGAAGCGTGCGGACGATCTGGAAGCCGAACTCGGTGGCGCGCGCGAGGCGATGGCGAACATGCTCGGCCTGCCCGAAGGGCTCGCATCGACGCCTTGCGCGACGATGTCCTTTCCGCATGGTTCGTTCGACGATGCGATCGCCGCGCGCGCCCGCGAGTCCGGCTATGAGCTGCTTTTCACGAGCGTGCCGGTGCTCAATCGCGTCGGCACGCAGCCGTCCTGGCTGCTCGGACGCACCGGCTACGAGACCGACACGGTTGCCGATGCCGACGGCCGATTCCGTCCTGAACGCCTTGCCTGGTACCTGTTCCGTCGCGAGGCACGGCGGCTCGCCTGATACCCGCGCACTGGCGGCGCGGTGCCCGGAGTCACTCGTCCTCGTCGGCCGACACCAGGTGAAGGTCGGCGTCTCCCTCTGCGCCCGCATTGAAATCCGTACCGAACACCGGGCGCTGTCCGCGCGCTTCGAAACCCAGGTCGCGCCAGGGCTGCAGGCGCGCCGCATTGGTCGCGAGTTCGACGGAAACCACCGAGAAACCGGCTTTCCTCGCGGCACGCAGCAGCGACAGCACGATGGCGGGCGACGGCGTCGCACCGCCGTCGCGGGTCCATGCATCGTGCACGTGAAGCGTGTGCGCGTCGGCGCGCGTGGCGAACCAGGCGGCGTCGCCGCGTGCGTCGCGCAGCAACAAGTGACGGAATGGCGGCAGCGATGCGTCGACCGGCGCATCGTCGAAACGCCAGCGCAGATGCGCCGCATCGCGCACGGCGGTCAGCGCGGACGGCTTCGGCGATGCGGACCATAGGGCATCGATGTCGGGTGCGCGATCGTGCCAGTGTGCATGCAGTGCGCTGCCGCCGACACGCCATCGATCACGCAGTCCCGTGCCGATATCGAAGAACGCACCTGCGACCGCTGCGAGCGGCGCGGGCAGCCTGGTTGCGCGACGCTGCACGTAGAGCGCATGGCGCACGACGCGGGCATGGCGCACCATGTCGCCGAGCTTGCGATAGCCGATGCGCTTGAACACGGGCGCGGCCTTCGGATTCGGAAACCCGTACAACTGGTCGAGTTCGCGCTTTCCGGCGGCGAACAGGCCTTGCTGCAGGATCAATGCAGGCCCGAGCGTGCGATGCTCGGGCGTGACCGCCAGATCGACGAGCACGCCGGCGCGGATTTCGAGGCCGTCGCGGAGCATGCGACGTCGCCCTGCGGAGCAGGCGCCCACGGGCGCGGCGGCGCCCGCATGCGCGAGCAACTGCATCACCGGGGCGCCGGCGGGTGCGCGCAGGTAGAACCAGTCGTACTTCGCGGCCATGCGCGCGTCCTGGCCGAGATTGCCCTGCCAGACCGCGAGGACGGCATCGCGATCGCGCGCGGCGTCGCCGTCGCGCGCCGCGTACGCGGGCGGCGATGCCTGCGCCGCGCTCGCCTGCTGGGCCTGTGGCTCGGGCGCGCTCACGGTCAGTCGTGCAGTTCGGGCACGTCCACCGCGAGCACCGGCGGCAGGTGCAGGTACTGCGTGGTGCGGCGCTTGTTGCGGATGTCGTCGTAGATCGCGTTCGCCTGCGTTTCGTCGATGCCGAGCACGCGTGCGACTTCCGAGGCCGGGTAGCCGTGGTTGAGCGCGTACAACGCGAGGTCCATCTGCCGATAGGGCAGGGCGAAGTAGAACTCGTCCTGGCCCTGCGCCAGGCTGTAGGTATCGGTGGTCGGCACGGCCGCGCAGACGCGCTCCGGCAGGCCGAGGAACCGCGCCATGCCATAGACCTGCGACTTGTACAGGTGCGCGATCGGCTTGACGTCTGCGGAGCCGTCGCCGTTCTTCACGAAGAAACCCTGATCGTATTCCAGCCGGTTCGGCGTGCCGACGACACCATAGTTCAGGCGGTCGGCGTGGAAATACTCCAGCGTCTTGCGGATGCGCTGCTTGAAGTTGGTGGCGGCGACGATGGTCAGGTAGTCGGCCAGCGCGAGGTCGCGGTCGTGCGGCGTGCCGTCGGGCGCTTCGGCGATGAGGCGGAAGCGATTGAAGCGGCCCTGCAGGCCGCCGTCGATGACGATCTTGAACTTCCAGCCGTCGCCGTACTCGGGAAGGGTGTTGCGCACGGCGGCATCGCGTGCGCGATAGCAGCCGATGGCGTCCAGCGCGGGCGCGATGTCGACGGTCTCGGTGCGGATGCCGAGGTGCTGGGCGAGGATCGTCGCGCGTGCGGCGCTGTCGTCGGACGAGTCGCGCTCCGGGAGGATCAGCCCGAAGACGCGTTCCGGCCCCAGCGCGCGCACGGCGAGGGAGACGCTGGCGGAGCTGTCGATGCCGCCGGAGATCGCGACCACCAGGCCGCGCCGATGCAGCTGGCGCGCGGTGATCTCGCGCAGGCGTGCGGCGATGCGATCGGCTTCGGTGGCGTAGTCGAGGTCGAGGACGTTCCAGTCCAGTGGCGCGTGTGCGGTGGCGTTCATGAGGCGGTGTCGGGTTCTGAGAGAGTGGCCAGGAGGGCGGCGCGGCGAACCTTGCCGGAGGCGGTGCGCGGCAGTGCGGAGACGAAAGCGATGTCGCGCGGGATCTTGTAGGTGGCCAGACGCTCGCGACAGTGCGCCTTGATGTGGTTTTCGCTGTTGGGCGGCAGGCCGGGCGCCACCACGAATGCCTTGACGACCTGGCCGAGCACGTTGTCGTCGATGCCGACCACGGCGACTTCGCTGACGCCCGGGATTTCGGCGATGACGTCCTCGATGTCGCCCGGATGCACGCGGTGCGCGCCGGTCTTGATCATGTCGCTGCGACGACCTGCGAGCCAGAGCACGCCATCGGCATCGAGGTGACCCATGTCGCCCGTGCGCAGCCAGCCATCGACCAGCACGGCGCCGCTCGCTTCCGGATTGTTCCAGTAGCCGCGCATCACGTTCGCGCCGCGCACCCGGACTTCGCCGATCTCGCCGACACCCGCATCGCGACCGTCTTCCGTGACGACGCGCAGTTCGACGCCGTCGACGGGAATGCCGACGGAGCCCAGCTTGTCCTCGAGGCGCTCGGGCGGCAGCCAGGTCAGTCTCGATGTCGCTTCGGTCTGGCCATACATCACGAACAGGCGCGGATGCGGCAATGCCGCGCGCAGCCGCCGGATGAGCATCGGGCTCATCGCGCCGCCGGCCTGGGTCATGTAGCGCAGCGACGACAGGTCGTAGTCGGCCAGCTTGACCCGTTCCAGCAGCAGGGCGAACGTCGATGGCACGCCGGAGAAGCCGGTGATGCGTTCGCGCGCGATGGTGTCCATCAGCAGGTGCGGGAACAGCAGGTTCGGCGCCAGCACGACGCTGCCGCCGACCATCAGGTGCGTATGCAGCACCGACGCGCCGTAGGCGTAGTAGAAGGCGAGGATCGACAGCACGCTGTCGCGTTCGTCGAGTGCGAGGTAGCGCACGACGGCGCTGGCGTTCGCCAGCAGGTTGCCGTGCGTGAGCGTGACGCCCTTCGGCGCACCGGTGGTGCCCGAGGTGTAGAGGATCAGCGCGATGTCGTCGCCGTCGATGGACGCAGGGTCGAATTCGGCGTGGCCGTGGTCTGCCTCGTCCGCATGGCCTGACAGCGGATGATCGCCGTCGACGGGCCAGCGTTCGATCGGCGCGTCGCGCGTGGCGTCGATGTTCGCGATGGCTGCGAGCGCATCGCCGTGGCGCGCCTCGTACACCGCGTGGCGGGCATCGCAATGCGCCAGCCATGCCGTGAAATCGCGTTCGCGGGCCTGGACGTTCAGTGGCGATGCGATGCCGCCGGCCAGCCACGTGCCGTAGCAGGCCACGGCAGCCTCGATGCGATTCGGCAGCAGGATCGCAACGCGATCGCCCGGCTGCAGGCCACGCGTGCGAAGCGCATGCGCGAAGCGCTGCGCCTCGCGCCAGAAGCCTGCGTAGTCGATGCGGCGGCCATCACCGACGATCGCGGTCCGGCCGGGATGGCGTCGTGCGATCTCGGCGACCCGGGCGGGAACCGACGTCATGGTGGATCGATCAGCCGGCGAGCTTGCGCTGGATGAAGGCATCCATCGATTCGAGCGTGTCGAAGTTCTCCGGCACCATTTCCTCCGGTGCGATCGAGAGCTTGAACTCTTCTTCGACGAACAGGATCAGTTCGTAGATGCCCGTGGAATCGAGCACGCCGCCGCGGACCAGGGAATCCTGGTCGCCGATGGCGGAGTCGTCGTCCGAAAAGAGAAAGTTCTTGAGGATGTAGCGTTTGATGGTCTGGCGATGCGACATGCGATGTCCCCTGGTCGATGATTCAGTACGCAATAAAGGCCCTGCGACGGCCAATCCTGGGCGCGTCGAGGCGATGGCGAGTGGTCTGCGGCTGCGTTTTGCGGGATTGGGCGCTGCGGAAGCGGCGCGGGACGGCGCCGGAAGCCGTCGGGTAGGATAACGTGCCGTCCGTCACGTCGATAGCGCAGCCCATGATCTCGAACCTCGACGCCGTTTCGCGCCGCAGTGGCGACCAGAGACGCCTTTCACTGCCCTTGTGCATCCTCGTGCTGTCGCTGGGACTGTCCGCCTGCGGCGCGCCCGATGCGCCTCCGCCGCCGAGCGAGCCGCCGAAGGCCGTCCGCAATGCGGTGCCGACGCCGGAAACCTCCGAAAAAGCGAAGGTCGAGGTCAGCGAACTCGTCACCGGCCTCGAGCACCCATGGGGCCTGGCGATTCTTCCCGATGGCGACATGCTGGTGACAGAGCGACCGGGACGCCTGCGCCGCGTCGCTGCGGACGGTAGCGTATCGGCCCCGATTTCCGGCTTGCCCAAGGTCTATGTCGACGGCCAGGCTGGCCTGCTCGATGTGGTCCTGTCGCCGACCTTCGCGGACGACAGGCTGGTCTACGTCTCGTTCGCCGAGCCGAACCTGCGAGGCAACAAGTGCGGCACTGCGGTCGCGCGCGGTCGACTCGAAGGCGAAGCCCTGGTGGACGTCGAAGTCATCTACCGGCAGGAGCCCAAGCTCTCCAGCGGGACGCACGTCGGCTCGCGCCTGGTGTTCGACGATGAGGGCCATCTGTTCGTCACGCAGGGCGACAACCGCGTCGACAGTGCGGTGCAGTCGCTCGACAAGCTGCAGGGCAAGCTCGTGCGGATCCGCCCGGACGGCAGCGCGCCGGAGGACAACCCGTTCGCGAAGCGCGACGGCGCGCGCGCCGAGATCTGGTCGACCGGCCATCGCAACATGCAGGGCGCGGCCCTGCACCCGGTCACGCGCAAGGTGTGGACGAGCGAGCACGGCCCGATGGGCGGCGACGAACTCAACATCCCGCAGGCCGGCCGCAACTACGGCTGGCCGGTGATCACGCATGGTGTCGACTACAGCGGCGAGCCGATCAAGGGTTCGGTCGGCCGCGCCGCGCCGGGCATGGAGCAGCCGCATCACGTCTGGGAGGTGTCGCCCGGCCTCAGCGGCATGCTGTTCTACAGCGGCAAGGCGATCCCGGAATGGAAGGGCAACCTCTTCCTCGGTTCGCTGGCGAAGAACGCGTTGATCCGGCTCGAACTGGACGGCGATCGCGTCGTGCACGAGGAACGTTTGCTGACCGCGCGCCAGGAGCGCATCCGCGACGTGCGCGAAGGCCCCGATGGCGCCATCTACCTGCTGGTGGATGCGGACAGCGGCAAGCTCCTGCGCATTCGACCGGCGCGCTGAGCGCGCGCCACCCGGCGTCGAAGCGGTGAACCCGGGTCAGGGACCCGGGTTGCGTCCGATGAAATCCACGGTCGTGATGCACAGTTTTTCAGGCGCGATGTGCCGGAACTGCTCGGCGACCGACATCGCCTGCAACTGCTCGAGCCGCTGCGGACGCGCATGCGAGGTGTCGAGCAGGATGTCGAAACCCGCATCGCGGGCGCCGTCGACCAACTGGTGGGCGCGCAGGCGGTTCTGGTAGAGGAAACGGTTGTTCCAGAACGCCCACTCTGCGTCCGGGAACTGCAGGTAGTTGAGCTGGTGGATGCTGCGGTCGGCATAGGCGTAGTGGTCGCCGCAGTTCACCGAATGGAAGATCCAGCCGTCCTTGCGCAGCACCGACCGCGATGCGCGATGGATGCGCGCGATGGCATCCGGCGGCACGTGTTCGAGCACGCTGTTGGAGAACAGGATGTCGACCGAACCGTCGGGCAGGCCGGAGGCTGCGGCGTCGGCCGGCGCGCGATAGTCGATGACGCCGCCGCTGATCGTGCCCGGGTCGTCGCTGCGATCGGCCGCCTCGCGTAGGGCGGCATGACGCGCTTCCACCTCGGCGAGATCCACTTCGCAGGTCGCGGCGAGTCGCGGCAATTGTTCGCCGAGCATGGCGATGCACAGGCGCATCAGGTCCGGCTTGAGCAGGCGGTTGAGGTCGAGCGTGTGCACGCGCGCAGCGCCGACGAGGTGGCAGGCCATCGGCAATGCGGGATACCAGCCGCTGCCGATTTCCAGCAGGCGTGCGCCGGGAATGCGTGCGCCCACCCCGTGCAACTGCTTCACCATGCCTTCCCAGTCGTCGATCTTCAGGCCGATCTCGCGACGCGGGTTGCGCATGCCGCCCAGGTGGCGCTGGAGGCGGTAGTGCAGGGTCTCGCCGGCAGGCAGCGCGCCCAGGGTTTTCTGCAGGAGTCCCTTGAGTTTCCAGTGCATGTACGAAGCGTGTCCGTCGGATCAGTGGGACGCGGCGGCCGCTGAAGCGGCCTCGCGCAGGTTGCGGTGAAGCAGCATCGTCGACAGCACGCCGACGAAGGCCTGGTTGTCGGCGAAGCCGGTGGCGCGGCCAGCGCGGCACTTGTCGAATAGGCGTCCGACGGCGGCAGCGTCGAAATAGCCCGCTTCGCGCAGACTCGCTTCGCTCATCAGCTCCGCCACATAATCCAGCGGCTGTCCATCGAAGAAGAAACTGGCGCTGTCGGGTGCGCGGTAAGGCTGCTTGGTGCGCTGCAGTATGTCGTCCGGCAACAGGTCGGACAGCGCGCGGCGCAGCAGGTACTTCTCGGTCATGCCGCGGATCTTGTAGCTCGGAGGCAGGCGGTTGGCGAATTCGATGACGCGATGGTCGAGGTAGGGCACGCGGCCCTCGATCGAGTTGGCCATCGCCACGCGGTCGCCCTGCGACGACAGCAGGTAGCCGGCGAGCAGCGACTTGGCTTCGACGTACTGGTCGCGCGCCAGCGGCGACCAGCGCGCGATCTCCGCCGGCAGCGTCGCTTCGAAGGCGTCGAGCGGATCGAAGGCACCCACTTCGGCACGCAGCTCGGGCGAGAGCAGGCCCAGCGCGCGCTGCGAGGTGGTCCAGCGTGGCACGTGCGCGAACACCGGTCGATGCAGATGCTGCATCCCCTGGCCGAAGAAGGTCTGCGCGAACGCGGGATTGCGCACCGGGGAATTCGGCAGGTAACCGTAGAGGCGTTCGAGCAGGCGCGGACGGAACGTCGAGTCCGGCTGGCGTGCCCAGAAGCGCCGGATCTTGGCTTCCTTGTAGAGGTCGTAGCCGCCGAACACTTCGTCGGCGCCTTCGCCGGTCAGCACGACCTTGTAGCCGTGTTCGCGCACGCTGCCGGCCAGCAGCATCAGCGGCACCGGCGCGGTGCGCAGCACCGGGGTTTCGGTGTGGTGGATCAGGCGCGGAAAGGCTTCGCCGATGTCGCGGCGCGTGCAGCGCAGCGTGGTGTGGTCGGTGCCCAGGTGTCGCACCATCGCCATCTGGTGCTCGCTTTCGTCGAATTCGCCGTCCTCGAACGCGACCGAGAACGTGCGCACCGGGGTGTCGGTGAAGCCGCGGATCATCGCAACGATGCCCGAGGAATCCAGTCCGCCGCTGAGGTAGGCGCCCACCGGCACGTCGGCGCGCAGCTGCAGGCGCACGGCGTCGATCAGCAGCGCGCGCAGCTCGGCGGTCGCGTCTTCCACGCTCTGCGGAAAGCGCGACGGCGCGGTGTCCTCCGCGTCGGGAAAGGTCCAGTCCCAGTAGCGGCGCAGCGTTTCCCGGCCGTCGGCTTCCAGCGTCAGGAGATGCCCGGGCGGCAGGCTTTCGATGCCGCGATACACGGTGTGCGGTTCGATCGGCGACCAGGTGGCGAAGGTTTCGGCCAGCCCGCGCGGGTCGATCACGGCGCACTGGGGCAGGGCCGCCAGCAGCGCCTTCGTTTCCGACGCGAACCACAGCCTGCCGGTCTGTCGGGCGATGTACAGCGGACGGATGCCGGCGCGGTCGCGCGCCAGCACGAGGCGGCTCCGGGTCGCATCCCACAGGGCGATCGCGAACTGACCGTTGAGATGCTGCACGAAGTCGTCGCCGTCGCGGTCGTACAGATGCACGATGACTTCGGTGTCGGACTGCGTGTAGAAGACCCGTCCCTCGGCTTCCAGTTCGCGGCGCAGCTCGACGAAGTTGAAGATCTCGCCGTTGAACACCGTCCAGACGCTGCGCGACGGATTGTGGATCGGCTGGTCGCCGGTGCTCAGGTCGATGATCGACAGCCGCGCATGCGCCAGGCCGATGCCGTCCCCGGCATGGAAGCCATAACCGTCCGGGCCACGATGCGCCAGCGTGTGGATCATCCGCCGCAGCAGCGGATGCGCCTCGTCCGGGCGCACGTCAGGCCCGCTGAATCCCGCGATTCCACACACTTGGTACGGCCCCTGTTCTGTCGTTGACTGCTCGGTCGGTATCCAACGTCGAAAACGCCGGATTCATGCCACGCTGCGTCGCGTGGTCAGCGCGTCGATATCGCGATCGCTTCCTCGCAGGCCCGCAGCGTGTCCGTGGCCACGGCGTCCCAGCCGCGCGAAAACCGCCGCGACAACACGCCCTCGTCCCAGTCGCGCGCGAGTGCACCTGCCAGTCCTTCCGCCAGGGCGGCGGGATCGCGGACCGCCACCAGGAGGCCGCAGTCGGCGTCGACCACTTCGGGAATGCCGCCGACCGGTGTCGCCACGACGGGGCGACCGCAGGCGAGGGCTTCGACCAGCACGTTCGGATGACCCTCGGAATAGCTGGGCAGGGTCACCACGTCCGAGGCCGCCATCCAGCACGCGACCTCGCGAGGCCCCTGGGCGCCCGGAAGGTGCACGCGGACACCTGGCATCGTGGCGATCCTGGCCTCGAGTTCGGCGCGCATCGGGCCTTCGCCGACCAGGGCCAGCGCCAGTCCGGGCACGCGGGGCGCCAGCGCGACTACGGCGTCGAGCAGCTCGCGCAGGCCTTTCTCCGGGACGAGGCGGCCGACGTAGGTGACCAGTGGTCCCGATGCATCGAGGCCCAGGGTGGCGCGTGCGCCGGCCTTCGGTTGCGGGTGGAAGATCGTGGCATCGCAGCCGTTTGGAATCGCACGGATCTTCCCTGGGTCGGCGTCGTAGTCGCGTACCGCGACCCGGCCCAGGTCCTCGCTGACCACCAGGATGCGCTGCGCGGCCTGCAGCACCGGGCGGGTGAGGCGCTGGCTGACCGCGTCGCGTACCCGCAGGTCCGAGCCGCGCGAGCCCACGACGAGCGGGAGCCCGGCGCGACGCGCGGCGTGCATCGCGCCGAAGGCGTCGGGGTACAGCCAGTACGAGAGCACCACGTCCGGTGCGAACTCTCGCAGCGGCGCATGCAGCGTGCGTGCGCAGAGCCAGCCGTTGAACGGCCGGCTGACCGCCGGCAAGGCGGGGTAATCGACATAGCGCACGTCGCAGCCCGGCACGGTGAAGTCCGGATCGGACGCGCGGTAGAGGTAGCTGCGCGGCTGGGCCCAGCGCGGATAGCGGGCCACCGGGCTGAGCACGCGGACATCGGCCAGCTTCGACAGTTCGCGGACCGTCTGGTGGATCGGACGGCCACGGTTGGGTTCGCCCGCGATCGGGAACTGCGATGTGACGATCAGGATGCGCATGCGGTCTGGCAGGGTCGGCGGGCTCAGGTGGGGCGCGGTCGACGCGCACGGCAGGCCGACGACGAGCCAAGACGCGAACCGGCGCCACGGCAGGACAGGCGGGTGCGTGGGCGGCTGTCCCCTGACGCCGCCGCACTCCGTTCATAATAGCCAGTCGCCGTATCGAGCGTGCGTGGGGGGAGTGTGGTGGAGTCGTCGATGTCCGAACTGGCCGGGCCCTTGCCGCCGGAGGCACGCGGTCGCGCCCTTGCTGCACCGGCCAGCGATCGCGGGCGACTCGAGGAACTGGACGCGTTGCGCGGTCTGGCCGCACTGGGCGTGGTGATCTTCCACTACACCAGCTTCTACCAGTGGCAGCATGGGCACCTGCAACCGCTCGGCTTCGGCTTCCCTGCCGGCAATTACGGCGTGCACCTGTTCTTCCTGATCAGCGGCTTCGTCATCTTCATGACGCTCGACCGCGCGCGGAGCGCCGCGGATTTCGTCGTGTCGCGGTTCTCGCGGCTCTTTCCCGCGTACTGGACGGCGCTCCTCCTCACCACGCTCGTCGTCCACGCGATCGGCATGCCGCAGCAACGGCCCGGGCTGGCGACGCTGCTGGCGAACACGACGATGCTGCAGGAAATCCTCGGTTTCGAGGATGTCGATGGCTCGTACTGGACGCTGCAGGTCGAGCTGTTCTTCTACGCGCAGATGCTGTTCTGGTTCTCGTTGCGGCAGCTGCATCGCATCCCCTGGGTCATCGCGGGCTGGCTGGTCCTGACCCTGGGGTACGCCCTGGCGCTGCGCGAGGGCTGGCACTTCTCGTACACCACGCGCGTGCTGCTGAACCTGTTGTACATCCCGTATTTCGCCCTGGGCATCCTGTTCTACCGGTTGCACGTCGCGCGCGGCCGGCGTGCGGTCAACATCGGCCTGATCCTGGCGTCGCTGGTCACGGTCGGCGTGGCATACGAGCCGGTCTACCTCGTGGTTGCGCTGTTCTGCACGGCCGTGTTCGCGCTGTTTCTGGTGGGCGGTCTGCGCTGGCTGCGACATCGCGTGTTCCTCTTCTTCGGCGGCATCTCCTACTCGCTGTACCTGCTGCACCAGGCCATCGGCTTCGCCGTGATCCATCGCCTGGAACGCATGGGCGTGCACAGCCTCGCTGCGGTCACGCTGGCGCTGGGGCTGGCAGTGGCGCTTGCGACGGCGCTCAATCGCTGCGTCGAACGGCCGGCGATGCGTGCCATCCGCCAGCGCTGGCAGGCGCGGCGCAGCAATCGCGAGATCTGAATCATGAGATCTGAATCATGAGACTCGACATGAAGCACGTCATGCCATTTTTTCATGTGCAACGTGGCGGATCGCAGGACGCCGCATGACTTCGTGCGCTGCGGGCCTGGCCACGGCGGCTGCAACAGGCATGCCCCGCCGCATGCGTGCCCAGATGATCGGCGACACTGGACGGATTCGAGGGCGTCGGGCATCGGCCGAGCATGAAAAACAACAGGGCACGCACTAGAATGCCGCCACTCAAGAAAAAGGCGGGCCGCGGAGCGGTACCGGAAATCCATGTCGGCAACTGCCAGGGACGCTGTCCTGCCTTCGGGCGAGACGCACGGTGACACGATGCGCGAACCCCATCGCACCCGATTCATCGAAATGATCCGCCGCGGTGCCGCCGCGCGCGACATCCATGATTCCGATGGCAGCGGAGACTACGACAGCCGTTTCGACGGCGAAGTCTCGGAGCGGTTCCTGGAGCGCGAGATCAGCCGGGTTGCGATGCATGCGCAGAGCCTGTGCGCACCGCTCGCCAGTCGCGTCGGCCATGCCCCTCGCATCCTCGACGTGGGTTGCGGCACCGGCGGCACCACGGTCGCGCTGGCGATGTCGGCGCTGGCGGCCGAGGACGTCGTCGGCATCGATGCCAGCCGCGAGGCCGTCGAGGCCGCGGCCGTGCGGGCACTGGGCCACGGACTCGATCCGGCGCGCGTGCGCTTCGAGCATGTGGAAGCCGGTGCGCGCCTGCCGTTCCCGGACGGCCATTTCGACCTGGTCACCTGCGTGTCGGTGCTGGAATTCATCGGCAGCACCGAAGCACGTCGCGCCTTCATCGCCGAGATGCTGCGCGTCACCCGGCGCGGCGGCCATGTCTACCTGGCCACGCCCAGTCCGCTGCGCCTGCGCGAATACCATTCGCGTCGCCTGTTCGGCGACTGGCGGCAGCGTCGTGGCTATCCCTGGTCCAGCACGGCGCCGTCGCTGCGCCGCATGTTCGATGGATGCACGGTCGAGTCGCTGTCGGCAGAGCGCTTGCGTCGCCACCCGCGCCTGCGTCGCGTTGGCTGGGCTGCGCCGGTGCTGTCCTGGGCGATGCCCTGGCAGCGCATCCTCGCGCGGAAGGAATGACCTCCCCGTCGGAGGCATCCTTTGCGTGTCGGCAAGGCGCGTGCCGTCCCGACACGCGCCCGCCGAGTCATTTCAGCGATAGAGATTGATCTCGTCGCGCAGCGCGCGTGCTGCGTTCGCAGCCGCCTCCGCGTAGTCGTCGCCGTTCGAGGCATAGAGGATCGCGCGCGACGAACTGATGATGAGTCCGTCGCCATCGCGGTTGCGCGCGTTCGAGACCACGGCGCGCACATCGCCGCCCTGCGCGCCGACGCCCGGCACCAGGAAGGGCACGTCGTCGCCGACGATGTTGCGCACCTCGCGCAACTGCTCCGGCCACGTCGCGCCGACGACGAGCGCGCAGTTGCCGTGCTCGTTCCACTCGCGCGCCACCTTGGCGGCCACGTGCTGGTACAGCGGCCTGCCATCAATCAGCAGGTCCTGCAGGTCGCCCGCGCCGGCGTTGGACGTACGGCAGAGGATCACCACGCCCTTGTCGGCATGGTCGAGGAAGGGCTGCGCAGAGTCGCGGCCCATGTAGGGATTCACGGTCACCGCATCGGCGACGTAGCGTTCGAACGCTTCGCGCGCGTAGTGCTGCGCGGTGCTGCCGATGTCGCCGCGCTTGCTGTCGAGGATCACCGGCACGCGCGGATGGCGCAGGCGGATGTGCAGGATCAGCATGCGCAGCGCTTCTTCTGCCTCGGCGGCGGCGAAGTGCGCGATCTGCGGCTTGAACGCGCAGGCAAAGGGCGCGGTCGCATCGACGATGTCTCGGCAGAACTCGAAGATCGCGTTCGGCTGGCCGGCGAAGCGCGCCGGGAACTTCGCCGGCTCCGGATCCAGTCCGACGCAGACGAGGGTGTCGGCATCGTGCCAGCGGTCGCGGAGGCGATCCATGAAGCTGCGCATCGGTTCGGTCGTCGTGCTGCTCGGAGTGGTGTTCATCATTCCAAAGTCATGTGGCGTGCGGAAGGTCGTCGGACGGGCGGTCGTCACCGATCCGGGTGAACTGGTGCGCAATTCGGGAGATTGGTCCGGCGGATGCGCAACGCCCGCCGGGAAGGCGGGCGTGTGGCTTGCTGGATCGGGCTAGGCATCGCCAGAGAGGCATGCTTGGATCCCGGCGTTCGCCGGGATGACGCACCGGCAAGGGCGCCCGCGGAAAGCGCGGGCGCGCGGGTGCCTCACTTCAACGCCTTGAACTTCAGGCGGTGCGGCTTGGCGCCTTCCTCGCCGAGGCGACGCCTCTTGTCCTCTTCGTACTCGCGGTAGTTGCCCTGGAAGAACTCGACGTGCGAGTCGCCTTCGAAGGCCAGGATGTGGGTCGCGATGCGGTCGAGGAACCAGCGGTCATGGCTGATGACGAAGGTGTTGCCCGGGAACTCCAGCAGCGCGTCTTCCAGCGCGCGCAGGGTTTCGATGTCCAGGTCGTTCGACGGTTCGTCGAGCAGCAGCACGTTGCCGCCCTGCAGCAGGGTCTTGGCCATGTGCAGGCGGCCGCGTTCACCGCCGGACAGCGAGCCGACCATCTTCTGCTGGTCCTGGCCCTTGAAGTTGAAGCGGCCGATGTACGCGCGCGACTGGATCTCGACGCCGTTGATGTTGAGGATGTCCAGGCCGCCGGAGACTTCCTGGAACACGTTGTGGTTGCCTTCCAGCTTGTCGCGGCTCTGGTCGACGTAGGCGAGCTTGACGGTCGGCCCCATGTCGATCGTGCCGGAGTCCGGCTTTTCCTGGCCGGTGATCATGCGGAACAGCGTCGACTTGCCGGCGCCGTTGGGGCCGATGATGCCGACGATGGCGCCCGGCGGCACCACGAAGCTCAGGTCGTCGATCAGCAGGCGGTCGCCGAACTTCTTCGAGACGTTCTTGAACTCCATGACCTTCTGGCCCAGGCGCTCGCCCGGCGGGATGAAGATTTCGTTGGTCTCGTTGCGGCGCTGGTATTCCTGCGACTGCAGCTCTTCCAGGCGGCCCAGGCGCGCCTTGCCCTTGGAGCGACCGCCCTTGGCGTTCTGGCGCGACCACTCCAGTTCCTTCTGGATCGCCTTCTGGCGGGCCTTTTCCTGGTTCTCTTCCTGCTTGAGGCGCTCGTCCTTCTGGACCAGCCACTCGGTGTAGTTGCCCTTCCACGGAATGCCGCGGCCACGGTCGAGTTCGAGGATCCACTCGGCGGCGTTGTCGAGGAAGTAGCGATCATGGGTGACCGCGACCACGGTGCCGGTGTAGCGGGCGAGGAACTGTTCCAGCCATTCGACCGATTCGGCGTCGAGATGGTTGGTCGGTTCGTCGAGCAGCAGCATGTCGGGCTTGCTCAGCAGCAGGCGGCACAGCGCGACGCGGCGCTTCTCGCCACCCGACAGCTTGCCGATCACCGCATCCCACGGCGGCAGGCGCAGCGCGTCGGCGGCCACTTCCAGCTGCTGCTCGAGCATGTGCGCATCGCCGGAGGCGAGGATGGCTTCGAGGCGTTCCTGCTCCTTCGCCAGCGCGTCGAAATCCGCGCCTTCCTCGGCGTAGGCGGCGTAGACGGCTTCCAGCGCGGCCTGCGCCTGCAGCACGTCGCCCACGCCTTCCTCGACGGCCTCGCGCACGGTCTTGTTCGGATCGAGTTCCGGCTCCTGCGCCAGGTAACCGACCTTGATGCCCGGCTGCGGACGCGCTTCGCCCTGGAAGTCCTTGTCGACGCCGGCCATGATCTTCAGCACGGTCGACTTGCCGGCGCCGTTGAGGCCGAGCAGGCCGATCTTCGCGCCCGGGAAGAACGACAGCGAGATGTCCTTGATGATCTGGCGCTTCGGCGGCACGACCTTGCTGACGCCGTTCATGGTGTAGATGTATTGCATGGGGGCTCCGGAGCGTTCGTTCTGATCGTTGGGCGGCCTCGGCCGTCGCGACGGTCGCGCCCTGGGCGGGGCGGCCATTGTCGGGCGTACGGTGGCGTCCTGCCGGCAGGGCAGGGCGCGGAGGCTGGGGAATGCCGGGATTATCGCCGGAACCACCCCGGCATCGCCAGTTTTCATAAGGTGTCCGGTGGTCCGGGGACGGGGGGGCGGCTACAATTCCGGGCTCCCCATGCGCCCCCTTGGAGCTCCGATGTTCCCCCGCGATGCCCGCATTGAAGGTTTCGACCCCGAACTGGCCCAGGCGATCGCCGCCGAGAACCGCCGCCAGGAAGACCATGTCGAACTGATCGCCTCGGAAAACTACGCCAGCCCGCTGGTGATGGAAGCGCAGGGGTCCCAGCTCACCAACAAGTACGCCGAGGGCTACCCGGGCAAGCGCTACTACGGTGGCTGCGAATACGTCGACGTCGCCGAGCAGCTGGCGATCGACCGCGTCAAGCAGCTCTTCGGCGCCGATTACGCCAACGTCCAGCCGCACTCGGGCTCGCAGGCCAACCAGGCCGTCTATTTCGCGCTGCTGCAGCCGGGCGACACCATCCTCGGCATGTCGCTGGCCCACGGCGGCCACCTGACCCACGGCGCCAAGGTCAATGCCTCGGGCAAGCTCTTCAACGCGGTGCAGTACGGCGTCAACGACCAGGGCCTGATCGACTACGACGAAGTCGAGCGCCTGGCGCTGGAACACAAGCCGAAGATGGTCGTCGCCGGCTTCTCCGCCTATTCGCAGGTCGTCGACTGGGCGCGCTTCCGCGCCATCGCCGACAAGATCGGCGCCTACCTCTTCGTCGACATGGCGCACGTCGCGGGCCTCGTGGCCGCGGGCGTCTACCCGAACCCGGTGCCGTACGCCGACATCGTCACCTCGACCACGCACAAGACCCTGCGCGGCCCGCGCGGCGGGATCATCATTGCCAAGGCCAACGAGGAGATCGAGAAGAAGCTGCAGAGCATCGTCTTCCCGGGCATCCAGGGCGGCCCGCTGATGCACGTCATCGCCGCCAAGGCCGTGGCCTTCAAGGAAGCGCTGCAGCCGGAGTTCAAGGCCTACCAGCAGCAGGTCGTGAAGAACGCGCAGGCGATGGCGAACACCATCATCCAGCGCGGCTACAAGATCGTCTCCGGCGGCACCCAGAACCACCTGATGCTGGTCGACATGATCGGCAAGGGCATCACCGGCAAGGCCGCCGAAGAAGCCCTGGGTCGCGCGCACATCACGGTGAACAAGAACGCCGTGCCGAACGACCCGCAGAAGCCGTTCATCACCTCCGGCCTGCGCCTCGGCACCCCGGCGATCACCACCCGTGGTTACCAGGAAGCCGACTGCGTGGAACTGGCGAACTGGATCTGCGACGTGCTCGATGCGCCGACCGACGAGGCGGTGATCGCCCGCGTCCGCGACGCGGTCACGGCGCAGTGCCGCAAGTACCCGGTCTACGGCTGAGCGCGCGTTTGGAGTAGGGTGGGCGCAGGCCCGCCCTCGCGCCCGCACCCGGCATGCACTGCCCTTACTGCCAGCACCAGGACACCCGCGTCATCGATTCGCGCGTCAGCGAAGACGGCGCGACGATCCGGCGTCGGCGCGAGTGCGAGGCATGCGGCGAGCGTTTCTCGACGCTGGAAACCGTCGAGCTGAAGCTTCCGGCGATCATCAAGAGCGATGGTCGCCGCGAGCATTTCGACGCGCGCAAGCTGCGCCAGAGTTTCGACCGCGCGCTGCACAAGCGCCCGGTGTCCGAAGAGCAGATCGAATCCGCGGTGCGCGCGGTCGTGCACCAGCTGCGCATGACCACCGAACGCGAGCTGCCATCGCGACGCGTCGGCGAATTCGTCATGGCCGAGCTGCGCAAGCTCGACCACGTCGCCTTCGTCCGCTTCGCCTCGGTCTATCGCGCCTTCGAGGACGTGGCCGACTTCCGCGAGGAACTCGATCGCCTCGAACGCGATATTCCCGGCGAAAGCCAGCTGCCGCTGCTCGGCGGGGACGTGGTGCCGTTCGACCTGCATGCCGAACGCGGCGCGCGCGGCAAGGACGGCAAGAAGAAATCGTGAACACCTTCCTGCGCCGCACGGCGGGCGCACTCTCGTTCGCGCTGTTGCTGTCCGTGGCGCCCGCGCATGCGACCGAACCCGGCGGCCGCTACGTCCTGCAGGGCGTGATGGAAACCGGATCCGAGCTGCATCTGCGCGACGACGGCCGCTTCGAGTGGTCGCTGGCCTACGGTGCGCTCGATCACATCGAACGCGGCCGCTGGACCAGGGAAGATGGCGGGGTGCTGCTGTTTTCGGAGCGACCGGGGCGCGGCGAGCCGCTGTTCCGGCTCGACCAGGCCTTCGCCTGGGATGCCGACGCCGAAGCAAGATTGCGCCGCAGCGAGCAGGGGATCGCATTCGAGCGTGCGCACGCGCGTTGCCCGTTCCTGTCGGTGGCCGATCATGCGTCCGCGCCGGCGATCGCCGATGCCGAGCCGCCTTCGCAGGCAGCGCTCGATCAGGCTGCGCGCGATTCGCTTCCCTTGCTGGACGACACGCGCAAGGTCGCGGAGTCGGCGGCCGAATCTGCGGTGAAGATCGCGGTGCATGCCGAACTGCTCGGCAGCGATGCCGGGGCGAGGCGCGATGCCGAGCAGGCGATGCAGCTCGCGATCGCGGCCATGGAAGCCTATCGCGCCAACCTCGCGCATGCGCGGGAGGCGCACGGCGCAGCGGGTCTGGCGATGCCTGCGGTGCCCGAGCCGCGCGTGCCCGCGGAATGCGGTCTTCCTGCGGACGGCGCCGCGACGGCGACGCCCGTCGCCATCGGCCCGGACGTCGGCCGGGGCATCGGTGTCGTGATCGGCGACCCGGCTGTCGGGGTGCGTTACCCGGGCATGCGCGTCGAATTCGAGTTTTCGGATGGTCACCGCGAACAGCGCGTCACCGATCGCGCTGGATGGGCCCTGCTGCGTCCTCGCGCAGGCGCGACCCTGCGGCGCCTTTGGCTGAGCAGCGGCGACGATGCCCCCACCCCGGACCCCGAAGTGGCGCAGACCTTCGATGTCGATCCCGCGCGTGGCGATGTCCACGCCATCGTGTTCGACAGTGCACGCATGATGACGCCGATGTTCGAACGCATGACGCTGCGGATCGATGGCGAGGCCCTGGTGCCGACTTGGCCCGATGGCGAGGAGCGAGGACGCTATGTCCGTGAATGAGCCGATGACGTTTACCGCCACCGACCACGCGATGATGGCGCGCGCGCTGCGCCTTGCCGAGCGCGGCGCCTACACCACGCGACCCAACCCGATGGTCGGCTGCGTGATCGCGCAGGGCGACGAGGTGGTCGGCGAAGGCTGGCACCAGCGTGCCGGCGAACCGCACGCCGAGGTGTTCGCGCTGCAGGCCGCAGGCGAACGCGCGCGTGGCGCCACGGCCTACGTCACGCTGGAACCCTGCGCGCACCACGGGCGCACGCCGCCGTGCTGTGACGCGCTGGTCGAGGCGGGCGTGGCGCGAGTGGTCGCGGCCATGCGCGACCCGTTCGAACAGGTCGACGGCGCCGGCTTCGAGCGCCTGCGTGCTGCCGGTGTGGCGGTCGCGCACGGGCTGATGGAAGCCGACGCGCGCAAGCTCAATCGCGGCTACCTGTCGCGACTCGAGCGCGGCAGGCCGTGGGTGCGGGTGAAGCTGGCGACCAGCCTCGACGGCCGTACCGCGCTGGCGAACAAGGATTCCAAGTGGATCAGCGGAGAAGCCTCGCGTCGCGACGTGATGCACTGGCGCGCGCGTGCCGGCGCCATCCTCACCGGCGCCGGCACCGTGCTCGCCGACGATCCGCGCTTGACCGTGCGGTTCGAGGAAGGCGACGCCACGCCGTTCGTCCCGCCCATGCGCGTCGTGCTCGACCCCGGGCTGGCGACCGTCGCCCGCGACCACGTGCGCGCCGGCGACGCGCCGACCCTGTATTTCCATGCGCCGGACGCCAAGCCGCCGCGCGGGTTCGCGGCCTCGCATGCCGTGGCGCCGATGCGCGACGGCCAGCTCGACCTGGCGGCCGTGCTCAAGCGGCTGGCCGACCTCGGCATCAACGAAGTGCAGGTCGAGGCCGGCGCCACGCTCGCCGGTGCCCTGCTGCGCGATGGCCTGGTCGACGAGGTGCTGCTGTACATGGCGCCCCTGCTGCTCGGCGCGGATGCCCGCCCCTTGTTCGACGGCCTGCACATCGACGACATGACGCAGCGTTTCGCGCTGAAGCTCGTCGAAACCCGCATGCTCGGCCATGATCTGCGCCTGCTGCTGAGGCCGGAGCAGGTGGCATGAGCCCCGCCGGCATCCCCGCGAAGCACGCGGACGTACCCCTGAGGACTGCATCACCATGTTTACCGGTTTGATCGAAGGCGTCGGGCGCATCCGCGCGCTGGAGCCCGTGGGTGGCGATGTCCGCCTGCGCATCGACGTGGGCAGCCTGCCCTTCGACGGCGTCGCGCTGGGCGAGAGCATCGCGGTCAGCGGCGTGTGCCTGACCGTGATCGAGTTCGACGCCGCCTCGTTCGCCGCGGATGCGTCGACCGAGACGCTGTCGCTGACCACGCTCGGCGGGCTCGAGGTCGGCCATGCGGTCAATCTCGAGCGTGCGATGCGACCGACCGACCGGCTCGGCGGCCACCTGGTCAGCGGCCATGTCGATGGCGTCGGCCGCGTGCTGTCGGTGCACGACGATGCGCGCGCGCAGCGTTGGCGCTTCGCCGCACCGGCCGCGCTGCTGAAGTACATCGCGACCAAGGGTTCGATCTGCGTCGATGGCGTCAGCCTCACCGTCAACGCGGTCGATGGCGAAGGCTTCGAGGTCGCGCTGATCCCGCATACCGTGTCGCACACCGCGTTCGCATCCACGCAGGTCGGCGATGCGGTCAACCTGGAAGTCGACCTGGTCGCGCGTTACGTCGAGCGGCTGCTGGCCGCGAGAGAGGGCACATGAGTTTCGCAAGCATTCCCGAACTGCTGGAAGAGATCCGCGCCGGCCGCATGGTGGTCATCGTCGACGACGAGGACCGCGAGAACGAAGGCGACCTGATCATGGCTGCCGAGATGGTGCGGCCGCAGGACATCAACTTCATGGTCACGCACGCGCGCGGACTGGTCTGCCTGTCGCTCACGCGCGAGCGCTGCCGCCAGCTCGGCCTGCCGCCGATGGTGCGCGACAACACCTCGCCGCATGGCACCAACTTCACGGTCAGCATCGAGGCCGCCGAGGGCGTGACCACCGGCATCAGCGCCTACGACCGTGCGCACACGGTCCGTACCGCCGTGCGACCCGACGCGTCTGCCGACGACCTGTCGCAGCCGGGCCACATCTTCCCGCTGATGGCGCAGCCCGGCGGCGTGCTCAACCGTGCCGGCCATACCGAAGCGGCGAGCGACCTGGCGCTGTTGGCGGGCTTCGAGCCGGCCGGCGTGCTGGTCGAGATCCTCAATGCCGATGGCAGCATGGCGCGCCGTCCGCAGCTGGAAGTGTTCGCGCGCGAGCACGGCCTGAAGATGGGTTCGATCGAGGAACTGATCCGCTACCGCCTGCACAACGAACACACGGTCGAACGGCTCGACGTGCGCGAGATCGAGACCGAACACGGCCCGTTCCGCCTGCACACCTATCGCGACCGGATCGGCCACGGCCTGCATTTCGCCCTGCTGAAGGGCGATGCGGACGCCGCCGTGCCGACCCTGGTGCGCGTGCACATGCAGAACCCGCTGGCCGATGCGCTGCACTGGCGCCGTCCCGACTTCGGCCCGGCGGTCGGCGACGTGCTCGCCAAGATCGCCGCCGAAGGCCGTGGCGCCCTGGTCCTGCTCGGCGAGCCGCAGGGTGTCGACGCCCTGCTGGCGCGCATCCGCGAACAGCCCGAGCCCACGGCCCGTGGCGGCGCGATGGCCGAATGGCGCCGCAACGGTGCCGGCAGCCAGATCCTCGCCGACCTCGGCCTGGGCAAGCTGCGGGTACTGGGCACGCCGCGGAAGCAGGTCGGCCTCGCGGGATTCGGCCTGGAAGTCGTGGAGTACGTGGCGCTCTGAACCGCGCCGCAAGGGGAAGATTCCGTGGCCCGGGTCAGCGCAAAGCACGCATCCGGGACCAGTACGGCGCATGTCCGTCGCGACGCCGGGTGCGGCCCCCGGCCTGACCCGGGCTACAATTCCCGGTCCCTTCCCCAGTTCGCCAGCCCCCCCATGTCCCATTTCGAAGGCGACCTGCGCGCCCCTAAAGGCGCCCGATTCGCGATCATCGCCAGTCGCTGGAATCCCCGCATCACCGACCGCCTGGTTGCCGGCGCGCGCGCCGCGTTCGCCGCCAACGGCGTCGCCGAGGATGCGATCGATGTGATCCGCGTCCCGGGCGCCTGGGAATTGCCGCTCGCCGCCGCGCGCCTGGCCGAGGCCGGCCGCCACGCGGGCCTGATCGCGCTGGGTTGCGTCGTGCGCGGCGACACGCGGCACTACGAACAGGTCGCCGATGGCTGTTCCGATGCGCTGATGCGCGTGTCGCTCGACTACCGGATGCCGGTCGCCAATGGCGTGCTGGCCGTCGACCAATACGAGCATGCCGAGGCGCGAGCCGGCGGCAGCCACGGCAACAAGGGCGAAGAAACCGCGCTCGTCGTCATCGAGATGGCGAACCTGATGGAGAAGCTGGCATGAACAAGCATCGTCGTCCCGACGGCGTCGATCCCGTCCTGCGCACCCGCGCGCGCCGCCGCGCCCTGCAGGCCGTGTATGCCTGGCAGCTGTCCGGTGCGAGCGCGCGCGACATCGTCACCCAGTTCGCCCACGAGCAGGCCCGTGAAATCGCGGATCTCGCCTACTTCGAGGACCTGGTCCACGGCGTCGACACGCACCGCGAGGCGCTGGATGCCGCGCTTGCGCCGTTCCTCGACCGCACCATCGAGGAAGTCGATCCGATCGAACGCGCCGCGCTGCGCATCGCCGCCTACGAATTCGCGCATCGCCAGGACGTGCCGTATCGCGTCGTGATCAACGAGGCGCTGGAGTCGGTGAAGCGCTTCGGCTCCGAGCACGGGCATACCTACGTCAATGGCGTGCTCGACCATGCCGCAGCCGCGCTGCGCAGCGTCGAGGTGCAGGCGGGCAAGGCCAGGTAAGACTCGTAGAGCGTCTGTTCCCGGCGCGCCTGCCGCATGGCGCCCTGCGCGGTGCCATGCGTCGAAGCCGCTTCGCTGCGAATCGCGGACCCGTTCTGGATCGCCTGGTTTGCCGTGTCATTCCAAGCTCGCCAACAGGAGATCCGCATGCCCGCCTACATCGTCGCCCATGTCCAGGTCGATGACTGGAACGCCTACCGCGAGTACATGCGGCATACCCCGCGGGTGATCGAACGCTTCGGTGGCCGGTTCATCGTGCGCGGCGGCGCCATGGAAACGCTGGAAGGGCCCGAGGAAGCCCTGCGCCTCGTGCTGATCGAATTTCCGTCGATGGATGCGGCGCGCGGGTTCTACCGCTCCGACGAGTACGCGCAGATCAAGACGCTTCGCGATGGCGCCGGTTTCGCGAAGTTCGTGCTGGTCGACGGATATCCGGAGGACCAGTGGCGCATCGCGGCCGCAGGCAGCAGGAACGCCGCGCTGCCGCCAGCGTGACCACCCCGATGCCCGAATTCGACCTCATCGCCCGCATCCACGCCCGCGCCGCATCACGGGGCGACGTGGTGCTGGGCATCGGCGACGACGCGGCGATCCTGCGCCTGCCGCCGGACCGCGACCTGGTCGTGGCGATGGACACGCTCAACACGGGCGTGCATTTTCCGGAAGACACCGCGCCGGCCGACATCGGCTGGAAGGCGCTGGCGGTCAACCTGTCCGATATGGCCGCGATGGCGGCGACCCCCGCGTGGTGCACGCTGTCGCTGTCCCTGCCGCAGTCCGACGCCGTGTGGGTCGACGATTTCCTCGATGGCTTCCTCGCGCTTGCGGCGCAGCATGAGGTGGCCCTGGTCGGTGGCGACACCACGCGTGGTCCATTGTCCGTGTGCGTGACGATCCATGGTCTGGTCGAGCCGCGCGGCGCGCTGCGACGCAGCGGCGCACGTGTCGACGACGACATCTGGGTGACCGGGACGCTGGGCGATGCCGCAGGTGCGCTGCGCCAGTGGCAGACCGGCATCGCGATCGATCCTGTCCTGCGCGCGAGACTCGACCGACCGACGCCGCGTGTCGCGGCCGGTTTCGCGCTCGCCGGCATCGCCCATGCCTGCATCGACGTGTCGGATGGCCTGCTTGCCGATCTCGCCCACGTCTGCCGCGCCAGTCGTGTCGGCGCCGCGCTCGATGTCGATGCCTTGCCTGCGTCCGACGCGCTCCGCGATGCGTTCGATCGCGAGACCGCGCGCGCGCTGCAGAGTGCAGGCGGCGACGACTACGAGTTGTGCTTCACCGCGCCGAAGACCGCGCGCATATCGATTGAATCGGCACTGTTCGGCTGCGACGTGCCGGCGACGCGGATCGGCCGCGTCACGGCGGATGCGGGCCTCGTCGTCCTGCACGATGCCGATGGCGGTGCATGGTCGCCGCCGCGTCGCGGCTACGAGCATTTCGGCGGCTGAAGCCGCTGCGTCGCCCTTGTAGAGCGGAGCTTGCTCCGCTCATGCCTTTCGTTGGAGCCATGAGCGGAGCAAGCTCCGCTCTACAAAAGCGGCGTGATTCACGGCGGCAGCAGCTTGCCCGGGTTGAGGATGCCGTCGGGATCGAAGACGGTTTTCACTTGCCGCATCAGCGCCAGGGTCGGCGCGTCGATGGCCTGCGGCATGAAGTCGCGCTTCGCCAGGCCGATGCCGTGTTCGCCGGAGAGCGTGCCGCCCAGCGACAGCGCGAGCGCGAATACCCCGGCTATCGCCGCCTGCGCGCGCGCGGACTGATCGGTGTCGGTTGGGTCGTACATCAGGTTCACGTGCAGGTTGCCGTTGCCGGCATGGCCGAAGCAGACGATCGGCAGCGCGTGCGTGCGCGACAGCGCCTGCACGCCGGCGACGAGGTCGGGAATGCGCGACACCGGCACCACCACGTCTTCGTTGATCTTGCCCGGCGCGAGGCTGCGCAGCGCGGGCGACAGCGCCTTGCGCGCGGCCCACAGGCGTTCGCGCGCGGCTTCGTCGGCGGCAGGTTCGGCAGCGAGGCAGCCCTCGCCGCGCGCGGCGGCGAGCAGCGCCTCCACCGCATGCGGCAGGGTGTGCGCATCGCCGTCGGCTTCGATCATCAGCAGCGCACCGGCCTCGTGCGGCAGGTCGGCGCCGCCGACGTCGCGGGCCAGCCGCACCGCGTCGCCGTCCATGAATTCCAGCATCGACGGCGTCACCGGCTGTGCCATCAGCCGCGCGACTGCCGCCGCAGCGGCATCGACATCGCGATACAGCGCGCGGATCGCGCGGCGCGCTGCCGGCATCGGCGTCAGCCGCAGCGTCGCTTCCACGATCAGCGCCAGCGTGCCCTCGCTGCCGACCAGCAGGCGCTGCAGGTCGTAGCCGGTCGCGCCCTTGGTGGTCGCGCTGCCGCAGCGGATCACCTCGCCGGTGCCGGTGACCGCGACCAAGGCCAGCACGTTGTCGCGGCTGGCGCCGTACTTCACCGCGCGCGGCCCGCCCGCATTGCAGGCGAGATTGCCGCCGATGCTCGAGAAATCGGCGCTGGTCGGATCCGGCGGCCAGAACAGGCCGAGAGGCTTGAGCGCCCTTTGCAGGTCGCCGTTGAGCACGCCGGGTTCGACGACCGCGCAGCGATCGCCGGGGCGGATGTCGAGGATGCGGTTCATCCGTTCGAGCGAGATCACGATGCCGCCTTCCACCGGCACCGATGCGCCGGTGGTGTTCGTGCCGCGTCCGCGCGCGATCACCGGCACGCGATGCGCGCGGCAGGCACGCACGATCGCGACGACCTGTTCGAGCGTGGTCGGCAGCGCGACGGCATCCGGCATCGCCTGCCGCTTCGAGTTGTCGTAGCCGTAGGTCAGGCGCTCGCCGGGATCGGTGCGCAGGCCGTCGCCGAGTGCATCGGAGAGCGTGCGGAGCAGGTCGGCGGGCAGGTCGCTCATTTGGCGATCATCGGGCGGGCCCTGGCCCGCCATCTCCATGACCAGAGAGGCATCGCCAGAACAAACGCGGGCAGCACCACCCATTTCAGTTCCGACCACAGCACTTCGAGCCCGCGCAGGCTGAAGAAGCCGGCGCCGATTGGCGACACCTCGATGGGTCGCCATGGCGCGAAGATGCGCTCGTGCGACCACGGCCACAGCAGGGCCACGCCGAGGCCGCCGTCGGTGAAGGCGTCGAGCAATGGATGTGATGCGGTACACGCAGCGATGAACAGGAAGGCGCGCCATCGCGTCGTCCGCAGCCAGGGGGCGGCGATCGCGGCGAGCAGCCCGAGCGCGAGCGCGAACGCGATGGAATGACTCGCGCCGCGATGCCCGAACTGATCGGCATAGGCGATGCCGAGCTTGAACGCGACGGAATCGAAGTCGGGCGCGATCGTTGCGAACATGCCGGCGGCGACGAGGCGTGGCGACAGCGTCCTGCGCCCCAGCGCCAGGCCGGCGGCAAGCGGGAGGACAGCGTGCGTGAAGATCGTGGGCATGCGGGTGTGTCGGCTAGGGCGCGAAGAACCAGACGTCCGCGATCAGGCCATCGGCGACGCGGTAGATCGCTGCGACTTCGGATGGTTCGGGATGAAGCCCGTGGACGCGCTCGTGGTCGATCACCTTGTCGCCGAGCGTCATGCGCGCGAGCAGTTCGGCGCGCAGCGACGGAATCGCGAAGCGGTGTTCCGCGTAGAACGTGCGCAATGCGGCCTTGCCTGACAGGGCAGGCGATGTGTCGGGCATGCGCCAGGTGCGCACGTCTTCGGCGAAGCACGCGCAGAACGCGTCGAGGTCGTGTGCGTTGTAGGCGTCGAGCTGGCGCTGGACGATGTCCACAGGATGCGCGGAGGACGTGCTCATCAGCAGTCGTCCGCGCGGAAGGCGTCGCGCAGCCAGTCGAAATCGGGCGCTTCGACATCGCCGTGCGCGGCGACCACGTCGAAGCGGCAGGGCAGGCGGGCGAATTCGCGATGCGCCGCGAGGAACAGTTCGGCCGCGAGCACAAGCTTGCGGCGCTTGCTCGCGTCCACCGATGCCGCGGCGCCGCCGAAACCGGCGCTCTTTCGATAGCGCACTTCGACGAACACGAGCGTGTCGCCCTCGCGCATCACCAGGTCGAGTTCGCCGCCGCGATAGTTCGCGTTGGCGGCGACCGGCGCCAGCCCGTGGCGCAGCAGGAAGTCCCGTGCCAGCGCCTCGACGCGTGCACCGTCGCTGCGCCGCGACGTGCCGTTGCGGGGCGGGGTGGGGCGAGGGGCGGTGCGCTCAGCCGCCACTGCGGCCCAGCGCCACGACCTGTCCGTTGCTGAAGGTCGACCAGGCCGGCGTGCGCAGCACATTGCCGAAGCCATCCAGGCGCAGGGCACCGGTCGCGCCGTCGATCTTGCCGTTGGCATCGTTCGACAGCTTTTCGAGATAGGCGGTGAGCAGCCAGGCGTCGTAACCGAAGGCGAACAGCTTGGCCGCGGGGCCGCGTGCGGTATTCAGCCCCTTGCCCGTGGCTTCCGCCGGAGGCAGGCCGTTGATGCCCTGCACGACCCAGGTCTCGGTGGGAAATGCGATGCCGTCCAGCGCCTTGTCCTGATCGGGCTTGCCGGTGCCCGACAGCAACTGCGACGTGCCCACGCGCAGCTTGTCGGCCAGGCCGGCCATCAGCAGCTGCGGCGCCAGCGCGCGCGCCTGCGGGGCCTTGAGCGCGATGAAGACGGCATCGACACCGCCTTCCTTCTGCGTCGCGGCCTGCAGTGCCGCGATGCTGTCCAGCGGCTTCTCGGCGATGACCAGGGTGTCCACGACGCTGCCGCCGCGGCTGGCGAGGTGGTCGCGGAACGCGGTCGTGCTGCGGCGCAGGTTGTCGTCGCCGCCCAGCAGCACCAGCACCCGCTTCGCCTTGCGCGAGAGCAGGTATTCGGCAGCGGCGATGCCGTCGTCCTCCGGCGCCAGTGCGAAGCTGGCGTTGCCCGACGACGGCGGCTGCGGGCCGCGATTGAGCGCGAGCACCGGCACGTCGAGCGCGTCCTGCTGGAACAGCGTGCCGACCTCATCGCGGCCGAGCGGACCGAGCACGTAGTCGGCGCCATCGGCGGTCGCCTTGCGGTAGGCCTCCACGGCGCCGCTCGGCGTGCCGGCGGTGTCGTAGAAGGCGATCTGCGGGCGCGCGCGATGTTCGCCGTAGTAGCCGGCCAGCAGGCCGTCGCGCACCGGCGAGGCCGCCGTGGCGAGGTTGCCGGTCAGCGGCAGCAGCACGGCCAGCTTGCGCGGCGGGCGATAGCCGTCGCGGTCGGCGGCCGGGCGATTCCCGGCATTGAAGCGCCACTGGCCTTCGCGATCGAAGGGGCGCGGCAGGTCCAGTCCGCGGCGCTGCAGTTCGCGGCCCATGAAGTTGTAGAGCGGATCGCCTGCGGCCAGCTTCGCAGCCTCGATGCCGAGCGTGGCGTTGTCGAGACCGGCGACCAGGCGCTCGATGGCGATCGCGTTGTCGCGGCGCGACTGGCCACTGAGGGTCTCGTGGTTGCGCGCCAGCGCCGAGGCCTCGACCACCACCGGGTGCGTGCGGCTCGTCGTCGGCCGGGTGCCGCCGGGCTTGGTCGGGGTGCAGGCCGTCAGGCCCAGCACCAACAGGCCGGCGCAGAGCCAGGCCAGACGCTTCGCATTCGTTCGCATGCCGCAACACCTCGTGGGGAACGGCTAGGATTCTACCGTCCGACCCAAGCCCGAGCGACCCGCATCCGATGTCACCTTCCAGCCCTGCAGGCACGCTCCACGTCGTTGCCACCCCGATCGGCAACCTGAACGACCTTTCGCCGCGTGCGCAGGAGACCCTGCGCGGTGTTTCCGCGATCTGCGCCGAGGACACCCGCCACACCCGGCAGCTGCTGTCGCACTTCGGCATCGAGCAGTCGCTGGTGGCGCTGCACGAGCACAACGAAGCAGGACTGGCCGAGCGCATCGTCGCCCGTCTCCAGGCCGGCGAATCGCTGGCCCTGGTGTCCGATGCCGGCACGCCGCTGGTCAGCGACCCCGGCTTCCGACTCGTCGCTGCCGCGCGCGCCGCCGGTATCCGGGTCAGCCCCGTGCCCGGCCCCTGCGCCCTGGTCGCTGCGCTCAGCGCCGCCGGATTGCCGAGCGACCGCTTTGCGTTCGAGGGCTTCCTGCCGGCCAAGACCGGTGCCCGGCGCGAGCGACTCGCGCAGCTTGCCGGCGAAACGCGCACGCTGATCTTCTACGAGTCCTCGCATCGCATCGAAGAGACGCTGGAGGATGCCGTCGTCGCCTTCGGCGCGGAGCGGCCCGCCGCCATCGCGCGCGAACTGACCAAGCTGTTCGAGACCGTGCTTTCGGGTGGCCTGGGCGAATTGCACGCCCGCGTCGCCGCCGATGCCGACCAGCGCAAGGGCGAGTTCGTGCTGCTGGTGCAGGGCGTGGCCGACGACACCGAAGCCAGGGTCGCCGAAGGTCGTCGCATCTACGCGCTGCTCGATGCGCATCTCCCGCCCTCCACCGCCGCGAAGCTCGCCGCCGAGATCAGCGGGGCGCCGAGGAAGGCGCTGTACGGCGGCGGCTGAAACGAAACGCTGGTGACGATCAGAACTGGTCGTGCGACGACGCGTCGTCGCCGATATCGCCGGCCAGCACCACGCGATCACGTCCCTCGGCCTTCGCCTTGTACAGCGCGCGGTCGGCGCGGATGAGCAGCGTGTCGAAGCCCTTGTCGCCGGGCGTCAGGCAGGCCACGCCGACGGAGGCGGTCGGCGTGATCACCTGGTCGCCGACGCGCACGCTCACGCCGGCCACGGCGAGACGCAGGCGTTCGGCGGCCGGCAGCGCGTGTTCCTCGCCGATGCCCTGCAGCAGCACCGCGAACTCCTCGCCGCCGTAGCGGCCCAGCGTGTCGGTGTCGCGGCAGACCTCGCGCATCGCTGCCGCCACGGCCTTCAGCACGTCGTCGCCGACGGCATGGCCGAATTTGTCATTGATGCGCTTGAAGTGGTCGATGTCGACCACCGCGATCGCGAAGTGGTGGCCATGCGCGATCGCGTTCGCCACGGCGGCATGGCCAGCCTCGGTGATGTGGCGACGACTGTGCACGGCAGTGAGGAAGTCGGTGGCGATCGCGATCTCCATCTCGCGGCCGCGTTCGCGCATCGCGCCGGCATAGCGACGCTGCTGCCGGTACAGCGCGATCACGCCGGCGAGGATGCAGAACACCAGCGCGCCGCCGACCAGCGAATAGCGGAATCGGTTCTCGCTGACGGTCGCGCGCAGCCGTTCGTTCTCGACCAGGGTCTTCGCAGCGGCGAGCGCGGCTTCGCTCTGCACGAAGCGCAAGCGTTCCTCGAAATCGGCGGCGGCCGATTCGCGCTCGATCCGCGCGACTTCGTCGGTCAGCATCATCAGCCGCGCGGTGGTGTCCGCCAGGTGTTCGCGGCTCACGCCCGCCAACTGCAGGTCGACGATCTCGCGCACGGCGCGCAGCTCGTCGCGATACAGGCGCAGACCCGCGAAGGCGTCGCGCGCCTTGGTGTATTCGGCGTAGGCCTGTCCGCGCTCGCCGCGCATGCGGTGCGCGTGGCCGATGGTCTCGAAGCCGAGCCCGCGGATCTGGGTGTTCTCGAGCCCGCCGCCGATCGCGCCGATGCGACGGCCGCGTTCCTCGACCGTATCCGCATCGCCGAGCACGCGCGCTGCGTTGGCTTCTTCCAGCAGGATCTCGGCAGTGAGCTTGGGGTCTTCGACTGCGGGCAGCAGCGGTTCCGCCTGGCGCAGCAGCGCCTGCGCTTCGCGCGCACGACCGGTGTCCGAAGCCACCTTCGCCATGTTGCGCAGCAAGCGGATGTGCATTTCCGGCTGCGTGGCCGGTGGCGCGTAGGCGAGCCCCTCGCGGGCATAGCGGTACGACTCGTCCAGCTTGCCGAGGCGCGCGCTGATCGACGAATAGGCCAGCAGCACGTCGGCCATCAGGGCATCGTTCTTCTCGGCGCCGAGCCGCTGCCGTGCCTCGGTGAGGAGTCGCGAGGCATTGCTGAAATCACCCAGTCGCGAGAGCGCGCGACCGAGCGCGATGCGCGAACGGACCTGCAGGTAGACGCTTTTCGTGTGATCGGCCGCTTCCATCGCGACCGAACCGGCGCGGCGCTGGCAGCTCCAGTCCGCGGTGACGCGACAGGCATTGGCTTCGGCCAGTGCGAGCTTGGCCTGGCCCTCGTAGTCCTGGGCATCCAGCGCGGCGCGTGCGGCCGGCAGCTTGCGCAGGACTTCCTGCGGTGAGGTCAGGGCTTCGATTTCCAGCGGATGGCGCGGGTCCGTGCCTGATACGGGCTTGTCCTGCGCCAAGGCCATGGGAGCGACGAACAGGAGCATGGCCATGCAGGCCAGCCAGGCGAAGGCGGAGGCGGAGGCGGAGGCTCGAAAGGCGCTGGCGGTCTGGTCCCGGTAAGACAAGCGGGTTCCTCGTCGGATCGTGGATTCGGTCCGGCCCCGCTTGCGCGGTGCCGCCTCGTGAGGACGTCCTGTCGGGTTGCTGGCGACCAGCGTAGCGCATGCCCGTAGCCGGCGTGCGACAATGCGCACGGCGGAGTCGGCCGGACGGTCGCGTCGCGAGCATCCACTTCGGTGGGCGTTCGCGCCGAGGAAAGTCCGGGCTCCACAGGGCACGGTGCCAGGTAACGCCTGGGCGGCGCGAGTCGACGGAAAGTGCAACAGAAAGATACCGCCGAACGGTTCTCCGGAATGCGTGGCAAGGGTGAAATGGTGCGGTAAGAGCGCACCGCGAGTCCGGCAACGGACCGGCACGGCAAACCCCACCGGGAGCAAGACCAAATAGGGAGACGATGCTGCGGCCCGCAGTGTCTCCGGGTAGGTTGCTTGAGCGTATCGGTGACGATGCGCCTAGAGGAATGATCGTCCTCGACAGAACCCGGCTTACAGGCCGGCTCCGCCATTCTTCGAATGCGCAGCATTCGAAGAATCCCACGATTCGCGGCGCGAATCGCGGGCCCCAGGCCTTCGCCCCCGTTCCCCCACTCGCGTCTGCGACGCGAGTCGCCCCCTTACCAAGGGGGCTTGAGTTGGTTGATGCCCAATCGCTGCGCGAACCTTGCGCCCCACCGCGCACCGCCACACCCCCGCTCGCGCTGTGCGCGAGCCGCCCCCTGACTCAGGGGGCGGGAAATTCCGCACTGTATCTCTTCAAGAAATCCCACGATTCGCGGCGCGAATCGCGGGCCCCAGGCCTTCGCCCTCGATCCCCCACTCGCGTCTGCGACGCGAGTCGCCCCCTTGCGAGCCATTGGCTCGTGCGATGGCGAGCGCCCGGCCATGGATGGCCGGGCCGGGCGTTCCGTCGCCGATGCGTCACGCCATGGATGGCAACCTCTGCTTCATGCTGATGACGCTTGCGTTCGACAGCGTGTGATCACACCTCGATTTCCAGCCGATCCGCATATTCCGCTTCCAGCCGCGTATGCGTACGCCAGAACGGTCGTGCGTCCTTGTTCGAGAGGATGTCTTCGAGGATGCCCAGGTGCGTGTGCCAGCCGCCGGCGACGCTGAGCAGTTCGTTCGACATCAGTCGCGTGTGCGTGAGGGTGAGCAGAACCTGCTCGCCCTGCGTTTCCAGCTCGAATCGCACCTCGGAGTCTTCCGCTTCCGGTTCGCCGGGCATGTCGCTCCAGGTGAAGGCAAGCAATCGTGGCGGCTCGCATGCCGTGACCTGGCCGAAGACTTCTCCGCTGTTCTCGTAGTCGCGATACTTCTCCGGCGCGGGATCGTCGCCTTGCGACAGTTCGGCATTGTGGAATTGCAGTTCGACATCGCCACCCGGCGTCAGCGACATCGGGCCGCCGGCCAGCCAGCGCGCGCGCTTGTCGGGATCGACGAGGAAATCCCAGACGCGTTCGATCGGGCCTGGCAGAAGCCGCTCGAAGCGGATCGTGTCCGGTGCGGTGAGTGTGCCGTGGTTGCTCATCGTGGTGTCTTCCCGGAGTCGGAGGGAGGGGAGGGCGGGCCGTCGGCCTGCAGCAGGGTTTCGAGCGCGTCGAGACGCTCGGTCCAGAACGCGGAGTAGCGGTTGAGCCAGGCGTCGGCCTCGGCCAATGGCGCCGGATCGATCGCGCAGCGATGGGTGCGGCCGATCACCGTGCGTCTCAGCAGGCCCGCGCGTTCCAGCGTCTTGATGTGCTTCGACGCGGCCGCGAGGCTGATCCGGTGCGGCGCGGCCAGTTCGCCCACGCTCCGCTCCCCGTCGCGCAGGTCCGCAAGCATCGCGCGGCGGGTGGGGTCGGCCAGCGCGTGGAAGACCTGATCGAGTTGCGAGGAGTAAAGTTCAACCATGTGGCTGAATATCGCGCGTGTCCGAGCTGATTGTCAACCATATGGTTGATTGATGCGAGGCGGAGACGACGAGCGTGCGGCCGATCACGCCCGTTCAGGGAGGCGGCCTGCGTCACAAAATCTCAAAATTTGAGACGAAACATGGGTTTGTGGATAAACCTTGAACCAGTCTCTGAACATTGCCGCAAGTCATTGACCTGCTTGATGAATTTGCGCTCAGAAAGTTGTTGACAACCCTGTGGGGCACTCCTAATGTGGCGACTTGTGGGAAAACCGGGTGTTTTGTGGTTTTCCGGTACTGATCTTCCCGCCAGCAGCAGCTGAGACCGCGCAGAGGTTCCGTGTTCCAAGGTGAGACCGCCATCACGATCGACGACAAGGGGCGGCTGGCGATCCCGACCAGCTACCGCGACGTCATCGCGCGCGCCTGTGAAGGCCGGCTGGTCATCACCTACAACCCCTTCGAGGCCGGCTCGCTCTACCTCTACCCGATGCCGGTGTGGGAGCGCGTGCGGGACCAGGTCAATGCATTGCCGCGCACCAAGAGCGTCAGCCGCAGTCTGCAGCTGAAGCTGGTCGGCGCGGCGACCTTCGTCGAGCCGGACGCCAATGGGCGCATCGGCATCCCGGCGAGCCACCGCAGCGCGGTGGGCATCGAGAGGCGCGCCGTGCTCTTGGGCATGGGCGACAAGTTCGAACTGTGGAGCGAGCAGGCGCACCACGAACAGATCCGCATGACGTTGAGTGATGCGGACCTGGGCGAGGCGATGCTCGATTTGCAGCTGTGACCGCGGGTGGCGCGGGTTCGGTGCCCGCCCACCTCACGGCGCCGGACGGGCAAGTGCTGCATCTGCCCGTGATGTTCGAGCAGGTCATGGACGGGCTGCGGGTTCTGAAGGAAGGAGCGTATCTGGATGGCACGTTCGGCCGTGGCGGTCACGCCCGCGGCGTGCTGCAACGTTTGGGCGCTGGAGGTCGGTTGCTGCTGATGGACAAGGATCCCGAAGCGATCCGTGTCGCCGAACGCGAGTTCGGCGCGGATGCGCGCGTCGCGATCCATCGTGGCAGCTTCACCGACCTCGCGGGCTGGGAAGCGGCGCAGCGCGGACTCGACGGCGTGTTGTTCGATCTCGGCGTCTCCTCGCCGCAGCTGGACGTGGCCGAACGCGGCTTCAGTTTCGGCAAGGACGGTCCGCTCGACATGCGCATGGATTTCGAGTCCGGCGAAAGCGCGGCCGAATGGCTGGCGCGCGCCGACGAGCGCGAGATCGCCGACGTGCTGTGGACCTATGGCGAGGAAAAGCAGAGTCGCCGCATCGCCCGTGCCATCGTTGCGCGACGCGCCGAAACGCCCTTGCTGCGCACGGCGCAGCTGGCCGACCTGATCGCGTCGGTGGTGCCCCGCGGGGCGCAGAAGATCCATCCGGCCACGCGCAGCTTCCAGGCCATCCGCATCTTCATCAATCGCGAACTGGACGACCTCGAGCGCGGCCTCGACGCGGCGCTCGCCGCCCTGCGCCCGGGCGGCCGCATGGCGATCATCAGCTTCCACTCGCTGGAAGACCGCATCGTCAAGCAGTTCATGAATCGGTACGCCAAGGCGCCGCCGGCGAACCGTCGCATGCCGATCGAGATCCCGTTCACGCCGACGCTGCGCCTCATCGGCGATGCGCAGAAGGCCACCGACGCCGAAACCGCCGCGAATCCGCGTGCGCGCAGCGCCGTGCTGCGCGTGGCCGAAAAGCTCGCGGGTGCCGCATGAGCCTGCGCTTCGTCCTCGCGGTACTGGCCCTGGCGACCGTGTTGTCGGCGATCGGCGTGGTGCATGCGCGCTACCGTCATCGCCAGTTGTTCATCGAGCTGTCGCGCCTGGAGTCGGCGCGTGACGAGCTCAACATCGAATTCAGCCGGCTGCAGCTGGAGCAGGCGACCTGGGCGGAAAGCAACCGCATCGACCAGGTCGCGCGCGTGCGCCTGGGCATGAAGACGCCGGAGCCGGCCGACATCGTGGTGGTGCGCCCATGACCTCCGGCAAGAATCCCGGCACGAGTGGCCTGGCCTCGCGGATCGGCGCCATGCGCGATGCCTGGCGGCGTCGCGGCGAACGCCGCCAGGGGCCGCGCGGCCGTGCGCAGTTCGACCTGCGCGGCCGGCTGCTGCTGGTGACCGGTGCGCTCGGCGCGTGCGCGCTCGCACTGGTCGCGCGCGCGGTCGACCTGCAGCTGGTGCGCAACGAGTTCTACCAGAAGCAGGGCGACGAGCGCTTCCTGCGCGAGATCGAGATCGCCACGTCGCGCGGCATGATCACCGATCGCAACGGCGAGCCGCTCGCGGTGTCGACGCCGGTCGAATCCATCTGGGCCAATCCCCAGGAACTGCTGAAGACGCCGGCGCACTTGCCGACGCTGGCGGCCGCGCTGGGCGTGGATGCCGAAAGCCTGACCCGCAAGCTCACCCAGCGTGCGGATCGCGAGTTCGTCTATCTCAAGCGCCGCATCAATCCCGCGGAAGCGCGCCGCATCCTGGCGCACGAGATCCCGGGCGTGTTCTCGCAGCGCGAATACCGTCGTTTCTACCCGCAGGGCGAAGCGATCGCGCATGTGCTGGGCTTCACCAACATCGACGATCGCGGCCAGGAAGGCCTGGAGCTGGCGTTCGACGAGTGGCTGCGCGGCACCGCCGGCATGAAGCGCGTCATCCGCGATCGCCACGGCCGCACGGTGGAAGAGGTCGACCTGATGCGCGCCGCCGTGCCCGGCAAGAGCCTGACCCTGACGATCGACCGTCGCATCCAGTTCCTGGCGTATCGCGAGCTCAAGCGCGCGATGGCCGAGACCGGCGCGGTCAGTGGTTCGGCGGTGGTGCTGGACGTGGCGACCGGCGAAGTGCTGGCGATGGCGAACCTGCCGTCGTTCAATCCGAACGCAGTGACGGGCGGCAACCGCGATGCGCACCGCAATCGCGCCGTGACCGACCTGATCGAGCCGGGTTCGACGGTGAAGCCCTTGACCGTGGCCGCCGGCCTCGAAGCCGGTGTGATCACGCCGGCGACCTTGTTCCACACGAGTCCGGGCTGGATCCCGAACGGTCGCTATCGCACCACCGACACCCATAACTACGGGACGCTCGATACCACCGGCGTGATCAGGAAGAGCTCGAACGTCGGCGTATCGAAGATCGTGCACATGCTGCCGAACGAGGACTACTACGCGTTCATGCGCCGCGTCGGCTATGGCCGCAGCACGGGCAGCGGTTTCCCCGGCGAAAATGCAGGGCTCCTCCTGCCGCCGTCGCGCTGGAGCGGCACGACCAAGCAGACCATGTCGTATGGCTATGGCCTGAGCGCGACGCCGCTGCAGATCGCGCATGCCTACGCGATGCTGGGCAACCATGGCCGCGCGATCGCGCCGACCTTCGTCAAGGGCGAAGTCGGCGAGGTCGAGCAGGTGCTCGATCCGAAGATCGCCGACGATGTGGTGCGGATGATGCAGACCGTCACCGAGCCCGGCGGCACCGCGACGCAGGCCGCGATCCTCGGCTACCACGTCGCGGGCAAGACCGGGACTGCGCGCAAGTCCGAGAACGGCGGCTATTCGAGGCGTTACGTCGCGTTCTTCGCCGGGCTGGTGCCGGTCGACAACCCGCGGTTCTCGATGGCGGTGGTCATCAATGATCCGGATCCGGCTCGCGGCTACTACGGCGGCGTCGTCTCTGCTCCGGTGTTCAAGAACGTCATGGAGGGCGCGCTGCGCCTGATGGACGTGCCGCCGGACGATATCGACACCTGGATCGCCGCGCAGCAGAAAGCAGCAGTTTCGCGGCCGGCCGCGAAGCTCGCCGCGCTCGCGCCGGCGCCGGTTGCGCCGCTGCCGGCGGCCGTGCCTCCGTCCGCGCCGCCGCCGCGTCCTGCGCCTGTCGTACCGGCACGCCCTGCATTGCCGCAAGCCATCGACGGAGGTGCGCAATGATGCGCCGCATGTCGCTGGGCGCATTGCTGCCCGACCTGGTCGATGTGCCGGCGCTGGAGATTTCCGGGCTGGTGCAGGACAGCCGTGCGATCCGCGCGGGGGACGCATTCGTGGCGATCGCAGGCTTCGGTGCGCACGGGCTGAAGTTCGTCGCGCAGGCCAGGGCTGCGGGTGCGGTCGTCGTGCTGTTCGAGCCGCCGATGACGGACGAATACGCTTCGGTGGTGGATGCCGGCATTCCGCTGGTCGCTGTGCCGGGCCTGCGCGCGCGCCTTGGCGCGATGGCCGATCGCTTCCATGGCGAAGCGACTGCGGCGATGGATACGGTCGGCGTGACCGGCACCAACGGCAAGACCTCGACCGTGCAGTTGCTGGCGCAGGCCTGGACCCTGCGCGGCCGGCGTGCCGGCACCATCGGTACGCTCGGTGCGGGCCTGTACGGCGACGTCGTGCCCACGGGATTCACGACGCCGCTGGTGCTCCAGTTGCATGCGCTGCTCGCTGACCTGCGTGACCGGGGCGCGGATGCAGTGGCGATGGAAGTCAGCTCGCACGCGCTCGACCAGGGACGCGTCGATGGCGTGCATTTCCGCGTGGGCCTGTTCACCAATCTGACCCGTGATCATCTCGACTACCACGGCACCATGGAGGACTACGGCGCCGCGAAGGCGAAGCTGTTCGCGTGGCCGGGTCTCGAGTCTGCGGTTCTCAATCTCGACGATGCCTTCGGGCGGGCGCTCCACGCGGACGTCCGAGCGAAAGGCACGGTACGCGCCATCGGCGTCAGTTCGCGCGGCGCGGATGGCGCCACGCTGCGCGCCGACGACATCGCACCCGACCTGTCGGGCCTCAACTTCACGCTGCGTGTCGAAGACCAGGCGCATCCGGTGCGTTCGCCGCTGCTGGGCCGCTTCAATGTCGACAACCTGCTGGTGGTCGGCGGTGCGCTGCTGGCGCTGGGCGAGACGCCTGCCGACGTCGCCGATCTGCTGTCGCGCCTGCAGCCGGTGCACGGCCGCATGAACCGCCTCGGCGGTGATGGCCGCCTGCCGCTCGTGGTGATCGACTACGCGCACACGCCGGATGCGCTGGAACAGGCGTTGTCGAGCCTGCGTGCGCACGCTTCGGCGAAGCTGGTCTGCGTGTTCGGTTGTGGCGGCGACCGCGACACCGGCAAGCGGCCGCAGATGGCGGCGATCGCCGAGCGTCTGGCCGACGTGGTGGTTGTGACCGACGACAACCCGCGCACCGAAAGCGGCGATGCGATCGTCGCCGACATCATGGCCGGCTTCGCCAATCCCGATGCCGCGATCGTCGAACGCGATCGGGCCAAGGCGATCGCCCGCGCCATCGGGCTGGCCGGCGCGCAGGACATCGTGCTGGTTGCCGGCAAGGGCCACGAGCCCTACCAGGAGATCGGCGGCGTGCAGCACCCCTTCGACGACACCGAGACCGCGCGTGCGGTGCTGGAGGCGCGCGCATGAAGACGCTGCTGCTCTCGCGCATCGCGCAGGCCACGAATGGCCGGCTGATCGGCGACGACCTCGCGATCGAGGCGCTGGTCACCGATACGCGCCGGCTCGATGGCGCTGCGGCGACGCCCGCGCTGTTCGTCGCGATCAAGGGCGAGAACTTCGACGGCAACGACTATGTGTCGCGCGCCGCCGAACTTGGTGCGCGCGCGGCGCTGGTCTCCCGCGAAACGCCGGGTCTGGCGATCCCGCAGGTCCTGGTCGCCAATACCGAGCTTGCGCTGGCGCAGCTGGCGACGGCGATGCAGCGCGAGCGCACCGTCAAGGTGGTCGCGGTGACCGGCAGCAATGGCAAGACCAGCGTGAAGACGCTGATTTCGACGATCCTGCAGGGCGCAGGCCGCACCTATGCCACGCCCGGCAACCGCAACAACGAGATCGGCCTGCCGCTCGCGGTGATCGATGCGCCGGAAGACGCCGAGTTCGCCGTGTACGAGATGGGCACCGGCAAGCCGGGCGACATCGCCTATCTCACCGCGATCGCGCCGCCGGACGTGGCCCTGGTCAACAACGTGGCGCCGGCGCATCTCGAGCGCATGGGCAGCCTGCTGGAGATCGCCAACACCAAGTCGGCGGTCTACGACGACCTGCGCGATGGCGGCGTGGCCGCGATCAACGCCGACGACGCCTTTGCGCCGTACTTCGCCGAGCGCGCGCACGGCCATCCCCTGATCCGCTTCGGGCTGGAAGCCAGCGCCGACATCACTGCGCGCGACATCCGCCTTGATGCCGAAGGGTCCCGCTTCGTGCTGGTCACGCCCGAAGGCGAGGCCGACGTGACGCTGGCAATGCCCGGCCGGCACAACGTCCTCAATGCGCTGGCCGCGACGGCGCTGGCGCTGGGCGCGGGCGTGCCGCTGGCGACGATCGCCGCGGGCATCGTCGCGACACGGCCGGTGCATGGTCGCCTCAACACGCATGCGCTCGGCAGGGGCGTGACGCTGATCGACGACAGCTACAACGCCAATCCGGGATCGCTGCATGCGGCCATCGACACCCTGGCCACCGCAGGCGGCACGCGCTGGCTGGTGCTGGGCGACATGCGCGAATTGGGCGAGGACGCGGTGGCGCTGCATGCCGAAGTCGGTCGCCGGGCGAAGGCATCGGGCATCGCCCGGCTCTACACGCTGGGCGATCTCAGTGCCGCCGCCGCCGAGGCTTTCGGTGACGGCGCGGCGCATTTCGAGGCGCACGAGGCGCTGACGCAGGCGCTGCGCGCGGACATCGATGCGCGCGAAGGCGAGGCCGCGTTGCGCGTGCTGGTGAAGGGGTCGCGCGGCAGCGCGATGGACAGAATCGTGAAAGACATGCTCGCGGGCGCAGCGGCCGCGGGCGGGGGAGACATGCATGCTGCTTGAACTGACCCGCTGGCTCGAACAACTGCAGAGCCTGTTCGGCCTGTTCGGCTACCTGACCTTCCGCGGCATCCTCGCGGCGCTGACTGCGCTTGGCCTGTCGCTGTGGTGGGGGCCGTACGTGATCGACCGCCTGAAGCTGCTCAAGGGCGGACAGCCGATCCGCACCGATGGCCCGCAGTCGCATTTCTCGAAGGCTGGCACGCCCACGATGGGCGGCGCGTTGATCCTGCTGACCATCCTGGCGTCCGTGCTGCTGTGGGGCGACCTGCGCAACCGCTACGTCTGGCTGGTGCTGGCGGTGATGGTGGCGTTCGGCTGGATCGGCTGGTGGGATGACTGGATCAAGATCGTCAAGCGCGATCCCAACGGCATGAAGTCGCGCACGAAGTACGCGCTGCAGTCGCTGTTCGGCCTCGCTGCAGGCCTGTTCTTGTACTTCACCGCGGACGTGCAGTCGGCCACCACGTTGTACATCCCGTTCTTCAAGAACGTGGCGCTGCCGCTGGTCGGCATCGGCGGCACGATCTTCTTCGTCGCCGTCGCCTATTTCTGGATCGTCGGTTTCTCGAACGCGGTGAACCTCACCGACGGCCTCGACGGCCTGGCGATCATGCCGACCGTGCTGGTCGCGTGCGCGCTCGGCGTGTTCGCCTACGCCACCGGCAACGTGAAGTTCGCCACCTACCTGCAGATCCCCATCGTGCCCGGTGCGGGCGAGCTGGTGATCATCTGCGCGGCGATCGCCGGTGCCGGCCTCGGCTTCCTGTGGTTCAACACCTATCCGGCGATGGTGTTCATGGGCGATCTCGGTGCGCTGGCGCTGGGCGCCGTGCTCGGCGCGATCGCGGTGATCGTGCGCCAGGAACTGGTGCTGGTGCTGATGGGCGGCATCTTCGTGATCGAAACCCTGTCGGTGATGATCCAGGTCGCTTCGTTCAAGCTCACCGGCAAACGCGTGTTCCTCATGGCGCCGATCCACCACCACTTCGAGAAGAAGGGCTGGCCGGAGCCGCGCGTCATCGTCCGCTTCTGGATCATCTCGGTGATCCTCGTCCTCGTCGGCCTCGCCACCTTGAAGATCCGTTGATGAGCCACTGGTTTCCGCCACTGCCGCGTTTCGGTCTCGGCCAGCAGGCAACGCGTCTCGACGCGTTGCCCGGTCGCTTCGACCCGTGGCTGCTCGGCGTGTCGCTCGCGCTGGCCGGCATGGGCGTGGTGATGGTCGCGTCCAGTTCGATCGCGATCGGCGAAGGCCTGGACGTCGGCCCGTACTACTTCCTGACCAAGCACCTGATGTTCCTCGCGCTGGGTGCCTGCGTGGCGGCATGGCTGATGCGCACCGAGCTGAAGTCGATCGAGCAGCAGGATCGACTGATGCTGGTGCTGTGCTTCGTGCTGCTGTTGCTGGTGTTCGTGCCGGGCATCGGCAAGACGGTCAATGGCGCGAAGCGCTGGCTCAACTTCGGGATCATGGGCTTCCAGGCGGTGGAAGCGGTGAAGCTGATGTACATCGTCTGGCTCGCCAGCTACCTCGTGCGCTTCCGCGACGAGGTCAATGCGACCTGGAGCGCGATGCTCAAGCCGCTGGGCGTCGCCGTGGCGCTGGTGGCGCTGCTGATCCTGCAGCCGGACTTCGGTTCGCTGTCGCTGATCCTCGCGATCACGGCCGGCATGCTGGTGCTCGGCGGCGTGCACATGCCACGCATGTTCGGCCCGGTACTCGTCGGCCTGCCGGTGCTGGCCCTGATCGCGATCGCCGAACCCTATCGCTGGCGCCGCTTCACCTCGTTCTGGGACCCGTTCGCCGACCCCTTCGGCAGCGGCTACCAGTTGTCCAACGCGCTGATGGCCATCGGCCGCGGCGAATGGTTCGGCGTCGGCCTTGGCGGCTCGGTGCAGAAGCTGTCCTACCTGCCGGAAGCGCACACCGACTTCATCCTCGCGGTCATCGCCGAAGAGCTGGGCTTCGTCGGCGTTTGCCTGGTGATCGGGCTGTACACCGTGCTGGTCGGCCGCGCGTTCTGGATCGGCCTGAAGTGCGTCGAGATGCGCCGCCATTTCGCGGGCTACTGTGCATTCGGCATCGCACTGTGGATGGCGCTGCAGAGCTTCGTCTCGATCGGCGTGAACCTCGGCCTGCTGCCGACCAAGGGGCTCACCCTGCCGCTGATTTCCTCCGGCGGCTCCAGCGTGCTGGGCACCTGCGCCGCGCTGGGCCTGCTGCTGCGCATCTCCTACGAACTCGATCGCGCCGAGCGCCAGGTCGCGCGCCTGCGCGGCGAAGCGGCCCAGGTGTCTGCGCGCATCGAACCGGGTACGCCACCGCAGACCGCCCAGCCGCTGCCGTCGACGACGGCAACCATGATCGGCAACGGCTCGACGGGTGGCGTGCCGCGCGGCACCAGCCGCCTGCGCGACCGCGTCGAACCGAGTTTCGGGAGGAGCGCATGAGCGCCACTTCCGCCGCGACCATGAGCAACGCGCCGGTGATGATCCTCGCTGGCGGCACGGGCGGGCATATCTTCCCGGGCCTCGCGCTTGCCGCCGTGCTGCGCGCGCGCAACATCCCGGTGGTGTGGCTGGGTGCCGAAGGCGGCATGGAAACGCGACTCGTGCCGCAGCACGGCATCGACATCGAGACCATCGCGATCTCCGGCGTCCGCGGCAAGGGGCTGGGCACGCTGCTGCGCGCGCCGCTGCGCGTGCTGTCGGCGATCCGCAGCGCGCGCGACATCCTGCGCAGGCACCAGCCGCGTGCGGTGGTCAGCTTCGGCGGCTTCGCGGCCGGCCCCGGCGGCATCGCCTCGGTCCTGGCCGGCATCCCGCTCCTCGTGCACGAACAGAATCGCGCGCCGGGCATGACCAATCGCGTGCTCTCGCGTTTCGCGCGCCGCGTGCTCACCGGGTTTCCGGATGCCTTTCCGGGCAAGGAGACCGTGGTCGGCAATCCGGTGCGCGACGTGATCGCGCAGGTGCCGGCGCCGCGCGAACGCTTCGCGGGACGCGGCGACGACGACATGCGCGTGCTCGTGCTCGGCGGCAGCCAGGGCGCGCGTGCGCTGAATTCCGCGATGCCGGCGGCGCTGCGCCAGCTCGAAGGCGCGGGCGTGATCGTGCGTCACCAGTGCGGCGAGCGGATGCGCGACGAGGCGGAGCAGGCGTATGCCGATGCCGGTGTCGTGGCCTCCGTGGAACCGTTCATCGCCGACATGGCCGCGGCCTATGCCTGGGCCGACGTGGTCGTGTGCCGCGCCGGTGCGCTGACGCTCGCCGAGGTCTGCTCGGTCGGCGTCGGCAGCGTGCTGGTGCCGTTGCCCACCGCCGTGGACGACCACCAGACCAAGAACGCGCAGTACCTCGCGCAACGACGCGCCGCCGTGCTGCTCAAGCAGGACGACGCGCTGGCGTCGAAGCTCGCGATGGAGCTGCGCAATTTCATCCTGGATCCGGCGAAACGGCTGTTCATGGCCGAAGCCGCGCGATCCCTCGCCAGGAACGACGCGGCCGACCGCGTCGCCGATGCCGTGCTGGAGGCGGCACGCGCATGATTCGCCGACTGCTCGACACCAAGGACCTGTCCAAGGCATTTCCCCGCGTGCATTTCGTGGGCATCGGCGGCGTCGGCATGAGCGGGATAGCGGAGGTGCTGTGCACGCTCGGCTATCAGGTCTCCGGCTCGGACAATGCCGACAACGCGACCACGCGTCGACTGGCGTCGCTGGGCATCACCGTCTGCCGTGGTCACGCCGCAGCGAACGTGCTCGGTGCCGACTGCGTCGTGGTCTCCAGTGCGATCAAGCACGAGAATCCGGAATGGATGGAAGCGCGCGCGCAGCGCATCCCGGTGGTGCCGCGTGCGGAAATGCTGGCCGAGCTGATGCGCTTCCGTCGCGGCATCGCCATCGCCGGCACGCACGGCAAGACGACCACGACCTCGCTCACCGCCAGCGTGCTGGCCGAGGGCGGGCTCGACCCGACCTTCGTGATCGGCGGCCAGCTGCTTGCGGCCGGCGCGAATGCGCGCCTGGGCAGCGGCGACTGGCTGGTGGCCGAGGCCGACGAAAGCGACGGCAGCTTCCTGCGCCTGAATCCCTCGGTCGCGGTCGTGACCAACATCGATGCAGATCACCTGGAGAACTACGGTGGCGACTTCGCGCGCGTGCAGGCCGCCTTCTCCGAATTCCTGCATCGCCTGCCGTTCTACGGCTTGGCCGTGCTGTGCATCGACGATCCGGAAGTCGCGGCGCTCGCCGCGGACATGCCGCGCCACGTGATCAGCTATGGTTTGTCCGCCGAGGCGGACGTGCGTGCCGAGGACGTCGAGCAGGCCGGTCCGGCGATGCGTTTCACGCTCTGCCTGCCCGACGGCACGCGTACCCCGACGACGCTGGCGCTGCCCGGTCGCCACAACGTGCAGAACGCGCTGGCCGCCGCCACCATCGGCTGGCAGCTTGGCGTGGCGCCGGAGACCATCGCGCACGCTCTGGAGAAGTTCGCCGGCATCGGCCGTCGCTTCAACCTGCTGGCCGAACTGACCACCGCGCATGGCGCGAAGGTGCAGCTGGTCGACGACTACGGGCACCATCCGAAAGAACTCGAGGCTGTGTTCCAGGCGGCGCGCGGCGGCTGGCCCGATCGCCGGCTCGTGGTCGCGTTCCAGCCGCATCGCTACAGCCGCACCCGCGACCTCTTCGACGACTTCGCAGCCGTGCTGTCGAACGTCGACGCGCTGGTGCTGACCGAGGTCTACCCGGCCGGCGAAGCGCCGATCGCGGGCGCCGATGCCAAGTCGCTCGCGCGCAGCATCCGCGCGCGCGGACGCATCGACCCGGTCGTCGTGGGCGGCGCAGGCGAATTGGCTGCCGTGCTTCCCGACGTCCTCCACGACGGCGACCTGCTGCTGATGATGGGCGCAGGCGACATCGGCCATGCCGCGCAGCAGATCGCGGCCCATGGTTTCCACCACGACAATCAAGAAGGACATCGGTCGTGAGCATCGCCACGCCATCGCCGCGCTTCAGGGATCCCGCCGTCTTCGGTCGCGTCGCCGTGCTCATGGGCGGCACCAGCGCCGAGCGCGAGGTCTCGCTCGATTCGGGCCGCAACGTGCTCGACGCGCTGCGCGCGCGCGGCGTCGACGCGCATGCGGTCGACGGCATCCCGGCGCTGATCGACGCGCTCCGCGACGGTCAGTACGACCGCGTCTTCAACATCCTTCACGGCAACAAGGGCGGTGGCGAGGACGGCGTGCTGCAAGGCGCGCTCGAAGCGCTGGGCGTGCCTTACACCGGCTCGAAGGTGCTGGGCAGCGCGCTGAGCATGGACAAGATCCGCACCAAGCAGGTGTGGTTGAGCGAAGGTCTGCCCACGCCGAAGTTCGTGCGGATCCGTCCGGGCGACAGCATGCGCGACGCGGCGACGTCGCTCGGTCTGCCGGTGTTCGTGAAGCCGTCCTGCGAAGGCTCCAGCGTCGGCGTGTTCCGCATCCTCGCCGAGAGCGACCTCGATGCCGCCGAAGCGTTCGCCGCGGGCTATTCCGGCGAGTTGCTGATGGAGCAGATGGTGCAGGGCGACGAATTCACCGTTGGCATCTTCGGCGACCTCGCGCTGCCGTCGATCCGCATCGTTCCCGCTGGCGAGTGGTACGATTACCACGCCAAGTACATCGCCGACGACACGCAGTACCTGTGTCCCGGCCTCGAAGGCGACGACGAGACGACCATCCGCGACCTTGCACTGCGTGCGTTCCGCGCAGCCGGCTGCAGCAGTTGGGGCCGCGTCGACGTGATGCGCGACCGACGCCACGGCTTCCAGCTCATCGAGATCAACACCGCGCCGGGCATGACCAGCCATTCGCTGGTGCCCAAGGCCGCGCGCCAGATCGGCATCGATTTCGAGACCCTGTGCTGGATGGTGCTCGAGACATCGATCGACGCTGCGGTTCCGGAGGTGGGCGGCCGATGAACGCCTTCCTGCGACTCGTCGCGTGGCTGCTGGCGCTGGCTCTGGTGACGCTGCCCGTGGTGGCGGTCATCCAGGGCTGGGTCGGCGCCGAGCGCTGGCCGCTGCGCACGTTGCGCGTGGTCGGCGATCTCGAGCGCGTCAATGCCGCACGGCTGCGGGCGACGGTGATGCCGCACGCGCAGCGCGGATTCTTCGCGGTGCGCCTGGAAGACGCGCAGGCTGCCGTTGCACAGCTGCCTTGGGTCGAGTCGGCGGAAGTGCGCAAGCAGTGGCCCGATGTGCTCATCGTGCGCGTCGAGGAACATCGACCGTTCGCGTGGTGGGGCAAGGACCAGTTGCTCTCCGAGCGTGGCCGTTTGTTTCCGGCTGCGAACGTGGCCGTTCCGAAGGGCCTGCCGCGTTTCGATGGGCCGTTGTCGCGCAGCAAGGACATCGTGGCGCTGTACAACGAAGCGCGCGCGCTGTTCGTGCCGGTCGGCATCGACGTGCAGTCGCTGCGCATCGATGCGCGCGGCAGCTGGTCGATGACCCTGTCCAGCGGCGCGGAACTGCTGCTCGGTCGCGATGACGCACGGCTGCGGCTGGCGAGGTTCGCGCGCCTGCTGCCGCAGTTGCAGGCCCAGGACCCACGCACGCTCGCGCGTGCGGACCTGCGCTACACCAACGGTTTCGCGCTGACATGGCGTGAAGCAACGGATACGGCCAAGGCCCCCGGCAAGGCATCCGGCGCGCCTGCGGCTGCAGCACCTCCTTCGGCGAATCCGGCCGGCGTGACCGGTCGGATCGCCACCCTGAACGCATTCTCGATGCCCCATTTCCGCTCCATGGCTCTGCCCACATGAACCGCAAAGGCGACAAATCGCTCATCGTCGGCCTCGACATCGGCACCTCGAAAGTGGTGGCGCTGGTGGGCGAATACGCGCCCGGCAACCCGATCGAGGTCATCGGCATCGGCACGCACGAATCGCGCGGGCTCAAGCGCGGCGTCGTCGTGGACATCGAATCGACCGTGCAGTCGATCCAGCGCGCGATCGAGGAAGCCGAGCTGATGGCCGGCTGCGAGATCCGCTCGGTGTACGCCTCGATCTCCGGCAACCACGTGCAGTGCCGCAATTCGCCCGGCATCGTGCCTATCCGCGACGGCGAGGTCAGCTACATGGATCTCGACCGCGTGCTGGAAGCGGCCAAGGCCGTGGCCATCCCTGCCGACCAGAAGATCCTCCACGCAATTCCGCGCGACTACGTGCTGGACGACTCGCAGGAAGGCATCCGCAACCCGGTCGGCATGACCGGCGTGCGTCTCGAAGTGCATGCGCACCTCGTGGTGTGCGCGCAGTCGGCCGCTGCGAACATCAGCAAGTGCGTGCAGCGCTGCGGCCTGCAGGTGGACGACCTGATCTTCTCCTCGCTCGCGTCCAGCACCGCCGTGCTGACCAGCGACGAACGCGAACTGGGCGTGGTGCTGGTCGACATCGGCGCCGGCACGACCGACATCGCGGTGTTCGTGCATGGTGCGATCTGCCACACGGCGTCGCTGCCGATCGCGGGCGATCACGTCACCAACGACATCGCGCACATGCTGCGCACGCCGACGCCGGAAGCGGAGCAGATCAAGGTCCGCTACGCCTGTGCGCTCGCGCAACTGGCGACGGCGGAAGAGAGCATCCAGGTTCCGAGCGTCGGCGATCGTCCGCCGCGTCGCCTGCCGCGTCATGCGCTGGCGCAGGCGGTGCAGGGCCGCTACGAGGAAATCTTCGAGATGGTGCAGGCAGAACTGCGCCGCTCGGGCTTCGAGGAACTGGTGCGCGCCGGCATGGTGCTCACCGGCGGTGCTTCGAAGATGGAAGGCGTGGTCGAACTGGCCGAGGAAATGCTGCAGATGCCGGTGCGAGTGGGCATCCCGCAGCACGTGAGCGGCCTGGGCGAAGTCGTAGGCAACCCGGTGCACGCCACCGGCGTCGGGCTGCTGCTGATGGGCAGCCAGATCGAGCATCCGCGTCGCCCGGTGATTCCGGCGGGCCGCGCGCTCGGCGTGTTCAACAAGCTCAGGAACTGGTTCAAGGGTGAGTTCTAGCGATTCGATCCATGGACGACGGCGTGCCCCGGGATGGGGCGAAGCGAGTCAGGCGCGATACCGATCCAACAGACAACAGCAATACATATAAATAGACGAGGACACGGACATGGCATATTTCGAACTGGTCGAAAAGATGGCCCCGAATGCGGTCATCAAGGTCGTTGGCGTGGGCGGCGGCGGCGGCAACGCCGTGGCGCACATGGTCAACGGCTGCATCGAGGGCGTCGAGTTCATCACTGCGAACACCGATTCGCAGGCGATCAAGAACTGCGGCGCCAAGCTCCAGCTGCAGCTGGGCAGCAACGTCACCAAGGGCCTGGGCGCAGGCGCGAATCCGGAAGTCGGCCGCCAGGCCGCGCTGGAAGACCGCGAACGCATCATGGACGCCCTGCAGGGCGCCGACATGGTGTTCATCACCGCCGGCATGGGCGGCGGCACGGGCACCGGCGCCGCGCCGGTCGTCGCGCAGCTCGCGAAGGAGATGGGCATCCTCACGGTCGCCGTCGTCACCAAGCCGTTCCCGTTCGAAGGCCGTCGCCGCATGCAGGTCGCGCTCAAGGGCATCGAGGAGCTGTCGCAGCACTGCGACTCGCTGATCACGATCCCCAACGAGAAGCTGATCACCGTGCTCGGCCGCAACGCGACCATGATCCAGGCGTTCCGCGCAGCCAACGACGTGCTGCAGGGCGCGGTGCAGGGCATCGCCGACCTGATCGTGCGTCCGGGCCTGATCAACGTCGACTTCGCCGACGTCCGCACCGTCATGTCCGAAATGGGCCTGGCGATGATGGGCACCGGCACCGCCCGCGGCGACGACCGCGCGCAGGCCGCGGCCGAGGGTGCGATCAACAACCCGCTGCTCGACGACGTCAACCTGGCCGGTGCCAACGGCATCCTGGTCAACATCACCGCCGGCCCGGATTTCACCATGGCCGAGTTCGACGAAGTCGGCCGCACGATCGAGAACTTCGCTTCCGAAGACGCGACGGTCGTGATCGGCACCGTGCTCGATCCGGACATGCAGGACGAGGTGAAGGTGACCGTGGTCGCCACCGGCCTCAACCGTGCCGTGTCCCGCCAGGCCGTGCGCGATCGCGACGAAGTGCATGTGCCGGCGCGCCGCCCGCAGGTCCAGCTGATCAACACCCAGGGCCGCCGCGACGGCACCACCGGCATGATGATCGAGGAGCCGGCGGCCTTCACGCCGGGCGCGGGCATCGCCGCCAACCTCCGTGGTCGCGGCAGCGATGCAGCGACCCCGCCGGCCGCCGACTTCGGCAGCGACAGCAGCTATCTGGATATCCCGGCCTTCCTCCGTCGCCAGGCGGACTGATCGTCTAATGCTCCATCGGGGAGGTCCGGGCCGGCGACGGTCCGGTACGCCCCGCGTGTCGTGTCCCTTTCCCGCCGGGTCGTCCGGCCCGGCGGGCTTTTCTCCCTTCGAATGCCCCTGTCGAGGCCGCCGTTGCAGGCCCGGAACGGTCCGTCCCTTCCGTTCAGGTTCAGCCTTTCGCGTGCTAATCTGCCTGCCCACTCGAACCGCGAGTGCTTCCCGAGCGCACGGATCCGCGCCCAGCCCCGCACGAATTCCTCATCGCCCATGGCCCAGCAACGCACCCTGCAGAACATGATCCGCGCCACCGGCGTGGGCCTGCACAGTGGCGACAAGGTCTTCCTGACCCTGCGCCCGGCACCGGTCGATACCGGCATCGTGTTCCGTCGCGTCGATCTGGATCCCGTCGTCGAGATCCCCGCCCGCGCCGACCTGGTGACCGAGACCATGCTCTGCACCGGTCTGACCCGCGAGAGCGCCAAGGCGATGACCGTCGAGCACCTGATGTCCGCGCTTGCGGGACTCGGTGTCGACAACCTCTACGTCGAACTGTCCGCGCCCGAAGTGCCGATCATGGACGGCTCCTCAGGCCCGTTCGTGTTCCTGCTGCAGTCGGCCGGCATCGTCGAACAGAATGCCCCGAAGCGTTTCATCCGGATTCTCGAGACCGTGGAAGTCCGCGATGGCGACAAGGTCGCCCGCTTCGATCCGCATGACGGCTTCCGCCTGGGCTTCACCGTCGAATTCAACCATCCGGCCATTCCTGCGTCGCAGTCGCGCGCGGTCGTCGATTTCTCCACCGAGAGCTACATCCGCGAAGTCAGCCGTGCCCGCACCTTCGGGTTCATGCGCGACCTCGAGTTCATGCGCGAGCGCAACCTCGGCCTCGGCGGCTCGATGGACAACGCGATCGTGCTCGACGAATTCCGCGTGATCAACGACGACGGCCTGCGTTACGCCGACGAGTTCGTCCGCCACAAGATCCTCGACGCGGTGGGCGACCTGTACCTGGCGGGCCATCCGATCCTGGGCGCCTACGAGGGCTTCAAGTCGGGTCATGCGCTCAACAACAAGCTGGTCCGCGCCCTGCTGGCCCAGTCTTCCGCCTGGGACATCGTGACCTTCGACGAGCAGGTGCCGGTTCCGGTGGTCTACGGCAACCTCCAGACCGCCTGACCCTGTCTCCATACGGGTCCTGCTGCGCTGAGGCAATCGTGCATTCCGCCATCCGCGATCAGGCAACATGCCTGATCCGTGAACTCGCGCAGCGTTTTTTAACGGTTAATTAACGAAAAGCCCCCGGCTTCTTAACCCCCTGACCGTCTTCGGCCAGTAGCATGCGTCCTTCGCGTCCACCGGGTGCCTCCCAGGAGGTGTTCGGCGGATGGACTCAGGACGGGTCTTGCTCCGACGGATCTTCGTCACGGGCAGCGAGCGCGGCCGCGAACGCTTCACGCGCGGCAGCCGAGAGTGGGGGAACTGGGCGACTGTTCGACGTTCCGGCCATGGGCGCACGCATCGCGTGCGGTCCGGTCGCGACCTTGACCACGAGCTCGGTCACTTCCAGTCCGATGGACCGGGCCACTTCGAGGACGTCTGTCGCCGCAAGCCGCAATTTGGCATGCCAGACCGGCGCATCCACCAGGTATACGAGTCTTCCGTGGCTCACGTTCGCCAGGCGCGCATGCGCGGCGACACCCACGGGAAGACCCGGACGCAGTTGCAGATCCAACGCTTCGAGCCACATCGCCCGCCGCAGGAACAGTTTGCCCGGGTCATTGGCGTCGCCTTCGAGCAGAGCATCGGAGGCGATCTTCGGGCCCGCAGGGCGGGACGGAGGAGGAGGGTTGTGTCGAGAACGGGACATTGGCCGCATGACTGTACACAGCTTCGACGAAAATACGCAGCACCGGACGGACGCAGACGACATGTCGCAGGCGCAGGGCGCCGTCCATCCGCATCGCCCGCCGACGCTGCTGATCGCCCAGCACCACATGCGCGTTGCCGCGCACACCCTTGCACGCGCCTGCGCCATCGGACTGCGTGGCACGTGGTCCTTCATCCTCGACACGGGGCATCGCGGCCGCGTCGCGATGCATGCCCGCCCGGGCATGGCAGCGATCGCACTGATGATCATCGGCGTCGGCGTTGGCGCGATCGGTGACGGCCTGGTCCGCGACCTGCACCACGACCGCCTGAAGGTGGCCGTGCGCGAGCAGGAACGCGCCCTCGACGCGACCCGCCGCGAAGCCCAGCGCGAGGTCAATGCGCTCGCTGCGCGCATGGCCGAACTCCAGGCCGAGGCCAACCGCCTGAACGCCCTGGGCGAGCGCCTGACGCGCGCCGCGCAGCTCGGCGACGGCGAATTCAACTTCGACAAGCCCGTGGGCGTCGGTGGCGCTGGTCCGGTGCGCGACATGCAGGCGCGCGAGCTGCTCGATGGCATGACCGGCCTTGGCACGCAGCTCAAGCATTCCGGCGGCCAGCTGTCGGTGCTCGAATCCCTGCTGTTCAATCGCGAGCTCGACAAGAGCAGCCTTCCCACCGGCCTGCCGATCCAGCAGAGCTACATCACTTCCAACTTCGGCTACCGCGCCGATCCGCTGGGTGGCGGCAGCCAGTTCCACAAGGGCGTCGATTTCGAAGCCAACACCGGCGATCCTGTGCTGACCGTCGCCGATGGTGTCGTGACCTACTCGGGCGTGCGCTCGGGCTACGGCAACGTGATCGAGGTCGATCACGGCAACGGCTACGTGACCCGCTATGCCCACAATTCGCGCCTGACCCGCCAGGTCGGCGACCTCGTCCGCCGTGGCGAAGAAGTCGCCAAGGCCGGTTCGACGGGCCGTTCGACCGGTGCGCACGTGCATTTCGAGGTGTGGGACAACGGCGCGGTGGTGAATCCCAAGCAGTTCCTTGGCGAGGCCACGGCACCGGTGGCCGGCGGAAAGCTCGCCGTCCGCGGCTGAGCCGGGCGCCTGGGCGCGTCCGTCTGAAATCGGGGCCCCGGGGGCTTGATACCTCGGGGCGGCGGCACCAAGTACAATGGAACGTTGCAGGGCGCTCTGCGCCCTTTTTTATTGCCGTGGATGGCCGTTCCGGACGGTCTGCCCGGCCCACCCAGCCCGGACCCACCCCGCCCATGCTCAATCGCCTGTTGACCAGCATCTTCGGTAGCCGCAACGATCGCCTGATCAAGCAGCTCAGCGGCATCGTCAAGAAGATCAACGCACTCGAAGCGCAGATGGAAGCGCTGTCCGATGCCGAACTCCAGGCGAAGACGCCCGAGTTCAAGGATCGCATCGCCAAGGGCGAGTCGCTCGACAAGGTGCTGCCGGAGGCCTTCGCGGTCTGCCGCGAGGCGTCCAAGCGCGTCCTCGGCATGCGCCACTACGACGTCCAGCTGATCGGTGGCATGGTCCTGCACCTGGGCAAGATCGCGGAAATGCGCACCGGTGAAGGCAAGACCCTCGTCGGAACGCTGCCGACCTATCTCAACGCGCTGGAAGGCAAGGGCGTCCACGTCATCACCGTGAACGACTACCTGGCACGGCGCGACTCGGCCTGGATGGGCCGCCTGTACAACTGGCTGGGACTGAGCGTCGGTGTCGTCTACCCGGGCATGCCGCACTCCGACAAGGCCGCCGCCTACGGCGCCGACATCACCTACGGCACCAACAACGAATTCGGCTTCGACTACCTGCGCGACAACATGGCGCTGTCGAAGGAAGACCGCCACCAGCGCGGCCTGCACTACGCGATCGTCGACGAAGTCGACTCGATCCTGATCGACGAAGCGCGCACGCCGCTGATCATCTCCGGTCGCGCCGACGAATCGCCCGAGCTGTACGTCAAGGTCAATCGCATCGTCCCGCAGCTCAAGCGCCAGGATGTCGAAGACGGCGTCGGCGATTTCTGGGTCGACGAGAAGGGCAAGCAGGTGCACCTGTCCGAGGCCGGCCAGGAACACGCCGAAGAGCTGCTGCGTCGTGCCGGCATCCTCGAGGGTGAAGACACCCTGTACGCCGCGCACAACATCCACGTGGTCCACCATCTCAACGCCGCGATGCGCGCGCACGCGCTGTTCCAGCGCGACGTGGACTACATCGTGCGCGATGGCGAAGTGGTGATCGTGGACGAGTTCACCGGCCGCACGCTGCCGGGCCGGCGCTGGTCCGACGGCCTGCACCAGGCCGTCGAGGCGAAGGAAGGCGTGCCGGTCCAGCACGAAAACCAGACGCTGGCCAGCATCACCTTCCAGAACCTCTTCCGCATGTACGGCAAGCTCTCGGGCATGACCGGCACGGCGGATACCGAAGCCTTCGAATTCCAGAGCATCTACGGCCTGGAAGTGGTGGTGATCCCGACCCATCGTCCGATGGTGCGCAAGGATCATCCCGACGCCGTGTTCCTCAACAAGGCCGGCAAGTACCGCGCGGTGATCAACGAGATCAAGGAGTGCAACGCCAACGGTCAGCCGGTCCTGGTCGGCACCACGTCGATCGAAGTGTCGGAAATGCTGTCCGAGCAGCTCAACGCCGCGGGCGTGGCGCATGAAGTGCTCAACGCCAAGCAGCACGAGCGCGAAGCGCATATCGTTGCCCAGGCCGGTCGCCCTGGGGCGGTGACCATCGCCACCAACATGGCCGGCCGTGGTACCGACATCGTGCTCGGTGGCTCGCTGGAAGCCGAACTGCAGGATCGCGAAGCCGAAGGCGGCGAGCTCAACGACATCGAGCGCCAGCGCATCAAGAACGAATGGCAGCAGCGCCACGACGCCGTGAAGGCGAGCGGTGGCCTGCACATCATCGGCACCGAACGCCACGAGTCGCGCCGCATCGACAACCAGCTGCGTGGCCGATCCGGCCGCCAGGGCGATCCGGGCTCCTCGCGCTTCTACCTGTCGCTCGAAGACAACCTGATGCGCATCTTCGCCGCCGACTGGGTGCAGCGCATGATGGCGCGCATGGGCCTGAAGGAAGACGACATCATCGAGAGCCCGCTGGTCACGAAGCAGATCGCCGGCGCGCAGCGCAAGGTCGAAGCGCACAACTTCGACATCCGAAAGAACCTGCTCGACTTCGACGACGTCAACAACGACCAGCGCAAGGTCATCTACCGCCAGCGCGACGAGTTGCTCGAAGCCGACAGCGTCAAGGACAACGTCGACGGCATCCGCAACGACGTGGTCGCCGATCTCGTCGACCGTTTCGTGCCGCCGAACTCCATCGACGACCAGTGGGACCTGCAGGGCCTGGAATCCGAACTGGCCGCCGAGTTCAACCTCCAGCTGCCGGTGGTGGACCACGTGCAGGGCCAGAAGGAAATCGACGCCGAAGGCATCGCGCGTTACGTCCAGGGCGAGATCGCGCGTCTTTTCGAGACGAAGGAAGCGACGATCGGCTCGGAAAACATGCGGATGCTCGAAAAGCACCTGATGCTGACCGTGCTCGACCAGAGCTGGAAAGAGCATCTCGGCCGCATGGACTACCTGCGCCAGGGCATCCATCTGCGCGGTTACGCGCAGAAGCAGCCGAAGCAGGAATACAAGAAGGAAGCGTTCGAACTCTTCAGCGAGATGCTGGAGAAGGTCAAGCGCGAAGTGGTGTCGCTGCTGGCGCGGGTGCGCGTGCGCAGCGAGGAAGAGATCGTGCAGGCCGAGGCCGCCGAACGCGCGCGTGCCGAAGCGCTGGCGCGCCAGATGCAGTTCCAGCACCCGGACATCGGCGGCTATGGCGCCGACGAAGAAGCCGCCACGCCGGACTACCAGCATCCCGAGCAGTTCGCGGGTGTCGGACGCAACGATCCGTGCCCGTGCGGCAGCGGCAAGAAGTTCAAGCATTGCCACGGCCAGCTGGTCTGAGGCCAAGGTCTGCCGCGTCGCCCCCGGAGCCCGCCATCGTGCGGGCTCCCTTCGTTTGGGCCGGCGCCATTCCGATCCGGAACTTGCCCTGGCGTGATCGTGGCGATACAAGGATCCGCAGCGCCACGGGAAAGGGAACCGCATCCACGTCATGAGCGGGAGTGATCGAAGTCGAAGCGGAAAGATCGTGCATGTCGTCGCAGGCGTCATCACCGATGCCCGGGGTCGCATCCTGCTGGCGCGACGCACTGAAGGCCGCGACCTCGCCGGGCTGTGGGAATTCCCGGGCGGCAAGGTCGACCCCGGCGAAACGCCGGAACAGGCGCTGGTTCGCGAACTGCGCGAGGAACTCGGCATCGAGGCGCGCGTCGGCGACCCGGTGATCGCGGTGCCGCAGCAATACCCGCACAAGCGCCTGTGTCTCGACGTGCGTCGCGTCGCGGCGTGGAGCGGCACGGTGAAGGGACTCGACGGCCAGGCACTGGCCTGGGTGCCACCCCACAAGCTGGCGAGCTATGCGATGCCCGACGCCGACCGGCCGGTCGTCGCCGCGTTGCTCGATCCTCCGCTGTACATGGTCACGCCCGAGCCGGACGACGATGCGCACTGGCTCGATGCCCTGCGTGCGGCATTCGATGCCGGCATTTCCCGCGTGCAACTGCGTGCGCCGATGCTGTCGATTGCCGATCCCGCACGCTGGTCTTCCCTCGTCGAACGCGCCGCCGGTCTCGCGCGGGATGCGCAGGCCGACGTGCTGGTGAACGGCGACATCGCGCTTGCGGAGCGTCTCGGCATCGGCGTGCACCTGCGCGCCGCGCAGTTGTCGACGCTGGCTGCCAGGCCTGCCGTGATCGGCCGCGTGATTGCCTCCTGCCACGGTCTGGTTGAACTCCAGCGCGCGCAGGCCGCGGGCTGCGATGCGGCGGTCCTGGGGCCCGTCCTGCCGACTGCATCGCATCCCGGACAGTCGGGCATCGGTTGGGACGCATTCGCGAACGTTCGCGAACACGTCGCCTTGCCGATCTACGCCATCGGCGGATTGGGCATGCACGATGTCGCGACGGCGCGTGCGCACGGAGCGCAGGGCGTGGCGGCGATCCGGGGGCTGTGGCCGGGTTGAGAGCCTGCCTGTGCGCCTGGGGCGCGAAGGGCTGCCCGGGTCGATGCGTCGAGGTCCCGGGCCGGCCAGTGACTGGCGCGGCCCGGGCGAAACGGTTCACTTGCCGTCGTTGAGCAGGTTCTGCTGCCAGAACAGCACGCTCGCGGCGCCGAAGTAGTCGCTGTTGCTCTTCTTGCGGAAGCCGTGGCCTTCGTCGTTGAACAGCAGGTACCACGCCGGCTGGCCGTTGGCGCGCACGGCCTTCACGATCTGCTCCGCTTCCGTCCACGGCACGCGCGGGTCGTTCTTGCCCTGTGCGACGAACAGCTTGGCGCGGATGCGGTCGGCATGGTTCAGCGGCGAGATCTGCTCGAAGATCGCAGCCATCTTCGGGTCGCGCTCGTCGCCGTATTCCACGCGGCGCAGGTCGCGCCGATAGTTTTCGGTGTTCTTGAGGAAGGTGCCGAAGTGCGAGATGCCGACCACGTCGATGCCGGCGCGGATGCGGTCGCTGTAATGCATCAGCGAGGCAAGCACCATGTAGCCGCCGTAGCTGCCGCCCGACACGCCTACACGCGATGCGTCGAGTTCGGGCTGCCTGGCGATCCAGTCGAGCAGTGCGCCGATATCCTTGACCGAATCCTCGCGTTTGGCCGCGTTGTCCAGCGAAAGATAGGTCTTGCCGTAGCCGCTTGAGCCGCGCACGTTCGGGACCAGCATCGCGACGCCCAGTTCGTTCGCCATGAACTGCGCGGTCGGATTGAAGGTCGGCTGCGACTGGCCCTCGGGGCCGCCATGGATATTGATGATCACCGGCAGCTTGCGGCCTGCGGGCACGTTCGCCGGGCGGTAGTAGAACGCCGGGATGGTGCGTGGCTTGCCGTTGACGCGATCGAAGGTCGGATAGCGGATGAGCGTCGGCGCGACGAACTTCGAGGCGTCGAGGCCGCCGACTTCGCTTTGCGTCCAGCGTGTCAGGCGCGCGTCGCGCAGGTCGATCACGTAGACATCGCTGGGCGACGTCGCGCTGTTGATCGACAGTGCGAGACGGTTGCCGTCCGGCGAGAAGACGCCGGAGCCGAAAACGCCGACCGGCAGTTCGGGCAGGGCAATCTCGCGATGCGAAGGCAGCGACAGCACGCGAAGGCGGCTGATGCCGTCCTCGTTGGTCGCATAGGCGAGGTGGCGGCGGTCTTCCGACAGGCTGAATCCGCTGACATCCCACGGGATGGCGCCGCTGAGCACGGTCAGCTTGCCGGTGCCCGCGTCGTGGTGGCGCAGCGTCTGGAATTCCTGGGGCTTGCCGTCGACGGGCTCGTCGGAGACGTAGTACGACGACCTCCCGTCCGGGCCGTACGCGAAATCGCCGAACGAGGCCTTGCCGCCATCGACCGGAAACATCGTGAGCTTGCCGCTGGCCAGGTCGACCTTGCCGGGATAGAACTCCGCAGCTGAGACGCCCTTCATCACCAGCAATGTCCTGCCGTCGGGAGAGAAGTCCTTCGCGCTCCAGCTGCCGCCTTCGGTCACGACCGGCTTCGCCTGGCCCGTGGTCATGTCGCGCACCCAGATGTCGGTGTCCGTGCCGTTGCGCGCGGTGCTGCGATAAGCCAGCCATTTGCCGTCGGGCGAGAGCAGTGGGCCACTGTTCTGCGTGCGCTTGCCGTCGGTCAGCAGGTTCGCTTCGCGACTGCCGCCGTCGAACCAGTAGAGCTGCGAATATTCGTCGCCGCCCTTGTCCTTCGTGAAGACGAAGCCGTCCCGAGACGCGGCGCCTGGCATCGGCACGACACGGCCGACCGGCTCTGGATAGAAGGTCAACTGCTCGCGCATTCCCAGCGGCTGGCAGACGCGATGCACCTGGTTGGTTTCGGCGAAGCGTGTGCCGACCAGCAGGCAGCCGTCCTTGGTCCAGCCCGATACGCTCGCACCCCGGGTGTTCTGGTAGCGATTCAGCCGATCGACGAGTTCGGCGGGGATCTCCGGGATGTTTTCGCTGATGCGGTTGCCGACTTCCTGTCGTTCGACCGGCAGCATCGCCGCCTGCGCCGCCGCTGCGGGAGCGAAGATCGTGCAGGTCAGGCTTAGTAGTACGGCGGCAACGGGATTGCGTGACGACATGTCCAACTCCGGTAGGCGGGATCCTGCCCAGAGCATAGCGCCCCCGCCCTCACAGGAGCCGGCCTGCACTTTGCCGCCTGTGGCGCCAGATCGACGCAATGCAGGCTGGTGGGGCGGTGGGCTGAGTCCGGGTCGAGGGCATTGTGCTGGCGACGCCCTTGGCCTGCGGATCGGGGCTGGGTGACATCTCAGCGGTTGTTTCGATTCCGCGCATCAATGCAGCAGGTCGTTGCGGTTCATGCGCACGCCGACGTGCGGATTGCCCCAGCCGATATCCCGCGGCAACGTGCGGGCGACGACGAGCCCGTTGCCGGGTGCGGCGAGGAGCTGGGGGCGTACCGATCGAGGTCTCGTTGGAGGCGAGGTCCAGCGCATTGACGAGCAGTTCACAACGGTTGCAAGTGCGTGTTGTGTGCGATGTGCGTGGTCGACAGGCGAGGGGGCTGCGTCGCGATGTTCTCGCTGTCGTTCCCATGGTGCGAGTTGGCCTTCCGTGGATGCCTGGCCCTGATGGCGCGTCGTCCGCAACGCCGCCGCCCCTCCCGTCGTGCAGCCAGTATCGCGAACGCCCATCTCACGGGCTGCGACCTCGTCGCACGACGGAAAACAGGGATCAACGCCCTGTCGCGATCACGCGCAGCAGTTCGCGCATTTCGGCCTTGTCATCGTCGTCGAGTCCCAACTCGCGCTGTTTCGCCTGCAGGGCTTCGATGCGCTGCTGCAGCGTCTGTCGTTCGAGCTGGCCGATGACATCGAGGAATTCGTCGCGCCACTTGGCTTCCTCGCCGGGCATGTCCTGCGCGGCGAGTTTCTGCAGGTGCCCGAATTCCTCCCGGCCCTCGAAATATTCGAGCAGCAGGCCGGTGGTGATGTCAGGGCGTTCGCGCACCATTGCGATGAGCTCGGCCAGGAGGGAGATGCCGGGCTGGCGCAACGTGGCGAACGTGTCGGGTGGCTGCAGTTCGAGGGCCAGCGAAGGTCGTTGCAGCAGCAGCGCGATCGCGCTGCGCACGAGGCTGCGCTTCTGCGCTGGTTGCACCTGGGGATGCGTGCGCGCGGACGCCTTGGCGGGTTGCGCCGCGGCGTTTGCGCCGACGCCGGTCAATTCGGTCAGGCGCTGGCGCATGAGATCGCCGAAGGCGCCGTCGGGGATCTGCGCGAGCAGCGGTTTCGCGCGCTCGGCCATGCGTGCCTTGCCGTCGAGCGTGCCCAGGTTCACGTCCTTCGCCAGTTCGTCGAAGAAGAACTGCGATAGCGGCACCGCGCCCTTCAGGCGCGCATCGAAACCCTCGCGGCCTTCGCTGCGGACGAGGGTGTCCGGATCCTCGCCCTCGGGCAGGAACAGGAAGAATGCCTGGCGTCCGTCCTTCATGCGCGGCAGCACGGATTCCATCGCCTTGCTCGCCGCGCCGCGACCCGCGCGATCGCCGTCGAAGCAGAAGTAGACGTCGGGCGCATTGCGGAACAGCAGTTCGGCGTGATCGGGCGTGGTCGCGGTACCGAGCGTGGCGACGGCCTGCGTGATGCCGTGCTGGAACAGCGCGATCACGTCCATGTAGCCCTCGACCACGATCAGGCGCTCGATCTTCTGGTTCGCCTGGCGTACCTGCCACAAGCCGTAGAGTTCGCGGCCCTTGTGGAACAGCGCGGTCTCCGGCGAGTTGAGGTACTTCGGACCGTCCTCCTTCTCGAGTACGCGGCCGCCGAAAGCGATCGTGCGTCCTCGGCGATCATGGATCGGGAACATCACCCGATCGCGGAATTTGTCGTAGACGTGGCCGCGGTCGTTCTTCGAGAACAGGCCGACGCGCTCCAGCAGCTTCATCCGGCGCTCGTCGGTGCCCAGCGCGTCCTTCAACGCCGAGTAGCCGTCCGGCGCGTAGCCCAGGCCGAACTGCGTGCGGATGTCCGCGCCCACGCCGCGTCCGTCGAAGTAGGCCAGCGCCTTCTGACTGCCCGCGAGCTGGCGCTGGAAGAACTTGCTCGCCGCTTCGAGGGCGGCGTACTGGTCGACGCTGTCCGGATTGACGTTGCGTTGCTGGGTGTCCCGCGGGATTTCCATGCCGACGCGCTTGGCCAGCTCGTCGACCGCGTCGAGGAATTCGAGGCGGTCGTAATTCATCAGGAAGCTGATCGCGGTGCCGTGCGCGCCGCAGCCGAAGCAGTGGTAGAACTGCTTGGTCGGCGACACGGTGAACGACGGCGAGCGCTCGTCATGGAACGGACAGCGCGCTGAATACTCCCGCCCCTGCCGTTTCAGCGGCACGCGCGATCCGATCAGCTCGACGATGTCCGTGCGAGCGAGCAGGTCGTCGATGAAGGCGTCTGGGATGCGGGCCATGGTCTTGCGGATCGGGGTCAGGGGAGTCTAGCAGGGGGGCGGCGAGCGTCGACGCCGCAACGAAGAACGCCCCGGCGAGCCGGGGCGTTCGAACGTTTCAATCCCTGAAAGAAATCGTGGCGTTCGGAGCCTTCGAAACGACCGCCCGGCAGGCAGCACTGTTTTGAACCTCCGGGTCGAGCCGCACGGACAGGGATCGTTGCGGCCCAATTTCTCGACGAGTTCCTTGTCGCCATGGACGAATCGGCGGCCGCGCTTCACGCGGGTTTCCGACGGATAGCCCTTGCGACGCTTGCGCGTGACCTCAACGGCCGGTGCGGCCTCGAAAGCACTCCGGAAGGATGATCTGCTTGCGTTTCATGTTGCACCTCCTGCAGGTGCGGCCCGGGAGTCAGGCCGCGAAAGACACGTGTCTGGTTCAGTCGGCGGCCTGTGCGGCGAGCGCTGCCAACGCATCGCCGGCGACGCGCTGCACGGTCCACTCGTCCATGCCGACGGCGCCAAGGCTGCGGTAGAAGTCGATGGCCGGCTGGTTCCAGTCGAGCACCGACCATTCGAAACGTCCGCAATCGCGTTCGACCGCGATCTTCGCGAGTTGCACCATCAATCGCTTGCCCAGGCCGAAGCCGCGGAATGCTGGCCGGACGAACAGGTCTTCCAGGTACAGGCCGGGCTTGCCGACGAAGGTCGAGAAGTTGTGGAAGAAGAGCGCGAAACCCGCAGCTTCGCCGTCGACTTCGGCAATCAGCACTTCCGCGCGCGGCGTGGCACCGAACAGCTGTGCGGCGAGGCCGGGCTCGTCGGCGACGGCCTCGTGCGCGAGCTTCTCGTATTCGGCCAGTTCGCTGATGAAGGCGAGGATCTGGCCGACGTCCTCGCGGACGGCGGGGCGGATGACGATGGCGGGTGTGGTGGTCATCGCTGGTGTCCGGTGCTTGGATCAGCCAGCCAGGCGCTGTTTGATCAGCTTCGACACTTCGCCCATGTCGGCCTGGCCGGCGAGACGCGGCTTGAGCACGCCCATCAGCTTGCCCATGTCCGCCGGGCTGCTGGCGCCGGTCTCGGCCACGGCGGCTTCGATCGCGGCCTTGATCTCGTCTTCGCCCATCTTCGTCGGCAGGTACTGCTCGATGATCGCCATCTCGGCGCGCTCGATGACGGACAGGTCGTCGCGGCCGGCCTTGTCGAACTGCTCGATCGAATCCTTGCGCTGCTTGACCATCTTTTCCAGCACGGCCAGCACGCGGGCGTCGTCCATCTCGACGCGCTCGTCGACTTCCTTCTGCTTGATGGCGGCGTTGATCAGGCGGATGGTGGCCAGGCGCTCTTTCTCGCCAGCCTTCATCGCGGTCTTCATGTCGTCGGTGAGGCGCTGCTTGAGGCTCATGGTGTCGCTCCGTGTTGCGCGGCCCGTGAGGGCGGGCCGAAAAGGGATGGGGTCGATGCGTCGGGAAGACGTGTCTTTCGGATGCCGGGAAAGACAAAAAGCCGGCAGCGCATCGCGCGGCCGGCTTCCGGATTCGCTCGAACGCGGCCGAAGCCGCGCAGGAATCAGGTGTGCGTCGTCAGACGTTCTGGATCAGGGCGAGCTGATCAGAACAGGCGCTGACGCTTGGTCACGTCGCGCGAGCTGCGACGCGCCTGGCGCTTCACCGCTGCAGCCGCCTTGCGCTTGCGCTCCTGGGTCGGCTTTTCGTAGAACTCGCGCTTGCGGACTTCGGCGAGCACGCCGGCTTTCTCGCAGGTGCGCTTGAAGCGACGCAGGGCAAACTCAAAGGGCTCGTTTTCGCGGACTTTGACGCTGGGCATAGGAGTCTCGAAGTTGGGATTCCGGCCGAAGGGCCGGGCTGATGCGATTGGATCGCACACGACCGGGCCCGGCAGACCGGGCGAGCCGCGCATCATAGCGGCGACCATGCCCCCGGCGCAAGTTCAAGGGGGCGGTTCCTGACGATTGGCGCTGTAAACTGGCGCCCCGCTTCGGAATTCCAGTTTCGTGAAAGTCCTCGGCATCGAATCCAGCTGCGACGAAACCGGCGTCGCCGTCTACGACACCGCCCTCCCGGGGGCGGCGGGACTGCGGGCGCATGCGGTCTACAGCCAGATCGCGCTGCACGCCGAATACGGCGGGGTGGTGCCTGAGCTGGCCAGCCGCGACCACGTGCGCAAGCTGCTGCCGCTGGTCCGCCAGACCCTGGTCGAGGCCGGATTGTCCGTGAAGGACCTCGATGGCGTCGCCTACACGGCGGGGCCGGGGCTGGTCGGGGCACTGCTGGTCGGCGCGGGCGTGGCGCGGTCGCTGGCCTGGGCGCTGGACCTGCCGGCCGTGGGCGTCCACCACATGGAAGGTCATCTGCTGGCCCCGCTGATGGAGGATGACCCGCCACAACCGCCGTTCGTGGCCCTGCTGGTATCCGGCGGGCACAGCCAGCTGGTCGCCGTGGATGCGATCGGCCGCTATCGCCTGCTCGGCGACACCCTCGATGACGCCGCCGGCGAAGCCTTCGACAAGTCGGCCAAGCTGATGGGGCTGCCGTACCCCGGCGGTCCGCAGCTGGCGGCGCTGGCGCAGCAGGGCAACCCGGGCAGGTACAGGTTTCCCCGGCCGATGACCGATCGACCGGGCCTGGATTTCAGTTTCAGCGGCCTCAAGACCCAGGTCCTGCTGGCGTGGCGCGACTCCGACCAGAGCGATACGACCCGCGCCGACATCGCGCGCGGCTTCGAGGATGCCGTGGTCGACACCCTTGCGATCAAGTGCGAGCGTGCGCTCGATGCCGCCGGCTCGAAGGTGCTGGTGGTCGCGGGCGGCGTGGGCGCCAACAGGCGCCTGCGCGAGAAGCTGCAGGCGATGGCCGCGAAGCGTGGCGGCCGTGTCTGCTTCCCGCGACCGGAGCTGTGCACCGACAACGGCGCGATGATCGCCTTCGCGGGCGCGCTGCGGCTCGAGGCCGGCGAGCGTGCGGGGGCGTCGGTCTTCGTGACGCCGCGCTGGGACATGGCGACGCTGACGGAAGTCATGCCTGGAGAGGGCGCATGAGGATGTTCGGCCATCGCAAGGGCGAGGAACAGGTCGACGGCGGCATCGAGCTGGAAGACGTGGTGATCGAGGTCGACGAACCCTTCCTCGTCGCATTGCGCGACTTCGCGCAATACGCCTTGGAGGACATGCGCCGTCTGGGCCAGAAATACGATCACGTGCATTTCCAGGGCATGCGTTCGAAAAGCATGTGCGAAGTGTGGAAGGACACCTGGCCGGATATCATCCTCGTCCGAAAAGACGACGCCCCCGGAGAGATCGCATGACCGACAAGGTCTTCATCGAAGCCCTCGAGATCGAGGCGCTGATCGGCATCTACGACTGGGAGCGCCGCATCCGCCAGCCACTGTGGTTCGATGTCGAAATGTCGTTCGACAACCGCAAGCCGGCGGCGAGCGACGACATCGCCGATACGCTGAACTACAAGGCGGTCAGCAAGCGATTGATCGAATACGTCTCGCAGTCGTCGTTCGGCCTGGTGGAAACGCTGGCCGAGCGCTGCGCGGAGATCATCCTCGCGGAATTCGCGGTGTCGCACGTGCGCCTGAAGCTGAGCAAGCCCGGCGCGGTGCGCGGAGCGCGCGCCGTGGGCGTGATCATCGAACGCAGTCGTCCCTGAGGCGCGATCGGCCATGGGCAAGGCGTACCTGAGCCTCGGCAGCAACATCGATGCCGAGCGCAAGCTTCGCTCCGCGTTCGCGGCGCTCCGCGAGCGTTTCGGCGCGTTGGTCGCATCGAACGTCTATCGTTTTCCGGCCGTCGGTCTCGATGGTCCGGATTTCCTCAATGCTGCGGCGGTGATCGACAGCGACCTGGATCCGTTCGCGCTGAACGACTGGTTGCATGCGCTGGAAGACGCGCACGGCCGGGATCGCAGCGGCCCGCGCTTCGGCGACCGGCCGCTCGACATCGATATCGTGTTCTACGACGACCTGGTCATGTCCGGTCCCGGGCACCTGCAATTGCCGCGCGACGAGTTGCGCCACGCCTTCGTGCTGCGTCCGCTGGCCGAGATCGCGCCTGCGTTCCGCGATCCGCGGACGGGGCGCAGCCTGGCCGAGCTGTGGTCGGCATCGCCCGAGCGCGAGGTCGCCTGCGCGCTGGCATTCGATCCCGCCGTGCCGCCGGGCCACGCCGGCGAAGGGTGACTTCCTGCGCTTGCCGGGGTGAGGCGGCCAGCGCAGGATGGCGTCGACCATATCCGGTCCGGGGAGGGCGCTGGCGATGTTCGACAAATTCTCTCGCAGTTGGCAGCTCGTGAAGGCCAGCGCATCGGTGCTTCGTTCCGACAAGGAATTGATGCTGTTCCCGATCCTGTCGTCGCTGGCGACGCTGCTGGTGCTGGCGACGTTCGCACTGCCGGTCTTCATGCTGAAACTGTTCGACAACGGCTTCAACGTGGTCGGCGCGGTCGTCGTGTTCGCGTTCTACTTCTGCCAGTACAGCGTCATCATCTTCTTCAACAGTGCGCTGGTCGGTGCCGCGACCATCCGGCTGGAAGGTGGCGACCCGAGTTTCTCCGATGGCTTGCGCATCGCCAGGTCGCGGCTGGGCGCCATCCTGGGCTATGCCGCCATTGCGGCGACAGTGGGCCTGATCCTGCAGTCGCTGAAGAACCGCGAGAACAACATCATCGTGCGGCTGATCGGCAGCGGCTTGGGCGTGGCGTGGACGCTGGCGACCTTCCTGGTGGTGCCGGTGCTGATCAATCGCGATGTCGGGCCGATCGACGCGCTGAAGGAAAGCATCGCGCTGCTGAAGAAGACCTGGGGCGAGAACGCCATCGGCAACGTCGGCATCGGCGCGGCTTTCGGCCTGATCTTCGTGTTCGTGGTGTTGATCGGCGTGGTGCTGGCGATCGCGGCGTGGCAGCTCGCGCCGGCGGCAGGCATCACGGTCGCGGCGATCGCGGTCGTGGCGATGCTGGTCCTGGGCGTCACGCAGGCGGCGCTGAGCGGCATCTATTCGGCGGCGCTGTACCGCTATGCGACGTCGAGCGAGACGCCGGCCGCCTTCCAGGGCATGGCGCTGGAGCAGGCGTTCTCGCCGAAGCGCTGATCGCCCGGCGCGCCGGGTCGAGCCCACGCCAGGCTCTCGTCAGGCCGTCGCCGGGTCGTTGGCGCAGCGGTCTCAGCCGGGAAGCAGGCGCCCGCCATCCACCGGCAGCACGTGGCCAGTGGTGTACGCGGCGCCCTGCAGCAGCCAGAGCACGGCGTCGGCGATGTCGTGTTCGCTGCCCACGCGCGCCAGGGGCGTCCGCGCCAGCATCGCGGCCTTCGCAGCGTCCGGTTTGCCCTCCTCGGGCCACAGGATCGCGCCCGGGGCGATCGCGTTCACACGCACGTCCGGCGCCAGTTCCAGCGCGAGCGAGCGCGTGCCGGCGACCAGGGCCGCCTTGCTCATGCAGTAGACGGCGTGGTCGCGCAGCGGGCGCTCCGCATAGAGATCGACCAGATTGACGATCGCGCCGCGCGTCGCGCGCAGGTGCGGCGCCGCAGCCTGGGCCAGCAGCAGCGGCGCGCGCGCGTTGGTCGCGAACTGCATGTCCCAGTCGTCGGCCGTGATCGTGCCCAGCGGCGTGGGCGAGAACGCCGACGCATTGTTGACCAGCGCGTCGAGCCGGCCGAACCGGGCCACGGTGGCGTCGACGAGGCCCGGCAGTGAACCGGCATTGGCCAGGTCGGCCTGCAGGCCCAGCACGCTGCCCGGACGCGCCGCGTCGAGTTCGGACGCCAGCGCCTGCATTTCCGCGGCAGAACCCCGGTAGTGCAGCGCGAGGTCGTGGCCGGCCGCATGGAGCCGGCGGGCGATGGCGGCGCCGAGTCGGCGCGCGGCACCGGTAACGAGGGCGACGGGTGCTGCAGTGTCGGTAGCGGGCATGCGGGATCCGGTGCGAGGTGCCGCAGCCATTTGACCATAGTCAACACCGGCTGCCGCGGCCGGGCGCAGGCTTGCGCTCGTCCTTTGTCCGTACGTCCAGGAGCCCTGCCATGCACCCCATCGTGTCCGAATTGTTCGCCAAGCCGGTCGGCTGGATGACCCTCGGGGGTCTCGGCTTCATCGTCTTCCTGGGCGGATACCTGTGGTGGTTCGCACGGCGCAGGATCCGCGAGGAAACGGGCGAGTCCTGATCGCGGGACATGCTGGCCGCCGCCGGCCGATCCGTGTCGCGGGTTATCCTGTGCCACCCCCACGGAGCGGTCGCATGCACGCCGACGACGATCTCGATCCCGATGCACTGGCCCACAGCGGGACGCTCGCGGCCCTGATCAGGGAGCAGATCGCCGGCAATGGCGGGGTCCTGCCGTTCTGGCGCTTCATGGAACTCGCGATGTACGCGCCCGGCCTGGGCTATTACAGCGCCGGCGCGACCAAGCTCGGCCCCGGCGGCGACTTCGTGACTGCGCCGGAACTCGGTCCGCTGTTCGCGGAATGCGTGGCCGACGCCCTGTCGCCGCCGCTGCGCACGCTCGGGGCCGATGCCACGTTCATGGAGATCGGTGGCGGCACCGGCGCCTTCGCCGAGGCTGCGATCGGTCGATTGCTCGCCACGGGCGCGATGCCGGCGCTTTACGCCATCCTCGAGCCCAGCGCCGACCTGCGCGAGCGCCAGCGCGAACGCCTGCATGCCTCGTTGCCGGCCGACGTCTTCGCGCGCGTCGAATGGCTGCAGACACCGATCAACACGCCGTGGAACGGCGTCGTGTTCGCCAACGAAGTCATCGATGCGCTGCCCACCTCGCGATTCGCGGTGATCGGCGGCGAGATCTACGAAGAACACGTGACGGTCGGCGACGACGGGCGCTTCGCGCGCATCGACCGCCCGGCCGATGCCCTGCTGTCGGCGGCGGTCCGCCATGTCGAACGGCAGTGCGAACATCCTTTCCCGGAGGGTTACCGATCCGAAGTGCTGCCGCAGCTGCCTTACTGGGTGCAGGCGGTGATCGGTGGGCTGGAGTCGGGGGCGATGCTGTTCGTCGATTACGGCTATCCGCGCCGCGAGTACTACGACGCGAGGCGGGTCGACGGCACGCTGCGCGCATTCCACCGGCACCGCATGACCGACGACGTGTTCGCGCGCGTCGGGCTGCAGGACGTGACCGTGTCCGTCGATTTCACCGCGATGGCCGAAGCGGGTACCGGTGCCGGCTTCGAGTTCGACGGTTACTGCTCGCAGGCGAGCTTCCTGATCGGCAACGGCCTGGACCAGCGACTGGCCGACCACGAGGCGCGCTGCGCCGACGACATCGCGCGCCACGCCCTGCGCCAGCAGGCGAAGAAGCTGACGCTGCCGGGTGAAATGGGCGAGCGTTTCCAGGTCATCGGCTTCTCGCGCGACGTCAGCCTGGCGCACGCGTTCCTGGTCGGCGACCTGAGTTTCCGCCTGTGAGCGGATATCGATTCGGGCGTTCGCTGAAACCCTTCCGTCGGCCGCTGCTGTGGTCGATGCTCTGGTGCATGGCCGTTGCCTCGGTGGTGGTGCTGTCGCTCATGCCGATGCCCGACCTGGGCGAGTTGCCCGAGCACAGCGACAAGTTCGAGCATTTCCTGACCTATGCCTTGCTGGCATGCGGTGCCGTGCAGCTGTATCCGCGCTGGCGTTCGCTGCTCGTGGTCGGCGTGGCGCTGGTGCTGATGGGCATCGGCCTGGAATACGCGCAGGGCGCGCTGACCAGCACGCGGATGATGGATCGCGCCGATGCCCTGGCGAACACGCTGGGCGTGATCGCCGGGCTCGCGATCCAGCTGACGCCGCTGCGCGACGCGCTGCTGCGGTTCGATTCGCGTCGATGAGCGAGGAAGCCCCGCGTCCGCGTCCGCGTGTGCGCCGGGTTTCGATCGCGGCCCTGCGCATCGTCCTGATCGCGGCCTGCCTGTTGTTCGCCGGTGTCCTGACGATCCTCGAGAGCCGTGCGGCCACGCCGCGCGACGACATCGGCCTCGACACGCGCACCTGCCTGCGCATCGACCAGACCGATGCGGACGAAGACGGCCAGCGCTTCCATCGCATCGCGAACAGTTGCGGGCATGGTGTCGTGGTCTTCTACTGCATCCTTGCCGGTGCCGAGTTCGATCCGGTCTGGGGCGTCGGCGACTGCCGATCGTCGCGGGTCCAGGTACTCGCGGCCTTCGACCAGCGCCTGCGTGCGCTCGACCTGCAGGTGCTGGCTGCGCCGAAATCGGCGAAGCTGGCCGTGAAGAGCAGCCGGAACTGGCTGGACAGCTATCGGCTGTTCGGCGTCGGCGAAGGCCGGCAGGGCGTGGATGCGAATGACGTGCTCGCCGAAACCGGTCGCGCACCTGCGGCGCTGTACACGCTGCGCGGCGAGCAGAGCTTCGTGTCGGGCAGCGTGTCGTCGGCAACCGACATCCCGCGCGCGATCGTCGTGCCTGCGGCCTGTCGCATCGACGCCTATCTCGCCGGGAAGTGCAGGCCGGATCCTGTCAAAGCCTGGGTCGCGCTGGGTCGGCCGGCGACGGTGGAGGCTGCGATCGCCGCGATGCGTACCGAGGACATCCGCGTGGAGTGAGTCGGCGTCAATCGGCCGTTTCCGCGGATTTGCGTGCCTTGCCGATCGCCTCGCCGCGCGCGCGGCGCAGCGCTTCGCCGACGGCGGGGCCGTCCATGCCGGGGCGCATCACGTCCGCGCCGCGCACCGTCATCGCCGCGGCGTGCAGGCGCACCAGTTCCGGGCCCTGCGGATAGTCCGCCTCGGCCATGCCGCCGCGACCGCGCTTGTCGGCCTCGCAGGTCAGCGCGATCTGCGCGATCCGCTGCGGCTGGCGGAAGCCGTCGCAGCGTGCGATCAGGTCGTGCACGCTGATGTTGCGCAGTTCCTTGAGGCGATGCACGTTGAGGTGTTCGCGGCAGACCGCGACCGCCAGGTTGCGATGATCGACCGGGATGCGCAGGCGTTCGCACAGCGCGAGCAGCGGTTCGACGCCGCGTTCCTCGTGATGGATGTGCTTGGGCAGCACGTCAGGCGGGGTCAGCGCCTTGCCCAGGTCGTGGGTGAGCGCGGCGAAGCCGATCAGGTCGTCTCCAGGCGCGAGTTGCGCCGCCATGTCGCAGACCATCTCGATGTGGATGCCGGTGTCGACCTCGGGATGGTATTCGGCACGCTGCGGCACGCCGTACAGCGCGTTGACTTCGGGCAGCACCTCCGCCAGCGCGCCGCACTCGCGCAGCGTGCGCAGGAATGCGGACGGACGCGGCGTGCGCAGGGCGCCGGCCAGTTCCTTCCACACCCGCTCGGCAGTGAGTTCGGCGAGTTCGCCGTCGGCGACCATCGCGCGCATCAGCGTCATCGTTTCCGGTGCGATGGTGAAGCCCAACGCAGCGAAGCGGGCCATGAACCGCGCCGCGCGCAGCACGCGCAGCGGATCCTCGACGAAGGCCGGGCCGACGTGGCGCAGGACGCGATCCTGCAGGTCGCGCGCGCCGTGGTATGGGTCGACGAGCGTGCCGTCCGGTGCCCGGGCGATCGCGTTGATGGTGAAATCGCGGCGGGCCAGGTCGTCCTCCAGCGTGACATCCGGCGAGGCATGCACGACGAAGCCGCGATGCCCGCGCGCGGACTTGCGCTCGGTGCGCGCCAGCGCGTACTCCTCGCCGGTCTCTGGATGCAGGAACACGGGGAAATCCTTGCCGACGGTCTGGAAACCGGCGGCCAGCATCGATTCGGGCGTTTCTCCGACGACCACGTAGTCGTGGTCGCCGCAGGGCAGGCCGAGCAGGGCGTCGCGCACCGCGCCGCCGACGAGATAGGTCTTCATGCGTGGATTGTAGAGCGGAGCTTGCTCCGCTCGATGTTTCCGGAGGGAAAAGGTTTCCCGGGAAAAGCAGCGGAGCAAGCTCCGCTCTACGGGGCAGGCGTCACTTGGGCGCGTGCTGCGCCATCAGGGCCACGATCTGCTGCGCGCCGGAATTCCGGCCCAGGTGCAGTTCGATCGGTGCCGCCTGTCCCGACAGCCAGATGCGCAGTTCCGATTCCAGGTCGAAATGCCCGGCGGTTTCCAGCGAGAACATGGTGATCGCGCGGTACGGGATGCTGCGGTACTCGGTCTTCTTCGCGGTCACGCCCTGCTTGTTCACCAGGATCAGGCGGCGGTCGGTGAAGACGATCAGGTCCCGGATCAGCGCGAACGCGCGCTGCAGGGTTTCGCCCGGGGCAAGCAGCGGGGCGAACTCCTCGTGGAGGTCGTCGATCTTCTTTTCGCCGGCGTGGCCGAGCAGCGCATCGAGCAGGCCCATGGTGTCGTGTCCTCGAATCGGGAATGGGATGGGTCAGCGGTCGGCGCGCGGCTTGCCGCGGCTTCTGGCTGGCGCGGATGCCGGTTTTGTCGGTGCTGCCGGTGCGGCCGTGGCCGGCGGTGCCGGCAGGTCCGGGGGCAGCGGGCAGGCGAAAGGCTTGCGGGTGTCGACGATGCGACCGGCCAGGCGGTCGGTGATCGGCATGGCGGCACGATTCAGTCGCCAGTCGTAGATCACGCTGAAGGCGAGGATGCGCGCAACGTAGTCGCGGGTTTCCTTGTAGCTGATCGTTTCGATCCAGAAATCCGCGTCCATGCCCGGGCGCTGCGACTGCCAGCGCGCCACCGGCGCGGGGCCGGCGTTGTAGGCAGCGATGGCGACATAGGTCATGCCGTATTTGTCTTCCAGTTCGCGCAGGTAGGCGGTGCCGAGCTGGATGTTGAATTCCGGCTCGTACAGGCTGTCGCCACCGCGCCACGGCAGGCCCAGGCGTTTGGCGATGCCGGCGCCCGTGCTCGGCAGCACCTGCATCAATCCGCGCGCGTCGGCGTGCGAGCGCGCCTTCGGGTTGAACACGCTCTCGGCGCGGATCTCGGCGGCGACCCAGGTCGGGTCGATGCCATGCTTCGCGGCCTCGCGACGGATCACCGCGTCGTGGTGGAGCGGGAAACGCAGGTGGTACAGCCGCGACTCGTCCGGATAGGACTTGCCGCCGACGTTCACCAGTCCGAACACGCCGCGATCGAACCAGCCGTTGTCCTGCGCGATGTCGACGGCGTGGATGCGTTGTTCAGGGGTGAAGCGCGAGAGCGCCTCGCTCCATTCGCGTTCTGCCCAAGTACCGCGTTCGATGCGGTACAGCTGCATGGCGCGCTGGATCGCCGGGTCGCGCGCCACCGCCGATTTCGCCGCGAAGTCGGCCTTCGGTTCGATCGGGCAGAGCGCGTAGGGCGCGCCGATCCGGTCGGCGGCGAGGAAGCCGTGGAATTCCGGCCTGGTCGCCGCATCTGCGTAGAGGATCCTGGCGTTCGCCTTGTCGCCGTCGATCTCCAGCAGGCGTGCCTCGAAGTAGCGCCAGCGCGAGTCGCGGCGCTGCTTGTCGCCCATCTTGCGGATCGCGGCGAGCGCGGCCTTCCAGTCGGAGCGCGCCATCGCCTCGCGCACGCGCCATTCGTGCAACTTGTCGTCGTAAGCCGCGTCGGGCACGGCGTTGAGTCGCCAGGCCGAATCCGGTTCGTACGAGGCCACGGTCCACAATGCGGCCTGGTACAGCGCACGGCCGCGCTCCACGTCGTTCAGGCCCAGCGCTTCGGTGAACTTCGGCACCTGCGCGTCGACCGATCGCGGCGAGGCCTTGGCCTGCCTGGCGAGGCCGTGCGAGGCGATCAGGCGGCTTCGCGCGGTCTTCGGCCAGGCCAGGGCGCGATCGTGCGGGGATTCGATGAATGCGGCGTAGTCGTTGGCCAGCGCGAACTCTTCGGCCGGCAGTCCGCGCGCCGCGGCGCGCATCACCGCCGGCTGCCACTCCGCGGCGGCCTTTTCGATCCGCTCCCAGCGCAGCGACGCGGGCAGGCCGTCGCGCGAGGCCAGCACCGCCATCGGTGCGTCGCATTCGTTCGGCAGCGACTTGCCGTTCGCGCGCCACAGTGCCTGGGCATCGCTGGTCCAGGCGTCGTCGGTCTGGCCCAGGGCCTGGCGTGCATTCAGGTTCGCGCAGCGCAGCGCAGCGGATTTGACCGTCGGCGCCCATGCGGCGCGGAACGTCGGCCAGTCCTCGCGCTTGGCCAGTGCCGCCAGCCACTGTTCGCGGAAGGTCTCGCCGACCGCATCGCCGGAATGGCGCTTCAGGAAGTCGTCCGCGACCGAGGTGGGCAGGGTGTCGATACGGCGACGCAAGCCTGCGTACTCGGCCCATCCGGCCAGCGGGTGGCTGGCGGGGAGGGGGGCGTCGTCGGGTGTGCCGCGCTCTGCAGCCTCGATGGCCGCACGGGCGCGGGCGAGCTCGGCGACGCTGCCGATCGGAATGCCGGCGTTGCTGGTGCCCGGCGTGCCGCGCGCCGTTTCTCGCGGGCCGGTGGTCGCCTGCTGGCGTGGCGTGGCGGTCGGCGTGGCGAACAGCGCCGCGCCCAGGGCCGCACTGGCGGCGAGGAGGGGGAGTTTCATGGGCGGACTATAGCGAAGCATGCCCGTGAGGTCAGTCACGAAACGGTGACGGTTCAGCCACCGACCGTGGGTTGGCGGCGACGAACCGGCCGGCCCTCAGCGACCGCCCGTGCGAAAGCCTCGGCCAGCCGGCGCAGGGCTTCGCGGCGCTGCGCGGGTGTCCAGCGGTGGCGGTAGGCGATGCCCATGCCGGCTGGCGTCTTGTTGGCGTCGATGATGTACAGGCGGCCGTCGGCATCGTCGCGCAGCACGTCCAGTTCGCCGAAATCCATGCCCAGCGCGTCGCAGAAGGCGAGGATCTTCCGCTGTTCGTCCTCACTGAAGAGATCGTCGGTCTCGACCAGTCGGCACGCGGTGGCCTCGGTCTTGAGGTGTTCGACGATCGGCGCGCGATCCAGCACGTAGCACAGCGGCAGCGTGCCCGCGATCACCGGCACGCGGTAGTTCACGGTGCGGTTGTCCTCGGTGCAGGGGATCATGCGCTGGTAGACCATGCGCGGGTCGGGATCGTCGATCGGGCAGTCGATCACGCTGCCGCGACCGCGTGCGTTCTCGTCGGTCTTCACCGCGCAGCGGCCGTGCCAGGTGCGCGGGTCGACTTCCGCGCCGTGGCCGAAGATCGCGCGCTGGACGGCGTCGACGTGGCGCTTGCTGATGTCGGTGCAGTCGATGTTCCACACCGGCATGCGTTCCGCGAGCGCGTCGAGCAGCGGGTCGGCCGACATCCAGGTGCGGTCGGCCCAGTGCACGGCGAAATCGATGCCGTCGCCGGACGCCGCCTCGTCCGGCAGCACGCCCTGATGGTCCAGTTCGTGCAGCAGTGCGACGAGGGTGTAGCCCTCCATGGTCGGGAACTCGGGGTGGAACAGCACGCGCATGCGGTGGCCTCGTCGGGAAGAGTGGGCGTCAGTCGAACACGTGGGCCAGCGGCGTGCCGGCGAGGCTGCGACGCAGGTCGGCGGCATTGGCGATCAGCTGATCGAGCGGCTCGGGATTCTGGTGGACGCTGCGCGTGCGCAGCGGATGCGGCGAGAGGCCGAGGCATTCGAACAGCCGCGCCTGTTCATCCTCGTCGAACAGGAATTCGTAGCGAAGCGACAGCGACGACTGCCCGCTTCGCCGCAATGCGGCCTCGATGCCGGCATGGAAGGCGTCGACGCGGGCCGCATGCTCAGCCAACTCGCTGGCATCGACGTGCACGCGTGGACGCGCCAGCGGTGGTGCGTCGTCGTAGGCTTCCCAGCGTCCGGTGGCGTCGGCGATGCGCTCGGAGACCAGCCGGCGCAAGGCATTCCGTCGACGCAGGACGATCTTCGCGATGCCCGGGTCGGCGAGCACGTGCGCGAGCACCCCGGGGGCCTGGTCCGGCGTCATCTTGAATCCAATCGCACGCGCCTGCCTGGTGTCTGCCCACACACGATCGAGGAAACCCAGGGGATCGCGGTCACGCGCCTTGATGGCTTGTGGTGCGTCGGCGGCATCGCGTTCTTCCAGGGTCGTGAAGATGCCCTTCGGATTGAACAGTTCGTGGTGGCAGCGCACCTCGGGATGACTGCCGAGCAGCGAGCACAGCAGGTTGCTGCCGCTGCGTCGCGCGGCGAGGATCACGAAGCGGCGTGGCGCGGCGTCCGTCATCGACACGGCCTCGCTCACGCACGCTCCGGCGCGGGGCGCTGCTGCATCGCGCGCAATTCGGCGACGATCTCGAGGTCGTCGGCGCGCACGCGGTAGCAGGCGCCGTCGTAGGACGAGGCCAGCAGATGGCGGCCCTCGCCATCGGCGCGTGCCACGGCGCTGATGCCGTTGCCGGCGATGCCCTTGCGCAGGATGGCGCGGGTCGCCAGGTCCACGCGCAGCAGTTCGCCCCAGTAGTTCGAGACCACCACCGTGTCGCGATCGACGAAACACAGGCCCTTCGGCGAGCGTCGGCCCAGGTCGAAGGCGTCGAGCAGCACGCCGTCTTGCAGCCGGTAGACGAGCAGATGGAAGTCGCGCCCGGTCGTGGCGAGGAATTCGCCGCTCGGGTCGAGGTCGAGGTCGTCGATGATCGCGGTGTGGCCGGCGAAGCGATGCAGCAGCTGGCCGTCGAAATCCCACGAGGTGAGCACGCCGTCGGCGCTGCAGCTGACGCCGACGCGTTTTTCCGGATGCAATCGCAGGGCCTTCACCGCATTGGCGTGATGCGCGAAACGCGTCAGTGGCGTGCCGTCGCGCGAGGTGCGCACGATCGCGCCGGAATAGCAGGCCACGAACAGCGCATCTTCGCCGTGCGCCGGCGAAGTGCCTCGCACGCAGTTGATCGGGCCTTCGCCGAGGTGATGCCAGGCGATCGCGCGCAGCGCTTCGCTGCTGTCGCCCTTGCGCTCGAAGACATGCAGGTGCTGGTCGTGCGCACCGCACACCACGCGACGCCCGCCTTCCCGGCTGGTCACGGCATTCATCAGCATGCGCCCGGTGCCGGGCGTGGCCTGCGCGAGCCAGCGGGCCCCTTCGTCGCCGAAGCGGCCGATCCGCAGGCGGCCGGCGTCGTTCACCGTGGCGAAGGTGGCGTCGTCCACGGCCGCGATGTCGTTGAAGCAGTCGTTGCCGAGCGTGCCGTGCGCGGCGCCGAGTTCGGTGAGGAACGCGCCGTCGTCGGCGCGCCAGACCAGCACGGTGCCGTCGAAGGTGCCGGCGACGACGTGGGCGCCGTCGCTGGACCAGTTGAACGAGCGCTCCCACTGGCGGGGGCGCGCTTCGAGGCGCAGGCGATGGTGGAAGTCGTGCCCGCTCCACAGATGGATCGCCTGGTCGTAGGCCGCGCTGAGGATGGCGCCGTCGACGGGCGAGCACGCGACCTTCTTGATGCCGGATGCATGGGCGGAGATCACCGCCAGCAGGTCGCCGCTGTGGATCGCGAACACGCGGATGCAGCCGTCGTCGCAGCCCAGCACCACGCGACCGTGGCGTGGATCGATCGCACAGGTGTCGGTCTCGGTCTCGAACGGCCCCCACATCCGCACCTGGCGACCGGTGGCGATGTCCCAGACGCGAAGGGTGCTGTCGTCGCCGGAGGTGTAGAGGTGCTGGCTGTCGGCGCAGATGCTGAGGACGTCGCGCTCGTGGCCTTCGATCGCGCGCACGATCGCGCCGCTGCGCAGGTCCCAGACAAGGATCCGTCGGTCGCGCGAGACGGAGGCACCGAAGTGCTCGCCGATGAAGCAGAAATCCTCGACGTCGTCGCTGTGCCCGACGAGGCGCATCAGACGCTCTCCGGTGGCGGCATCCCAGAGGATCGCGCTGTAGTCGGACGACACCGAGGCCGCACGACGACCGTCGTCGGAGACCACGACGCGATTGGCGAGATGGTCGTGATGGCCGAACAGCTTCACTTCCTGGGTGTCGAGGTCGAAGCGGGCGATCGCGCCGTCGTAGGCGGCGGTCAGGATGCGCCGCGTGCCGGGGATCCAGGTGGCGGTGGTCACCGGGCCGCGATGGCGATGGAACGCGAATGCGGACGCGTCCGCGCGCGTGCCGTCGCGCATGCTGTCGACCAGGTCGCGATGTTCGGGGGCCTGCGGTGCGATGGCGTCGATCGTGTGCATGGGCGCCTCTACGGAAAGGAGGTGGAGATCAGAAGCGGATCGCGGTGTTGCCGATACGCAGGGGTTCATGGATGCCGCCGGACCAATTGGCGAGCCGCAGCGCGTACTCTTCGGCGCGGATGCCGCCGACCGGGCCGTTGTTGGCATCGGCGCCGAGCAGCCAGGCCTGTGGTGCATGTCGGGCGACCGCGTCGATCCAGCGCGCGAATGCGGCTTCGCGCTCGGCATGCGTCAGGTGCCACAGCGCATGCACGGACGAGAATGCATTGCTCCACCACACCGCCGCAGGACCTGCGGGCGGTGTGCCGATCGCACGTTCCGGTGCGCGCAGGAGATCCACTTCGACATAGCGATGACGCAGGACGCGGGTGGCGCGCCAATGCGCGGCGAATGCGTCCGCACCGCCCCAGTCGTCGAGTTCGCGCGACCACAGCCGATCCAGTTCGTCGCGCGCGGGTCCGTCGCCGCGTGCGGTCGAAGACAGCCAGTAGTGGGTGGTGCCCGGCTGCAGGCGTGGCCAGAGGAATCCGGGCAGGTCGCGGCCATCCCATTGCTCGACCAGCATGCGGCGGAAGGCGAGGGCATCCGCGCTGTAGTCGAAGAAGGTCAGTTCGGTGTCGTCGGTGAACCCGTGGCGGCGCAGGATGGCGTCGGGCTTGAAACCCGCGGCCACGCAGGACAGCGAGGCGAGGGGCTTGGGATCATCGACCCGGATGTCGTCGTAGGACTCGAGGTTCCAGATGAACACGCCGCGCTGGCATTGGTCGAGGGTGCGCGCGAGCGAAGCGATGAAATCACCGAGCGGGCGCTCCAGCGTCGTCGTGTCGACCGACGCCGGCGTGGCACGCAGCGCCTGCGCATGCGCGGGTCGGTGCGGTTCCAGGTCGCGGCTGCAGCGCAGCGCCTCCGCAGGGGCATCGACGATCCCGTCATCGATCGCCGCCATCAGCTGCGGCGTGTCTGCGACGTGGGTGAGGGAAGGCCGGCCGCGCGCCTGCCAGCGCTCGAGATCGACCAGCCAGCAGGCGTTGTGCACGGTGTCGGCCGCGAGCTTGCGGCCGACCAGCCATGCGTCGTCGCCGAGCGCGCGGGCCAGCACGTCGACCAGTTCGGGCGCAGCGGCGCCTTTGGGGCGCAGCGTTTCAACGACAAGATGGCCGCAGGCCTGCACCAGGCAATGACGTGCGCCGCGTGCGGCTGCACGCGCAAGCAGGCGATCCGGGTCCGTGTCTTCGGTGATCGGGCCGGCATACGACCAGCGCGACCATGCGAAGGTCAGTTCGCGGCAGCGCTCGGCGAGTGCGCTGTCGTCGAAGCGATCGCGGGTGTCGAGGACCGCGTAGACGAAGGACGCGCCGCTCACGACACCGCCTCGGCGCGCAGTTCCTCGCGCTGCGGTTCGCCCCAGATCACCAGGTCCTGGCCGATCGGAAGGTAGTGCGGTTGCGCGATGCGAGTGTGCTGGTGCTTGAGCAGTCCCTGGTTCGGCGCGAACGCAGGCACGCCGCCGACCATCAGCGGTGCGACGGTCAGCACCAGCAGGTCGAACAGGCGCTGGTTCACCACCTGGGTGAGGATGCGGCCGCCGCCTTCGACCATCAGGTTGCGCACGCCGCGCTGGCGCAGCATCGCGAACAAGGCGGCGAGATCGACGCGGTCGGCGTCGTCGGTCGGCACGATGATCACTTCGGCGCCCAGCGCTTCGAGACGTCGGACACGCAGCGGATCTGCATGATGCGTCGTTGCGATCCAGACGCGGCGGTTCGGATGGTTGAGCAGCCGCGCGTCGACCGGGAAGCGCAGGCGGCTGTCCACCACGATCGGCTGCGGATCCGGACCGGCGGCGTCGCGCACCGTCAGGCTCGGGTTGTCGGCCAGCACGGTGCCGATGCCGATCAGGATGCCGTCGTGCGCGGCGCGCAGGCGATGGGTGAACGCGCGCGACGCGGTGCAGCTGATCGCCAGCGGCCGATCCTTGGTGGCTGCGGCGCAGCCGTCGAGCGTCTGCGCATAACTGAGGGTCACGAACGGATGCTTCGGCGAGGGCTGCGCGCGCGCGCGGTCGAGCAGTCCGAACAGCCGCTCGACTTCCGGCGTGGAGGCGTGCTCGTGGTTGGGCGGGGCATCGAGCATGTGTCCCATGCGCACGGCCTTGGTCTGCAGGTAGTCGCGGTTCTGGGGACGCGGCGGGATCACCAGCGGCACCCGCGCCACGACTTCGATGCCGTGCTCGCGCAGGCCGTCGACCTTGGCCGGATTGTTGGTCAGCAGGCGCACCGCATCGATGCCGAGCGCGCGCAGGATGCGCGCGGCCACGCCGTAGTCCCGCGCATCCGGCAGATGGCCCAGGCGCACGTTGGCGTCGACGGTGTCCAGGCCCTGATCCTGCAGGTTGTAGGCGCGCAGCTTCTCGGCCAGGCCGATGCCGCGGCCTTCCTGTCTCAGGTACAGCAGCACGCCGCGACCCGCCTGGGCGATGCGGCGCATCGATTCGGCAAGCTGTTCGCCGCAATCGCAGCGTCGCGATCCGAGCACGTCGCCGGTGAAGCATTCCGAGTGCAGGCGCACCAGGAGGGGCCGCGCATCGTCTTCGCCTGCATCGAGATTGCCGATCGTCAGCGCGACGTGTTCGCGACCATCGAAGCCGTCGAAGACCGCGGTCTGGAACTCGCCGACATCGATCGGCATGCGTGCGCAGGGGACATCGAGCTTGGTCATGGTGTCGGCTCCGTTTCGGTGCGCGGCCGCATCACTGTCTGCATGCCTCGCGTTTCTCGGGTGGTGTCGCCTGTCGTCTCGGTGGCGCCCGGCAGCAGTGCGCGCAGCTGTCGCCACAGTTCGTAGAACTTCGCCAGGCCAGGCGCCTGCTCGAACAGGTCGTCCGGCGGCGTTTCCCAGGGTTTGCAGCGCCCGGCCATGTGCACGATGCGCGCATCGAAGCAGTGCAACCGATGCGCGCGCCGGATCTTTGCTTCGAGGATCGGCATGTAGTTCCATCGGCCGTCGAGCAACGCCATGCGCCCGGCGAAATGCCGGTTGAGGATCAGCTGGTCGGTCCAGCCGACGGTCTCCACGCCACGCCAGAAGGCCGGGTCGATGCTCGCGACCAGCGCATCGCGCACCGTGCGCTGGAGGCATTCGCCGCCGATCGACAGCATGCCGCTGTTGAAGCAGCCGGTGAGCGTCGCGCCGTAGCGTTCGCGATTGGATGCGCGCGCGGCGTCGGCATCGCCGAGCAGTTCGTCGTAGCGGCTGCCGTCCGGGCTGGCCAGCAGCGGGCATTCGTCGAGGTGTTCTCCGAAAAACAGCGGCGACAGGTCGCCGGTGACGAAGGCATCGCTGTCGATGTAGACGACGCGTTCGAATTCGACGAGGCCGAATGCCTCCAGCGAGGCGAAACGCGGTCCTGCGCGTTTCAATGCAGGGATGGCCTGGGTGAGCGCCACGACGCGCGCGTCGAGATCCGCGCCCGGCAGGATGAACTCCACCGGCGCCAGCGCACGCAGTCGCGCCTTCGATGCTTCGCCGAGCGTGCCACCGACCAGCACGAGGATCCGGCCCTGGAACCACGGGTTGTGGCGCAGGAAGCTGAAGACCAGCATTTCCGTACCGTCGACGAAGCCATCGTCGGTGATGGTGAGCAGGCAGTGGCCGCTGCGCGGTGGAGGGCTGGTCATCGCGTCATGGTTCCGAAGCCGGGACCGGCACGCGGTCGAAGACGAAACTCATGTCGCCCATGCCGAACGGCCAGCCCGGTGGATTGGTCGAAGGCGTGTGGCAGGCGAAGCAGTCGCGGCCCATCAGCGGGGTCGCGCCAGGCGTCTGCACCAGGCAGGTGCCGGCCTGCATCCAGGTTTCCATTGCCGTGTTTGCGAGCGCCGTGTCTCCTGCGCGCGTGTGCAGCGGCGTTGTGTCGACGCCGTTGCAGGTGCTCGGGAAGCGCGTCCGCGGCGGCGTGGTGCCCAGCATCACGCCGTCGTCGTAGCGGAAGCAGCCGACGCCGGGCGCGTGTCCCGCCATGTATTCCGCGCCGATCAGGCGGTAGTAGCGCCATTTTCCATCCAGTCGTTCCGGAAACCGTGCGCGCAGCGATTCGTCGAGACACGCGGCGGCATCGCCGGGCGAGCCGTCGCCCTTGCAGTGCGCCAGCGCCGTCGTGCGGCACACGTTGATGCGTTCGTATGCGGCGTTCCCGGTTCCTTCGGATGCGCTTGCGGCCGACGTCGTGGTCGAGTCCGCCACGCTGCGCCGGGGGTCGACGTTGCACAGCGGCGTCGCACTCGGCATGCCGCAGGTCTGGTCCTGCAGCGTCTGGCCGTCGGCAGCGACGGTGTAGCGGTACGCGCCGTCCGGTACGGCGCACCGACTGCCATCGCCTCCCTTCGCGCGATAGCTGGTCCAGTCGAACAGGTTCCACTCCGCCAGGGTTCGTCCGGGATGCACCGGATCGCGCGGTCGCTGCGCGATCGGCGCGGCACCGCCCGGCGCGCAATCGGGCGCATTCGCGACATGCTCGAAGGTCGCCCACGTCATCTCGCCGAGCGTCGGCGTCTTCTGCACGAGGTGCATGCCGATCAATCCCCACTCGCGACCGTTCGCGTCGCGTTCGCAGTGCATGGTCTGCGCGGGGCAGGGCGTTTCCTCGCCGAACGGTCGCCACGCCGTCTTGAGACTGATCGCGCCGGGCGTATCGCGCGTACCGGCAGGCAACCAGACCCCGCCGGTCGCCGGGTCTGCCTTGAATGCGTCGGCGGCCGCCTGCAGGCGATCGGCGCGATACAGGCCGGTGGTCGAGAGATAGTCGACGAAGGTGCGGTTCACGCGGACGTCGTAACCGACCCGACGATGGCGGGCGTCCAGCAGAACGAAGCCATCGCCCGGCTGGCCTTCGCGTGCGGTCTTGCGCAGCGCGCGCGTGGCGAGTGGCTTGAAACCGTCGCGCCAGCGCGGCGCGGCACCGCTTTGCGGGATCGCGTCGTACCACGGCGCGAACGACATGAAGCGAGGATGGCCGCGGCCGTCGTTCCCTGCGAGATACAGGAAATTGTTGAGCGCGAAGCGGAGCATCGCGCAGTCTTCGTCGCGTGCCTGGGCATCATCCGGTGACGGATCGAACCAGAAGCGGCGACCATCCGCGCCGTCCGCTTCGCAGCGTGCCGCATGCGCCTGCCGCTGGCCGGCCTTGTCTCCACGGGCATCCGCCGCGCAGCCGGGCAGCAGCGACATCGCGGCCATCGCCAGCACCAGATCGATCTTCCAAGCGACTCTTTTCGGCACGCCGTTCATCGGACTCCTCCATGAAGACCGTGGACTCCATCCGCCCGTGCATGGCGGCCCCGTGTGGTCACGTTACGGAAAAATGCCGCACAAGGGAATCGATGGCGCGCACGCTTCGCGCCGGTGCCCGCTGCATGCCCGATGCACCGGAAACGCGGATTCCCTTGCAGGCGAAGGGATCGAGCGCAGGATCGATCCGGCACCCCTCCGACGGACTGATTCCGGACTGATCCTGCAGCGATGCCGGTGCGTCGATACCTTGCTCGAGACGCGGGCGGAACGTGCCGCGATCAGCAGGCCCGATCCATGCCATCCACCAGACGACAGGGAGTCCAACGATGTCCATGCAAGCCCTTGCCGCAGCGCCCCGCGCTCCGCAGAACGCCAATCAACTGCTCCAGGCCGCCCAGGTGCATGCCCAGGTCGCGGTCGCAGTCGAGCTTTACACCATTCCGTTTTACCTCAGCGCGCTCGCGTCGATCATCCCGCCTGGTTCGCAGGGTGCCACCGACAAGTCGAACGCTGCTTACGCAGCCGTGCTGAGCGTCTGCACCGAGGAAATGCTGCACCTCCAGCTCGCCGCGAACATGTGCATCGCGCTGGGGACCACGCCGAACTTCACTGCGCCGGTCTACGGCGTCGTGCCGACCTTCCCGAATGGCACGCCGATCCTCGATCCAGACGACCCGGACACCGGCGACAAGGGCATCCTCAACGCCAGCATCGGCAACATCCTGCAGGCGCTGCCGACGATGCTCGACATCGAGGTGCCCAGCGAGTTCGAGGCGGGCCGACTGTCGGCGCCCTACCATTCCATCGGACAGATGTACGCGGCCCTGCGTGCCTACGCGCGACTCGCCGCATCGCAGGCGCCGTGGACGGTGACCAACCAGCAGGCGCTGTTCTCGACGCAGCCGTTCACGCAGACCATCGCGAGTTTCGCCGACCTCTCGGCGGCGATCGACGTCATCTGCGAGCAGGGCGAAGGACAGCCGCAGTCGCCGCCGCCGAGCGCGCCGTTCAACGCGGACGAGTTCCGCGTGCCCACGGCGGACCAGACCGCTGGCACCGGTTCCGTTCCCGCTGCGCAGGCGCAGTTCAGTCATTTCGGCCGCTTCCTCAACGTGCAGGCACTTGGGCTCGACAGCTCGGTGCTGGTGTACAAGGGCACGGCCACCGCGTGGCCTGAGAGTCCCGAGAACGCCAAGCTGCAGTCCGACTTCAATGCGCTCATCACCACGCTCAACGGCATTTGGGCGGGCACGAGTCCGCAGAGCGGCATCTGGAGCATGACCTCGCTGCTGGGCGATGCTGCGGCGGTGTGGGCGAAGGGCAACATCCCGCAGTGGACGCCGCAGATCATCGTCTGATGCACAGTCATTCGTGATTCCTGTCTCGGAATGCGTGCCGCCTCGTCAGCAGGCGGCACGCCCGATTCTGCGCGAATCCCGTGTTTCCTCGCGTCGGCGCAATGCCGACAGCGTGATGATGATCTTTGGACACGATGCCGTATGGCCTGCGGGTCGGCGGCGAAGCCGCTGATTTCACCTGCATCGAAGGCTCGCCCTTCCGGAACGGGCCGGGGGGGCGTGCCTGCCTGACCTCCGGCACCTTGCTGCGGCTTCACAATTTGTTTACAAAGCCCTGTTGCTGCCCATGGGAAGGGGGCCCGGGCGGTGCGCACGCGTTGATGTCGATTCTTAGCTGTAGGACTTCAGCAGTTACCCAAACTAGACACACGGAGAGAACGTAATGAGCAACTTGCGCCGCAACCGCCTGACGGCCGCGGTCCACCTGACGCTGCTCCTCGCGCTGCCCACGATGGCCGCTGCACAGGAGAACGAGCAGAACCAGGAACTGGATACGATCAGCGTTACTGGCAGTCGCATCAAGCAGACCAATGCCGTCACCGCACAGCCGGTCATGGTGCTGGATCGCGCCAAACTCGAACAGACCGGCGCCAAGAGCGTCGGCGAAATCCTCCAGCAGTTGCCGGCGAGCGGCAAGGCGCTGAACGCCAAGTTCAACTCCTCGGGCAACTTCGGCTATCCGCCGGATGGCGGCGGCATCGGTGCCGGCTCCGCGCAGGTCGACCTGCGCAACCTCGGCTCGCAGCGCGTCCTCGTCCTCGTCGACGGCATCCGCTGGGTCAACGAATCCTCGGCCTCGGGCGTCAGCGGCAGCGCCGACCTCAACACCATCCCGCTGGCCATCGTCGAGCGCATCGAAGTGCTGGAAGATGGCGCGTCGGCGATCTATGGTTCCGACGCCGTCGCGGGCGTGGTCAACATCATCACGCGCAAGAATTTCGAAGGTGCCGAGTTCCACAGCTATTACGGCGAATACAGCCGCGGCGGCGAGACGAAGGATTTCTCCTTCACCGTCGGCACGGGTGGCGATAAATGGAATGGCGTGTTCGGTGCGACATATTACGAGCAGGAGCGCATCGGTTCCGGCGAATGGGATCAATCCTCGTTCCCCGTTCCCGGCGCGGGACTTCGCGCGGGTAGCTCGGGCACGCCGCAGGGTCGCTTCACGTTCTGCGATCCCTCGCGCCCTGTCGGTAGCTACGGCTATTGCGATGCGGCCGGTGATTTCTGGTACGACATCACCCTGAACAACGGAACGACGACGCCCGTCTGGAATCCGGCGGATCCGTCAACCGGCAGCTATCACGATTTCGGTGGCGCCGATCGTTTCAACTTCGCGCCTTACAACCTGCTGCTGACGCCGAGCGAGCGCAAGTCGCTGTTCGCCAGTGTCAACATCGATCTGAGCGAGAACACTCGTCTTCATTTCAAGGGCTTGTTCAATAACCGCCGATCGGCGAACCAAGCTGCGCCGGAACCGATCTTCGTCGGTCCGTTTGCAGGCACTGGTGGCATCGCCGACGGCATTCTCATTTCCCGCCTGAATCCGTACAACCCCTTTGGCATCGATCTGGATCCGGCCACGAATTTCGGCTGGGTGACGCGCCGCCCAGTGGAAGTCGGTCCGCGTGTCTTCACGCAGAACGTCGACACCTTCTATTTCAACGTGGGTCTTGATGGCCTGTTCCAGGTCGGTGAGCGCAGCTTCGGCTGGGATGCCAATTACGTCCACAGCAGCAACTCGGCAACGCAGCGCTTCACCAACGGTTACAACATGGCGCATATCCGCACCGCGCTGGGTGATCCTGCAGTCTGTGCTGCGACGCCGGGCTGCACGCCGCTTGATCTGTTCGGCGGCCAGGGGCGTCCGTTCACGCAGGCAATGATCGACTGGATCCGTGCCGATCAGCGCGACTCCAGCACCCAGATCATCGACATCTTCTCGTTCAACGTGTCAGGTGACCTGTTCAACATCGCCGACCGCACTGCAGGCTTCGCCGTCGGTGCTGAATATCGCGAATACCAGGGTGATTTCGATCCGGATCCGCTGCGACAGACGGGCGAGTCGCAGGATTCCTTCGCGGCGCCGGTGTCAGCCGAGTACAACGTCAAGGAAGTCTACGGCGAGTTCAACTTCCCCGTGCTGGCCAAGCTGGACATCTCTGCGGCGGCTCGTTGGTCCGACTACTCGACCTTCGGTGATGCCTTCACCGGCAAGCTCGGCTTCCGCTGGCAGCCGATCGAGGACCTCGTGATCCGTGGCACACGCTCCACCGGCTTCCGCGCGCCGAACCTCGGCGAGTTGTATGGTCTGACCCAGTTCGGCGCGACGCTCACCGACCTGTGCGGTTCGACGGGTGCGCCGGGTCCGGCCCGTCCTGAGTATGCTGCGGGGTGTGCCGCCCAAGGGGCGTCGCCGACTTTCGAGCAGGCGAATACGCAGATCACCACTTTCACCGGCGGCAATCCGAATCTCGATCCGGAAGAGTCCGACAGCTGGACCGTGGGCCTGGTCTACAGCCCGGGTTGGGCCGAGGACAAGTCGTGGGCACGCAAGCTCGATCTCGAAGTGGGTTACTACAACCACAAGATTGATGGCGCGATCCAGGCGGCCGATCTGCAGGCATTGCTCGCCGACTGCCTCGTGAAGGGCGGCCGTCCGACGGATGCCCCCAGCTGTGTACCGTTCTCGCGTCAGTCGACCGGCAATCTGAATCCGCCGAACAACTTCCTGCAGAACTTCGGCACCGTCGAAACCGATGGTGCAGATATCAAGCTGACTTGGTTGAGTCCCGAGTGGGGCTTCGGCAGCCTGAGCGCTTCTCTGCAGACGACGTGGGTCAACGACTACAAGGCAGTCGATGGCGACGGCAATGTCAATTCCCGCCAGGTTGGCATCGAAGTGGGCGACAGCGCGATTCCGGAATGGCAGAGCAACCTGCAGCTGGGCTGGAAGCGGGGCAACTTTGACTTCACCTACGGCCTGCGATACATCGATGCCGTCGAGGAAGACTGCACCAGCGCGACGGTGTCCAATGTGCCTGGATGCTTGAATGCCACCCGCACCAATACTCTCGGCGCCACCACCTACCACGATGTGCAGTTCGGCTGGAAGGACGCCTTCTGGCTGGAAGGCCTGAAGCTGTCGGTCGGTGCGAACAACGTGTTCAGCAAGGAGCCGCCGGTATGCATCAGCTGCTCGCTCAACGGCTACGACGCTGGCACGTACGACCTGCCGGGTTCGTTCTGGTACGTGAGCGCGGACTACCGTTTCTGATCGAAACGTGAGCGACACCACCGTCTTTTGTTGTGTCAATGACGGTATCGAAAAGGGCGGCGGAGCATTCCGCCGCCCTTTTCTGGACAGGTCATCGTCGAAGGCGATCCGATGGCGTGCCGCGCTCTCTGATCTGCTTTGATTGTCGAGCCTGTTCCATCACCCAAACGGATTATCTGCATGATTCCTCGCTCTGCTTTTCTTCTGATGCTCTTGGCGTTCCTGCCTCCCCCTGTGCATGCGCAAAGCATGTCTTGGGGTGAGGATTACGCGCGCTTGGTGAAGGGGCGTGAGTTGGTTGACCCCCTGACGGACAGCAGTTTTGGTGAGCAACTGAGCCTCTTCGATGGCTCCACCAGGTTCAGCGTGACGGATGTTTCCCTTCCTGGAAACAGTGCTCTGCCCGTTGCCTTCCAGCGGAGCTGGGATACGCAGAATCATGGACTGTCACAGCAGGTTGTCGGGGACTGGGTCATCGATGTCCCGAATCTGAACGGTCTTTTTGTCGGGACCAATGGCTGGCCTGCCGATCGCTGCACGCGCGCAAGCCCTCCTCCCGCAGTCAACGCGAATGCCCACCCGAACTACATGGTCCTGCAGGCGTGGCAGTACTGGAATGGATATCACCTTGATCTCCCCGGCGGAGACGGTGGTACGCTGCTGGCAAAAACCAGTGACGCCAAACTCCAGCAGCCGAACGCTTCGCTGGGCGCTACATCGCCATGGACGACGAAGGGGGGCTGGTTCTTTGCATGCCTGCCTTCCGTCCAGCATGGTCAGGGTGAGGGTTTCGTCGGATTCTCCCCGGATGGCAAGAAATACACATTCGACTGGATGGTCGAGGACGCTCAGCGGAAAATGGTCAGACGCGGTGTCCAACCGGTCTTCGCGTTTCTTGTTCCGCGCACCATGGTCCGGATCTACGCGACGAAAGTCGAAGATCGTTTCGGGAACTGGGTGAAGTACGACTGGAACGAGGATCGCCTCCAGAGAATCCATTCGAACGACGGCCGCCAGATCGCTTTTACCTACGATGGGAATCGCAGGCTTTCATCCGTGTCCGCGAACGAGCGCGTCTGGACGTACCAGTATCAGGCCTATGCGGTATCCCAGGTCGACACGCAATACCTGAGCGAAGTCACTCTGCCGGATGGCAGTCGTTGGCGCTACGATGCGTCCGGCTTCGTTCGGCGCATCGTGTACAAGAAGGGGCACGTGGATTCCAATCGCGATGCAGAGGGTTACCTGCTGCAGGGCCACTACTACTGCAATACTGATCGAGTCATTGAGGGCGGCGGGGGTGTCTACGTAGTAACCCATCCATCGGGCGCCAGGGTCGAGTACGTCTTGACGCCCATGCGCCACGGGCGGAAAAACGTGCCCGAGAACTGCATGGATGTCGGTGACACACCCAAGGGGGCGTCGAACTTCTATCCACTCCAGCACGACGCTCTGACGCTGACGTCCAAGAGGTTGTCTGGTCCCGGACAGGCGGCCCTCAACTACCAATACGTTTACTCGGGCCTGGATCCCGGGTATGAAGTCACCGCCGACGCAACATCCAACAGCCTGAGAAACGCGACCCCGACGCCTAACTTCAAGACTGTCAAGATCGTCGAGCCGGACGGTACCGAGAAGATCCATGTATTCGGTAGAGACTACGCGCTCAATGAAGGGAGGCTGCTGCGCGTCGAAACACGCAGTGGCGGCGTCATCGTCTCGGTTGTGGCCAATGAATACCTTTCCGAAGCTGAAATTGCTACCCAGAATTTCCCGGGCATTGTTGGCAGCAGCATGCTCGTTACCGACAACTGGATGATGTCTTCGGCCCATCGGCCCGTGCGATCCACCCTGCTGGCCCAGGATGGTGTCACTTTTAGCTCGGTGACGAGTGCCTTCGATGCGTTTGCTCGTCCGGTGACGACGGTTCGCAGCAACACTCTTGGCTATGGTCGTACGGATGTCATCGAATATCACGATGACCGCGATCTCTGGGTGCTTGGGCAGACGAGGCGGCGTTACAACGTTGAGGCAGGGGTTGTCGAATCGGAGATCGAGTACGACAACCGCGCCCAGCCGGTGCTGTTCAAGAAACGTGGCATGGTGCAGCAGGTGATGAATTACCACGCTGATGGGACGATCTCGATCATCGCCGACGCCCGCGAGAAGGTCACCCAACTGTCCGACTGGAAGCGAGGTATTCCGCAGTCGATCAGGCATCCGTCCACGGCGGAATCGGTGGGCGGCTCCACGGAATCAGCTCAGGTCAACGACAACGGTTGGATCGATTGGACCATCGACGAAACAGGTGCCAAGACCTGTTATGGCTACGATGCGATGGGGCGAATGAGCAACCTCACATATCCTGCGCACCTGCAAGCCGGGGTCTGTGATGCCTCGCGCTGGTCGCCAGTCTCGATGGGCTTCGTCCAGGTCAACAGCTCGGAGCACGGTCTCCCCGCGGGCCATTGGCGCAGCCATCGCTACGAAGGCAACAAGCACGTCGTGGTCTATTACGACGCTCTGTGGCGCCCTGTCTTCGAGGAGACCTACGATGCCACCGACATCGCAGGCACCCTCAGCCAGACCGTCAAGCGCTACGACACAAGCGGTCGCCTGAGTTTCCAGTCCTATCCGCAGCGCACGGCAAACAGTTACCTGGATACGCTGACGGGCACGAAGACCTTCTACGACGCGCTCGACCGGGTCACCCGCATCGAGCAGAGCGGCGAGAACAATCTCACGCTGGTCACGACGACCGAATACCTGTCGGGCCTGCGGACCCGGGTCACCAATCCGCGGCAGCAGGCGACGACCACCAGTTTCATGGCGTGGGACCAGCCTGGCTACGACATGCCGATTCTGAGTGAAGAGCCGGAAGGCAAGGTGATCCAGATCACGCGCCATCCGCAATTCGGTTGGCCGCTGCAGCTGACCCAGCGTGACGCCAGCACCACCCTGTCGGCCAGTCGCAAATATATCTACGACGGGCACGGTCAGCTGTGCAAGACGATCGAGCCTGAGACCGGCGCGAGCGTCATGGGTTATGACGACGCCGGCAATCCGGCATGGCAAGTGTCCGGACTGGATGCGTCGGTTTACGGCAGCACGAACGATTGCCAGCACGTGGCAGCCTATGGCACGGGCCTGGCGGTTACCCGCCAGTACGATGGCCGCAACAGGCTGACGCACCTGACGTTCCCGGACGGTCGCGGCAATCAGATCTGGACTTACGAGAAGGACAGCCTCCCTGCGAGCATCACGACCTACAACGGCGCTGGCGGCACGGAAGGCGTGACGACGGCGTATACCTACAATTCCCGCCGATTGCTGACAGGTGAGTCGATTCAGCAGCCCAACTGGTATGCATGGAGCAGTGGTTACGAGTACGACGCCATCGGCAACTTGCGTTGGCAGTCCTATCCGACCGGCTTGACCGTGGACTATGCCCCGAATGCGCTTGGCCAGAGTACGCAGGTCAAGGACACCGCCAACAAGGTCTACGCGTCGGGCGTCAGTTACCATCCGAACGGTGCGTTGAAACAGTTCACCTACGGCAACGGCATCATCCACACGATGCAGCAGAACACCCGCCAGTTGCCGTCGCGCGTGACCAGCAGCGGTGGTGTGAATGACTTCACCTACAACTACGACCCGAACGGCAATGTCACCAACATCTGGGACCTTGCGCGCGGCGACCATTACAGCCGCTGGTTGACCTATGACAACCTCGATCGCTTGACGTCGGCGGGTTCGGGCAGCTTCGGCGGCGATTCATGGCACCGGTTCACCTATGACGCGCTGGACAACTTGAAGTCGTGGAAGCTTGCCGGCGTGAAGGACTATGCCGATTACGTCTATGACGCGCAGAACCGTCTCGCGAGCATCCGCAACACCGCGGGTGCCACTGTGGTTGGCTTCGCCTACGACGCCCAAGGCAATGTCGGCAACAAGAATGGCCAGCTCTACGGCTTCGACTATGGCAATCGCCTGCGTGTGGTGTCAGGCAAGGAGACCTATCGTTACGATGGTCTCGGCCGTCGAGTGCAGTCGACGAAGACGGACGGCACCCTGACGACGCTGTGGATGTACAGTCAGGCCGGGCAGATGCTGTTCTCGAGCGACTGGGGAGCCAATGGCGCCAACCAGAAGACCCACGAGAACCTCTACCTCGCCGGCAGCGTGATCGCGACCGTCGATCATCACTGGCCGAGCAACGCTGTCATCGCGACGAAATACCAGCACACGGATGCGCTGGGCAGCCCGGTCTCGGCGACCAACGAAGCCGGCAGCGTGATCGAGCGCTTGGACTACGAACCGTGGGGCGCGGTCATCGACAAGCCGAACCACAGCGGCATCGGCTACACCGGCCATGTGATGGATGGTGGCACCGGCCTGACGTACATGCAGCAGCGGTATTACGATCAGTCGGTCGGACGGTTCTTGTCGGTTGATCCAGTGACTGCGAATGCGGTGAATGGAACCAACTTCAATCGTTACAGATATGCGGCCAACAGCCCTTACAGGTTCACGGACCCGGATGGTCGGATCCAAAGGGATGCAAACGGCAATGTGGTGTTTACTTCCACTGGAGAATCTACCGTGGTGTTCATGTCCAGGGCTAACCCCAAGACCGGTGCGTCGCTGACTGTTTCCTGGCCCGCTCAAACGGGATATGTGCGTGCAGATGACGGCACAAAGATTTCCGCGTCCCGCGCGACGGGAGATATCCAGGTCCATGTGAAACTGAAAGATCAAAGTCCGCAGTTGGTCTCGCCTAGCGTGCTGGGCGATATATCCTCTGATGGCAATCGTACCGATTGCCACGGCAGCTCTTTTGCATCAGGCCAAGTTTGGATCAACAACGATCAGGTGAAAAAAATTGTCAACGGGGATGGCTATGAAGTGACGACTAATCCTGCCCCCGGTGACATCGGGATATATACCTCTGATGGATCTCTTGGCACCACACAACATAGCGTTACTGTATTGACGGTTGGCGCTCAAGGGGTCGAGAGCGTGAGCAGCAAGGGCGGCATTACGAATAAGGTTGAAACGACACCAGCCGGAGGATGGAATGATCCCGCTTCAAAGCTCACCTATTACACGAAGACAAAAAAGTAAGTTTGCCTCTCTCGCGGTCGCAGCGATGCTGTGCTGCTTGGGCGGCAAGTTGCAGGCGGCAACTATGGCTAGATGCGCTTGGGTCGAATCGCTTGAGCGGGATCGAAACGACGTCGTGTTGGATGTTCCTGCTATGGCCGATGCTCCCCGCGGCATTGTCGACAACGATCCGTGGAATGTGGCTGCGATGACGGATCGGGACAAGGAGGCAGTGATCGCGTGCCTGCTGTCCGCAGAGGGAAATACCCGTCTGTCGAACGTCAGTGGTGCGACCGATCCTCGCGTGTCCCAGATCGTCGAGCAGACCACCGTTGAGGTGTCAGCCCTGTACATGGTGTCCTACGTTATCACCGGAAATTTCGATCATGCGAATGCTGTCGCGATTCGTGACCCTGCGGCCTCAGATGATGATGAAGATGCGGTGCGCGCGGTCGATCTGCGCGCCAAGCACAAAGCAGTCATGCGCAGGGCTTACGCTGCCTATCGGAGCTGGTATGCCGATCTGCGCAAGACCGGTTGGCGAATGATGGTGGCGTTGCGCCCGGACCCTCTCGTTGAGGCCGGCTTGCGTTGGTATTAGGCGATGTCGCTTGGCTGTCCTGAATATTGGGTGCTCGGATGTCGACTTGTACTCTGCGCCGCGGTCGTCGTTCTGACCGTTATCGTTGCACCAGCGTGGTGCGGAGTTGGCCCGTGAGCAGCAATGTTGCGCCTTTGAAAGGGCGGTCTTGGTCCCTTGATCAGCAGTGTCGGCTGTTCGACGGGAGTGTTGATCCTCTGGCTCGTATCTTCTTCGTGGGGCCGAGGTGAGCTCGGCTGCCGATCGTCGGTTTCCGGGTGCTGACACTGAACTGATCCTGCATGCGCACGCGCGCTAGGTGCAGCATCGCAAGGGGCGCTTACGCCCGCGTCGACAGGGAGCGTGTCGTGGCGAACAGCATCGGGACGAACAGCATCAGGAATGGCGCGGACATTCCCACCGGCAGCGTCGTGAAGACGCAGGTCTGCGTGGTCGGTTCGGGGCCGGCGGGCGTGACCGCGGCCTGGCATCTGAAGAAGGCTGGGATCGACGTGGTGCTGATCGAAGGCAGCCGCTTCGAGAGCGGCACCGATGCGCAGCGCGAGGCGAGCTGGCCGGACAAGACGCTGCTCTACGCGGGCGAAGCGACCGGCGTGTTCAAGAACATCGAGCCGGATTTCCTGATCCAGCCGTTCTCCGGGCAGGACAGCAATGCGTGGGAGCGCGAACGCATCCTTGGCGGCACATCCGCGCATTGGGGCGGACAGTCGCGACCGTTGTCGCCGATCACCTTCGAAGCGCGTCCGGGCTACGCCGGCTGGCCGATCTCGCGCGCAGATCTCGATGCCTGGTACGCGCAGGCCGTGCCGTTCTGCGCGCTGTATGCCAACGAGTTCGGCGCGGACTTCTGGGCTGGCGTCCTTCAGGCCGAGGTGCCGTCGCTGGCGGGGTTCGACATCGAGATGTACCAGTTCGTGGGCGAGGACTATCGCAACTTCGCCACGCGGACATTCCCGGATGGCTCGACACTGGCGGACTGCGGCATCGACGTGATCCTCAATGCCAGCCTGCTCGGCATCGAGCCTGCGGGCGGGCACGTCCGCCGCATCCGCGTGGCCAGCATGACCACCGACACCACGCAGCCGCCGAAGCCGGCGACGCGTTTCCACATCGAAGCCGATGCCTACATCCTCGCCTGTGGTGCGGTCGCGAACGCGCACCAGTTGCTGCTGTCGAACATCGGCAACGAGCACGACCAGGTGGGGCGTTATTTCATGTGCCACCCGCTGTCGAGCGACCGCGTGGTCTTCGTCGATGCGGATTCCTATCTTTCCCCGCCGCAGGTACGCCTGATGAACGGAAAGCTGCCGTCCGGCGACGATTGGCGAGCACCCGGCACGAACGTCAACGTCAACGCGCGCTTCGTGCCGTCGGAAGAGGTGCAGCGGCATGAAGGCATCGGCGCCTGCTGGTTCTGGGCCGGTGGCGGGCAGTGCTATTTCGAGATGGCCTCGAATCCCGACAGCCGCATCACGCTGCTGGATACGGTCGACGAGGTATTCGGCTTGCCGCAGGCCAGGATCGACTGGCAGCTGTCTGCGTTCGACCAGAAGACCTATGAGGTCACCGGGGCGCTGTACAGCGCCGCAGTCGCCGCGCATGGCGGAAGCGCCAGTATCACGCCCTGGCCGCAGGTCGTGGCGCAGCTGACGGTCAACGGCCACCACATCGGCACGACGCGGATGTCGGAGGATCCGGCCGACGGGGTCGTCGACGCGAACCTGAAGGTCCACGGCATCGACAATCTCTACGTGGCGGGTTCGTCGGTCTTCCCGTCGACCGGCATCTCCAACCCCACGTTCACGATCATCGCCCTGTCGATCCGCTTGGCCGACCATCTGCGGCAACGGTTCGCCATGCGCTGACCCGGCCGAGACAAGACTCGGCGAGGGGATTGGCGTCGCCTCCGCCCGAAGGGGCGGGGCCTTGAAAGCCCTGCGACCCACCCCATATCCCGGCCAGTCCCGGCTCGCCGGGCGTTTTTTGCCCGCGGCTTTGGCACTCCCTCGGGGAGACTGCTAAAATCGCCACCCTTTTCTCAACCAATCAACCACTTGCGAGGGTTCACATGAATCTCAAGCCGCTCTACGACCGCCTGGTCGTCAAGCCGATCGAAGCCGAAGAGACCACCGCTGGCGGGATCATCATTCCCGACGCCGCCAAGGAAAAGCCGACCAAGGGCGAAGTCGTCGCCGTGGGCGAAGGCAAGTTCATCGACGCCACCGGCGGCACCCGCGCGCCGAAGGTCAAGGTCGGCGACAAGGTGATCTACGGCCAGTACTCCGGTTCCGCCTACAAGCAGGACGGCGTCGAGTACAAGATCATCAAGGAAGACGACGTCCTCGCGATCGTCGGCTGATGCGCGCGGCGGATGCGTCCGCCGCATGCTCGCCAACGCATCGATGTCGCAATGGTGGGCTGAAGCCCACCCTACGAAATCAAACCATTTCCGGAGCTTCAAACAATGGCTGCCAAAGATATCCGTTTCGGTGAAGACGCCCGTGCCCGCATGGTGCGCGGCGTCAACGTCCTCGCCAATGCCGTGAAGGCAACCCTCGGCCCGAAGGGCCGCAATGTCGTGCTCGAGAAGAGCTTCGGCGCCCCGACGATCACCAAGGACGGCGTGTCCGTCGCCAAGGAGATCGAACTGGCCGACAAGTTCGAGAACATGGGCGCGCAGATGGTGAAGGAAGTCGCGTCCAAGACCTCCGACAACGCCGGTGACGGCACCACCACCGCCACCGTGCTGGCCCAGGCGCTGATCCGCGAAGGCATGAAGGCCGTCGCCGCCGGCATGAACCCGATGGACCTCAAGCGCGGCATCGACAAGGCGGTCACCGCCGCCGTCGCCGAGCTGAAGACCATGAGCAAGCCGACCGCCGACGACAAGGCGATCGCCCAGGTCGGCACGATCTCGGCCAACTCCGACGAATCGATCGGCAACATCATCGCCGACGCGATGAAGAAGGTCGGCAAGGAAGGCGTGATCACCGTTGAAGAAGGCTCGGGCCTGGACAACGAACTCGACGTCGTCGAGGGCATGCAGTTCGACCGCGGCTACCTGTCGCCGTACTTCGTCAACAACCAGCAGTCGATGTCGGCCGAGCTGGACGACCCCTTCATCCTGCTGCATGACAAGAAGGTCTCGAACGTCCGTGACCTGCTGCCCGTGCTCGAAGGCGTCGCCAAGGCCGGCAAGCCGCTGCTGATCGTGGCCGAGGAAGTCGAAGGCGAAGCCCTCGCGACCCTCGTCGTCAACACGATCCGCGGCATCGTGAAGGTCTGCGCCGTGAAGGCACCGGGCTTCGGCGACCGTCGCAAGGCGATGCTGGAAGACATGGCCATCCTCACCGGCGGCACCGTGATTTCCGAAGAAGTCGGCCTGTCGCTCGAGAAGGCCACGATCAAGGATCTCGGCCGCGCCAAGAAGATCCAGGTCTCGAAGGAAAACACCACGATCATCGATGGTGCCGGCGCTGCCGATGGCATCCAGGCCCGCATCAAGCAGATCAAGGCGCAGATCGAAGAGACCTCTTCGGACTACGACCGCGAGAAGCTGCAGGAGCGCGTCGCCAAGCTCGCAGGCGGCGTGGCCGTGATCAAGGTCGGTGCCTCGACCGAAATCGAAATGAAGGAAAAGAAGGCCCGCGTCGAAGACGCGCTGCACGCCACCCGCGCTGCCGTCGAAGAAGGCATCGTCCCGGGCGGCGGCGTCGCGCTGATCCGCGCCAAGGTCGCCGTCGAAGCCGTCAAGGGCATCAACGAAGACCAGAACCACGGCATCCAGATCGCCCTGCGCGCGATGGAAGCCCCGCTGCGCGAGATCGTGACCAACGCCGGCGAAGAGCCGTCGGTCATCGTCAACAAGGTGAAGGAAGGCAAGGGCAACTTCGGCTACAACGCGGCCACCGGCGAATTCGTCGACATGGTCGAGGCCGGCATCCTGGATCCGACCAAGGTCACGCGCACCGCCCTGCAGAACGCCGCGTCGATCGCCGGCCTGATGATCACCACCGAAGCCATGGTCGCCGACGCTCCGAAGAAGGACGAGCCGGCTGCCGGTGGCATGGGTGGCGGCATGGGCGGCATGGGCGGCATGGATTTCTGATCCGCATCTTCCGTTTCGAAGCGTCACGAAAAACCCCGCAGCAATGCGGGGTTTTTCTTTGCGCGCCGCGAGCGGGCGCGCATGCAGCGCGGAAGTGCCGGCTCACCCCGCCTCGCGGCGGTTTTCTTTGCCGTCCTTGCCCGCATCCGGGCATCTTCCGGCACTGTGGCCCCATGAGGCCGCTGCGGCATCATGCTGGCGGGGCTCGCGCGGCGATCGCCGCGCGGACGACGACACGATTTTCCGGAGGGTGGCATGGTGATGAAACACATGGCCGTTGCGTTGTGCGCACTGGTCTGCGTCGGTACGCAGTCCGTGGCGATGGCGCAGGCGAAGAAAGAAGCCTTCACGGTCGAGCGCAGCTGGAAGCTGCAGCGCATCGGCGCGCCGACCGTCTCGCGTGACGGTCGCACGATCATCGCGCCGGTGACCCGGTTCGCGATGGACGAGGACAAGGCGTACTCCGATCTGTGGATATGGAATGGTGATGGCGGCGGCCAGCGCGCGTTCACCACCGATGCCGCCAGCGATGGTTCGCCGGCGATCAGCCCGGACGGCAAGTATGTGGCCTTCACCTCGCAGCGCGGCGACGACAAGGCGCCGCAGCTGTACGTGATGCCACTGGGTGGCGGCGAAGCCCGGCGACTGACCAAGCTCGCCTCGGGCGTGCAGAGTCCGAAGTGGTTCGATGACGGCAAGCGCCTGGCCTTCGTCTCGCGCGTCTTCGCCGACCTGCCGCTGGCGGAGCAGGGCAAGCGCCTGGACGAGCGCAAGGATCGCAAGATGACCGGCATGGTCTGGGACGCCGGCCCGGTGACGGCCTGGGACCAGTACCTCGACGAGCGCCAGTTCCATGTGTTCTCGGTCGCGTTCGATGTGGCCTCGGCCAATGGCGACCTGCCCGCGATCAAGCCGCTGACCCAGCCCAGCGGCTACGAGCTGCCGCGCGGCGCCGTGCAGGGCGCGGGCGGTCATTTCGCGGTGTCGCCCGATGGTCGCGAGCTGGCGTTCGTGGCCGATGCCGATCCGGCGATCAATGTCTCGAACAACGACGTGTTCGTCGTCGCCATCGACGCCGAGGGCAACGGCGGCAAGCAGGCGCGCAACCTCACCGCCGACAACAAGGCCGGTGACGGTTCGCCGCTGTACAGCCCGGACGGGCGTCACCTGAGTTTCGTGCAGCAGCGCATCAAGGGCTTCTATGCCGACAAGGGCCGGCTGATGCTCCATGACCGCAAGTCCGGCAGGTCGCGCGAACTCTTCGCCGATTGGGACCGCAGTGCGGGCGGCCTGGTCTGGGCCGCCGACAGTCGTCGCCTGTTCGGTGCGATCGACGATGCCGGCACCGTGCGCGTCTACGAACTGCCGCTGGACGGCGCGCCGCGCAAGGTCACCGCCGAGCGTTCGCATGGCTCGCTGGCGGTCACCGACGACGGCCGCCTGTTCGGCCTGCGCGAAAGCTTCGTCGAGCCGCCGACGCTGGTGCGCATCGATGCGAAGACGGGTGCGTCGACCAAGCTGTCGACGATCAACGACGCCTTGCTCGCCGCCACCGACCTGGGCACCTACGAATCGGTGACCTACAAGGGCGCGAACGGTCGCGACATCCAGATGTGGGTGAACTACCCGCCGGGCTTCGACAAATCGAAGAAATACCCGTTCTTCATGCTGATCCACGGCGGCCCGCACAACGCCATCACCGACGGCATGGCCTTCCGCTGGAACGCGCAGGTATTCGGCAGCTGGGGCTACGTCACCGCGTGGCCGAACTTCCATGGCAGCTCTGGCTTCGGCCAGGACTTCGCAGATTCGATCAATCCCGAATGGGCCGAGCAGCCCTACCAGGACGTGATCAAGGCCGCCGAGTGGTTCCAGTCCCAGCCCTGGATCGACCGTGAGCGGATGGTCGCCGGCGGCGGCAGCTACGGTGGCTACCTGACCACGGTGCTGCTGGGTCGCGAGCACCCGTTCCGGGCGCTGGTCGCGCATGCCGCGGTCTACAACCTGTACTCGCAGTACGCCGCTGACTTCTCGGCCGAGGCGCCGCGCTTCGGCGGCTTCTGGGAGGGCGAGAACCGTGCCGTGCTGGAGCGCAACTCGCCGCACCTGGCCGCGGCGCGCTTCAAGACCCCGACCCTGGTCGTCCATGGCCAGACCGATCTGCGCGTGCCGGTGAACCACGGGCTGGAGCTGTACCACACGCTGCTCAACAGGGGCGTCCCGACCCGGCTGGTCTATTACCCGAACGAGAACCATTGGGTGCTCAAGCCACAGAACTCGGTCTTCTGGTACCAGCAGGTCAAGGCCTGGTTCGACAAGTACAACCCGCCGAAGTCCTGAGGCGGGTCGTCCGCCGGTTCGGCCGGAGCGCCGATGCCTCCAAGCCCCGCGGCGACGCGGGGCTTTTTCGTGGCATGGATCGACGTGGCGAAACGCCCGCGCCATGCGGGTTTCGGGCGATTTCAGCCCGGAATCGCCCCCGGATTAGAGCTGCGGCTTCGGTGCGTGCTGCTTAGGATGCTTCAGGCCACCGCTGGATTGGCGGTGGCCTGAAGCCGGTCCGGTCCTGGATCGGCACAGGCGACACCTCAAGGAGCGACATGGACTCAGGGATGACGGCGCGTCTGCAGCCGGAGCGCGTTGGTGCGCTCGAGCAGGCACCAGCGGGGGCGGCGGAGACGGCTTCGGGCGTGCCCGAAGCCGCTGGGTCACGGGTGCGTGCCATCGGATTCTCACGGGACTTGCCCGCGCCGCTGGTTCAGGCGCTGCGGTCCTCTGGATTCGCGGGGCTGCGCATCGAAGGGGGGCCGCCTGCTGGCGACGATGCTGGCAAGCGATGGAGCGACCTGTCGCTGGTCGCGCTGGATGAGCGGGCGGATCCCGAGCGCGGACTGGCATGTCTTTCCGAAGCGGCGGGCCTGAGACTGGCGGTCTGCCTCTGTTCGAGCGAAGCCATGGCCGTGCGCGCCATCGCGGCAGGAGCCGATGGCGTGTTGTTCCTGCACGATGGCCACGAGGACCTTGCGAACGCACTCCAGGCCGCCGCGTCGGGCGCGCCGGCGTTGACCGCGACCGCGGCCAGGGCGCTCATCGCCCACGCGCGCGGCGAGGTCAGGGCTTCTCGCGATGCTCCGGTGGCGAAGGCCACGCAAGCTTGTCGAATCGACGGGGACGCCCCTGCTCCGGGCATGGCGGTCCAGGTCCGTCTGACCGCCCGCGAGCGCGAGATCATCATGCTCGCCGACCAGGGATGCACCTTCACGCAAGCGGCGCGATTGATGGGCGTGCAGGTGTCGACGGTCTATACCCATGTGCGCCGGCTGTACGAGAAGTTGTCGGTCAACAGCCTGCCGCAGGCGCTGCACGAGGCGCGCAGGGCCGGTCTGCTCTGATGCGACGGTGGAGGGCGGCGCGATGTCGCCGTCATCGGGCACGCATGCTGTCGCAAGACGCCGACTTCCGTGATGCGGCGGCATCGGACATCCCGATTCGTGACGTGGGTCGTCAAGCTCGGCCAAGCGACTGTTTCGCATGGCGACGACCGTCCTTTGCAGGATGAATACGCTTGCGGATGTCCTGCGGTGTCGTTGGAATTTCGCGTGGAAATCAGCATGCGCGATGCGTGCGGACGACAGCCGTGTGCGAGCGATGCGTGCGGCATTGCTGAACTGCCGAGTCCTATTTTGCAGTGCAGCGTGCGTTGCCCTCAGCCTTCCTTCAGGATGCGCCGGCATCCCGACGTGGGGGAGGGAGCAGGCCCGCTACCGGTTCGACCGGGGCGGGCTTTTTATTTGCGCGGACAGCGCCGCGCGGGATGCCACAATCCACGCATGAGCCACGCCTCCGACACCCCGCCTGCGGCGCACGATGCGCGATCCGACGAACTGCCGGATGATGACGTCGCCGCCCGGCTCGACGCCCATCTCGACCGCGCGACCGCACGCCTGCGCCACGTCCTGACGATAGAGGACCCAGCCGCGCTCGCACGGATACGCGCGCTTGCGCTGGCCAGCGATTTCGCGATCGACGTCTGCGTGCAGCAACCCGCGCTCCTGCAGGGCTTGCTGGCCGACGATGGCCCGGAACCCGCGCCACCGCCGGTGCTCGACGCGACACTGCGCGCTGACTGGGGCACGCTGCTCCGCCGCTATCGTCGTGCGGAATCGGTCCGCCTGATCTGGCGCGATGTGCACGGCCTGGACTCGCTCGACCAGACCCTCGCCGGCGTGTCGCGACTGGCGGAAACCTGCCTGTGCATCGCCCTCGATGCGCTGGAGAACGAGTTCGCGCAGCGCTTCGGCATCGTGCGCGATGCCGAGGGCCGACAGCTGCGCCTGGTCGTGTACGCGCTGGGCAAGCTGGGCGGCGGCGAACTGAATTTCAGTTCCGACGTGGACCTGGTCTATGCCTACGAGCAGGACGGCGACAGCGACGGGGCGCGCGCCCTGGCTGCCGAAGACTATTTCGCGAGGCTTGGCCAGCAGTTGGCGAAGCTGCTCGACGAGGTCACTGCGGAGGGCTTCTGCCATCGCGTCGACCTGCGTCTGCGTCCCTTCGGCAGTGCCGGGCGCATCGCCCTGAGCTTTTCGGCCATGGAGCAGTACTTCCAGCGCGATGGCCGCGACTGGGAGCGTTACGCCTGGCAGAAGGCGCGTGCGGTCGCGGGTGACATCGAGGCCGGCGAACGCTTCCTCGACGTGCTGCGCCCGTTCGTCTATCGCCGATACCTCGACTACGGCGCGCTCGACGGACTGCGCGAGATGAAGGCGACCATCGCGGCCGAAGTGGCGCGCAAGGACCTGGCTGACGACATCAAGCGCGGGCCCGGTGGCATTCGTGAAGTCGAGTTCCTCGCGCAGGCGCTGCAGTTGATCCGCGGCGGTCGCGAGCCCGCGCTGCGCGAGCGCCGGCTGCAGGTCGCGTTGCGCGCGCTGCGCGACGCGCGCCACCTCGACGACGATGCCTGCGAGGCGATGCTGGACGCGTATCGATTCCTGCGCGTGCTGGAGAACCGCCTGCAGATGCTGCGGGACGCCCAGACCCAGCGGCTGCCGGACGATCCGCTCGAACGCCGGCGCCTTGCGCGCAGCCTGGGTGAACCCGACTGGCAGGCCCTGCATGCGCGTCTGGAGGCGCATCGCGATCGCGTGGGGCGCGAGTTCGGAGCACTCCTCGCGCCGCGCCAGCGCGCCGCGCAGCCGGACGCGCTGGTGACGTACTGGCGCGCGCTGCGCGACGGCGCAGAAGACGTGCCACGCGATGCGCTGGTCGAGGCCGGCTTCGCCGATGCCGATGCCGTGGACCAGGCGTTGCGCGACTTTGCGCGCGCACCGGGCGTGCGCGACCTGTCGGACGCTGCACGCGGTCGCCTCGATCGCCTGATGCCGGTGTTCATGGCGACGGTCGCGACATCCGTTGAACCGTTGCTCGCGTTGCGTCGGCTGCTCGCGGTGCTGCACACGATCCTGCGTCGCGCCAGCTACCTCGCGCTGCTCGACGAACAGCCGGCGGCGCTGACCCGGCTGGTCGACGTGCTCGCACGCAGCGCCTTGCTCGGCGAGCGCCTGGCGGCGCATCCTCTGCTGCTCGACGAACTGCTGGACATGCGCGTCGCGGGTCCGTTGCCGCAGCCGGAGGAGTTCGCGCGTGCCTGCGCGCAGGCGCTCCAGCAGGACGATTCGGAAGCCGCCCTGCTGGCCCTGAACGAAGTGCGCCAGGCGTTCGGTTTCCGCATCGCGCTCGCCTGCCTCGACGGCCGCCAGGACGGCGTCGCCAGCGCGCGCATGCTCGCCGCATTGGCCGAAGCCATCCTCGACGCCGTCTGCACGCTCGCGCTGCGTGAGCTGCAAGCGCAGCACGGGCGCATGGCGCAGGCCGAATTCGCGGTCCTCGGCTATGGCAGCCTCGGCGGTCGCGAACTGGGCTTCGGTTCCGACCTCGACGTGGTGTTCGTCTACGACGCCCCCTCGGATGCCGTGTCCGAAGGTGCGCGATCGATCGATGCCGCACGATGGAGCGCGCGCCTGGCGCAGAAGATCGTGGCCCTCCTCGGCGCGCCCACCGGCGCGGGACGGCTCTACGATGTCGATGTGCGCCTGCGCCCGGATGGCGCGAAGGGGCTGCTGGTGTCGACGCTGGAGCGCTTCGAGGACTACCAGCGCAGCCGCGCCTGGACCTGGGAGCACCAGGCCCTGGTGCGTGCGCATGCCATCGCCGGTGACGCCGGTCTTCGCGATGCGCTGGAATGCGTGCGCGACCAGATCCTGGCCCGGGCCCGCGAGCCGGCCGCACTGCGCGAGGACGTCCGCGCGATGCGCGCGCGCATGCGTGCCGAGCTGGATCGTTCCACGCCCGACCGCTTCGACCTCAAGCAGGGCGAAGGCGGGCTGGTCGACCTGGAGTTCCTGCTGCAGTACCTCGTGCTGCGGGATGGCGCGGTGCGCCCGGCGCTGCTGCGTCCGCGCGATACGCCGGGGCTGATCGACGCGCTGCGGCGGGATGGCCTGATCGACGACGCACGCGCGGCGAGCCTGCATGTCGCGCACGAAGCCCTGGTCTGGGCCGGCCTGATGTGCACGCTCGACCGTCGTGCGCGCATCGTCGCGCCCACCGAAGCACTGGAGGCCGCGCGTCGCACCGTGCGCGACGCCTGCGTCGCCTTCGGACTGACCGACGCCGGCGTGCCCGCGTGATCCCGCGAACCAATCCATGATCGAACCCATCCTCGAAATCGATATCCGCGACCTCAAGTCGATCGCGCGCCTGCGCATCGACCTGCCACTCAAGCGTGGCCTGTACGTCATCGCCGGCCAGAACGGCGCCGGCAAGAGCACGCTGATGGCTGCAGTCGCGACCCTGTTCTTCCGCACCCGTTACGACCGCTATTTCGGCAAGCCGTCGATTCCGGAGGCTGGCATCGACGTGCGTTTCGGCGCCGAGCGGTATTCGCTTCGCGCCGACGGACGCGCGTGGAAGCTCAAGGGCGGCATCCAGATCAAGGGCTTCTACGAAGGCAGCCTGATCTTCGGCAACCGCTTCAAGGAAAACAGTTTCGACACCATCGGCAAGCTCGCGGGCGTCGATCCGGCCGATTTCGTCGACAGCAGCGAATTCGTGCGAGAGCAGCTGGGACTGATCCTGCACAACGACCGCAACCGCTATCCGCAGCTGTCGACGCTGGACGTCGAGCAGTCGCGGCGCAAGTACGGGTTCAAGGCCCCGCCATACTTCTACCGGCGCAAGGACGAACTGATCGGCAAGTCGCAGATGTCCACCGGCGAGAACCTGCTGATCACCCTGCTGCACTCGATCGACCTGCGCATCCGCGACCGCGGCAACGTCAACAAGCCGTGCATCTTCCTGCTCGACGAGATCGAATTCGCGCTGCATCCGGCCGCGCTGGTGCGGCTGACCGCGCTGCTGCGCAAGGTCGCGATCGAATACAACATGGCGATCTACGTCGGCACGCACTCCGTGGAGCTGATCCGTGAAGCCGGGCCGCGCAACACCTTCTTCCTCGAACGCATGGTGGACGACTCGATCGAGGTCGTGCACCCGTGCCATCCGTACTACGCGACGAAGATCGTGTACGACCACGCCGGTTACGACAAGGTCGTGCTGGTCGAGGACGACCTGGGCAAGCGCATGGCGGATCGCCTGATCAACCGGCTGCGCCTGCGCGACAACAAGCTGGTGCACGTGATGCCCTGCGGCGACTGGCAGAACGTGATCCGCCTGCTCAACGACATGGCGTCGAACAACCTGCTGGGCCGGCCGGCACAGGTCATCGCGGTGCTCGATCGCGACGTGCAGGGCGATGTGCCGCGCTACGCCGCGCGTTTCGGCCCCGGCATCCTCGGCGAGATCGAGTTCCTGCCGGTGAAGAGCCTGGAGAAGTTCCTCAAGGCGCGGCTGGCGGACCGTCTCGACGCGGCCTTCCATCGCCGGCTCAACGACTACCTGCTGCCGAAGATCGTGTTGTCCGACCTGGTGCGCGACTATCGAGCCGACTGCCCGAACGGCGACGCCAGCGGCAAGATCCTGTTCGGACGGGTCGAGAAGGCGCTGGAACTGCATGGCCGCACGCGCGAAGACCTGGTCGAACTCGTCGTGGACATGCTGATCGAACGCAGCGACGAGAGCGTCGAGGCGACGACGGCCTTCCTGCGTGCGCGGCTGGGGTCGCCCGACGCCGGTTGAGCGACGCTTGATGATCGGAATCTGAACGGCTCCGGCCGCGCAGGCCCGCCGTCGGAGTATGCTCCATGAACGAGTCCGCTCGTCATTCCCCCAACGCAAGGAGAGTCTGCATGTCGAAGAACCATTATCTGGACACCGAAGAACTCGTCACCGACGCGAAGGTCGTGCTCGAAGACGTCGAAGCCATCCTCGACGAGGCGGCCACCGCCACCGGCGAACGCGCCCAGGCCCTGCGTGCCCGCGCTGCGGAAGCCCTCGGCCGTGCCAAGCACCGCCTGCAGGATGCGCAGTCGGCCGTTGCCGCGAACACCAAGGCTGCAGCACGCGCGACCGACGCGTTCGTCCACGAACATCCCTGGGGCGCCATCGGCATCGCTGCTGGCGTCGGTTTCCTCGTCGGCCTGCTCGTCGCGCGCCGCTGAGTCGCGTCGCCGTGGCCTCCCCGGTCGATGCCCTGCGCCGCCTCCCGGCGGCGCTTGTCACGCTGTTGCTGTCCCGCGTCGAGTTCGCCACCCTCGAACTGGCCGAAGCGCGCTCGCGCTTCCTGCGCTGGGTCGTGCTGGCGCTGCTCGGTGCGGTGCTGGCGATGCTTGCGCTGATCGTCGCGTCGGCCCTGCTGACCGTCGCGCTCTGGCCGCATTTCGGCTGGGGCACGCTGGTCGCGCTGGCGCTGGTGTACACGCTGCTCGCCGCGTGGGTCTTCCGCACGCTCGCGGTCGAGCACGCCGCCGCGCCGCCGCTGCTGTCGGAGACGCTGCGCGAACTGTCGAACGATCGTGATGCCGTGTTCGCCGCCCGGACGCGGCGCGACGAAGGAGACGCTGCATGAGCCGGCATCGCGACGAAGTCCAGCTGCGGCAACTGCGGATGGAAATGCTGCGCATGCGCGCGGGCGTGGAGCGCGCCGAACTGGTGTCGGCGATCCGCGATGTCCGTGGCGGTGCGGAACGCCTGCGCAGCCTGTCGAATCTCGCGGGCGGCATCGGCGCTGCGGTCACCGGCCGCAGCGGATGGATCGGCCTGGTAGCGGCGCTTGTGCGCAAGCCCTGGGCGGCCGCGTTCGCGCTGGGAGCGGTACGCGCACTCAAGCGCAAGCCGCTGCTCGCGGCGGTGGTCGTCGCCACCGCGGCTGCGCTGGGCGTCGGCTTGTCGCGCAGGCGTGCGGAGCCCGCGCCCGAGGATTACGGCGCGGGCTGAGCGCTGTCGGCGAGGCCGAGCTGCGCGCGCAGGGTCTCGGCCACGCGCGCGCACTCGCGCAGCGGCTCCGATTCGAAGTGCACCAGCGTGGCGTCCATCGCGCGGATCCGGCCGCGAGCCAGCAAGGTGTCGAGGAAAGCGCGTGGACGTCCACGCACGCGGCCCGGGTCGAACACGTAGACCGGTACGCGGGTCGCGCAGGCTTCGGACACCATGTTGACCGAGTCGGGTGAGCAGACGATCCGGTCGGCCCACGCCAGCAGTCCGGGATACGGGTTCGGGCCGTCATCCGGCCCGCGCCAGACCACGCCGGGCGTGTCGTCGTAGCGATGGGCGAGGGCCGCCACCAGTTCGGGGTCGGTCCGTCGCGACGTGGTCAACAACACGCTGCCGCCTTCGCGGGCGAGCACGGCCTCGAGTTTCGCAGCCATCACTTCGAACGCCATGCGATTGAATCGCGCGTGCGCGCTGGTGCCGCCAAGCAGGACCGCCGTGCGCGGCGAGGGCAGTTCGCCGAGTGCGGCGAAATCATGGCGTGCCCGTGCAAGCCATGCGTCATCGACGGGGTGCAGGCCGCCGAGCAGGGTCAGTACGTTCCCGCCACGCAGCGTGTCGTGTTCGGGCACGACCACGGCGTCCCAGTGGCGCGGATCGAGTCGCGGATCGAGGATCTGCACGGACCGCCAGCCGCGTGTGCGCAGCAGTCGTGTCGCCAGCGCGGCCTGCCGGCCACAGCCGATGGCGATGCCGGGCGGGGCGTCGAGCAGGGCCGCGAAACCGGGCCCGAAGGCGCGTTCGGCGCCGGCCAGGCGTCTGGGGGCGAACCAGCGCCAGGGCGCCCGTGGCGACAGCACCACCGGCATGATCGGTCGGTCGCCTGCCACGGCAAGTGCGAGTGCCTCGGCCTGGCGTGCATTGCCCGCACGGTCATCGCTGATTGCACAGATTTGGATCGAATCAGTCATCAGTGCCTTCATTGTTCCGAATTTGACTCGATTCGTTCCCGCCATACGGCTGCGGTGGTCCGGCGTGGACTCTACACTGCCGGCCTCGATTTCATTCCGACAGGATGCACGCCCGATGTTCTCGCCGCTCAACGATACCGCGCTCGACAAGTTGTTCCGGACCGCCCGCACCTACAACGCCTTCTCGGGCGAGATCGACGACGCGACCCTGCAACGCCTCTACGACCTGGTGAAGTTCGGCCCGACCGCGGCCAATGCATGCCCGGCGCGCTTCGTGTTCGTGAAGTCTCCCGAAGCCAAGGCGAAGCTGGCCCCGGCGCTCGACGAAGGCAACCGCGAGAAGACCCTGGCCGCGCCGGTCACCGTGATCGTCGGCTACGACATGGCGTTCTACGACAAGCTGCCGGTGCTGTTCCCGCATACCGACGCCCGCTCGTGGTTCGCGGGCAAGCCCGAGGCCGCGCTGGAAACCGTCGCCCTGCGCAACGGCAGCCTGCAGGGCGCCTACCTGATCCTGGCCGCTCGCTCGCTGGGCCTGGATACCGGCCCGATGTCCGGCTTCAACAACAGGAAGGTCGATGAGGCCTTCTTCGCCGGCACAGCCATCCGCTCGAACTTCCTCGTCAACCTCGGCAAGGGCGATGCGGGCTCGATCTTCGCCCGTTCGCCGCGCCTCGGCTTCGACGAGGCCTGCCTCATCGCGTGATTCCGGCAGTGATTCCACCGGGACGTCGCGCAACCGCGAGGCGACTGCTTGCCTCTCTTCCCCCAGATGCATGTCCGCACCCACCCACAGGAGTGATCCCATGAAACGCCTTCTCGCCGTCGCCGCGCTTGCCCTCGCCTCCACCGTCGCCTTCGCCGCGCCGCTGACCTACAAGATCGACGCCAACCACACCGACGTCGTGGCCAGCTGGAGCCACTTCGGCTTCTCCAACCCGATCGCGCACTTCGGCCAGGTCGACGGCTTCATCACCTACGACCCCGCCAAGGTCGGTGATTCCAAGGTCGAAGTCACGATCCCGCTGGCAGGCCTGAACTCGCACGTGACGAGCTTCGACGAGCATCTGCGCAGCGACGATTTCTTCGATGCCGCGAACCATCCGAACATCACGTTCAAGAGCACCTCGGTGAAGTCCGCAGGCAAGGACAAGCTGACCGTCGTCGGCGACCTGACCATCAAGGGCATCACCAAGCCGGTGACCCTGGCGGTGACGATCAACAAGCTCGGCGTGCAGCCGATGGCCAAGCGCGAGGCGGCCGGTTTCGCCGCCACGGCCACGATCAAGCGCAGCGATTTCGGCGTGGGCAAGTACGCGCCGAACGTCAGCGACGACGTGACGCTGAGCATCACCACCGAAGCGATCGTGCCGAAGCCCGAAGGCTGAAGCATCGAAACCGGGTGCCGGAGTGTTCCTGCACTGGCTTGCGGACGGGTCGCTTCGGCGGCCCGTTCGCACATCAGGGGTTCGCGGCCTCCGGCGGCGGCGCGTCGAAGCGATAGGGCGTGGCCTGCGCCGATGCACGGGCGCCGAACGACGTGACGAAGGTCGTGAGCCGTGGCATCCCGGACAGATCGATCGGATTGCGGAACGGCAGGTGTTCGAGCAGGCAGAACAACATCAGGTCCAGCAGTGCGATCCGGTCGTGCGGCAACTGTGCGTGGATCTCGTCCAGATGCGTGTCCAGCCATCCCAGGCAGTTGATCAGGCTCTCCCGGCGCTTGCGCGACGTGGCGTCCGGCGGACGCTTCGACACGACCTCGTGGAACACCACCTCCACCTGCGCCGACATCGCGTGCGCCACGATCTCGTGGGCGTTCATCAGCAGGCTGCCGTGGGCATTTTCGGGCCAGTAGACCCGTTCCTCGCCGCCAACGGCCAGCCGGGCCAGCTGCCGGCATGCGTTCTGGCTGCCCCAGACCATCTCGTCGCCCACGCGCAGCGACGGCAACTTGAGCGCGGGATTGCCTGCATAGGTGCCGGGATCGGTGCTCATCAGGTCGAAGATCGGCGCCAGTGGTACTTCGACACCCAGTTCCAGGGCGAGCATCCGCGCCACCCGGGTGTAGTGCGAGCTCTGGCGGCCGATGATCTCGACGTGGGGCAGGGGGGCGGACATGGGCGGATTCCGGCTCGGGAGGGATGCCGCGATCATGCCGCCAACGCGGACAGCCCGTGATGCCCTGGGCTAAAATGTGTGTTCCGCGCAGGACACCCATGCCATGACCGCACAGCCCAGCACCGCCCACGCAACGCCCGGCCACGACACCAGCCGCCACGAAGTGCGCCGCGCCGACCTGCCGCTGAGCTGCCCGACCCCGGACATGGCACTGTGGAATTCGCATCCGCGCGTCTACCTGGCGATCGAAGCCGAAGGCGGCGAATCCACCTGCCCGTACTGCGGTGCGCAGTACGTCCTGATCGACTGATCCACGCCAGGCGGCCGCCGTGACTGGCGCCGAACCGCATATCGACGACACACCGCGCCGCCTGACCGTGGTGCAACTGCTTCCGGCCCTGCAGTCCGGCGGCGTCGAACGATCCACCCTCGAGATTGCCGAGGCACTGGTCCGGGCGGGGCATCGCGCCGTCGTTGTCTCGGCTGGAGGTCGGCTGGTGCCGCAGCTCGAAGCCTCGGGCGCCGAGCACGTCCCGCTCGACATTGGCCGAAAATCCCCGCTGACGTTCCTGCAGGTGCGTCGCCTGCGTGCGCTGTTCGCCGCATGCGGCGCCGACATCGTCCACGCCCGCTCGCGCCTGCCGGCCTGGGTCGGCCAACTTGCATTGCGCGGCATGCCGGCGACGTCCCGCCCGCGCTTCGTCACGACGGTGCATGGCCTGAATTCGCCTTCGCGCTACAGCGCGATCATGACCCGCGGCGAACGCGTGATCTGCGTGTCCGACACCGTGCGCGAGTACGTGCTGCGCCACTATCCCGTGACCGATCCCGCGAAGCTGCGGACGATCCCGCGTGGCATCGACCCGATGTCTTTCCCGCCCGCGTCGTGGCCCGATCGCGCCGCGCGTGCGCGCGTGGTCGCGATGCATCCCGCGCTGGCCGGTGACGGTCCGCTGCTCCTGCTGCCCGGTCGCGGCACGCGGCTGAAAGGGCATGTCGATGCCTTGCGACTGCTGGCGGCGCTGCGGGCCGATGGCGTCGATGCCCGGCTGTGGATGCCCGGCGCACGCGAGCCCGGGCGGGAGGACTACGTCGCCGAACTCGAACGTGAAGCGGCTTCGCAGGACCTGGGCGCAGCGCTGGCGATCACGCCGCCGATCGCGGCCATCGCCGAGGCCTATGCCGCGAGCGACCTCGTGCTCCAACTCTCGCGCAAACCCGAAGCCTTTGGCCGCACCGTGATCGAAGCGCTGTCGGTCGGGCGACCGGTCGCGGGCTGGGCGCATGGTGGCGTGGGCGAGCTGCTGCGCGAATTGCTTCCGGCCGGCGCTGTGTCGCCGTTCGACATGAACGCGCTCCTTCTCGCAGTGCGCGAACTGCTGCCGAAGACCGGAAGCGTCGAAGCCATTTCCGCTACGATGCCGGCGCGGTTGCAGCGGTACTCGCTCCACGCCATGCAGGCCGCCACGCTCGCCACCTATCAGGAACTGATCGCGGAATGATGCCAGACGCCGCTGCCGACACCGCACGCATCCCGCCCGGATGGCGCTGGGCGCCGCTGTGGGTGCTGGCATTCGTCGCGCTGTGGCCGGCACCGGGCGTGGCCGAAGGTGTCCTGGCGCTGGGTGCGCTGGTCGCGATCGGGCGCCTGATGTACGTACGTTTCCGCGGCGGTGGCGCCTTGCTGAGTGCGCAGGCCTGGGCGCTGACCAGCGTGCTGTTCTTCGCCTACTGGACACCGGAGCTGATCGGTGCGATCGATGCGGTCGACCGTGCGCGTGCGTTCCGCGAAGTCGCCGTCGATCTGCGCTACCTGCCATTCCTGTGGCTGGCCGCCGCGGCGGTGGCCGATCCGCGTGGGCGACGCATCACGTTCGGCGGACTGGCGGTGATCGTCGGCGTGTGGACGCTCGATGCCCTGGTGCAGGCGATCAGCGGCACCAGTCCGATGTTCGCGACGATGGATGCGGCGAACCTCGCGCTGCGCGGCGATCCGCTGTGCGACGCCAACGATTACCTGCTGCTCGATCGCCTCGGCGGCGTGCTGGGCCCGTGCAACCTCAAGCTCGGTGTCGTGCTCGCCAGCCTGTCGCCGTTCCTGCTGGTCGCAGCAGGCCAGCGTTTCGGTCGTTTCGGCTGGCTGGCGTCGGCGGCGCTCGTCGGCGTGATCGTGCTGCTCGCGGGTTCGCGCGCCTCGTGGATCACCTACGGCCTGGTGCTGCTGCTCTCGGGCTGGCACCTGCTCGGCTGGAAGCGGCTGCTCGGCGTGTTCGCATTCGGCGCATTGCTGCTTGCGCTGCTGGCCGTGGTGTCGCCGCAGGTGCGCGAGCGCGTCGAACGCACGACGCACATGGTTTCGGCAAGTTCCGCGGGGGTCGACGATGCCCTGTCCGGGCGCGGACGGATCTGGTCCGCGGCCTGGTGCATCATCCAGTCGCATCCGATCAACGGCGTCGGTCCGCGCGGGTTCCGCGAGGCCTTCCCGGCGTGCGACCCGCAGCCCGAGCGCATCGCGGAATGGGGGCTGGGGCCGGCGCACCATGCGCACCAGATCGTCCTCGAAATCCTCAGTGAAACCGGCGCGATCGGACTGCTGCTGTGGCTTGCGGGCGTGGCGATGGCGCGTCGTGCGTGGCGCTACGCGGATACCAGCGCGCGTGAAGCCGCCTGGCCTGCGATGCTGGCGCTGGCGGTGACCGTCTTCCCGATCAATACGCACCTGGCGTTCTATTCGACCTTCTGGGGTGGCGTGACCCTGATGCTGGTGGCGCTGTACGCAGGCAGCCTGCTTGGACGCGAAGCCAACGCGCACGTACCCGCGGGCAGCACGCCCGCCGAAGCGACTCAGTCGTAGACCGGGACGCCGTCCGGCCGGCGCTTGAAGCGCCGGTGAATCCACAGGTACTGGTCCGGCGCCTCGCGCGCCATCGTTTCGATCGCGGCGATCACCCGCGCGGTGTCCGCCTCGGCATCCTCGGACGGGAACTGCTCGAACGCAGGCCAGAAGCGCAGGGTGATGCCGCCATCTTCGCGCCTGAAGTGCTGGAACATCACCACGGCCGCGCCTGACAGGCGCGCAAGCTGGTGCGTGGAGCTGAGGCTCTTCGCCGGCTGGCCGAAGAACGGCACGAACACGCTTTCGCCCCGGCTCGGGTCCTGGTCGGGCGCGTACCAGAGCAGCCCGCCCTTGCGCAGGTGCTTCACTGCGCCGCGCACGTCCTGCTTGGTGAACATCCCGGCGGCATAACGAGACCTCCCGCGAAGCACTGCCCATTCCATTGCTGGCTGCGGATAGGGCCGGTACATGCCGGACAGCGGCACGGTGTCGCAGGCGAGGCGCGCGCAGATCTCCAGCGTCGTGAAGTGGCCGGAGACGACGATGACGCCCTTGCCGCGGGCATGCGCGTCGCGAATGTGGTCCGCACCCTCGACGACCAGCCCGTCGCGCTGCGGCTGCACCGAGCCCCACCAGGCGCGGCCGAATTCGAAGATCGCCAGGCCCAGGGCGGCGAAGTGCCGGTGCAGCAGGTCCTTGCGCCCGGACGCATCCAGCTCCGGGAAACACAGTTCGAGGTTGCGTGCAGCGATGCGACGACGCTCGCGCATCACCGTCCGCAGCACGACGCCGAGCGCGCGACCCAGCGGCTGCTGCAGCGCCCATGGCAGGCGTGCGAGCAGCGCCATCGCGCCGATGCCCAGCCAGGTCGGCCAATGGCGCGGCGAGCGGGGCGGCGGGGCGTCGAAAGTGAACGGCATGGCGGCATTGTACGGGCTACCTGCATGCCGGCCGCGGGCAACTGGCGTTTCGTGCCACACCCGGCACGCGCGGGTCGCGGTCGCCCGATTATCATGTGCCGATGCGGGCCGCATTCCTCGATCGCTTGAGCGAGCACCTCCTGCGCGGCCTGTACTCGGCTGCGCTGTACCTGTTGCTGCCGGTCACGATCTATCACCTCGTGTGGCGTGGCTTTCGCCAGCGCGCCTACCTGCTGCGCTGGCACGAGCGTTACGCGCGCTACGGCGAAAGCGTGCAGGCGTCGGACGGCTGCCTGTGGGTCCACGCCGTGTCGGTCGGTGAAGTGAATGCCGCCGCGCCCCTGATCAATGCGCTTCTGCGCGACCATCCCGACCGCCGGGTGCTGGTGACCACGATCACGCCGACGGGCTCGGAGCGCGTCACCGCGCTCTGGCGAGGGCGGGTGTCTCACGTGTACCTCCCATACGACCTCACCGGTGCGGTGCACCGTTTCCTGCGCCACTTCCGTCCCAGCGTCGGGCTGATCGTCGAAACCGAGCTGTGGCCGAACCTGCTGTTCGCCTGCCGCGATCTGGGCATACCGACGTTCCTGGTCAATGCGCGCCTGTCGGAGCGCTCGCTGCGCGGGTATCGCGTCCTTCGGCCGTTGGTTGGCCGAGCGCTGCGCACGATGCGTCGCGTTGCCGCGCAGTCGGAGGCCGATGCCGATCGCTTCGTGCGCCTTGGAGCGCGTGCCGACCAGGTCGAGGTCTGCGGCAACCTGAAGTTCGACCTGCGCATCGATCCCGATGTCGATCGGTTCGCTGCGGAATTCCGTCGACGTGTCACGGGGCGGCCGGTCTGGATCGCCGCCAGCACGCATCTCGACGAGGAGGCTGCGGTGCTCGGCATCGACCGTCACCTGCGCCAGCGCTGGCCGGACCTGCTGATGCTCTGGGCGCCGCGGCATCCCGAGCGTTTCCGTGGCGCCACCCAGCAAGCGATCGATGCCGGCCTGCGCGTGGCCACGCGCACGCTCACCCTGCTGCCCGACGCCGACGACCAGGTGTTCGTGATCGACACCCTGGGCGAACTGGTGCTGTTCTACGCTTGCGCCGACGTGGCCTTCGTCGGCGGCAGCCTGCAGCCGGTCGGCGGGCACAATCTGCTCGAACCCGCTGCGGTCGGCACGGCGGTCGTCACAGGCCCGCACCTGCACAACTTCGCAGACATCGCGGCACAGATGCGCGAAGCGGGCGCCGTGCGGGTCGAGCAGGACGCCAGCGGCGTGGCCGAGGTGCTGGAAACCCTCATCGCAGACCGTGAGTCGCGCGAAGCGATGGTGGGCAATGCGCGCGCGCTGGTCGAGCAGGGACGCGGTGCACTGCAGCGCACGCTGCGCGCTACCGGGCTCGCGCTTCGCTGAGTCTGGATCGTGGTGTCCCCGGGACGCCTTTCTGCCGCTGCGGTCCCTGGGCCGAGCCCGCGCCGATTTTTTTGAGACGGCAATTCGCCTTCATGTGGCGCGTGCATCGCGATCCGGAAGGCGGCTGCGCGCGATAGCGCGATGCGCGTCGCAAAGTCGATTGCGAACGATGGTCGATCGCATGCGAAGCGTATTCGTTGCAGCCTATGTCGCAGGCGTTTTCGATCCAAACGATTGCGTGCGCCGCCTTGTCGAAGTTGATTCCGGTCATTTTTCCGCCCGAGCGGACTGCCTAGCATCGTCCCTGCGATGCGAAAGGCATCGTGCGTTCGCCGCTCGTGGGCCTCGACGACGCTCCCCCACATCAGGCCCATCGAAGCATGCAATGGAGAAGTACGATGAAGAGCGGTTTCCTCGCCGGTGTCCTTGCCGTCACCCTGTCCGTCGCAAGCGCGTTCCCAGGAGCCGCGCAGGCGCAGTCCAACGAATTGCCGGCATGCAACGAGTCTTCGCTGTGGTCGGTCGCCGAGACCCTGCAGGTCGATGCCCTGGGCTCGCTGCGCTTGACTTTCCTGTGCACGCCGGATGGCTGGCTGCTGGTGGGTGCCAGCTATTGCTCGATCACCGGCAGTTGCTCGTCGGATTGATGCCCGCCACGGCTGTCATCGCATGAAAAAGGCCGCATCGTCGACGACGATGCGGCCTTCCTGTTTCGCGCGGCGCACGATGTGCGACTGGCGGTGCGCGATGGGTCAGGGCGTTGTCCTGGCCTGCGCGTCGACCGACAGCAGCCGGTTGATGTCGGCCAGGTCATCCACATCCAGCGTGCCCGCAGCCTGCTCCAGCTGCAGGCGATTCTGCAGGAAGTTGTAACGCGACAAGGCGTATTCCCGCTCCGCGTTGAACAGGGTCTGCTGGTTGTTCAGCACGTCCAGCACGGTACGCGTGCCGACTTCCAGGCCGACCTGAGAGGCTTCGTACGCGCTGCGCGCCGAGAAGACGGCGGCCTTGCGTGCTTCGACTTCGCTGATACCCGCGACCAGGGTCTCGTAGGCATTGCGGGTGTTGCGTACCAGGGCGCGACGCTGCTGTTCGAGCTGGTCGGATGCGGCGTCGCGCTGCGCGATGGCCTGGCGCACGCGGGACTGGGTCGCGCCGCCGGAGAAGATCGGGACCGTCAGGGTCACGCCGATGGTCGACGTGTCGCTGGAATCGACGTCGCCGGGGTTGATCGGCTCGCCGAACGGCCGGCCGTTGCCGTAGGTCGCGCGCAGGCCGAGCGAAGGCAAATGGGCGGCGCGCGCGGCGCTCACGCTGGATTCGGCCGAGCGGACTTCCAGCGTCTTGGCCCTGAGAGCGGGATTGTTCTCGAGTGCGATGTCGACCCAGCCATTGGCGTCGTTCGATGATGGCAACTGCGGCTGGAAATCCTGCGGCAGGGCTCGCAGTGCGCGCACGTCGCTGCCGGTGATTTCTTCCAGCGCGCGGTAGGCGTCCAGCAGCGCGTTGCGCGTCACGATGGTGTTGGCGCGTGCGCGATCGTACTGGGCGCGGGCTTCGTGCACGTCGGTGATCGGCGCCAGGCCGACTTCGAGGCGCTTGTCGGCGAAGTCGAACTGCTTCTTCAGCGCGGTTTCCTGCGCTTCGGCGGCAGCCAGCGTTTCGATTGCGATCAGCACGTTGAAGTACGCGGCGGAGGTGCGCGTGATCAGCGAGTCGCCAGCGGCCTCGAGCTGGAAGTCGGCGGCTTCGGCAAGGGCCAGCTGCGAGCGGTGGCGGTTGATGTCGCCGAGGTCGAACAGCGACTGGTCGACGGAAAATCCGTAGCTGCGCGAGCCGCTGCCGTCCGAACGCGAGCCAGCGCTGCGCAGGTGGGACGTGGTGTCGCTGTAGTTGGCGCCGACCGAACCGCCGACCTGCGGCAGGAACGCTGCACGCGACTGCACCGCGCCTTCGCGCGTGGCCAGGCGGTTCGATTCCGCTGCCGCGAACTGCGGATCGCTGTTGCGAGCCAGTTCATAGGTCTGCAGAAGGTCTTCCGCGCGCGCGCCGAGCGGCAGTGCGATCAGGGCGAGGGCGAGGGCGAGGGGACGGCGGGTCATGGGCATCCTTTGGATTGTTCGATCCTGGCGCTGTGGGGGCGGGACCGGCTTACAGTCGGAATTGCGGAGTGGGCGCCGCACCGGCGAGGTACGGCAATTCGGTTTCGAAAAGCGATTCGACGCGATGGCCGGTGCCGCCCTCGTCATGGCGCACCAGCGCGGCTTCCATCGCGGGCGCAAGGCCGTGCACGACGAACAACCGGCCGCCGGGACGCAGCCACTTGAGCAGCGCGGTCGGCACGGTGGCGACCGCGCCGCCGACGCAGATCGCGTCGAAGGTGCGGTCGCTCTCCCAGCCGAAGACGTCGGCGGTTTCGACGCGCACGTTGCCGATACCTTCGGCCTGAAGCCGCGCGCGGGCGGCATCGGCCAGGTCGGCGTGGATTTCGAGGCTGACCACGTCGCGCGCCAGCGCGCCGAGGCAGGCCGAGAGGTAGCCGCTGCCGGTGCCGACTTCGAGGACGGCTTCACCGGCCGTCAGCGAGAGCGCCTGCAGGGTGCGACCTTCCAGCACGGGTTTCATCATCGATTCGCCGTGGCCGAGGGGCAGGGCCACGTCGGCATAGGCCAGGGCACGATGCGCTTCGACGACGAAGCGCTCGCGCGGCAACCGGGCGATGGTTTCCAGGATGCGTGGCTGGAACACGTCCCACGGGCGAACCTGTTGTTCGACCATGGTCTCGCGGGCTTTGGCGTAATCGATCGTCATCTGGGGAATCTCGGGCAGCGCTTGCGCGGGTTGGGAACGTTTGTCGGGGCGGAAAGTTTACCGGGATGGCCTTGCGCTGCGGTGTCCAGCATCGCCGGATTGCCCGGTCCGACCTGAGTGCCGGAAGTCACCAGTACTGGCGTCATCGGCCCGCCTCCCCGTTCCGCGGGGTCAGGAAGCCGGCATCACGGGCTGTCCCCGCCCGGCTCCGGTGCCATGGCGCCGCGTCCCGGGCTGTATGCCCTGAGGAAGAGGTCGACGGTGGCCTCGATGTGCGTGTCCACGTCGTCGCTGGGCGGCATGCAGCACAGTCCGCACATCAGTTGCATGTGGACTTCGCCCTTGAGCAGGCAGAAGAACTGGGATGCCGCGCGATCGATATCCGGGATGTCCAGGGCGCCCCGCGCCACTTCGTCGCGAAGGAAAGTGGCAAAGCCCTCCTTCACGCGCTGCGGTCCGGCCTGCCAGAACAGCTCGCGCACGTGCGAGTCGCCGGCACCCGGGATCATCATCATCCGGTGCATCGCAACCGCTTCCTCGCTCGTGACCAGGGCGAAGAAGGCCCGGGCGATCGCGACCATCTGTTCACGCAGGCTGCCCTCGAGCCCGACGAGGAACAGTTCCGAAGGCAGCTGTTCCTCGCATTTGGCGCGCACCGCCGCGCCGAACAGCGATTCCTTGTCGCCGAAATGGCTGTAAACGGTGAGTTTGGAGACGCCGGCCTCGGTGGCGATCTGGTCCATGCTCACCCCGTCGAAACCGTGGGTGGTGAACAGGCGCTTGGCGGCCTCGAGGATCGCGGCGCGCTTGCCCAGGTCCTTGGGGCGGCCGGGGCCCGCGCCGCGATGGGCGTCGGACGGGGCGGAGGGGCTGGAAGAGGCGGACATTCGGAAATAGTAGACTAATTGGTTTGATATTTATACGATACCGGCCAGTTTACTAATCCCGATTCAGGGGAGATGAGGCAGGCATGGCGGCACGAGGGTTCCGACGGGTCTTGATGCTGGCGTTGATGACGGGCGGGCTGGCTGCGTGCGGCAATGATGGCGCACAGGCGCCGGCCGCGCGCCCGGTGCTGGTGGCGCAGGCTGCAGTGGCGGCCGGTCCCGCACGAGCGGATCTGAGCGCTTATGCCGGCGAGGTGCGGGCTCGCGAGGAGACCGCACTGGCGTTCCGGGTCGGTGGCAAGGTCACGCGTCGCCTGGTCGATGTCGGCGACCGCGTGCGCGCCGGCGACGTGATCGCCGAACTCGATCCCGGCGACCTGCGCCTGCAGGTCGAATCGCTCCAGGCACAGGCTACGGCCGCCGATGCCCAACTGGCACGGGCGCGCGCCGACCATGCCCGACTGGCCGCATTGGCCGATGACCGTCTCGTTAGCCGCTCCGCGCTGGACCAGCAGACCGCTGCGCTGCGTGCGGCCGAAGGCCAGGCGCGCGCGGCACGCGCACAGCGCGACCTGGCGAACAACCAGGCGGCCTATGGCCAGCTTCGCGCGCCGCAGGACGGCGTGATCGCCAGCCGCCAGGTCGAGGCCGGGCAAGTGGTCGCTGCGGGCCAGCAGGTCTTCGCGCTGGCGGGCGACAGCGGTCGCGAGATCGCATTCGCGCTGCCGGAATCGGGGATCCGTGATTTCCGCGTCGGGCAGCCGGTGGTGATCGAATTGTGGAGCGCACGTGGCGAACGCCTGCCGGGCCGGATCCGCGAGATCGCACCGGCTGCCGATCCGCAGGCACGTACCTATGCCGCACGCGCGACGCTTGATGGCGATGCCGGTCGTGCCGTGGACCTGGGGCAGAGTGCCCGCGTCTACATTCCGGGCGCCGCCGCCGCCGGGCTGCATCTGCCGCTGTCTGCGCTGCAGCGCGATGGCAAGGGGGCGAGCGTGGTGTGGGTGGTGGATGCGTCCACGCAGACGGCGCGGCGCGTGCCGGTCGTGATCGGTCCCTACGGCGACGATGGCGTGGACGTGCGCTCCGGACTCAAGCCGGATGACTGGGTGGTGTTGGCAGGCGGCCATCTGCTGCACGATGGCGCGTGGGTGCTGCCGGTCGACCGCAGCAACCGGCCGGTCGGGAAGGGGCCGGATCAGGCCCGGTCGGCGCAGGCGAAGTGACCATGCGCAGGTTCAACCTTTCCGAATGGGCGCTGGCGAACCGTTCGCTCGTCCTCTACATGATGCTGGTGCTTGCGGTGATCGGCGCGTGGTCGTACCGCAGCCTCGGCCAGTCCGAAGACCCGCCCTTCACCTTCAAGGCGATCGTGGTGCGAACGGTCTGGCCGGGCGCGACCGCCGAGGAAGTCGCGCGCGAAGTGACCGATCGCGTCGAGAAGAAGCTGATGGAGACGGGCAGCTACGAGCGCATCAGCTCGTATTCGCGCCCGGGCGAATCCCAGGTGATCTTCGCCGCGCGCGATTCCATGCGCAGCGAGGAATTGCCGGCGCTGTGGTACCAGGTCCGCAAGAAGGTCGGCGACATCCGCCACACCCTGCCGCAGGGCACGATCGGCCCGTTCTTCAACGACGAGTTCGGCGACACCTTCGGCAACATCTACGCGCTGACGGGCAAGGGTTTCGACTACGCGCTCAAGAAGGACTACGCCGAACGCATCGAGCTGCACCTGCAGCGCGTGCCGGACGTGGCCAAGATTGAACTGGTCGGCCTGCAGGACGAAAAGGTCTGGATCGAGCTGTCGAACACCAAGCTCGCGACCCTCGGCATCCCGCTTTCGGCGGTGCAGCAGGCGCTTGCCGAGCAGAATGCGGTGACGCCCGCCGGATTCTTCGAGACGCCCACCGATCGCATCCAGTTGCGCGTGACCGGTGCATTCAGGTCGGTCGAGGATATCCGCGCCTTCCCGATCCGCGCGGGCGATCGCACGGTGCGCCTCGGCGACATCGCCACCGTCGAGCGGGGCTTTGCCGATCCGGCCGCGCCACGCATGCGCTTCATGGGCGAGGACGCGATCGGCATCGCGGTCTCGATGAAGCCCGGTGGCGACATCCTCAAGCTCGGCCAGGCGCTGGACGCGGAAACCGCGCGACTTGAAAAGACGCTGCCGCTCGGCCTCGAACTGCATCGCGTTGCCGACCAGCCGGCGGCCGTGCACGATTCCGTCGGCGAATTCGTTCGCGTGCTGGCCGAGGCGGTCATCATCGTGCTGCTGGTGAGCTTCTTCTCGCTCGGCATGCGCACCGGACTGGTGGTCGCGGTGAGCATCCCGCTGGTGCTGGCGATGACCTTCGCGGTGATGCACTACTTCGGCATCGGCCTGCACAAGATTTCGCTGGGCGCGCTCGTGCTCGCGCTCGGCCTGCTCGTCGACGACGCGATCATCGCGGTCGAGATGATGGCGATCAAGATGGAGCAGGGCTTCTCGCGACTGCGGGCGGCGGCCTTCGCCTACGAGACCACGGCATTCCCCATGCTGACCGGCACGCTAGTGACCGCTGCGGGCTTCCTGCCCATTGCGACTGCCGCGTCCAGCACCGGCGAGTACACGCGCTCCCTGTTCCAGGTGGTGACGATCGCGTTGATCGTGTCCTGGGTCGCCGCGGTGCTGTTCATCCCCTACCTCGGCGAGAAGATGCTGCCGGAACCGAACGAAGTTCCGAAACCCGGCTCGCTGGAAGGGCGGCTCCGTCGCTTCCGCGAGCGGCTGGCGGATCGATGGCCGCAGTTCGCGGGCGTGCTCGCACCGCCGCCCGTTGGGCACGGCCACGACGCAGCGCATGATCCCTACCGCAGCGGGTTCTACCAGCGCTTCCGCAACATGGTGCGCTGGTGCATCCAGCATCGCTGGGTGGTGATCTTCTCGACGATCGCTGCATTCGCTCTGTCGATCGCACTGTTCCGCTTCATTCCGCAGCAGTTCTTCCCGGATTCGACGCGACTGGAACTGATGGTCGATCTCGAACTGGCCGAAGGCAGCTCGCTCAAGGCGACCGACGCCGCCGCGAAACGGCTCGAGGCGATGCTCGCCAAGCGCAGCGAGGTCGAAAACTACGTTGCCTACGTCGGCACGGGCTCGCCGCGCTTCTACCTGCCGCTGGACCAGCAGTTGCCGCAGAAGCACTTCACGCAATTCGTGGTGCGCAGTCGCGACATCGAGGCGCGCGAAACCCTGCGCGCCTGGCTGATGAACGATGTGCGGATGCGCTTCCCGGAGCTGCAGTTGCGCGTGACCCGGCTCGAAAACGGTCCTCCCGTCGGCTATCCGGTGCAGTTCCGCGTGTCCGGCGAGCACATCGAGCGCGTGCGCGAGCTGGCGTACAAGGTCATGGAGAAGGTGCGTGCCAATCCGAACGTGATCAACGTGAACGTCGATTGGGACGAGCCGAGCAAGGTCGTGCGCCTGGTCGTCGACCAGGAGCGCGCGCGTGCGCTGGGCGTCTCGACCCAGCACCTCGCCAGCTTCCTGTCGAGCGCGCTGTCGGGCCTGCCGGTCAGCACCTATCGCGAGGACAACGAGCTGATCGACATCCTGCTGCGCGGTCCCGAAGACGAGCGCGTGCGCCTCGAACTGCTGGGCAGCCTGGCAGTGCCCACGACGAACGGCAAGACCGTGCCGGTGATGCAGATCGCCAGGCTGGAATCGGTGTTCGAAGAGGGGGTGGTCTGGCATCGCAACCGCCTCCCCACGGTCACCGTGCGCGCCGACATCGCCACCGACCTCACGGCGCCGACCGTCATCGGTCAGATCGATCCGCAGCTGGACGACATCCGTGCATCGCTTCCGGAGGGCTATCTGCTCAACGTTGGCGGCACGGTCGAGGATTCCGTGCGCGGGCAGAATTCGATCAAGGCCGGCATGCCGCTGTTCCTGCTGGTGGTGGTCACCCTGCTGATGCTGCAGTTGCGCAGCCTGCCACGCGTACTGCTGGTGCTCTCGACGGCGCCACTGGGTTTGATCGGCGTGGTCCTGTTCCTGCTTGCGTTCCGCGTCCCGTTCGGTTTCGTTGCGATGCTTGGTGCGATCGCGCTGTCGGGCATGATCATGCGCAATTCGATCATCCTGATCGATCAGATCGAACAGGACATCGCCAGCGGCCACGACCGCTGGACCGCGATCATCGAATCCACCGTGCGTCGCTTCCGTCCGATCGTGCTGACCGCGCTGGCCGCGATCCTCGCGATGATCCCGCTGTCGCGAAGCGCCTTCTTCGGCCCGATGGCCGTCGCGATCATGGGTGGGCTGATCGTCGCCACCGCGTTGACCCTCTTGTTCCTGCCTGCGCTGTATGCCGCGTGGTTCCGCGTCCGCCCCGAAGAGGCACGCGCTGCGCGTTGATCCGCGCACGCGACAGGAAGGTGTCTCCCGTCTTCGCATCCGGGCCGCTCTGCGGCTTCCTCCCCCTCCCACCGCGGGCGGCCCGGGTTGCGATGCCTGCTGTGCACGTCGCAAGGTTCAGGGCGGCCCTGATGATTGCGGTTCCACGCTCAGGCGTCGTGGTACTTCTCGAACAGGCTGACGATCTGCCTGAAAGTCGGATTGTTCCAGTCGAAGCCGTTCAGTCGCTCGTCGATCCGGATGGAATTCTTCATTTGCTCCGGCAGGAACCTGTTCTTCTTCCTGTAGGCGTCGCTCACGTTCGGATGGTCGAACTTCACGCCGAAGCTGTAGGGCTCGATCCGACCATAATGGTGGATCGAATGATGGATGGCATGCAGGTCTTCGAGCGTCATCTTCGGAAAGATGCCGGGAATGTACTGGTGCATGTCGATGTCGCCGAGGACGTCGAGCGAAAAGCTCACGGCTGAGAAGGCCGGGTTGTAGAAGGGCATCGGCGAGCCGAGGGCCTGACGGAAGTATCCTTCGATGAAGCCGTTGCCTGAGCAACCGATCAGACCGCTCGGAATCGCATCGTGGTGCGGTCCATGCAGGTAGACGAACTCCAGTTCCGAATTGTGGGCGACCCAGTGGTCGCGGTAGAACCAGTCGTTGAATGTGTTGCCCCATTTCACGTAGAGCAGGACGTTGAGAGCGAGCGTCACAGGCAGCGCCAACACCGAAAATTCCGCGTAGCGAAGCACCAGGAACGACGGTGCCAGCATGACGACATGGGCCAGCATCCCGGTGAAGTATGCGTGGAACACTTCCCAGGTCATGCCGGTCTTTTCGTCGATCGCCTTCCGCCAGGCCGTCTGCATCAGGATTTCCCGGATCAGTTCGGTCCTGCGCAGGTGGGCGATCAGGATCACGGTTCGGTAGGCGGACAGCGCGACGAAATGGATGATCAGCAGCCAGGTCCCGATCGTGCGTATCAGGTCGGTGTGGTGTGGCCACGACGGGGTCAGGTGGATGAACAGATTTTCCGCTGCGAGGAGCGCGAGCGCTGCGAACCAGACGAGCCGGATGTTCGCCAGTTTGTAGAGCGCCATGTACAGCGCGTCTTGCGGGCGTTTCAGGATCAGCGGGGTCGTGATCGAGATGCCGTGCCGGCGCGCGAACGATGCGGCCATCAACAGGCTCAGTGCAACGCCGAGCCATGCAAGCGGATGCCGCGGTCCGAAGGACGCGGCGACCAGTGCCGCGTTCGCGATGCACATCAGCGTGTAATCGATGAAGTCCTTGCGGTAGTACACGGTGCGGGCTTGCCTGGTGCCCAGCATCCAATGGTATTTCCCTGCATCCGCCTCGTTCACAACAACCTCCCTGTCGTGGATAACCCATCGGTCCGGCCCTGTCCTGGGCGCTGGCGGCATCGGTTGCCGAAGGTGATCAGCCTCGTGATGCCTGATGGCATTGCCATGCTGATCGATCATGCATGTCGTTCGAGCATTCCGATGCGAACGGTGGGCGCAGACTATACCGCATCGTGTTTTGTCAACAGCGCGATGCGGTCTGCGAAAATCGCGTCGAGGCGGGATGCTTGGACGATGTCGAATTCACTCGTGCCGACGACGCGGCCCGGTTGCGATCCGGTGCTGCCAGCGAAGAGCATGCGCCGCTCATGTTTCTCTTTCCGCTTCTTCGCGTGAAGGATCGTCGGGTCGTGGAAGGCCGATCCGTGGCTGCGGGCATGGCCTCTCGAACGCGTCGTTCCGCGTCTTGGCTTCGAAGAAGCTCGGCGCGCTGCGCGGCTTGCCGTCGTTATGGCATCCGCCGTCACGCCATCGTCGTGTGCGCTTCAGGACAACGCTGTCAGGCCGATGCCTCGAATCCCGCCACATCTTCTTCCACCAGCAGCGCACGCAATTGCGCGGCCGATGCGCGGCGCATCGGCTTCTCGTCGATGCTCGACAGCGGAGCCTGGCGCAGGGCGTCGTGGGGCAGCACGGTCAGGTCGAAGCTCAGGTCTTCCGCACTGAACAGCCAGACCGGGCAGTCGATCGGACGTTCGCGGTCCAGGCGGATGCGCCGGCTGCGCGATTCGGCCGGGATGCGCTGGTCTTCGAGGAAGCGCGGCACGCCTTCGGGCTCGTCGGTATAGAGGTGCAGGTGCACAGGCGAGTTGGCGTCGGCGGTGCCGTCGAGCACGGGGCCGACCAAGCGCGGGTCGAAGGGGGCGAAGAACTCCATCGCGCGCAGCGCCGCGTCGCGACGTCGCCGAAGCTCGTTGGCCTGTACGTCGCCCTGAAACAGGCGCTGGTATTCGCGCAGCGCCTCTTCGATCTCGCGATTGCGCGGCAGCGATGCATCGTCGTGAATGCCGAGCCGGGCGGCCGCCTTGAGCTTGGCCTGGTGGAAATCCCGGATGCCGGACTCGGCGATCAGCCGGGCGGCTTCATGGGCGAGGCGATAGCGGCGCTCGCGGGTCTTCGTTTCGGCGTGGAGGCGGGCGTGGTGCATGTGGGCATCGTCCCGGCGTGACCAGCCCCGACTCTAGCGGAACCCCGTGAAATGGGGAACCTTGCGACATGAACGGCATGGGTCGGGCGTCGGCCCGACCCATGCGCCCGGTCAGAAGATGTCGAACGAGTCCTCGCTCGGCAACGCTTCATCGCTGCCGTAGTCGACGAACGTTTCCATCTTCTCGAGGTCTTCGACCTTCACGTATTCGGTGATGCCGCCGTTGCTTTCGGTCGGCAGCAATTGGCCACTGGCGGTGACTGCGACCTTGATCATCCCCGGCGGCGGATCGTTCGGCGCGACGGGCACGTCCTTCAATGCCACCGCCATGTAGTCGATCCAGATCGGCAGCGCGGCCTTGCCGCCGTACTCGCGATAGCCCAGCGAGGTGTTGTCGCTCTTGCCGACCCAGACGGTGGTGATCAGGTTGCCGCCGGTGCCGGAGAACCATGCGTCGCGGTGGTTGTTGGTCGAGCCGGTCTTGCCGCCCACGTCTTCGCGCTCGAGGCGTCGCGCATCGGTGGCGGTGCCGCGCAGCACGACGTCGCGCATCATCGAAGTGATCTGGTAGGCGATGCGTTCATCCATCGCGCGCGGTGCGAGCACGGCGCCAGCGGGCAGGGTGGTGGCGATCGCCGCCTTGGCTTCGGTCGGCTTCCCTCCGGTCTTGCCGTCGGTCTTGGCGCCGGGTTTCGGTGCTGCGGCCGTACCGCCTGCCGGGCCGAGGTCGAAACCGTCGACGACGCCGGAGGCCGGTGTGACCGCCTGACCGGCGCGGCCGGTCCCGCAGCCGCGGCAGGCGACGGCCGGGGTGTGCTTGAACACCTGCTTGCCGTCGCGATCCTTCACCTCGTCGACCACCCAGGGGTCGATGCGGAAGCCGCCATTGGCGAAGGCCGCGTAGCCACGCGCGATGGACAGCGGCGTCAGCGAAGGCGTGCCCAGCGAGATCGACAGGTTCGGTGGCAGTTCCTTTTCCTCGAAGCCGAACTGGGTGATGTACTTGCGCGCGTAGTCCACGCCGATCGCGTCGAGCATGCGGACCGACACGAGGTTGCGCGAGCGCACCAGCGCTTCGCGCACGCGGACCGGGCCGGCAAAGCCGCCGCCGTCGTTCTGCGGACGCCAGACCTTGCCGCCGCGCATGCGGAACACCACCGGGGCGTCGAGCACGATCGACGCCGGGTTGTACCCGCGCTCGAAGGCGGCCGCATAGATGAAGGGCTTGAACGACGAGCCAGGCTGGCGACGCGCCTGGATGGCGTTGTTGAATTTGCTGCCGGCGAAGCTGTAACCGCCCACCAGGGCGCGGAGGGCGCCGGTATCGGCATCCAGTGAGACGAGTGCGGACTGGGCGCGCGGCAGTTGCTCCAGGCGCCAGGTGACCGGTCCGGCCGGGGCGGCGGCGGCGGTTGAGCCAGCCGCCTTGGGGTCGGCCTTGGCCTCGGGCACGATCCGGCGGACGCGGGCGACGTCGCCACGCTTGAGCAGGCTGCCCGGCGCCTTGCCGGTCCAGCGCGAACTGTCGGGACCAAGGTCGATCACGGTTCCGTCGGCCAGGAGGACCTGGGCGTTGGCGCCACTGACCCCCAGTACGAGGGCGGCACGCAGTTCGCCCTGCGTGGGATGGTCGCGCAGTCGCTTGGCGCTGGCGGCGGGGTCTTCACTGGGCGGCAGGTCGATATGGGGAAGGGCCTTGGCGTTCCAGCCGTGGCGGCGGTCGTAGGTGCCCAGGCCATCGCGCACGGCCTTGTCGGCCGCGGTCTGCAGCACCGGGTCGATGGTGGTCGTGACGTGGTAACCCTTGGTCAAGACGTCCTTGCCGAAGCGGTCGATCATTTCCTGGCGGACCATTTCGGCGACGAACGGGGCGTAGACCTCGACCGGGCGCTCGTGCGGGCTGGCGTGCATCGGCGCAGCCTGGGCCGCCTGTTCCTCGGCCGGCGTGATCATGCCGAGCTCGCGCATCCGGGTCAGGACGTAGTCGCGGCGGATCTTGGCGCGGTCGGGGTTGCTCAGCGGGTTGCCGCTGGACGGGAACTTGGGGATCGCAGCGATCGAGGCCATCTCGTCCAGGGACAGCTGGTCGACCGACTTGCCGTAGTAGAACTCGGCGGCGGCGGCCACGCCGTAGGCGCGATTCCCGAAGAAGCTCTTGTTGAGGTAGAGCTCGAAGATCTCGTCCTTGGTGAGCTCCTGCTCCATCTTCCGTGCCAGCAGCATCTCGGCGAACTTGCGCTTGAGCTTGTACTCGGAGCTCAGGAAGAACTGGCGGGCCACCTGCTGGGTGATGGTCGAGCCGCCCGGCACGCGCTTGTCGTCGGTGGTGGCCATCAGCCAGATCGCGCGGGCCACGCCCTTGTAGTCCACGCCGCCATGCTCGTAGAAGCGGGCATCCTCGATCGCGATGAAGGCATCCTTGAGACGCTTGGGCACCTTCTCTATCTCGACCGGGTATCGGCGGGTCTCGCCGAACAGCCCCATCAGCCGTCCGTCGCGGGCGTAGACGTAGAGGGGCTCCTGCAGTTCGATGTTGCGCAGGGTCTGAACGTCCGGGAGCTTGGACGACACACTGTAATAAAGAGCCCCGAAGGCGATGCCCCCGACCACCAGGCCGAGCACGGTCAACAGGAGGGCCCAGCGGAACAGTCGGCGAATCAGGGACATGCGTACGGGAATCCTGGCGTCGATGGGTGTAAACAGGGCAAGTGACAATTATAGGGGGCCGTGCACGGTCGGCAGCCGGCGGGGGTCCGGGCACAGTGTGACGCATGCCGCATCCGCCGCCTCCCGAAGGCCACGGGGAGGGGGTGCGGTTCGCGCAGCGCCCCCTCGCCACCCCCTGGCGACCCCGGGGCGGGAGGGGGTCATGTCGTGACAGAGTTCACTGTGGGCATCACCGGTCGCACGTGCCTGTTGCCATGGGGTGAAAAGTCCGTTATTTAATGTATTGGGACACGTAACGCGCGTAAGCGCGCGTGGGAAGGGGAAAAAGTGGGACTGTTCGCAAAAAATCAGTCACCGTTGGTGGGCGTCGACATCAGTTCGACCGCCGTCAAGCTCCTGCAGCTGTCTCGGGCTGGCGACCGCTATCGGGTGGAACATTACGCGGTCGAGCCGTTGCCGCCGAATGCCGTGGCCGAGAAGAACATCGTCGAGATCGAGGCGGTGGGCGAGGCCATCAAGCGCGCGCTCAACCGGTCCGGCTCCAAGGCCAAGCATGCAGCCGCTGCGGTGGCGGGGTCTGCGGTGATCACCAAGGTCATCCCGATGCCTGCCGAGCTCGACGAGGACGACATGGAGTCCCAGATCGAGCTGGAGGCGGTGAATTACATTCCGTATCCGATCGAGGAAGTGAACGTGGACTTCGAGGTGCTCGGGGCAATGCCCGGGAACCCTGAAATGGTCCAGGTGCTGCTCGCTGCCTCGCGTTCGGAGAACGTCGAAATGCGTGCTTCGGCGCTCGAAGTCGGCGGCCTTACCGCGAAAGTCATCGATGTCGAGGCGTTCGCGATCGAGAATGCCTACGCGCTCATCGCCAGCACGCTGAACATCCCGCACGACGGCATCGTCGCGCTGGTCGATGTCGGCGCCACGATGACCACGCTCAGCATCCTGCGCAACGGCCGCAACATCTACAGCCGCGAGCAGGTCTTCGGCGGCAAGCAGCTGACCGACGAAGTCATGCGTCGCTACGGCCTGAGCTACGAGGAAGCCGGCCTGGCCAAGCGCCAGGGGGGCTTGCCCGAAAGCTACGAAATCGAGGTGCTGGAGCCGTTCAAGGAAGCCATGGCGCAGCAGATCGGTCGCCTGCTCCAGTTCTTCTATGCCGGCAGCGAGTACAACCGCGTCGACCAGATCGTGCTCGCGGGCGGCTGCGCTTCCATCGTCGGCATCTCGGCGATGGTCGAGGAGCAGCTGGGCGTGCAGACCGTGGTCGCCAATCCGCTGGCGCAGATGACCCTTGGCCCACGCGTGCAGGCGCACGCGCTCGCGCAGGATGCGCCGGCGCTGATGATCGCCTGCGGCCTCGCCCTGAGGAGTTTCGACTGATGGCACGCATCAACCTCCTCCCGTGGCGCGCGGAGCGCCAGAAAGAGCGCAAGAAGCAGTTCATGCTGATGCTGCTCATGTCCGCGGTGGCCGGCCTGGCGCTGTGGTTCTTGGTGAACAGCTACTACAACCAGCAGATCTCGGGGCAGATGGAGCGCAACGCCTTCCTCAACCAGAAGATCGAGGAAGTGAAGGCGCAGATCGCCGAGATCGAGAAGCTCGAAGAGAAGAAGAAGAAGCTGCTCAATCGCAAGAAGGTGATCGAAGAGCTTCAGGCCAACCGTTCGCAGATGGTGCACCTGTTCGATTCGCTGGTACGCACGATTCCCGACGGCGTGATCCTGACGTCGATCAAGCAGGAAGGCGAGAAGCTGACGCTTGAAGGGCGCTCGCAGTCCCATGCCCGGGTCAGTACCTACATGGAAGTGCTGTCGGCTTCAGGCTGGATGTCCAAGCCCGAGCTGTCGATCATCCAGTCGGAGGGAGAGAACAAGGGACTGCCGTACACCTTCAGTCTTGCCGTCACCCTGGTGAACCCGAACGCGAAGAAGGAAGGCGAAGAGGGCGCGGTGCCTGCCGACGCGACAGCGGGTGCGGTCACCACTGAGCAACTGCAGACGCTCTCGCCCGCCACACCTGCCGCGCCTGCCGCCGGTGCCGCAACTCCGGCGCCTGCCGCCGGCACTCCGGCGCCCGCCAACAGCCAGCAGCCCGCCACGCCGGCCGCTCCGGCCGCACCGACGGGAGGAGCGAAGTCGTGAGCAAGAAGAAAATGTCCCTCAAGGAACTCGACTTCAACAACGCCGGCTCCTGGCCGCGCGAGTGGCAGTTCGGGTTTTGTATCGCGCTGTGCTTCCTGATCCTCTTGCTCCTCTGGAATTTCATGACGCGTCCGAAGGGCACGCAGTTGGAAAGCCTGGAAGCCGAGGAGCGTGAGTTGCGTGTGGGCGATAAAGGCTTCGAGAAGTTGCAGGGCCAAGCCGCCAACCTCGAACCCCTCAAGCAGCAGCTCGCGCTCATGGAGCAACAGCTTCAGCAGATGCTGCGCCAGCTTCCGAGCAAGACCGAAATGCCGGCGCTGATCGTCGACATCTCGCAGACCGCTCTGGCGACCGGCATCACGAACGAACTCTTCCAGCCGGGCGACGAAACCCAGCTCGAGTTCTATGTCGAGAAGCCGATCGAGCTGAAGATGGTGGGTTCCTACCACCAGTTCGGTGCCTTCGTCAGTGGCGTGGCTTCGCTGCCGCGCGTGGTCATCATGACCATGCACGACATCCAGCTCACCCCGCGTGGCGCGCCGGGCTCGAACAACGACAAGAAGCCCGTTGCCATCGGTCCTGATTCGATCCTCGAATTGAAGGGCACGGTCAAGACCTACCGGTATCGCGACGAGGATGAAGTGTCCGAGAGCGATGCCGCTACGGGTGCTGCCGCTCCTGCAGGAGACGGTGCCACGCCTGCCGTCCCCGGGGCGCAGGCCGCCAATGCGGCTGCGAACAAGTCCGCCGATGCCACCGCCGCACAGGGAGGCAGCCGCTGATGCGCAGACAACACGACAAGATGGCGCGTCTCGTGCTCGGGGTCGCGCTGATCGCGGCACTCGCTGGCTGCGGGCGTTCGATCACCAGTACCCCTGGCGACGCGCCGAACCTCGAAGAATGGGTGGCTGAAGTCAAGGCGCGTCCCGCGCCGCCACTCGATCCGTTGCCGGTGATGCAGCGCTTCGAGCATTTCGAATATGCCGCGCAGAACCTGCGCGATCCATTCAGCACCGCGTTCTCGCCAGGCTCGGAGGGGTCGGGCCCGCGCCCGGACTCGAACCGGCGCAAGCAGGTGCTCGAACAGTTCCCCCTCGACAGCCTCGACATGGTCGGCACGCTGGGCAAGGGCGGCAATCTGATCGCATTGGTGATGGTGCCCGAAAAGGTCACCTATCGTGTGCGACCAGGCGATTACATGGGCCAGGCAGACGGGCGCGTGACCGCGGTCTTCGAAGACCGGATCGAGCTCGTCGAGCTGGTGCCCGACGGTGCAGGCGGTTGGCTGGAGCGGCCGGCGACGGTCTCGCTCGATGACGAATAAGACGAGGGGATAGCGAAATGATCGTACTCAACGCGCATAGCCAGCACCACGGCCGTCGCACCAAGCCACTCAGGGCCGCGATGCTCGGCCTGACCGTTGGCCTGTTGTCGGCGCTCAGCGCCGTCAACGCAGCCCCGCCCGCACCGGCGCCTGCCGTGCAGGCAGGCCAGCAGGCCCCGGCGATCAGTGCCATCACCGACATCGATTTCAAGCGGGGCGATGGCGGATCCGGCAAGCTGATCCTCCGGTTCGATCGCGATGGGGCCGTGCCCGACATGCGTTCGACCGAGGCTGGCGTCATTGTCGACATCAGCAACGCCAAGCTGCCCACGCACCTGCAGCGCTCGCTGAATGTCACCGACTTCGCGACGCCGGTGCAGTATGTGCAGGCGGTGGCACAGGGTGAGGACAAGGCGCAGCTGGTGCTCAGCATCGACGGCGCCTTCGAGTCGCTGGCCTACCAGACCGGCAAGGACTACATCGTCGAGCTGGTGCCGCGCGCAGCCACGCCCACGCGTGCCGTCGGTGGTGCCACCGCCGTGGCTGCCGCAGGCCAGAAGGCACCGACCGTGGCGGCGAACGGCGGCAGCCGGGGCTACGGCGGTCGTGCGGTGACCTTCAACTTCCAGGACATCCCGGTTCGCACGGTGCTGCAGCTCATCGCCGAGGAATCCGGACTGAACATCGTCGCCAGCGACACGACGCAGGGCAACGTCACGCTGCGGCTGATCAACGTGCCGTGGGACCAGGCGCTGGATCTGGTGCTGCAGGCCAAGCAGCTCGACAAGCGTCGCAGCGGCAACGTCATCTGGGTCGCGCCGCAGGCCGAGATCGCCAAGTTCGAACAGGACAAGGAAGACGCACGCATCGCGATCGAGAATCGCGCCGAGACGGTCACTGAGTACATCCCGGTGAGCTACGGCAACGCCGAAGACATCGCCAAGCTGCTCACCGACGAGAGCAAGGGCAATGCGGGTGGCAGCAGTGGTGGCGGTGGTGGGGCGTCCGGTGGCGGGCAACAGTCGCGCGGCTTCCTGTCGTCTCGCGGCAGCATCAGTTTCGATCGCCGCACCAATACGTTGCTGGTGATCGATATCCCGGCGCGCGTCGCCGAGGTCCGCCGCCTTGTGGCGCAGCTGGATACGCCCGTCGATCAGGTGCTGATCGAAGCCAAGGTCGTCATTGCCACCGAGGATTTCGCACGTGAACTTGGCGCGAAGTTCGGTATCAATGGTTACAAGCGCAATGTCGCGTTCGGCAACAACCTCAACAACACGACCGCGACGCGCAATTCGGTTACCTCGGTAGACAATGCCTACATCACTGCCTACCGCGCCTGGGTCAATGGCGGCCAGGTGGGCCCTGCGCCCGTCCGTGGCGTCCCGACGATCACCAAGGGCAACAATATCGACCTGGGCGTGCTGGCCGGTGGCCTGCTGTCGTCCAATCCGGCGACGATGGCCTTCACGATCCTCAATGCCGGCTACGCGCTCGACATCGAGCTGTCGGCGATGCAGGAAGAAGGCCGCGGCGAAGTGATCTCCAGCCCGCGCGTCGTGACCAGCAACCAGCGCGAGGCCATCATCAAGCAGGGCCGCGAGATCGGCTACGTCACCACGCAGTCGAGCGGTGGCCAGATCACCCAGACCGTGAACTTCAAGGATGTGGTGCTGGAACTGCGCGTCACGCCGACGATCACCAACGATGGCCGGGTCTTCCTCAACCTGCTGGTGAAGAAGGACGAGCTGGAAGACTTCATCGATACCGTCGCCGGTTCGGTGCCGCTGATCGCCAAGCGTGAAGTCACGACCGCGGTGCTGATCGAAGACGGCAACACCGTCGTGGTCGGTGGCGTGTACGAGTTCAGCGATCGCAGCCAGGCCTCGAAGGTTCCGTTCCTCGCCGATCTTCCGGTGCTGGGCAACCTGTTCAAGAAGCGCGGTCGTTCGAAGGGCAAGGCCGAGCTGCTGATCTTCGTCACCCCGAAGGTCATGCGCGTCGCGCCGCGCGTCTGATCGACGCAGGATCGAGCCACAATCAGGTTTCGACGGACGGGGGCTTCGGCCCCCGTTTCGTTTGGGCGGGTCGGGCCGCAGCGTCTCGGGGGCATGTCGTGAGCGGGCACTGGCTCGGGGATGAACATTTCCGCCTCGCATCGGTCAAACTCCGCGTTCGAGACCGCCCGAGGGATGCCCGCTGATGCCACCAGGAACGACCGAGACGGGCCTGCACGCCCATGACGCCGCGACGACAGGCGACACCGCGCGATTGCATGCGGCTTTCACCGCACTCAGGGCGCGGCTCTCCACCGAGATCGTGGGCCAGTCTTCGCTGGTCGAGCGCCTGCTCATCGCCCTGCTCGCGGACGGGCACCTCCTGGTGGAAGGCGCACCGGGCCTGGCCAAGACCACGGCGATCCGCGCGCTCGCCAGTCGGCTCGAGGCGGATTTCGCCCGCGTGCAGTTCACGCCCGACCTGCTGCCGGCGGACCTGACCGGTACCGAGGTCTGGCGTCCGCAGGACGGTCGCTTCCAGTTCCAGCCGGGCCCGATCTTCCATTCGCTGCTGCTTGCCGACGAAATCAATCGCGCGCCGGCCAAGGTGCAGTCGGCGCTGCTGGAGGCGATGGGCGAGCGACAGGTCACCGTCGGGCGACAGACTTATGCGCTGCCCGAGTTGTTCCTGGTGATGGCCACGCAGAATCCCATCGAACAGGAGGGCACCTTCCCGCTGCCCGAGGCCCAGCTCGACCGTTTCCTGATGTACGTTCGCATCGGCTATCCCGAGGCATCGATGGAAGCCGAGATCCTGCGCCTGGCACGCGAACGCGCGCGCGGCGGACACGCAGCGACAGCGCCCATGCAGGGCGATGGCATGGCGCCGCTGCGGCTGTCGCAGGCCGATGTGTTCGCAGCGCGGGCGGCGGTGCTCGACGTGCATGTCGCACCCTCGCTGGAGCGCTACCTGATCGAACTCGTCCTGGCTTCGCGAGACGCGCGTCGATACGACGCAGCGCTTGCGCGTCGCATCGGCTGGGGTGCCAGTCCGCGTGGATCGATCGCGCTGGAACGCTGCGCGCGTGCGCGCGCCTGGCTGGCCGGGCGCGATTTCGTCACGCCCGAGGATGTGCGTGCCGTCGCGCTGGACGTGCTGCGCCATCGGGTCCTGCCGAGCTATGAAGCCGTGGCCGAAGGCTGGGACGGCGAGCGGCTCGTACAGGCGCTGCTCGACAGGGTGCCGCTGCCTTGAGCCGACGCTGAGGCTACGCGGAGCAAGCGATGAGCGAAGGGATCACGCCGAGCCTGGATGAACTGGTTGCGTTGCGGCGTGCCGTGGTCGGAAGTCGGCCACCGCGACGCGGATACCACGGTCTGAGCGGCCAGGCGCCCTCGGCAGTGCGTGGTCGCGGCATGGAGTATGCCGAATCGCGTGAATACGCCATCGGCGATGATGCGCGGCACATCGACTGGCGCCTCACCGCGCGTACGGGCAAGCCGCACACGAAGCTGTTCCAGGCCGAGCGCGAGCGATTGACCCTGATTGTTGCCGATACCTCGCCAACGCTGTACTTCGGTACGCGGGTGCGTTTCAAGTCGGTCCAGGCGGCGCGCGCGGGCGCGCTCGCCGCCTGGGTCGCGGTCAGGGATGGCGATCGCATCGCCGCGCTGCGCGGCACATCTGCCGAAGCACCCGTCGTGCCTGTCGCGGGGGTGCGCGGCGCGCTGCGCGTGCTCGATGCGATGGTCCGCTGGTATGCCCGCGCGCCGGACAGGGACGACGGGTTCGCCGTCGCCCTGGACCATGCGGATCGACTCGCGCGTCCGGGCACGCGCCTGGTCGTGCTGGCGGATCCGCTGAGTGCGGTGGGTATCCCGCAGACACGCTGGAGCACCCTGGCGCAGCATCGCGAAGTTGTCGTGCTGTTGTTGAGCGACCCGCTCGAACGTGAGCCCCCCGCGACGCGCCTGCCGTTCCTGGTGGAACGCATGGCGGCGTCCGGCGTGACGGTCACGCGCAAGGTCGAACTGGATCTGGACGGCGACGGACTGCGCAGACGCTGGCGCGATGCATTCGTCACGCCGATGCAGCAGGTGCAGGACACCCTGGCGCGCAGCGGGATACGCAGCTTCGAACTGTCGACCGAGGCGCCCAGCGATGGCTGGCTGTCGCTGCTTGCCGGGGCCCGCGGCACATGACCGGCACCGTGACCGATCCTTCGACACTGCCGCTGCGCGACGCGCACTTGCCGGATGCGCCTGGCTGGTGGCCGCCGCCGCCTGGCTGGTGGCTGGTGGCGGCGGCTGCCGTCGTGCTGCTTGTGTCGATCGCGCTTTGGCGCAGGCGCGTGCGTCGCCGCCGCGAGGCTGCGGCACTGCTCTTCGACACCACCGTCGACGCCGAGCGGGACAGTGCCGCGCGCGTCGCTGCCATTTCCGAGTTGTTGCGTCGTGCGGCGCGCCGTCGCGACCCGTCCGCGGACAGGTTGCAGGGTGCGAATTGGCTGCATTTCCTCGATGAAGGACCGCGCGTGCGCGGTGCACGGACGTTCGCGGAGGTGGGCGGCGTATTGCTCGACGGCGGGTTCCGCCGCGAGGTCGATGCCGCGGCGATCGAAGCGCTTCGTCCGGTGGCGCGCGCGCGGTTCGTCGCGCTCATGTGTCATGCGAGACCGCGTCGGCGCTGGCCGTGGAGGCGTGGATGACCCTGGCGGAACTCTTCAGCCCGCTGTTCGCCGCGTTCGCGTGGCCGTGGCTGCTGCTGGCGCTGCCCTTGCCCTGGTTGGCGCGGCGCGTGTTGCCTGGGCGCGATGCGGGCGCACCGGGGCTGCGCGTGCCCTATGGCGACCGTGTCGGGGCGCTGGTCGGCAACGTCGGGCCAGTCCGCTCACGGGGTGTTCCTGCGCTCGCATGGCTGGCCTGGACGCTGCTGGTGCTGGCGGCGGCGCGCCCGCAGCAACTGGGCGACGTCGTGCAGCCGCCGCAGACCGGCCGCGACCTGATGCTGGCGGTGGACCTGTCCGGCAGCATGGAAGAACGCGACATCGAACTCGGTGGCCGCGTGGTTTCGCGCCTGACCGCCGGCAAGGCGGTCATTGCCGATTTCCTGGAGCGCCGCGCCGGGGATCGCGTCGGCCTGATCGTCTTCGGCGAGCGCGCCTACGCACTGACGCCGCTGACCCGCGACCTGGATACCGTGCGCGAACAGCTCGACGGCACGGTCACGCGCCTGGCCGGCGGCGGCACCGCGATCGGCGACGCGATCGCGCTGGCGACCAAGCGACTGCGCAAGCAGCCATCCGGCCAGCGGGTCCTGATCCTGCTCACCGATGGCGTGAACAGCGCCGGTCTGCTCGATCCCCTGAAAGCGGCCGAGCTGGCGCGCGACGATGGCGTGCGCATCCACACCATCGCCTTCGGTGGCTACGGTGCCGGCCTGTCGGTGTTCGGCATGCCGATCCGCATGGCGGGCCAGGCGCAGCAGACCGATGAGACCACCTTGCAGCGCATCGCGCAGACCACCGGTGGCCGGGCCTTCGTCGCACGCGATGTCGAGCAGTTGCTGGGCATCTATGCGGAAATCGACCGGATCGAACCCATCAAGCATCCGGGCCTGCGCCTGCGGCCACGCATCGAACGCTATGCATGGCCGCTGGGCGGCGCCTTGCTGTGTGCCGTCCTGTTGCTGTTCCTGCGAAGGGAGTCGCCTCGATGAGCGTGGCGCAGATGCCCGAGTCGCTCGGCGCCCTCGTCGCGAATTTCCAGTTCGTGCGGCCGTCGTGGTTGCTCGCGCTCGTGCTGGTCCCCGTGCTGCCATGGTGGCTGCATCGGCTTCGCCTGCGTCGCAACGTGTGGCGCGATGCGGTCGATGCCCACCTGCTGCGGCACCTGATCGAAGGTGGCGATGTCCCGCAGGCAGGCCGTTTCGCGCGTGGTCCCGTCCTCGCGACGCTGGCCCTGCTGCTCGCGATCCTCGCGCTGGCCGGACCGAGCTGGCGCAGCCTGCCGCAACCGCTGTGGCAGGACCGCACGCCACTGGTGGTCGCCGTGGATCTGTCCGAGGCATCGACCGCCACCGACTTGCCGCCATCGCGGCTGCTGCAGATGCGCGCCAAGCTCACCCGCATCCTGCGCGAGCGCGGCGGTGGACAGATCGCGCTGGTCGCGTATGCCGACGATGCCTTCATCGTGTCCCCGCTGACCGACGACGCCGCCAACATCGAGTTGTTCGTCGATTCGCTTGCGCCGGATGTGATGCCTGACGACGGCCAGCGCAGCGATCGCGCGATCCGTGAGTCGGTCCTGTTGCTCGAGCGCGCGGGATTCTCGAAGGGCGACATCCTCCTGATGACCCATCGTGCCGACGGGAGTGCGCGCAGCGCGGCCGGCGAGGCGCGCAAGGCCGGTTTCAGGGTGTCGGCGCTCGGCCTGGGCAGTGCAGCGGGCGGCACGTACGTCGATCGCCGCGGCCGGCGGCAGGACACGCGGCTGGAGAGCGATGGATTGCGTGCGGTCGCGGATGCCGGTGATGGTGGCTACGTGCCGGCATCGGTCGATGACGGTGATCTCCGCGCACTCGGCGTGCTGCGTGCGGATCGCGTGGAGGATGCGGTCGCCAGCGATCGCAAGCGTGGCGCACTCGCGATCGACGAAGGCTTCTGGTTGTTGCCACCCTTGCTTCTGCTCGCGCTGTTCGCCTTCCGTCGCGGCGTGCTGGCGGTGGCGCTGCTGGCCCTGTGCCTGCCGTGGCAGGTGGTGCATGCCGACGACGGATCCCTGTGGCAGCGACGCGACCAGGTCGAGCACGCACGACTCCAGCGTGGTGTCGACGCGTATCGCTCGGGCGACTACAAGTCCGCACTCTCGCACTGGGCCGATCTGCCTGGCGCCGATGCCGCCTACAACCGTGGAAATGCGTTCGCGCGACAGGGGCGTTACGACGAAGCCATCGCCGAATACGATCGCGCGCTGCGCCAGCAGCCTGGCATGCGCGATGCGATCGAGAACCGCCGATTGGCGGCCGCTGCGCGCCAGCAGCGTTCGCAACCGCCGCCGCAGCGCAAGCCGCAGCCGTCGGGTGACGCCTCGAAGGATCCGTCCGGGCAGCAGGGCAAGGATCAGCAAGGGAAGTCGCAGCAAGGGAAAGACCAGCAGGGCAAGGATCAGCAGGGCAAGGGCGAGTCCGGAAAGGAAGGGCAGGGCGGGAAGCCCCGGGCGTCGACGCCGCCGTCGTCTTCACCGAAGGCCGGCAACCCGCAATCACCCGCGCAGGGCGCCGAGGGCAAGCCGTCTTCACCGCCTTCTCCCGGTGGACAGCCGCAAGGCGCGCCGCAGGATCGGCCCGCGTCGCAGAAACCCGCGGCTGGCGGTTCGCGCCCATCCGAAGCCCCGAAGCCTGCGGACGCCGCGGCGCAACGCCAGGCGGACGCCGCACAGCGCGAGCGCATGCAGCGCGCGCAAGGGGCCGGGGCGGGCAAGCCACCTGCGCCGTCAGCAGCACCGGTCCCCGGCACAACGTCAGCGGGCAAGGCCGGCCCGGGCGGGCGACGCCTGGCCAACGAGGCGTGGTTGCGCCGCGTCCCCGACGATCCGGGCGGCCTGCTGCGCGAGAAGTTCAAGCTCGAAGAGCGCCGCAGGCGACGAGAGGACGACCGCTGATGCCGCGCGTCCACCATCGCGGCATGGCCCCAGCCACCATGCTGGCCTGCATCGCACTGCTGCTGTGCCTCGCGTTGGCGTGGGCACCTCAAGCGCAGGCCCAGGTCCGCGCGTGGCTGGATCGCGACCGCATCGCGCTGGACGAAACCGCCGAACTGAGCCTCGAGATCGATGGCACGTCCGCGGACGGCCTGCCGGACCTGTCTGCGCTCAGCCATGATTTCACCGTGCTCGACCAGGGCGTCGCGCAGCAGGTGGATCTGTCCAACGGCCAGCTCAACCTGCGCATCACCATTCGCCTGCGCCTGCAGCCCGATCGCGAGGGCGTGCTGGAAGTGCCGTCCCTGCGCGTCGGAAGTGCCTTCACGCAGCCTTTGCGGCTGGTGGTGGGTCCACCGAAGACCCCCTTGCCGCGCATGGACGTCCCCGCCGATCCGGCAATGGCATCGCAGCCGGTGTTCATCGAATCGAAGGTGGACACCGCGACGGCGTATGTGCAGCAGACGATCGGCTATACGGTCCGGCTCTACTACGAATCCGGCAGCCTGGTCGACGGACGCCTCGACCAGGACACGCCCGAGGGCGCCAGCCTGCAGCAGCTAGGCGAAGACGCCCAGCACACCCTGCGAGTGGGGGACCGTTTCTTCAAGGTGCTGGAGCGCCGCTACCTGCTGATCCCGGAGCGTGCGGGTGCGCTGACCGTGCCGTCCGCGCGCTTCCAGGGGCGCAGCCTTGCCGTCTTCGGAAGCCCTTTCGACAGCGCGCGACACGAGGTCCGCGCACGCAGCCGACCGGTGGCGCTGCAGGTCAAGCCGATTCCGCCCGCTGCGCCGCAACCGTGGCTGCCGTTGAGTGCGCTCAACCTGCGGTACGTCGAAACCCCCAAGGTCCTGCGTGCGGGCGAAAGCGCCACGATCACCGTCGAACTGCATGCCGAAGGCGCGACCACCAGCCAGTTGCCCGCGCTCGAATTGAAGGCCGGGGATGGCGCGCGCCTGTTTCCCGACCAGGCGCAGCGCAATGATCGATTCCTCGAAGGGCGGCCCGTGGGCACGATGACCCGGCGGTTCGCGTTGCTGCCTGCGCGTGCGGGCACGTTGCGCGTGTCCGCGCCGCGCATCGCGTGGTGGGATGCCAACGCAGGCGTTGCCCGGATCGCCAGCCTGCCGGACCTCGTGCTGAAGGTCGCGCCCGGCAGCGCTTCGACCACGGACGCAGCGACCGCCGATGCTGCCGGCAAGCGCCGACCGCAGGGCGGTGACCTGGCCGGCAACTGGCCCGGCTGGTTGCCCCGTGGCGCATGGCTGGTGGCCACGGTGCTGCTGATCCTGCTGTGGATCGGAACGGTCTGGTGGGCATGGGGCCTGCTCTCGCGCCATCGCGAACGGCAGGAAGCCGCAGCTGCGCCGCAAGCAGCGAACACGGCGAGCACGGCATCGTCGGCAGGGTCGAGTTCCGCTGGGCCGCGCGCGTCGCCCGTGCCTGCGCCGGACTGGACGCGTGCGCTCGCCGACGGGGATCCGTCGCAGCTGCTGCATGCGCTCTGTGCGCTGGCGAAGCCCGCGGCCGTCGATGCAGATGACCTGCGCGAGCGCCTGGTCGATCCGGTGCAGCGCGAGGCCGTGGCCGGCCTGCAGCGGGCCTGCTGGGGGGAAGGCGATCGTGCCGCCGCCCTGGCCGCCGCGCGCACGGCCTTCGCGCAGGGGCCTCGCTGGCGCGTGACGCACGCCGAAGCCCGCGTCGACGCCGTCCTGCCTCCCTTGTACCCGCGTTGAGAAGGTCCGCAGAAGCGGCGTGTGCGGCGCTTGTCCGGTTGGACGGGGTCGCCTCCGTTCGCCTGATATCCTTGCCCGTCACCTTGAGAGAGCCTTCATGAGCAACGAAAGCGCCATCGCGTCGCCGCGCATGCCGATGCACTGGAAGATCGCGATCGGTTTTGCCGCCGGCATCGTGCTCGGCCTGCTGGTCTACGGCTTCGTCGGGACAGAACACGCCTGGGTCAAGGGATTCATCGATTACGTCACGACGCCGTTCTCCAAGATCTTCCTGCGCCTGATCTTCATGCTGGTGATCCCGCTGCTGTTTTCGGCGCTGGTGGTGGGCATCAGCGAGATGGGCGACGTGCGTGCGCTGGGCCGCATCGGCTGGAAGACCCTGGCCTACACGACCGGACTGTCGGCCATCGCGGTGCTGATCGGGCTCGTCCTGGTGAACGTGCTCAAGCCGGGCAGCGGCGTCGACGTCGCCGAGGCGGAAAAGATGTTGAGCGCAGGCGCCGAACGCGCGAGCGCCATCGTCAGCGACAGCACCACGCAGGCCAAGGGCCTGGACATGCTGATCGGCATCGTCCCGGACAACGTGGTGAAGGCCGCCGCCGACAACACGATCCTCGCGGTGATGTTCTTCGCGCTGATGCTCGGCATCGGGCTGGTGCTGACCCGCAGCGAATCGACGAACACCCTCAAGCGGGCGATCGAAGGCCTGTTCGAGGTGTCGATGACGCTGATCGGCCTGGTGATCAAGCTGGCGCCGTATGCGGTGTTCTGCCTGATGTTCAATCTCGTCGCGCAATCGGGCTGGGACCTGCTGCTGCGCCTGGGCGCCTTCGTGCTGGTCGTGCTGCTGGCGCTGGCCATCCACCAGTTCGTGGTCTATTCGGCGGCGATCGCGCTGATCGCGAAACGTTCGCCGCTGGGTTTCTTCCGCGACGTGCAGGAAGCCATGCTGATGGCGTTCTCGACCGCGTCGAGCAACGCGACCCTGCCGACCGCGCTGCGCGTGGCCGATGACAAGCTGAAGCTGCCCAAGCGCGTGTCGCGCTTCGTGCTCACCGTCGGCGCCACCGCCAACCAGAACGGCACGGCCCTGTTCGAGGGCGTGACCGTGATCTTCCTCGCCCAGTACTTCGGCGTCGACCTGAGCCTGGGCCAGCAGTTCACGGTCATGTTCGTCTGCATCCTCGGCGGCATCGGTACCGCGGGCGTGCCTTCGGGCTCGCTGCCGGTGATCGCGCTGATCTGTGCGATGGTCGGCGTCCCGCCGGAGGGGATCGGTCTGGTGCTGGGCGTGAACCATTTCCTCGACATGTGCAGGACCACGGTGAACGTCACCGGCGACCTGGGCATCGCCGCGATGGTCGCGCACGGCGAAACCGACGGCGCGCCGCGCAACGCTTGAGCGCGCAGGACGCGGACAGCCACGCCGTTCACGTCCGCACAGCCGGGCATGGGTTACGCTTGCGCGCGTCGGCGCACCCCCGTGCGCGGCACAGCCCACCCCACCACCTGGCACACGGACGCCCGCCGGGCGTCGCAACGATGGAGAATCGAACGATGAAGATGACGCTATGGATCGCTGCCGGCCTGATGGCCTTCGCCGCCCCGACGCTGGCCGCCGATGCGCGTCCGTGCCAGGCCAACTACAAGCAGGGCGGCAACTTCATCAATGGCCGTACCTTCAGCACCTGGGAGATCGTGCCCGGCGTCAAGCCGTCGGAAGCCTTCAGCCGCATCCAGGCCGACGGCCTGAAGTCCGGCCTGCGCGTGGCCTCGTCCGACAAGGGCTCGGGCACGCTGTCCTTCGAGCAGAACGCGGCGCACAAGGGCCAGACCATCCAGTTGCCCTGGAACATCGTCATCGAAGGCGCCGGCAAGGACGTCAAGATCACGGTCAGTAAGTCCACGCCGCCGGGCTATGCCTCGGGCAAGGAAACCCAGATCAATTCGATGTGCGCGGTGATCGACTCGGCGCGCAAGAAGTAAGTGCCTGATCGGCCGGGCGGTCTTTCCGCCCGGTCCTCCCGCAGGCCCACCGGCAGCAAGGGGCCTGCAGACCCGGCCTCGCTCCCGGAAGCGGACCGCCGGTCCACATGCCGACGCGAAGTTGGCTCTCCGGGGGGGCGGGATGGGACAATGGGGGGCCCGCGAACCGCCGGGCGCCGCCGACCTCCTTCCTGCTCCCCATGACGACGCCCAGCCGCCGCGATCTCGCCAACGCCCTCCGTTTCCTCGCCATCGACGCCGTCCAGGCCGCCAATTCCGGTCATCCCGGCATGCCCATGGGCATGGCCGACATCGCCGAAGTGCTCTGGAACGACTACTACCGCCACAACCCGAACAATCCGAAGTGGGCGAACCGCGACCGCTTCGTGCTTTCCAACGGGCATGGCTCGATGCTGCAGTACGGCCTGCTGCACCTCGCCGGCTACGACCTGTCGATCGACGAGCTGAAGAATTTCCGCCAGCTCGGTTCGAAGACCCCCGGTCACCCCGAAAACTTCGTCACCGACGGCATCGAAACCACCACCGGCCCGCTGGGCCAGGGCTTCGCCAATGCCGTCGGCTTCGCGCTGGCCGAAAAGCTGCTGGCGCAGCGCTTCAACCGTCCCGGCTACGACATCGTCGACCACCGCACCTGGGTGTTCATGGGCGACGGCTGCCTGATGGAAGGCGTCTCGCACGAGGCCGCATCGCTGGCCGGCACGTGGAAGCTCAACAAGCTCGTCGCCTTCTGGGACGACAACAACATCTCGATCGATGGCCAGGTGCAGGGCTGGTTCACCGACGACACGCCGGCGCGCTTCGAAGCCTATGGCTGGCACGTGATCCGCGGCGTCGACGGTCATGACGCCAACGCGATCAAGGTCGCGATCGATGCGGCGCTGGCATCCGACAAGCCGGTGCTGATCTGCTGCCGCACCACGATCGGTTTCGGTTCGCCGGCCAAGGCGGGCAAGGAATCCTCGCATGGCGCGCCGCTGGGCAAGGATGAAGTCGCCGCCACGCGCGCAGCGCTGGGCTGGGAACATGGGCCGTTCGAGATCCCGCAGGCCGTCGCCGATGGCTGGTCCGCGCGCGAAGCCGGCACGATGAACGAACACGCATGGGCGAACCTGTTCGACCGCTATGCGGCCGAGCATCCCGAAGCCGCCGCCGAGTTCGGCCGCCGTCTCGCTGGCGAACTGCCGGCCGATTTCGCCGCGAACGCCGATGCCTACATCGCGAAGCTGCAGGCCGAAGGTCCGGTCGTCGCCTCGCGCAAGGCCTCGCAGATGGCGATCGAAGCCTTCGCGCCGCTGCTGCCGGAACTGGTCGGCGGCTCGGCCGACCTGGCGCACTCGAACCTCACGCTGTGGAAAGGCAGCAAGTCGGTCGCGGGCAGCGATCCGGACGCGAACTACGTCTACTACGGCGTGCGCGAATTCGCGATGACCGCGATCAGCAATGGTCTCGCGCTGCACGGCGGCTTCCTGCCGTACGACGCCACCTTCCTCGTCTTCAGCGACTACGCCCGCAACGCCGTGCGCATGAGCGCGCTGATGGGCGCGCAGGCGATCCATGTCTACACGCACGATTCGATCGGCCTGGGCGAAGACGGTCCGACCCACCAGCCGGTCGAGCACCTCGCTTCGCTGCGCTACATCCCCGACAACGACGTGTGGCGTCCCTGCGACGCGGTGGAATCCGCCGTGTCCTGGCGCGCCGCGATCGAGCGCAAGGACGGTCCGTCGTGCCTCGTGTTCTCGCGCCAGAACCTGCCGCACCAGGCGCGCAGCGAGTCGCAGGTCGCCGACATCCGTCGCGGCGGCTACATCCTCAAGGACAGCGTCGGCGCGCCGGAATTCATCCTGATCGCCACCGGTTCGGAAGTCGGTCTGGCGATGGCCGCTGCTGAACAGCTCGGCGACGGCGTGCGTGTCGTGTCGATGCCGTCGACCGACGTGTTCGATCGCCAGGATCCGGCCTACCGCGACGCGGTGCTGCCGAAGGCCTGCCGCAAGCGCATCGCCATCGAAGCGGGCGTGCGCGATTTCTGGCGCAAGTACGTCGGCCTCGACGGCGAGGTGATCGGCATCGACACCTACGGCGCATCGGCGCCGGCCGAGAAGCTCTATCCGTACTTCGGCATCACGGTCGATGCCGTCGTGGCCGCCGCGCGTTCGCTGGGCTGATCCAGCCCAGCGAGCCGTGGCTTCTTCCCAAAGGCGCTGCACACCCGTGGCCGGCTTCGCCGCCGGCCCGGGAACGATGCCTTGGCGGGTGAGGCGGTTGCCGTAGACTTCCCACGGATGCCAGCCCGAATCCGTGTCCCCCCCGTAGCGCTTGCCCTCGTCCTTGCCCTGTTTCCTGCGCAGGCTGCCCGATCGCAGGCGCGCGCGGCCTGCGACGAGCCCCTGGCGACGCATCTTCCGAGCGATGCCGCGCTGTGCCTGCGCCGCGCGGGCGTCGCGCTTCCGCCATCCGATCGCGATCCCGCGACGCGGGCGCTGTTCGACGGTGCCGAGGCGCACGTCGCCGCAGGCCGTTTCGATGCGGCCTTCGAGACCCTTGCCTGCGCCGAAGTCGTGGCCGGCGACGATCCGCTGCTGCGCTACGAGTTGACGCGCCGGCACGGCATCCTGGAATTCCGCCGCGAGCGCATTCCGCAGGCCCTGCGCCGTTTCGAATGCGCAGCGACGCAGGCGTCCGCGCTGGGCGCGCGTGCGGACGAGGCGCGCGACCTCAAGAACGTCGGTGCCGCGCTGCGCCGCCTGGGCGATTTCCAGGGCGCCCTGCGCGCACTCACCGCCAGCCTCGACATGCAGCGTGCGAACGGTGAAGTCAGCGGCGCGGTCTACAACAACCTCGGCGATGTGTACCGCGAGCTGGAGGATTCCACGTCCGCGATGCGCTACTACGGCGAGGCGCTGGCGCTGTACCGCGCCAAGCACGAGGCGACCGAAGCGGCGCACGTCCTCGAATCGATGGCCGAGCAGGCGCTCGACACCGGCGATGCGGTGCGTGCGGATACGTGGCTGAAGGAAGCGCTGGAGACCTACCGCGCCGGAGGCAACCGGGTCTACGAACTGCGCGTGCATGACGGTTTGACGCGCGCGGCGCTGGCTCGCGGCGATGTCGCCGACGCGCAGCGCTGGACGGCATCGGCGCTGGCGATCGCCAGCGAAGGCGGCCTGCCGCTGCCGCCGGCGCTGCAACTGCAGATCGCGCGGACCGAGCGCCTGTCGGGGCGACCCGACGTGGCTGCGAACCGGGCGAACGACGCGCTGGCGACGATGGCCGAAGGCGACCCCGAGCGCGTGCCGCTGCTGGAAGCGCTGGCGGCTGCGCAGAGCGACCTGGGCAGGCACGAGGCGGCCAATGCCAGCCTGCGCCAGGCCCACGCCGAAGCGCACGAAGTCTGGCGTGCGCAGAGCAACCGCCAGCTCGACTGGCTGCGCCTGCGTTTCGAAACATCCGAACGCGACCGCACCATCGCGGCGTTGAAGCACCGCAACCGCGTGCGCACCCTGCAACTGTGGGCCTTGCTGGGATCGGTGCTGGCCATCGCGCTGGGCGGCTGGCTGCTGCTCGATCGCCGCCGGCAGCGCCAGCGGCTCGAGGCCGAGACGCGGCGGATCCGTCTGGAGGAGGAGCTGGCGCGCTATCGCCGCGAAGCCGATGCCCTGGCCGAAGATCGCGAACTGCTGCAGACCTTGCTGGACAGTCGCGAGGATGCCGCCTGCCTGCTCGATGCCGATGGACAGGTGCTGGTCGCCAACCGCGCCGCCTGCCGCCTGATCGGCGTCGACGCCGAGCAACTGGTCGGCCAGTCGATCGTTGCCGTCCTCGATTCCGCCGATGGCGCCGCGCGAGGGTCGTCGGCGTCCGAATCGCTGGACTCGGCGCTGGAGCGGATGGAAGACAGTGCGGTGCAGTCGCTCGACGTCGCCACCCGCGACGGTGCGCCGCTGACCGCGCGGCTGGCGCAGTGGGCCGGGGGCAGTGGTCGGCTGGTGCTGGAACTCGGACCGAGGGCTGACGCGGCTGCGGCGATGGCGGTGGACACGCCAGAGGCGATCGCAGGCGCTGGGAACCACGCGATCGACGAGCGCGTCGGCGACGAGGCTGTGCAGGAAGCCGGGGGGCAGGAGGAGGGCACGCACGGCGATGGCGCGCACGGCGACGGCGTGCGCGACGCCTTCCGCAAGGCCCTGGTGGACGTGATGCTGGCGGCGATCGAGGCCTGGGAAAGCGCGACCGCGACCAATCGCATCGAGCTGGCGGAGAAGAGCCGGATCTGGCGCGTCAACATCGACGACGGACGCCTGCGCGCCCGGGCCATGGAGCGCTACCTCAGCGTTTCGAAACTGCCGCGGAATCCGCGCTGGCGCGACGTGCTGCGGACCGCCTATTACGTGCTGGGACAATGCCCGGCCATGCGCGAGGATGTCCGCATCCACCTGCAGGCGCAGGTGGATGCGGTGCTGGCCTACACCCGGCGCGATGCCATGGTGTGACCAGGCGCGACGATCACTCGAGGTATTCGTAGGGACAGACCGCGCACACGCCCTTCGCTCCGTTGGCGATGCGGTAGGTGGCGTGGTGGTTGGTCGCGTGGTAGCCGCTGGTGTTGTCGGTCACGTACGGCATCGGGGTCTGGCCGCTGGTCACGGTCTGCGAACAGTACATCGCCAGCGCCGCGGTGGCGCGCGTCCACTCGTCCGCCGACCTCAGGTTGGTGACATTGAGCATGTCCAGCTCCAGCTGCAGTTCGAGCTCCAGCTGCACGTCGACGATGCCGCACTTGTCCCGGGGGCTGAGGGCGTTGGCTTCCATGCCCATCAGCATCGTCTCCACCAGCGTGTTCAGCTGGGCCCCGGTGAACTCGAAGGTCGCGGTGACGACCGGCGGCTTGGTCTGGTCGCCGCACAGCATCTTGATCGGGACGCTGGAGTGGGCCGAGGCCGTCGAAATGCCGCCGAAGGGCAGCACGAGCAGGGCGAGGACGGCGCAGAAAGCCAGGGTGAAGCGATGGGACAGGGACATCTTTCGGTATTCCGGTACGGAGGCGTGGCGCAGAGCCTAGTGCCGCCCTCGTCGGACGTCCAACGAACTCCCGGGAAGAAAACGGGAACAAACGAAGGCAATGCCTTGATCCGGATCGGGTTGTTGGCGGATTCCGGGCTGCCGGCCATGCCGCTGGACCCGGTTCGTTCCCGGCCTGGCCCGGCTTCGTCCTCGTCGACGACAGGGGGTGGACCCAGGATGGCCTGGAGGCGGCGGCGTGCCGCCTTCTCCCGCGAAATCCTCACCCGAACCCTCGCGGAGCCCCTGCCGGACGGGTACCCGATCCGTCCGGTTCCATTCCCTTGCAACAGGAAATCCCATGAAGCTCAAGACGTCCATGTTCGCCGTCGCCACCCTCGTCGCCGGCTCGATCGCCGCCTTCACCGCCTCCGCCCTGCCGGGCTGGGGCGTCAACGAAGTGGTCTTCTACCAGTACTACACCGACGCCACGATGCTCGAAGAAGCCGGTGCCCGCGTGATCGGCCAGGACAACGATTGCGACCCCGCCCGCATCGACTGGGGCCAGGTGACCCCGCATCGCCGCCTGATCCGCGAAACCTGCGTGGTCGGCGACTGGTAAGCCGCATCGGACCGACGCCGCCCCTGCCGGTGGCGTCGGTCAGCGACATCGTTCGCGGCCTCTGCGAGCGACCTCGGCGAGAACGCCCGGTCGCGACCAGGCGCCCGCGGGGCTTCGGTTACACTCGCCCGGGATGAGGCGCAGCCCCCTGTCTTCAAACCTCCTGTTCCCGATGCTGGCACTGCTGTGGACGGCGCTCTGTGCCGTTCCGGGGGGCGCCCTTGCCGCCGGTGTCGGCGGAGCGAGCTGCGAAGCGTTGCCGTCGCGGGTGCTGCCAGACCCCGTGGCCTGCCAGGGTGCGGCGGGGTTGCGCCTGGCGGCCGAGGCGAATGCCGACCAGCGTGCGCAGGCGCTGGTGGCGCTTGCGAAGACGCGCCTGCAGACCGAGGACCGGGATGGCGCCGGCCAGGCGCTGGACTGCGCCGAGTCGGTGCTTGCGGGGCAGGGCGACGCCGCGTCGCGCTACGCACTGGTTCGCACGCGCGCCAGGCTGGCCTACGACCGCGACCGCATGCCCGAGGCCAAGGCGCACCTGGAATGCGCGCTCGCCATCGCCATCGCGCGCGAGGATCACGCGGCCATCGCCGGCGACACCAATGCCATCGGCAGCACCTTGCGCCGGGTCGGCGACCTCAGCGGCGCCATGAAAGCGTTCACCCGCAGCCTCGAGATGCAGCGCGCGCAGGGCAAGGTCGGCGGCGCCGTCCTCAACAACCTCGGCGACCTCTACCGCGAGGAGGGCGACCACGACGAGGCCCTCCGGCATTACCGCGAAGCGCGGAAGATATTCCTCGATGACGGCAACCAGCGGCATGCGGCACACGCGCTCGAGAGCATGGCCGTGGTCGAGATGTCGCGCGGCAGGATTCGCGAGGCCGCGCGCTGGCTGGATGAGGCACTGCGGATCTACCGCGAGCACGGACCGCGCGATTACGAATTGCGCACGACCGGACGCCTGATCCAGGCCGCGCTGGCACAGGGCGACATCGCGACCGCCGAACGGTGGAAGGCGTCCGGGCTGGCGGTCGCGGCCTCGCATGCGCAGCCGCTGCCCGCCGTGTTCCAGTTGCAGGTCGCCCGGCTGGATCGCCTCACCGGCGATCCATCGGCCGCGATGGCGCGGCTGCGGGGTGGGCTGGCGGATCTCGGCGAGGAGGATCCCGACCGGGTCGAGCTTCTGGAGGAACTCGCGGCGGCACAGGAGGCGCTGGGCGATCGTGCGGCGGCACTCGACAGCCTGCGTCGCGCGCATGCCCAGGCCGATGCCCTGGCCAAGGATCGCTACGATCGCGAACTGGGCTGGTTGCGCACGATGTTCGAAACGGCCGAGCGCGATCGCACCATCGCCCGGCTGGAGAACGACAACCAGATGCGCACGGCTGCGCTGCGGCAGCGCACGCTGTGGCTCTGGCTGACCGTGGCCATCGCGATCGCCCTGATGCTCGGCGGCTGGCTGCTGCTGCTGCGCCGGCGGCAGCGCGAGCGTCTGGTCGAAGCGGCCCGGCTCGCGCGCAAGGAAGAAGCGCTGGCGCGCTACCGCCGCGAGGCCGGTGCGCTGGCGGAAGACCGGCAGTTGCTGCAGGCCCTGCTGGACAGTCGAGACGACGCGGTCTGCCTGCTCGATGCCGAGGGCGCGGTCCTGGCGGCGAACCGGGCCGCCTGCCTTGCATTCGATGTGGACCATGCCGATGTGGTCGGAGCGAGCATGGCCGATCGCCTGTCCGCTGCCGATGGCGATGCGCTGCGTACCGCGCTGGAACGGATGGAAGACGTGGCGGACCAGCAGATCGAGCTGTCGCTCGCCGATGCGCGTCGCTGGCGCGCGCGTCTCAGCCAGTGGCCGCAGGGTGATGGCCTGATCGTCTGCACGCTGTCCGTCGTACCCGGCGAGGAGCCGGTCGTGGCCCCGGTCGCGGCCCGGGAGCGCGTCGACGCCGACGTTTCCGGGGGCCGCGACGCCCTGGCGTCGACGGCCGATGTCATGCCGCCCGTTGCGCATCACGCCTTCCAGGATCACGCCTTCCAGGATCACGCCTTCCAGGAGCGCGCCTTCCAGGAGCGCGGCGACGCGGCATCGGCGCATGCGTCGCGGCAGGATCCGAAGCTGCGCGAGGACTTCCGTCGCGCGCTCGTCGAATTGATGCTCTCTTCGCTCGAAGCCTGGGAGCGGGCCACCGGCACAGGGCGCCTGGAACTGGCCGAGAAGAGTCGCATCTGGCGCGTTGCCGTCGACGACGGGCGCGTGCGTGCCCGCGCGATGGAACGTTACCTCGGCGTGTCGCGGCTTCCGCAGAATCCCCGCTGGCGCGACGTGGTCCGCACCGGTTACTACGTGCTCGAACACTGCGCGATGGAATCCGACGCGCGCGACCGGCTGCAGCACCAGGTCGATGCCGTGCTGGCCTACACGCGGCGAAGCGCACTGGTCTGATCCCTGCCATGGCAGGGCCTTTCCTGCATGGGTCAGATCGGGAACGGCGCGGGAACGAATCCAGCGCAAGCCGCTGTTCCTGGTGCATTTTTCGGGTGTGCCCCTGGCCGCCGGAACGCCCGTGGCCCGACTTGTTCCCGCCATGGCCCGGCTTCGTCCTCGTCGCGGCAGCGCCTGTCTTCTAGCGTCTGCACCGCAGGCCGCGACCGCGCCTGCAGCGTTCAGACATCCCGTGGCCGTCACTGACTGACGGCACGGGCATCCCCCGGACGACGACATTCGATGTTCCCCGCACGCCTGCGCAGGCGCGGCGACGCACCGGCGTGCCTCGTGCGCGCCGCCGAGGTCGCACGAGGCGGCATCGATGTCGTCACGAGATGTGTTCGATCCACGATGACAGGAGATCCACGATGAAACTTGCGTTACCCACACAGGCCGGGACACTGCGCAGGCGTCTCGCGCACGCGGCTTGCACGCTGGCCTTCGCGCTGCTGGCCACGTCCGCCATCCCGGCGCAGGCCGCCGGCCCCAACGGCAGGCTCGTGACGCCGACAGGGCCCGTCTTGCCGGACGACGACCTGAGCGTCGATGCGGGCTGGCAGCGATCGACCATCACCGTCACCGACGACAACGGCAAGGACATCAGCACCGAGATCTTCGAGATCAATGGCGAGAAGGGCGTCGCCTATGCGCCGGTGCCCGAGCAGATCCGCAACGAGATGATCGAAGAACTCGCGGCCGAGAAGGAAGGCGACGATGTCGCGTTCGTGCTCAGCGCGCCGATCATCGACGAAATCCAGAAGTCCCTCGCACAGGGCGAGCCGACCGAAGCACTGATCGCCTATTCCAAACTCGACACGCTCGAAGACGAGACCGATCCGAATGCGCGCGGTCCCTTCGGCAGTTGCAGCGACAAGCAGTATTCGCGCAGCAAGTCCTTTCAGGTGATGACCCCGCTGGAGACGTCGACCAACCTCGGTGGCGGCTTCACCGGCTCGCTGTCGGTGGAGGGTTCGGGTAAGGTCGATGCGACCGGCCAGGTCAAGGTCAACCTGAAGCGGACCAAGGTCTTCTGGGTCTGCATTCCCTATGGCGTGCGTTTCAAGAATGCGCGGATCCACGGCAAGGTGGATGTCGATGAAACCATCACCTTGAACGGTACCGTCAACTACGCATCCAATCCGGTCGAGTACCAGCTCGCCAAGCCGTCGCTCGGCAGCGTGTTCTTCATGCTCGGCCCGGTGCCGGTGTACATCGGCTTCAACCTGCCGGTGACCTTCGGCGCGAAGTTCGAAGCCAGCGCGACCGGCCAGTTGCAGTATCGCGCCGGGCATCGCCTGGCCGGCGACTTCGACTACACGTGCACCAGCCAGAACTGCACGGGATTGAACAACATAGTCCAGACCGGCACCACGGATGTCTCCAACCCCTTCGGCGCCGGCGTGTCGGTGCGGATCAAGCCGACCGTGCACGCGGAAGTCGCCGTGCGCGCTTACCTCTATGCCGAGCGGATCGCCTACGCGCAGGTCGGCGTGCGCGGCATCCTGCTGGGCGACCTCTGGGGCTACTACGGCACCACCTGCGGCGACGCCGCGCAGGATGGCACCTTCGAAAACGTCACTGCGCTGACCTTCGACCTCGACTGGCAGCTCACGGTCACGGCCAAGGCCGACACCTTCCTCACCCGTGAATGGAAGAAGACGATCTGGGAGTCCAGCAGGTACCACATCGAGTTCTGGGTCATCGGCAAGTCGAGCGCGCTGACGCCGATGATCGAAAGGACGATGGCCGCCGGCGAACTGGGCACGATGTCGATCATGCCGCTCGACACCCCCGTCAACTTCAAGCTGCGCATGCGCCCCTGCTGGCCGTACACCGATGCGGTCGAGTACACGATGAACTGGGGCGATGGCGCGACGACGGGCCACAGCGGCGCGCCGGCGAGCGCTTCGCATACCTGGAGCGCGTCGGGTGTCCGCACGATGAACCTGACCGCCTTCCGCGACGCGCATGGCCGCACCTTCGGCAATGGCTATGCGACCAGCCGTGACGTCAACGTGGTCTTCTTCCCGGTCAACAAGGCGATCCAGGCGGTCGCGACCGCGTCCAGCACGTACTGCACGCAGACGTTCCCGACCTCGGTCTGCGACGTTCCCGCGAAGGCGAACGACGGCAACAACGCCATGGCGTCGTTCAATGGCTGGAGGAGCCGGGTGGCGATGACCTCGGCCAGCCCGCAGTGGATCGAACTGGCCTGGGCGCAGCCCATCCTGGTCTCCACCGTGAAGTTCTACGGCGTCGCGGGCTGGGGCAACGGCCCGGTGGACTACGACATCGAGTACTGGGACGGCGCGAACTGGATCAAGGCCGCCGTCGTGCGCAACAACACCGCCGATACCCGGGCGCATTCGTTCGCACCGGCACGGTTCCAGACGAACCGCGTCCGCCTGCTGGTGTTCCGGGGATCCATCTCCGATCCGTACACGGTCCGCCTCAACGAAATCGAGGTGTACTGAGCCGCGTCATCCTGGCTGCGCCTGACGGCAGGGCAGCCACGATTCGTGATATCGACGGAGCGGGCGCCAACGCGCCCGCTCCGTTTTTCGTCGAGGACTGCGAAGCGTCGTTCGCGCTCAGCGCAAATCGAGCGGCAGTTCGGACGGCAGCGCCGTGCGGGTGGCACGGCAGACCACGTAGTCGCCGGCGAGTCCCTGGCTGAAACGGTACTGGTCGTGATGATCGGCGATGCCGTTCGCAGGCTTCACGTCCTGGTTGAGATTGAAGGTGGACGGCGACGTCACGACCGGCATGGGCGATTCGCTGACCGATGCCTGCGCGCTGCTCCGCAACTGGCTGCCCATCGCGGACTCGTGCGCCATCTGGTTGGCCCAGTACCACTCATCGATGATCCCGCAGGTCTTCAAGGTATTGCAGGTGCTGCCGAGGACCGAGGCATCGGCCAGGCGGCTGGCGCGGTATTCGACCAGTTGTCGCTCGGAGAAGGCGAACCGGCCCGTGACCACGGGTTGCGTGCCGAGTGGGCACCATTTCGTCGGCAGGGTGTCGTGGGCGGACGCCGTCGAGGCGACCAGCAGGCAGAACGCGAACGGCAAGGCAGCAGCGCGACGCATGGGAATCGATCCGATGTGTGGGTGGATCACAGTCTAGAACGTGCGTTGTCGCCGATTCACCGCGATCGGGGGAGAACTCGGGGTGAAATTCGCGCCAAGTGATTGATTCACCGTTTTGGTGAGGCAGCACAGCGTGCGTGGCGATCGCCAAAACGTCCCGCGATTGCCCGGGTCCGCCCCCGGTTCGCTCTGTTTCCCGAGGGCGATGCTGCCTAGCGTGGTGCTGCGTCGGGTGAGGCCCGACCGCTCCCCAGCAAGTACCCACCAGGACCGAAATCCGCATGAACAAGCTCTTCGTTGCGACATCCGCGATGCCCCTCGCGCTGGCTCTTGCCCTGGCCATCCCGGCCGGATCCGCCCGTGCCGAACAGATCCCGCAGGGCGTCGTTGTCTATTACGGCTCGGCCGATTTCGTCGGCGTCAACGATCCGGGCGTCACGGTCGGGCCGCATTCCTCGCCGGTCGCCTGCGATGCCGCACTCGACCAGGCCATCGAGAACGCCGTGCAGAACCAGGGCTACGTCGTGGAAAGCGTCAGCCCGTGCATGCCGCGCTGGTCGTTCAAGGGCCGTCTTCCGGCCGTCGACGCTGCGCCGTACACCTTCGAGGTGCTCGCAGGATCGCCGGGCGAGTCGCTGGACGTGACGCGCGTGCTGCTGAAGGAAGTGCGCACCGCGCGCGACGCCTATCGCGTCGCCGAATACGAAGCCGTGCTGAGCGAGATCCAGCGTGCGGCGATCACCGACCCGCTGCGCAAGCGCGACAGGCGCGACAACAAGTGAGCATGCGCATGCGCGGACGTCGTGCATGCCATCGCAAACGCATCTCCATTCTCCATGCAACAGGAAGTCCGATGAAATCCTTCATTCCAGTCCTCGCTCTCGCATTGGTCTCTGCTGCGGCATCGGGCCCGGTGTCCGCGGCCCGCATCGGCAGCGGCACGCTCGATCCGGTCGGCCCGACGCCGTACGTGCCCGGCGTGTGGCGGGCGAAAGTCCGCTATGTGAACCCGACCACGCGCCCCGATGGCACCGTGTCGACCTTCAGCTACATCAACATCACCGCCGATTCGCAGGTTTATTGCGAAGGTCAACTGGCCAGCCTCACCGGCACGCCCGGCGTCACGGTCGTGACCTGGTGCTGGTTCGACGCCTACTGACGCGCCATCGGCGTGCGCAGGGCCGCAGGGACGCGGCCGATCTCTCCCAATCCTCCTCAGGAAAACCCATGAAAAGACTTCCCGCCCTGGTCCTTGTCGCCGGATTCGGCATGGCCGCGCAGGCCACGGGCCCGCAATGGACCGCGCTCATCGCATACGACGATGGCGGCGCCGCTCCGCAGATGTTTGCGATCGCGGTCGACTCGGAAGCCGAGTGCCTCGCCGCGGTGTCCGCATATCGCGATGCAGAGGTGGTCGAACCCTGCCATCCCGAGGCATCGGCGATCACCGATCCGAACGACGCCAACCGCACCTCGCGCACGCCAATGCCTGTCCCGCGAGAGGCAGGACGGAAGCTGGGTGATGTCGGACATGTCGGCGGCGGTTGATTCCTGACTGTCGCCGGCCTGCGTTGCGTTCCGCAACGTGTTTTGCAGCAACACCGTCACGAGCCATGCCAACCAGCGATATGGCGCGACGTTCCATGCAGGTCTGGCGCGTTCGCGTCCCATCGCTCCGCTGTCCCATCTTTTCCATGGAATCAGGAGTCGATGATGAACAGACAGGCCCTTCTGGCCACAACGGCCATTGCCCTCGCGTCCTGGCCGATGGCCGGACGCACGCAAAGCTGGGAAACCGCAACAGGCATCACCTCCCAGTCGGAAATCCATCGCGGCACGCTTGAACTGCGACATTGCACGCCCACGGGAGACGTCCTCAGTGTAGGTACCGCCAGTCCCGGCAACGCGAACACCAACATGCTCATACAGCGCCAGTCGCCCACGGGTTCGGTCGGCGCCCCCCGGTTCATTGCCGAGTACGACAGCAACTCGCGTCCCGAGCAGGGCGCGCGTGCCGCCGAGTACAGCGACGGCAGTGGATTCGTCACTGTCGGCAGTCTGGATCAGACGCAGACCGATCCGACCTCGCGCATGATCGTCACCAGGTTCGACTGCGATGGCATTCCGCAGTGGCGCTTTTCGTATGGATCGATCAACGGCTTGAACCTCGGCGCCGACATCCTGCAGGCGAAGTTCGGCAATGGCACTCTGCCGGTGACGCTGCCGGGCGATGTCGTGGCGCTGGGCAATTTCCAGGCTGCCGGCAGCAGTGTGCGGGTGCCGCGGATCGTGCGCCTGTCGAACAATCCGACCGTGTCCCAGCCGTACAAATGGGGCTTCGACTATCCGCTGGTGCAACCCGCGAACGGCACATGGAGCATGGCCGCGCTGGCAGAGATGGCGCCACCAGCCGGCACGAGCGTCTCGCGCCTGGTGGCCGTGGGCGCGCATGGCCTGTTCGCCGCCGCGATGGTCGTCGACGGCAATACGGGTAACCCCATCTGCGCGGTGCGCGTCGATGGACTGCAACGCGCGCAGTTCCACGACGTGGTCGCCTACAAGGACAGCACCGGCATCGGCTTCATCGCGGTGGGCCAGACCTCGTCCAGCACCCAGGGCGCGCAGATGTACCTCGCCCGTTTCGATGCAAGCTGCGGCCTGCTGCAGCACACGCACTGGGGGTATGCGGCGGATGCGGAGATCGCCAGGGCGACCGACCTCACCCTGGCGAGCACACACCTAAATGCACCGGCGGGCGTGCTGATGGTCGGCGGCGAGGTCAATGGCGCGTTCGGCAGCAATCCCGGCAGCCAGGACGGTTACCTGACGCTGGCCAACCCGCAGACCTTGTTGCCCTACACGTTGACCAACGGTCAACCTGCCATCGGCCAGCGTTACGGGACACTGCCGAGCATGTCCGGTGCCGAAAAGATATTGTCGATCTCGGCTGCGGCGAACGGTGCCTACCTCGCGGGCTCGACGACATCGCCGTTTCCCGTCTCGGATCCTCAGGATGCTTACACGCTGCGGGCCCTGGACCTGGGCTTCAGGACGGCGTGTTCTGTGGATTGGCGTCTGCCGGCCACCGTGCTGCCGCTGGCACGCACGCCGTTGTCGTTCACGCGACATGACATCCAATGGAGCGAACTGCCATTGCCGCAGCGCAAGCCGGTGGATGACATCCGGAGCTGTTGCCCCCTGTGGTATGGGCCCATCCCCTGAATGGAAACACTTGAGTCACGGGGCATCGTGAGTTGTGGATGCGACACAGGGGCGCGGATCGCACGGAATGCCGAAGCAGAGTGCAATCCCTGCTTCGGCTCTTCGCAGGGCAGCGGGTCAGTGCGCTTCCCGCAGCGCCAGCGTCACCAGCTTCGCGTACAGCGCCTCGCCCGCACCCGCGGGCGAGGCATAGCCCATGCGGGCAAGGGCTTCGATGTCTTCGGGTGATGTCGCTGTCGGCACGAACAGCGCCCGCGCGATCGTCTTCAGCTTCGCGCCGCGCGTCGCAGTGTTCGCCTTGAGCCAGGTCAGGGCCTTCACCAGGCGCTGTTCGACCGGCGTGAAATCGCTGCCGAGGGGATAGTCGGGCAGGCTGCCGTCGGCGCGGAACGGTGCGAGCGCCGCGCGCAGGCGCTCGGGCGTGTTGCGCGACAGCGCGCGCGCGTCCGGAACGGCGCTGTCCACCTTGCCGTTGCCGTGCGCCGTGCCCAGCAACGTCGACTGGAAACGCGCGTCGGCGATGCCGGCCATCGCACGCACGCAATCTTCGTCGCAGGCGCCGCGCAGGTCTGCGATGCCGTACTCGCTGACGTAGATGTCGCGCAGATGACGCGGGATGGTGGTGTGGCCGTAGTTCCACAGCACGCTGGAGATCGCCGGCAGGCCCGGTTCCTCGCGCGTCGCGCGCAGCATCAGCACCGAGCGCGCGCAGGGCAGGGCATGCGCCATCGCCACGAAGTTGTACTGGCCGCCGACGCCCGAAACCACGCGACCGTCGGCCAGTGCATCCGATACCGCCGCGCCGAGCGCGGTGGCCATCATGCAGGTGTTGAAGAAGCGCGATTCGCGGCGCTGCACGCGCTCCAGCGATTCGCGCCCGCCATACAGCTCGTTCACTTCGCTGACCCGGCGCATGCCGATGCCCCGGCGCGTGTCGTCGTCGAGCGTGCGCAGCCAGTCGTAGAAATCGTGCGATCCGAGATAGAACGCGCCGTGCAGGAACTCGCCCTCGCGATCCAGACGTACGAGGTCGGCCTCGCTGGCGCTGCCGTCGCTGACGCGTCGCATGAGCGCTTCGTCATCGACCACCTTGCGCCGGATCACGCCCGCCTGCACCAGCGCGCGGAAGCCTTCGTTGATCATTTCGCTGCAGCCGTACAGCCCCTGCTCGAAGGGCGCGAGGCCGCCGCTGGCGATCACCGCCGGGTGATGCTCGATGTCGGGGTCCAGTGCCTGCAGCACGCGGCGATAGGTCGCGTTGTCGGCATGGCGCAGGACCAGCGCGTGGGACAGCGCGTCGGCCAATGCACCGATGCCGATCTGCAGCGTGCCCCCGTCGCGCACGAGCGTGCTCGCGTAGAAGCCGATCGCGTATTCGGCGTCGGCCACCGGCTGGCGCGGCAGCGCGAAGAGTTTCGGATGCGGTCCCGGTGGCGTGACCACGAGATCGAAGAAGCCGGCATCGACCGATGCGCCGTTCTCGATCCACGGCAGCCCGGGATCCACCTCCGCGACGACGAGCGGGCGCGGCAGGCCGCGCGCGACGATCGCATCCACCGCATCGAAGGTCAGGTCGGTGTTGGACGAGAGCGAGAAGCGACTGCCATCGGCATTGACCGCGACCTTCTGCACCAGCACGTTCGCGCCGCGGTCGGCGATGGCGCGCGCGACATGGGTGTAGTTGAGGCTGGCGTAGCGGCGCTGCGCCTGCCGCGAGCGCAGCAGCGCGCCCGACTGCATGTAGAACTCTTCCACTTCGATGTGCGCGGGCAGCGCGTCGCGCTTGATCGCCTGCACGTAGGCCAGTCGCGGGAAGTCGTCGCCGAACTGCCGCGACAGGAACGGCGCCAGGAAGCGCTTCTGCAGGTCGTTCGCGGGCGTCGGTGGATCCAGAGACAGCGCGGTGTACAGGTGCAGCGGTCGCGAAGGATCGCCGGCCATCCGTGCATAGAGCGCGTTGAGCAGGCGGTGTGGTTTGCCGATGCCCAGCGGCGCGGCGATGCGCAAGGGGCCGTCGATGCTGGCGAGGAGGGTCTCGACGGCATCGTCGAGGCTGTCGAGGCGGGGCGGGGATTGTTGCGGGTCCATGCCGCCATCATCGCGGACTTCGCCGGCGGCGTCCTGAGTCCGGTCAAAACGTCGCCGGGATCCACGCCCTTGCCTGGCCCGACGAACGGTGTTGACGGAATCGTTTACGAGTGTAATCTGATTTGAAATTACATCCGTAAACGTTGTGGGGCCGAGATGCAGATCAGTGAAGCCGAATCCGCCGTGATGGAAGTGCTGTGGCAGCGCAGCCCGCAGGCCGCCGAAGAGGTGTTCGCGGCGCTGGCCGGGCGCCAGGACTGGCAGGAAGCCACGGTGAAGACCCTGCTCAACCGCTTGCTCAACAAGGGCGCGATCGAAGCCGTGAAGGACGGTCGACGCTATCTCTATTCGCCGAAGCTGCAGCGCGAGGACTGGGTGATGGGCGAAAGCGAAAGCCTGCTGGCGCGCCTGTTCGATGGCCGCGTCGCGCCGCTGGTCGCGCATTTCAGCCAGCACCGCAAGCTCAGTTCCGCCGACGTCGCCGAACTGCGCCGCCTGGTCGACAGCCTGGAGGGCGACGATGAGCAGCGCTGACCTCCTGGATCGATTCGGCGATGCGACCTTGGCGTCGAGCGTCGCCATCGCGCTCGCCTTCCTGCTGTCCCGGTTGCTGCGTGCGCGTTTCGGCGCCGGCGTAGCCTATGCCGCATGGTGGCTGGTGCCTGCAGCGCTGTTCGCGATGCTGCTGCCGGCGCCGGTCATTGAAGTCCCGGTCGTGGTGCAGCCGGCACTGCTTCCGCCGGCTGCGACGACCACGATGGTGGCCGCGACGGTACCTTTCGACGCAAGGCCGTGGCTGGCTGCGCTCTGGCTGCTCGGTGCGTTCGCGATGTCGCTGCATCAGTGGCGGCAGCAGCGTCGCTTCGAGCGCGGACTCGGTCGCCTGCGCCCGCTGCGAGACGGCTTGTGGCAGGCGCAGACCAGCCTCGGCCTGCCCGCGCTGCTGGGCGTGGTGCGCACGCGCATCGTGCTGCCCGACGATTTCCGGCAGCGCTACGACGCCCGCGAGCGCTACCTCATGCTGGCGCACGAACGCGCGCACCGCCGCCGCGGCGACCATCTGGCGAATTTCGCCGTGGCCGCATTGCGCAGCCTCTTCTGGTTCAACCCGCTGGTGCATCTGGCGGCCCGATCCTTTCGCCACGATCAGGAACTCGCCTGCGACCAGGCGGTGATCGCGGCCCACCCCGATTCGCGACGCGCGTACGGCGAAGCGATGCTCAAGACCCTCATGGCAGATCGGCAGGCGCCGCTGGGCTGTCACTGGGGGTTCTCACATCCATTGAAGGAGCGAGTCATGCAACTCAAATCCCCGATGCCGCGCCCGTTGGCGCGGCGCATCGGCGCCGCCACCGTCGCGCTGCTGGCGCTGGGCACCGGTTTCGCGGTGTGGTCGGCGCAGCCGGCGCGCATTGCGTCGAGCGCCACGCCGAGTGCCGCACCGAGCGCTGCGGCCACATCCGCGCCCGCCAGCACCGAGAAGGAATTCGATCTCTTCCACCTCGTTCTCGACCTCAAGACGGACGATCAGCCCTCGTCACGCATCGAGGCGGGTGGCATTTTCATTTCGCCCCTGGACATCAAGTATCGCGATGGCCGCGGCAACGAGATCGTCATCGGCGGTCGCGTTCGCCGGCAGGGCGCCGATCATTTCGATATCGCCCTGATCCTCAAGCGCAACGGCAAGGAGATCGGCCAGCCGAGGTTGATCCTGGCGCGCGATGTGCCAGGTTCCGTGAAAATCGACAAGACGAGTGCCGATGGCCGATTCGAGGGATTGGAACTGTCGATGCGTGTCGATGATCGCGGGACGCCCCCGCACATCGAGCGCATGATGAACGGGCTCGACGGCACGCCTGCTGCCGATGTCTACAGGCATCGATCGCCGCCGCTGCCGGCTGAGGCCGCGTCGTCGGCGCAGCCGCCATCACCGGCAATCGCACAGGCTGCCATTTCGACGCCAGCTCCCGTCTACCCGCCGCAGGCCTTGATGCAGCGTCAGGACGGCGTGGTTTCCATGGATGTGTTGATCGGACGCGATGGGTTGGTGAAGGAGGTCAAGGTCATCTCTGCCTCGCCGGCCGGCGTGTTCGACGACGCTGCCGTCCAGGCCGTGCGCAAATGGCGAATGAAGCCGGCGATGCGCGATGGCGTGGCGATCGAAGAGTGGCGGCGCGTGCCGATCCAGTTCAAGTCGGGCAATGGGTGATGCCAAGCGGCGCCTGCCGACCTGTTCGACAGGCGCCGCGGGTCATTTGATTCGATACCAGACAGCCTGTCGCGATCGGCAGCATCACGCCCAGTGCTGCGGCGGGGGCGGCGTGACGAGTGACCCGTCAGCCGAGCAGCAACTTGCCTGCCGCGATCAACAGCACGACACCCAGCGAGTGGCGCAGTGCGCGCACGGGCAGCCAGCGAAGACCGAGCTGCGTGCCGATCAGCGCGCCGATGGCCACCGCGCCGAGCCAGAGCGGCAGCATCGTCGGAAGTGTTTGCTCGGAGTGCAGCAGTCCGGTGAGTGCGGTCAGCGAATTGATCCACACGAACGCGACCGATGTCCCGCTCGCTTCGCGCGTAGGCATCCAGTGCGCGAACAGCAGCAGCGGCGTGAGGAAGATCGCGCCACCGGTGCCGGTGAGCCCGGACAGCGTGCCGATCACACCGCCTGCGATCAGCCCCGCCGCCCACGGCACCTTGCGGCCTTTCGCATCGGCATCCTCGGCCTCGGCCCGCGAGGCGGAACGGAACACGCCGATCGCGGCGACGATCAGCACGATGCCGAGCAGCATCGAATAGGCATCCTTCGGCAATTTCACCTGCGCCGCGAGATACGCCGCGGGCGCGGACGCCAGCACGAAGGGCAGGATGTTGCGCCAGCGCACGTGGCCGCCGCGCCAGAACCGGTACAGGCCGATCGCGCCGACCAGCAGGTTCAGCGCCAGCGCCGTCGGCCGCATCTGTTCCGGCGCGAATCCCAGCAGGGTCATCGCGGCGATGTAACCGCTCGCGCCGGCATGGCCGACGGAGGAATACAGCACGGCCACCACGAGGAACAGGGCGGCGGCGAACAGTTCGGGGCTGGACATCACGGGCGGCCGATCACTACTTCAGCGCATCGTTGAGCAGCGTCGCGAGCGCGTGCCCGGCAGAGCGCAGTCGATCTTCGGCGACCGGACGCCAGCGCAGCACGTAATCCTGGCCGATCTTCGCGCGTGGCGGCTGGAAACCGCTGCGCAGCACCACGCGGCACGAGGCTTCGGCCCATCGCGCGGGCTCCTGCCCAGCGTCGCCGGGCGCGGGCAGCCTGCGCAGCCGTTGCAGCCATTCGGGTTCGGATTTCCCGGCGGTGGCCAGCAGTTCGCTGTCCCACAGGCGATGCAGGTTGCTGCCCTTGCCGTCGAGATTGACCTGCACGTCGTTGCCGCCACGGTCGTGCGAATGGCCGGCATGCAGCGGCTGGTGGATGTCGCCGACGAAGTGCACGAGGAATTTCAATGCCTGCGCGCGCGCCGCCGCAGGCTGCGTGCGATCGGCCAGGACCGCGCGCTTGCGGCGGATCGCTTCCACCACGCAATCGCCGCGTTCGCAGTCGCGGGCGGCGTCGTAGCGGCAGCCGTCTTCGGCCAGGTTCACGTAATGCCACTTCGACGAGCGACGCCCGAGGCCCGGGTCGCTGCTGCGAAGGTCGTCGGCCCAGTTGGCCACGCCGGCCAGGGTGGGTTCGGCCTCGCCGCGCAGCAGTTGCGCGACTTCGGCGCGTGCTTTCGGCGAGAGTTCGGATTGGGCGAGGTGGCCCACGAGGCGGTGCCCGAGCGGGCCCCATGCGTGCGCTTGCGGTGGAAGGATCGCGGCGATGGCCGCGACGATGCTTGCGGTGAAAAGACAACGGGTCATGCCGGAAGGGTAACCGACATGACCCGTTTGGCGCATGGCGAAAACAGGTGTGTCTTCGTCGTGCCGTGTTGCGTTTGATCCCGAGCCCGGCGATCAGGTGTGGCCGATCAGAACTTGATGACGTATGCGGCGCCGTAGACCAGCGGGTCGATCTCGACCGTGCCGACGTCCACGCCATTGATGCTGGCGTCGGTGTCGATGTCCATCCAGCGCGCGTCGACGCGGATCGAGCTGCGCTCGCTCACCTTGAAGTCGACACCGACGTGCGCGGCGAGGCCCCACGAGTCGTCGAGGTCCAGGTCGGTGCCGGCCAGCACGCCGGTGGTCTCGGTGCTGAAGAAGCGGGTGTAGTTGATGCCGCCGCCGATGAAGGGCTTCACCGAACCGTCACCGAAGTGGTACTGCAGCGAGAAGGTCGGCGGCAGGTGCTTGGTGGAACCGACGCGGCCCACGCCCTTGATGTTGATGTCGTGCTCGAACGGCCAGGCGGCCAGCACTTCGATGCCGAGGTTCTCGCGGATGAAGTATTCGGCGGTGATGGTCGGGCGCACGTTGCTGTCGACTTCGATCGGCACGGTGCCGCCGGCGAGCTTGCCGTTGTCGCTCTTCGGGTTGACCTGGTGGGCGCCGATGCTGACGGTCCAGTCGCCGGCCTCCTGGGCGAAGGCGGGGGCGGCGAGGCCGCCGAGGGCGAGAGCGATGGCGAGCGGGGCGAAACGACGGTTCATGGAAAGTGCCTCCTGGGCTTGTTCTGTGGTCAGTGTGGACTGCGCGCTTCCGGCGCCGTTTGAGAATGATCAATTTCTTAACAATTTGCACCCGCCGGGAGGGCGGCAAGTCCGGTCCGTCGTCACGACTCGGGGATTTCCCTGCCGGATCAAGGGTCTGTCGCGGCGGGGCAGTGGCCGGGTCGAGGCGCCGATCCCGGTCCCGGGCCGGCGACGGGCGGGCTGATCCGTTAAAATGCCGGGCTACCCGTCCACACCCCTGCTCAGGAGCAACCCGCCCATGGCGATCAAGGTTGGTATCAACGGCTTCGGCCGCATCGGCCGCAACGTGCTGCGTTCCGCCGTCCAGAACTTCGGCGACGAGATCGAGATCGTCGGCATCAACGATCTGCTGGAACCCGAATACCTCGCCTACATGCTCCGCTACGACTCGGTCCACGGCCGCTTCAAGGGCGACGTGTCGGTCGACGGCGGCACCCTGGTCGTCAACGGCAAGCGCATCCGCCTGACCCAGGAGCGCGATCCGGCCAACCTGAAGTGGGACGAAGTCGGCGCCGACATCGTCATCGAATCCACCGGCCTGTTCCTCGACAAGGCCACCGCCGAGAAGCACCTCGCCGCCGGCGCCAAGAAGGTCATCCTCTCGGCCCCGTCGAAGGACGACACGCCGATGTTCGTGCGCGGCGTGAACTGCGCCAGCTACGCCGGCGAGGCCATCATCTCCAACGCCTCGTGCACCACCAACTGCCTCGCGCCGATCGCCAAGGTGCTGAACGACAAGTGGGGCATCAAGCGCGGCCTGATGACCACCGTCCACGCCGCCACCGCCACCCAGAAGACCGTCGACGGCCCGTCCAACAAGGACTGGCGCGGCGGCCGCGGCATCCTCGAGAACATCATCCCGTCCAGCACCGGCGCCGCGAAGGCCGTGGGCGTGGTCCTGCCGCAGCTCAAGGGCAAGCTCACCGGCATGGCGTTCCGCGTGCCCACCTCCGACGTCTCGGTCGTCGACCTGACCGTCGAACTCGACAACCCCGCCACCTACGCCGAGATCTGCGCCGAAATGAAGGCGCAGTCGGAAGGCGCGCTCAAGGGCATCCTCGGCTACACCGAAGACAAGGTCGTCGCCACCGACTTCCGCGGCGACACCCGTACCTCGATCTTCGACGCCGAAGCCGGCATCGCCCTCGACGGCACCTTCGTCAAGATCGTCTCGTGGTACGACAACGAGTGGGGCTACTCCACCAAGTGCCTGGAAATGGTCAAGGTTGTTGCCGGCAAGTAATCGCCGTCGCCAAGCGAGCCTCCACGAAAGCGCCTTCGGGCGCTTTCGTGCGTTTGGGGCAGCCCGCTTGCCCCGGCATGGGCGCCGATGCTTCACTGGTCCTCAGTTGCATGACATTGCTTCCCCGGAGTCGAGATGACGCGCGTTCGCCCCCTGCATGTCCTGGCTTGTACGCTTCTGCTCGGCCTCATCGCTGCTGCGGTTGTCTTTGTCCCGCTGCTGCTTCCCGTGTGGCGCGCACAGGCGTACGAACATCGCGCAGGCCCGCCCGAACTCCAGCGCATCATCGAAGAGGGAATGCATGGGGACGAAGCCCGTGCGCTGGCGGCGCGCCGCGATGTGTTCCCCTACGACAGCATTTCACTGGACAGCGGTGCATGCTTCGGGCCATGCCCCGTCTACGTGCTGACGCTGTACCGCGATGGCCGTGCGCATCTGGTTACCAACGACGTGCGAACATCGCGACCAGGACGGCGAACCTATGTCGGCCGCATCTCCGCGAACGACTACGCCCGCGTCACCCAGATGGTGTTTCTGGCCAGGGCCGCCGCCAGGGAGTCGAGCTACGCCGGCAACTGGACCGACGACGCGAAAATGGTCGTGCAGGCCAACGGCTCAGGCGTGGACTGGAAAGTCTCCGACTACGGCGGCGTGTCGCCACCGGAAGTCTGGTCGCTGATCCTCGTGTTGTCCTCTTTCCGCGAGGGTATCGAGTGGCAGGAGGAATCTGCCGCGCCTCGCTGAGGATTCATTGCAGTGGAGTTGCGGGGGCGTGCGAGCTGGGGGTATGCAACTGCGCGGAGACCTGTCCGGTACGTCATACCTGCGGAAGAAGGGACCCAGGTTGCAGATGTGGGGGTGTTTGCGGGGTGGGGCAGGCCTGTTGGATCTGACAGGTAGTGAGAAGGGGGGCATCCATTTGACTCTGTCGGGTGCGTGCCGCTAGTCCAGCTTTGTGGTGCCACCGAGTGCTTGCTATGCGGCAAGGTGTTATGCATCAATTGGGGGAGCTAAACAGAGTTGGCCACTCATGACACATAGCTTTGGCTTTGAGGGGGTAAGCGAAAGGCTTTTTTTGCTGCAGCAGCTTCAGGCAGCCAGTCGCGATTACTGTCGAAACGCAGGTATCTGCCAAGACTCATTCCCATATGGCCACGATGACTGGAACGACTACGAGCGCAAGATCAAGCCAATTGTTAGCGGCTACATGATTGAGATTGCGGCCAAGGTAAGGATTCTCCAAGATTCAATGTCGGGCCAGATTCGTTCCTCGATATTCGAAAAGGCGGACAAGTACGCGCTAGAGGACATTCCATTAGGTAAGGTGCACTCTGGAAGCTTCAAGCTGAATGTCCGGGAGTCATGCAACAAGATTATCCATGCCACGCGCGTGGAGCTGAAATGGGTAACTCGTAACCGAAAGACTCAAAGTGCCTACACACATTGGTCGGGTGCAGTAAACCTCTTTGGTGAAAAGGCAAGCAAACCTTGGCACCTAGAGCTTGATGTTGCTGCATGGTGCGTATCTATTGACACCTACTTGGATCATGTCTTGAGTAGGGCATCATCAGACGGCATTCAAGTCGCGTGAGTGCCTAGCAAATTTCAAGTCGGCCCCGCATCGTGGCGTCGGCCCCGTGCCTGCGCTACGCCAAGGCCGTAAGGCGCATTCGTAGGGCGCATAAGCGAAGCGTCATGCGCCATCTTTGAGATGCCCGGCATCTGCGAGTCATGGCGGCGCATGACGCCTTCGGCTTATGCGCCCTACGAAAGGCAAAAGCCTGCGCGGATGGTGTCTGGTGGGTGCCCACCGTTGTCGTCCCAGTGTCGCATCGTGCTCGGCGCGTCAAGGTCGAGGCGAGTTGCTGCGCAAACCTTGACGCGCCTGCGCGCGATGCGGATTGGACTCGCCAACGGCGTCCACTCCGGGCGTCGGGCGAAGCGGAGTGCCGTCATGTCCAAGTCGAAAGTGAAGTTCCAGCCATCTAACATCCTGCTCGTCGAAGTCCCGCATCAGTTCATCGCCCTGTGCGAAGCCAGCGGCGCCAGCCCGCAAGCCGCGCTGCGCGGCATGGCCGCGATGGTCTGCGGTCTGCAATACGACGAAGACAACCGGTTGGTGCCGATGGACGGCGCCGCCACGTGATGCCTCACCGGGCGCGGGTCCTCCCCGCGCCCGGCTTCCACCATCGGGTCTGCCTGGGCGCACCGCTTTTGTCGCGGCGGTACGAAAAGCCGGTGCGGCCAGCCGCACCCTATGCAAACCTTGACGCGCCTGCACAATGTCCTGCGCATCGACGTCCCGCCCCAAGGCAGTAAGACATCATGACCAGGCCGGAACCCGCGAAGCGGATTCCGCCACGAAGTTGACGCTGGGCGTATGGCTCGATGGCGAGCGCCACCCTCCATCCGCGTCGCGAGCGACGCATCATCCACGGCTGACCATTCCATGGACGCAATCCGAGATATCACCACTTCCGACTTCGATGCCGTCATCGCGCTCAACGATGCGGAAGTGCAGCAGACCAGTCCGATGGATGCGGCGCGGCTGCAGTCGCTGCTCGACATGGCGGCATATCGCAAGGTGGCGACGGTCGACGGGCAGGTCGCGGCCTTCCTGATCGCGCTGCGCGACGGTGCGCCGTACCAGAACGACAACTACGACTGGTTCGCGTCGTGCTTCCCGCAGTTCCTCTACGTGGACCGGATCGTCGTCGGCGCGCGGTTCGCGGGGCGCGGCATCGGCCGAAGGCTGTACGAGGATCTGTTCGCATTCGCGCGGGACAGCGGCGTGCAGACCATCACCTGCGAGTACAACATCGATCCACCCAATCCCGCGTCGCGTGCGTTCCACGACCGGTTCGGCTTCCGCGAGCTGGGCACGCAGTGGGTGGCGGGCGGCACCAAGCAGGTTTCGCTCCAGGCGGCAGGGATCTGACCGACCCCTGTGTCGACGGCACCGTGGCGGGTTGCCACGCAAGCGTCCGGTGCTAGGCTTCGCGGATGGAATCGACACTGCTCAGGTCCGCAGCCGCCATCCTTGCCGTCGCATGGGCGCTGCTGGTCATCATCACCGTCAGTGGCCATCTCGTCTGGGACAACCGCTTGCTGTGGTTGCCTCTGGCCATGTTCGGGGTGTCGTTCTTCTGTGCGATCGGCAGCCATGAATACGAGGAGCGGCGGGCACCGCTGGTCATCGTCGCGATCCTCGCCTTCGGCAGCATGCTCGTGTACACCGTCGGGTATGTCTTCCTGTTCGCCCTGGTCGGGCACTGAGGCCGCATTCCCGGCCGCACGAACCCGATGAGGCGACCGGGTGTCCGGCTGACGAATCGTCAACCACCACCCCATCCCGGGCTGACGCTTTCCTGATTCAGCGCTGGAGCTGCAGCCCCGAGACTGTCGGCCACGGGCGATGTCGCCCGCAGCCACCGGGGAACCCGCCATGCAGCACTGGATCGATACGCAGGACGGCAGCACGCAGCTGATCGTCGTCACCGACGAAGCCGTCTACGCCGAGAAGATGTCCAAGGATGCCGTCGCGCTGGCGGTGGATGCACTCGACACCGGACGCTCGCCGGCCATGGTGTTCGGCAAGGATGCCAAGCACGTCGCCTTCCGCGCGATGACGCGCGTGCAGTACAACGAGCACGAGACCGACATCGAGTTCCACCACCGCGACGGCAAGGACGACAGCGTGGTCTCGGTCTTCGTCGAAACCCCGGGCCTGCGCGAACGCATCTACACCCATCTGCGCGCGCAGCTTGCTGACCAGTTCGGTGCCTACGAGTCCCACTTCAGCCGCTGGCGCTCAGCCTTCGGCTCGCTGGTGGCGCTGACCCTCTTCATCCTGGGGACGCTGATGGCGCGCAGCGCGGCGATCACGGTGCGCGCGGCGGGCGAGATCGAATACGAGGGGCGCCGACAGGGCATGAAGAAACTCTTGGTCGGCGTGCTCGATCTGCTCGGGCCCACCGGCGTCAGCGTGGTCGGCGGCATCCTGGTGCTGCTGGCTGGGCTGGTGCTCTACAGCCGGCTGAAGGAACCGCAGCGCCTGCACATCCTGCAGCCCGCGCCCTATGCGCCGCCCAGCGGGATTGTCCTCGGCCTGAAATACGCTGGCCTGTGCGCGGTCTGGCTGCTCGCGCTGCGGGTCATCTTCTGAGCCGGGGCGAGGCGATGTCCGGACGGGTTGACATCACCGGCACGGGCGCTAGCGTGGACGACTTTCCCGTCGTCCACGCCGGCATGCCCAATCCGCCAAATTCGCGCTTCTCCCAGCTGTTGTCCGCCCACATGCGCCGCATCCGCGCGAGTGCCGGGTCCGTGGCCACCGAGATCGGCATGAGCCGCGAATCGGTCAACAACTGGCGCAACGGCGACGCCATGCCCAGCGGCAAGCATCGCGACCGCGTCGTCGCCTGCGCGGCCTACCTGCGCCTGACCGAAGCCGAGACCAATGCGCTGCTGGAGGCCGCCGGTTTCGAGCCGGAATACCCCGCGCAGCAGCTCGTCGCCGAAGGTCCGTTCGCGGCGACGGTACGCGACGTGTTCGAACGCATGGACCGGCTCATGCCGTATCCGATCCTGATGCTGCTCAGCCAGGCGCACTGGGGACAGCCGCCGTTCCGCGATGCCTTCATCGCCGAGGCGGCCAGACGCTTCGGTGCGTCATCGGTGCTGCACCTGCAGCCGCCCTACAGCCTCGCTGTCGAACCGGCCGAGTACTTCCGTGCGATCGGCGAGCAGTGCGGTCTGGTCGATGTCGATTCGGACCATGCCTTCGAGGCTGCGTTGCGTCGACGCCTCGCCGAGGGCGAGCGCGTGTTCTGTCTCGTGAGCCGCTTCGAGCAGGGCGATCCCGCGCTGCGCGAAACCCTGGCGGGCGTGCTGCGCAGCCTCAGCGAAACCCACAGCGGCCGCCTGCACCTGCTGCTGTGCGGCGGCGAGGCGTTGGCGGACCTGAAATACCAGGGCGGCGAACTGTCGCTGCTCAACATCGCCGATGTTCAGGTGTGGCCGGAGATGGATGCGGCCACGCTGCGCGCACTTCTGCGCCACGACGGCGGCGATGCCATCGACGAAGCGACTGCCTCGCGTCTGCTGCGCCTGAGTGGCGGCCATCCTGCCTTGCTGGACGCTGCGCACAGGATGCTGCGCGCCGAGCCGGGAATCGGCGATCACGCGGCGGCGACCCGCCTCGCGGAACATCCGCTGCTGTGGCAGGCGCTGCTGCCGCTGGTCGAACGCGACGACGATCGTGTGCGCCTGCAATCGCTGCTCGACGCTGATCGTCTCGGTCGCGCGCGTCCCTACCTGATCGATCCGATGCTGCGTCGCCTCTACTGGTCGAACTTGCTCGCGCCACGCGACGAGGCCGATGGCCGCTGGTTGGCCTGGCGCTGCGATGCCGTGCGCCTCGCGGCACGCACCGTGCTGGTGGATGCATGACATCACTGTTCGCGCGGCAATGGCGTTCGCTCGGCTGGTTTCGCCTGGCGTTGGTCGCGCTCGCTGCGCTGTTCATCGGCAGCGCGATCATTGCGCCGCAGTGGAATCCGGTGACGCGCGTTCTGTTCCGCTTCGATCCCACCCTGCTGTCCGCGGTCGGGCAGGGCTGGAACGAAACCGCCTACGCGAAAACCATCCTCACCGAGATCGCCGCGGACCAGGGCGAGTGGCCGGCCACGCTGCCGAAGGACGACGTGCTGGGCGGCGAGGGCAGCTTCGCATTCGACGTCTCCGAGCCGTGGACGCTGAAAGTCTCGACAGCGAAGGCGTTTCCTGCGCGCGCCGGCATGCATGGCGAAGTCATCCGCTATCGCTTTGACCTGCGCACGCGGCGCTGGGATTGCGACGCGCGTGCGAGCGTGCTGCCTTCGCGCCTGCTGCCCTACAACTGCAAGCGACCCGACGGCTGGGGTCTCACGCAGTGGCTGTTGGGTTTGCTGTCGGTGCTGCTGCTGGCCGTGATCGCGATCGCGGCATGGCTGTTCCACCGCAATCCGATGCTCATGCCGCTGCAGCGCGATCCCGCGCGTCTGCTCGACATGCCGCTGGACGATGTGCTGGCGCTCGACCAGGCACTCGGCTGGCTGCGACAGCGCGACACGCTGCTGCGCGCTGCGAGCGTGTCCGAGCACGATTGGAGGCAAGCATTGGGATTCGATCGCGCGGCCGCGCCCCAGAAGGCCGAGATCCTTGCGCTCGCTGTGGGCGCGCGATCGCGGCGCAGCACGGACTGGACGTTGCCGGGTGATGTCTTCGAATGGCAGATGCCCGACGCGTTGCCGGTGAATCTCGCGCGCTGCCTGCTGTACGTGCCCGATCCCGCGCGCACGCCAGCCGAGATCGTGCGTGCGTTGCGTGAACTGCGCACCGGCCAGGACGTGTTGCTGGTACTCAGTCCGTCCCTCGATGCCGACCGACATCTGATGCCCGCCTGCCGTGACCCGGCGAATCTTCTCGTCGCACTGGACCGCCGCGCGCAGACACGCTGGCTGCTCGCCGCCGAACCGGTCGACGCATTGGTGCGCGCGATGGCGCGGCAGTTGCAGGTCACGCGCATCTCGCCCTATCAGACCCGTGGCGGTGTCTCGCGACCGTCGTCGTTCTTCGGTCGCGCGCAACTGCTCGCGCAAGTGGTGAACCGCGAACCCGGCAATTACGTGCTGGTCGGCGGTCGCCAACTCGGCAAGACCAGTCTGATGAAGGCGGTACAGCGGCAGTTCGAAACGCATCCGCGCGTGCGCTGCCTCTATCTTGCGCTGCGCGACCATCGCCTCGCGCCGCGCGTGGCCACCGAAGCGGGCCTCGATCCCGGTACCGATCTCGATGTCGCGCTGGCTGCGCTCGCCGCGCAGTCCGACGGCCGCGCGCTGCTGCTGCTCATCGACGAGGCCGACCTGTTCCTGCGCCACGATGCCGCGCACCAGTACCCCGAGCTCGCACGCCTGCGTGCGCTCAGCGAGGAAGGCCGCTGCCACTTCATGCTCGCCGGCTTCTGGGATGTCTACCAGGCCGCCACGCAGGACTACCAGTCGCCGCTGCGCAACTTCGGTGAAGTCATCACCATCGGTGGATTGGAAACCGCCGCGTGCCGCGCGCTCGCCAGGCAGCCGCTGGAACGCCTCGGCATCGCCTTCCAGACGCCCGCGCTGGTCGACGCCGTGGTCGAAGCCAGCGGCGAACGCGCCAACCTCGTCGCCATCCTCTGCCAGGAATGCCTGCAGGCCCTGCCGCCCGGCACCGCGCGGATCCGCCACGAACACGTGCAGGCCGCGCTCGCCTCGCAGGCCGCACAGGACGCGCTGGCTGGCTGGGCGCGCCTCACCCAGGACGACGCCGCCTCGCGCCTCGACCGCATCATCGTCTATCGCATCGCCAGCACCGGCGCGCAGCGCGTCGCCGACCTCCTCGAACTGCTCGACGCTCACGGCGCCCGCATCGACATCGAAACCCTCCGCCAATCCCTCGCCCGCCTCCGTCTCGCCTGGGTCCTCCGCCAGGACGGCGACCGCTACCGCTTCGCCGTGCCGCTGTTCGAGCGGCAGTTCGATCCCGCGGAGTTGGGGTTGTTTCTTGAGCGGGAGTTGCGGGCGATGGTGGGGTGAGGGCGGGGTAGGGCGCGCGATCTGCCCGGATACGCAGCTCGTACGGAGATCTCCCCATCACGTCATCCCTGCGAAAGCAGGGGCCCGGCTTGCAGGTCTGGCAGAGTTCGCAGGGCGGAACTGCCGAAGGTAATTTCGCCGGTGGCTGGAGGAGGGGGCCTGTTGGATCTGACAGGTCGTGTGAGGGGCGGTTGGTCGGTGTTATACGGTCTGGTTGCCGTGTAGAAGAACGCCGGTCAATCATGGTCGATCTGCGGGTGTCGGTATCCATTTTATTCTGGCGGATACGCGTCTCTAATTCGTCATTGTGGCCCAGCCTGCGTGCTTGCTATACGGCACGGTGTTATGCGTCAATTCGTGGTCTAGGATTAGGCTGCGTTGGAAGCAACATGAAGCCGTCGTTCACCATAGACCTCGCGCGAGGCGCTCAATCTCCACTCGTTGCTCACGAGCTTCTTGGGCTTGTCGACTCGTCCCGGACGTTCCATGTCAAACGCGATCTACGTCCTGCGCTAGGCATTTATAACGTTTCTATAGCGCGCGTGCTGCATAAAGTCACCGTGCTTTGCTCAAAGCTTGAGCCATACGTCCGGTCGGATGGGCCAATGAACGTGCAGGCAGTCAAGAATCAAATGATTGATGAGGATGTAATCGACTACATTGAGCTCACTCTGTACGCTTCAAGCGAGCATATCGACGATCTCAAGCTCATCGTTGACAATTTTTATGCCACAAATGTCGAAAGCCGCAAATGCAAGGCGCACAAGGAATTTAATGACGACATTAAAGAACTAAAGGTCTTCATAGCTAAGCTCACCAACCATATCAAACATGCGCAACATAGAATTCGCCTATACGGATTAGGATTTACGCATGGCGGTCACGCTGGAACACTTCACGGATACTTCGTGGAATCAGCTGAGGGCGGTGTTGTTGGGCCTAGCTCCGTATTTCACGGTCACGGCAGTAACGTCTTCTCAATTACCAGTCTGGCGTGGGAAGTTCTTTGTTTCTTGTTGCACGCTTCAGCATCACTCAGGCGATTCTTGGAAACAAGGCAGCTACTCTTCGGGCCCATCAAATCCACTGGAGAAGCCTTCCAGAAGGCGATAGTGGCGGCGGCGAGGCTCCCCTTATACACGTTCGATGATCCGCACCCTTTCGAGCGCTGCACGCTGAACCTGAAGGGGGATCGTGAGTCAGCAGCCGCTCTGTCGTCTGGCATCTACGGCTCCGTCAGCGTGCCTTGGGCAAATGATCCCTATCCAGCCTTCGGCAGCAGTGCTGTCGCTTTCTCCGGTGACGGAGTCAGCCTGTCGTTTAGAGTGGTTGCCCCGTCGAAAGTCGGGTTGCGGCATTGGCAGCCGCCGGCGTAAAAATTCGTTCAGGCCGATACCGCTTTGTGGCGCGGCTTAACTCAGACGTTAGAGCGCATGGAGGTTGTCGTAGATGTTGTCTGGCGAGACCCAAAAAGACCGAAAAATTCGCGCTGCACTTGATAAATCAAGATACTCCACAATCACATGGAGAGCTGAAACTCGCTCAGCTTTACTAGAGGAGATTGAGAAATTCGACTGGCCAAGAATTTTCCGGCGTGTGGAAGTTCCCCGTGACGATGCAACTCTCCAGATTGACCTTCACTCGGATCGCTTCTTCCATTCGATAGGTAGCGAAGGTCGGCCTGGCAGATCGATAGAGCGCGAGAGGCCAGCAACACTAATCGTTGGCATCCACCTAAATGGTACAATTTCATTCCATGCATCTGGATTTTCATCCTCGCATTCTAGTGTAGATGGGGACGGTTTCATTATCGACCTGCTTCAGTGCGCTCAAGATCTTGCTGGGATAGCCGGGAAAAATCGCATTAGGCGAGCTCTCACTTGCTTCTGTAAGCTTGCCTCAATATCCCTAACCGAGATTTCGCCCACTAGATCTAGCGGTCGGCTAATTAGCAGGCTGAGTAGTCGTTCATTTAAATTTAAATTCCTTTACTCTTCATCAGATGAGGCGAGGCGAGTAAAGGTCTCGCAGCACATGGGTTTCGCGGGCGGATTGGCTGGCGGCCTGATCAGCAGCAGCATATTTCCACTTATGGTTTCTGTTGGGCAAGGTCTCAAAGATCAGAAGAGGCATGTGCCATTTTTCCTCCAGCCTGAGTACGTACTTTTGTTTTCCTTGCTTTTGGCTATGGCGGCGCTATATGTGATAGTGAAGACAATGAGTCAGCGCTAGAATATATGCATTCGCTTAACAATTGCTTTGAGCCGACGACGCTTCGCGGCGTGGCTAAAATTAAGTGTTACAGCCTCGTGTTAGGGCGGGTTTCGTCGATGTGGGGCCATCGCATTTCGCGACACCAAGATGGATATCGCTACGCTCAACCCATCCTACAAAAGCGCCGCTGCTTGATTGCGTAAAGGTGTTCCCCGTTGTCGTCCCATCTTCGCACCGTGCTCGGCGCGTCAAGGTCGAGATGAATTGTTGCGCAAACCTTGACGCGCTTGCGCGCGATGCGGATTGGACTCGCCAACGGCGCCCACTCCGGGCGTCGGGCGAAGCGGAGTTCGTCATGTCCAAGCCGAAAGCGCAGTTCCAGCCTTCCAATGTCCTGCTCGTTGAAGTCCCGCCCCAGCTCATTGCACTGTGCGAAGCCAGCGGCGCCAGCCCGCAGGCCGCGCTGCGCGGTATGGCTGCCATGGTCTGCAGTACGACGAGTGCAACCGACTGGTGCCGCTGGATGGCTCTGGCGTGTGATGCTTCGCCGGGTGGGGATCATTTCGCGCCAGGATTTGCGAGGATATATCCAAGCGTACCGTTTTGATCGAGGCGGTACGAAAGGCCGGTGCGGTGAATCGCACCCTATGCAAACCTTGGCGCGCGTGGGCGCGATCCGATTCTGCACGGAGGGAGTTGCGCATGGACATCGAGTATTTCTACAAGGTTGCCGGTCTTCTCGGCGCCACCATCGCATGGTTGCATCAGGTCAGGACGAAATCGCGCCGCGACAAGATCAAGCTGGATCTGGAAATACTGGAGAAAGCCAGAGACCTTCTCGGGCGCGAGAGCAGGACTGCCCTGCTGGTCGAGAAATCCATCGAGCGCAGGGGGGATGTGATCTACGGGGATCGGTCTGAAGGTGGAAGTGGGACGGCGGTGTCCTGGGCTGATCTCTCTGTATTCTTCATTTGCCTGCTCGGTGCGTACGGCTTCGCCTCCGAGGGAGCCGATGCCAAAATCTGGCACCTCGTCGTTGCCGGTGTACTTGCCTTCATCGGGGTAGGCGCCTTGCTCAATGCGATCGAGCACGGGCGTCGTGCCAGGAGTCCCTGACCTATTCATGCAATCTGCGATATCGCGGTTCGACCTCGGCCGGATGTTCGGACGAGCAGAGAGGAAATAAGAATGTCCAGGCCCATAAGGACGACCGACCTCGCGCATGAAGCCGCACAGGGCAGAGTCGCCCTCTGGCTGGATGTGGACGACCTTCGATGGCTGGCGACGCATTGTGCCTGTACGGACATCACGCCGGAGGCCGAGAGAGAGCGCTGCGGACGAATCCGTTTTCGTGCGAGCGCAGCCCTGCACAAGGCGGGTGTGCTTTTGAATGCGGGAGATGAGACGGCGCCATCACCCGCAGGATAGGGTGGCTTGCCGAATGCTTTCCTGGCTCGCAATCGGATCGATTCCGTTGGTCAGGTCGAGTCACGAGAATATTGTTGCGAATTTCAAGAGGAAGACGTCATGGGGCACCTGACCTTCAGCATCAACGTCACCCTCGACGGCTGTGTCGATCACGAGGAAGGCATTGCTGACGACGAGACGCACGCTTTCTTCACCCGCCTCATGGACGAGCACGGAGCGATGCTGTGGGGGCGCGTCACCTACGAGATGATGGAGTGCTACTGGCCCATGGTCGCGCGCGGCGACGCGGAGGCGCCGCCGGCGATGCGCGAGTGGGCGGTCAAGCTGGAGTCCAAGCCGAAATACGTGGTGTCATCGACGCGACAGGACTTCCCGTGGGCCAATAGCTACCACATCGCCGGGGACCTGCGCGCCGGTGTGCAGCAGCTCAAGGACGCGACACCGGATGGCGTGTTGCTCGGCAGCGGCAAGCTCGCGGCCGAACTGGATCGGATGGACTTGATCGACGAATACAGGTTGCTCATCCATCCGAGGATCGCCGGTCACGGTCCGACGCTTTACGAGCAGGGACTGTTGGGCACCCGGCGTCTCGATCTGGTCTCGGCCCAACCACTCCGCAATGGCGTGGTGGCCGTGCACTATCGGCGGGCCCGCTGATACGGGAATTGGGCGAGCTGCTGGATGCCCAGCCCTGGTCAATATCATTTCGCTGCTCTGCCAGCACCGGCAAGTAGCCTTTCTACAAGGGATTGCACATGGAAGTATTGCCGTTTGAAATGGGGCGGGATCTTCGTCTTTACATCGAAGGCAGCACAGAGGCCTTCCTGAATTCGTATCCTGGTGTTTCTGTGTCGTCTGATATTGCCCGTGACATCGAGGCAGGTGTAAGAGCGCTGGCCAGTTCAAGTGAATCGGTCGCGTTTACGCTGTGTGATGACAGACCGATCGGCTTTGTCGTGGTCTCCATGCGCTGGTTTTATGTCATCCGGCAGGGGTACGTCGATAGCATTTTCGTATGTCCGGAGAAACGGGGGATTGGCGCAAGTCGCTATTTGTTGCGAGCTGCAGAGCTATGGAGTTTCAGGAATGGTGCGCGAACGATCGCGCTCGATGTTTCTCTGTCAAATCACCATGCAATTCAGGCGTATCGATCAGCAGGCTATTCGGAGATGCGAGTCCAAATGGAAAAGTCAATTAATTGAGATTTTCCAGGGACGAGTTTTCGTGCCGGGCGTGATCGCTGAATGGGTTCAAACTGGCATTGCGTAATGAGTTTTTGGTGGCGGCTTGGTCGCTGACGCGTTGCCGCTCCGCAGTAGCGGCCGTGACGATCCGCCCCCCCGCGCTGCAGGCTGCATTCCTGCTGGTAGGAGTCTGCTTGCCGGCATCGCCGGGCGGCAGGCTTTGCGGAATCGAACATGCCGGCGGTAGCATGTCCGGCGGCGGGCTTTCGGTCCGAAGTCCATGTCATCGATCGCGTCGGCGTCGTTCTGCGGCGCTGGCCGGATTGCGCGCACGGCGCGAAGGAGAATCGTGGGAAGCGAGGTGATTTCAGGTCTTTTCGCGCTGTCCGGGGCGCTGCTGGGTGGGTTGATCAGCTACGCGACGACGCGCATCGATCGGCGCTGGGGGCGTGCCGAGCGGCACATCGCGCAGTTGTGCGACCAGGTGGCCGCGTACTACCAGCTGGAGCAGCTCTACAAGGAAGAGCTGGCGAAGCTGGATCCTGCGGGACGCAGCGCGAAGACCATCATGGAAGACATGCGCACGCGCGTGGCCCAGTCCGGTGAATTCGAGCGGCCATCGATGACCTCGCTGTCCGCCACCAGACTGCGTCGAGAGTGGACCTGATGAAACGTATCGCCGTCCTGCTGTTGCCTCTGCTGGCCTGGCCCGGGATCGCTGCCGCCGCCAATGGCATGCTGACCCTGGTGGTCGGCATTCCCATGCTGCTGTGTCTGTCGGTCGTGCTGGGGCTGTTGCTGCCACTGCGATCCCGCAAGCCGGTCCGCATTGCATCGATCGTGCTGGCCGTACCTGTGCTGGCGTACGCGGCGTACATCGCGCTTGATGCGACCAGGTTGCTGCGAAATCTGGGCTCGGAGAATTCGATGATCGGCCTGGCTTTCTTCGGGCTGATGCTGCTGTCCTGTCTTCTGTTCTTTCTGGTCATGCGCGGGCGTTCGGCGGCGGGCTGAGCGTGCTTCATTGCTGCCGGGCAGGCGGCATGGCAACCTGCGCGCCATGCCCTCCCTGGGGGCCATCCGTCACGAGTCCGCGAGAGGCGCGCCATGAGCAGGGAGGATGTGATTGCGCTTGCCCTCCGGGCCTTTTCGATTTTCCTGCTGGTCTCGGTGGTGCGTACGTTCCCGGGCGCGATCGCGCTCATCGACCAGGCAGAGCCCAAGCCGTCGCTGGCGCTGGTCGCGCTGGTCTCGGTGTTGAGCCTCGCCCTGTGCGTCTACCTGTGGTGCTTCCCGCTGACGGTGGCGAGGACGTTGCTGCCGGCGATGCGCTAGCCGCGTTCCGATCAATCCAGTATCCGACCATGAACGAAAAACACCTGGCACAGAACCAGCGAATCGCGGACAACATCCGCTCGCATGGCTGGCATTGCCTGCATGTCCTGCCTGTCGAGGACCATCAGGACTGCTTCACCTATTCGATCGGCTTCGGCGAATCCTGCAATGCTCCGGAAGTCCTGATTTTCGGGATGCCGCGAGAGAAGGCGCAGGCCGTGCTCAACGAGTGCGCGTGGCTGCTCAGGAATGGCCACGCAATCCGCACGGATGTCGCAGACGGCAACATCCTGACCGGCGGTTACAGCGTCATGTTCAAGTCCATCAAGCCCGAGCATTTCGACGACTACCTGGGCACGGCTGTTCGTTACTACCAGGGCAAGCCTTTCGAGGCCGTCGTCATGTTCTTTCCCGACAGACAGCACCGCTTTCCGTGGGATGAGGGCTACGACTACATTCCGATGGACGAGGCGCTGGCCATCGTGAGGTAGCGCATCCGAACCGGGGTCTGCGTCTCGGCTCCGTACAGGATCAGACATCCATGACATGCGTCCTTCGAGCGAGCGGAACGGATTTCGACGTGGATGTGTTCGTCGCCACGTCCGCACTGACTCCCCATTCGATCTGGCGGCGAGGGGCATCACGTTATCCGCAAGCCAGCCCGGGTGGCGATAGGCATGACACATCCGGACTTCGCATCCTTGTGAGCAAGGCGGAGTTTTCCGATCTTTCGCTGCAGGTCGCGGACGCCGTCGAGTTCCTGCAGCAGCACCACGACGCAGTCCGGACGCTGGCTGCGAATGAAGGCGTGACGTACGCGTGTCTGGATTTCGCCGCCGAGATGTCGCCGCCGGGCTGGGCGTCCTTCACGTTCCCGCCGGAACTGCTGCCCCTGGCGGGTGCGGCAGGCGTGTCGGTTTGTCTGTCGGTGTATCCGGTCGATGTGGAAGCAAGTGATGATGGATAACCTGATGCTTCTTCTTCTTCTTCTTCTTCTTCTTCGCGCTGGCAAAATGATCGCCAGCATGCCCGGCACATCTTCTCTTCAGTCATCATCGACACCATGACCACCTACCATGCCAGTTGCACCTGCGGGCAGCTCACCCTCAGCGCCGAGGGCGAGCCGACGCGCATCTCTGTCTGCCATTGCCTGAACTGCCAGCGGCGCTCGGGCAGCGCGTTCGCGGTGCAGGCGCGGTTCGCGAATACGGCGGTGGTGATCCGGGGCATCAGCAGGGAATACGCGCTGGCCGGCGACGAAGGCGGTATCGCGCGGTTCCAATTCTGCCCCGAGTGCGGTGCGACGGTGTACTACCGGGTGGATGCCTTGCCGGACGAAGTGGCCGTTCCGGTCGGTGCCTTCGCCGATCCGAATTTCCCTCCGCCCACCATCTCGAACTACGGCGAGCGCATGCATCGCTGGCTGCGGCTGGATGAGGGGATCGAGCAGCGTTTCTAGCTGCGCATGCGTTGCTTTCGCGTGACCCCGGTTTCGCGCGTTGCGCGGACCCGGGCTACGGGGCTTCTATGGGGCTTCGTCTTCCTTCGATGATTGCGCGCCGGGTGCGCGCACCACGGTCACGGTGCACGGCGCTTCGGCGACGACGCGTGCGGAGACGCTGCCGAGCAGGCGGCGGACGCCGGTGATGCCGCGTGCGCCCATCACGAGGTGATCGACGCCGTTGTCGCGGGCGTAGTCGAGCAATGCGTGGGCGGGGTCGCTGTGTTCGAGGACATGGAACGTCACGCGGTCTTCGCCGAGGGCGAGCGGGCGAACCCAGTCGCGCAGCGCGATCAGTCGCTTGACGTGGCGATTGCGGCCTTCGGCGTCGAGATTGCTGTCCAGGCCGATGCGCGCGACGCGCATGACGGTCACGCAGGCGAGCCGGGCATGGGGGAACGTCGAGACGATGCGCCGCACGTTGGCGCGCAGGGCCTCGCACAGCGCCGCATCTTCGTGCTTCAGATCGATGGCGACCATCAGCAGTGGCGCATGGTCGAGGTGGTCGCCGACGCTGTCGCGCTGCACGCGGTCGCGTCCGACGTTGCGCCACCAGCGCTTGATGACGGTGACGCGTCCGTCGCGCTGGCTGCGGTCGGCGCGTTCGGTGAGCGGCACCTGTTCGGGATGCAGCAGGTCGTGCGCGAGTTGTGCTGCGGTCGCGTGACGCGCATCGGGGTCGACCTCGAGGCAGCGCAGGATGGTTTCCTGCAGCCAGCGCGGGATGTCCGGCCGCAGCGCGCGCGGCGGCACCGGATCGCGATACAGGCGACGGCGCAGTCCGGCATCGCTGGTCGGATTGCCGAAAGGCCGTTCGCCGGTGGCGAGGTGGTAGAGCGTCACGCCGAGTGCGAACAGGTCGCTGCGCGGTTCGTCGCGCACGCCGAGCACCTGTTCCGGCGCGATGTAGGGCCCGGTGCCGATCGGCACGTTGAACTGTTCCGCAAGCAGGTCGGGCAGGTGCGCGTGATGCGAGAGGCCGAAGTCGATCAGTGCGATGTTGCCGTCATGAGGCGGACCGTTGTCCTGCACGGCATGGGGCCGGCGCAGCAGGTTGCTCGGCTTGATGTCGAGATGGATCACGCCCTGCTGGTGCAGCGCATGGATGGCGTTCGCCGCGAGCGATCCCAGCATCGCGACCTGCATGTGCGGCAGCGGCGAGCGATCGAGCAGGGGCCGGAGCGTTTCGCCGGACAGGTGCTCCATCACCAGCCAGGGCTGGTCTTCATGGTCGCCGGACGCGACGAAGCGCGGCACGTGCGGACCGGTGAGACGCGGCAGGATCATCTTCTCGACTTCGAAGCCGACGATCTGCGTGGCCGCTTCCCCGTACCCGACGCGCGCCAGCTTCATCAGCAGCGGCATGGTGTGTTCGGGATGCGAGACGCGCCACAGCGTGGCCATGCCGCCTTCGTGCAGCGGCACGATCAGCGTGAACCCACCGATCTCCAGCCCGGGGACCAGGCGTACGGGCATGTCAGCCTCCCGTGATCAGGCGTTTGGCGAGTGCCTGCGGCAGACCGGCGTCGATGATCTTCCGCGCGGCGGCGAGATGGTCGTAGGCGACACGCAGCGTGGTGAAGCTTGCGGTGTCGGTGTCGTAGAACGCGCAGCAGGCCGCCGGATTGCCGTCGCGGGGCTGGCCCACGCTGCCGGGCAGCGCGACCCAGCGCCTGCTCGCGATCAGCGGCACTTCCACGCCTGCGCGCGGTGCGAAATGCCGTGCACCGCCCTCGGGCTGCGAGTGGTAGAGCGCGGGTTCGTGGACGTGGCCGCAGAAGGTCACGCGCTGCGGCGTCGCGGCAATGCTCTGCGCTGCGGCCAATGCATTGCCGATGTATCCCCAGTCCAGCGGTGCCCAGGCATTCGCATGCACGTACAGCCGGTCCTCGTCCTCGATGGTGGCGGGCAGCGAACCGAGGAAACCGCGCTGTGAATGGTCGAGCTGGCCGCGTGTCCATTCGATGACGGCCTGTGCATCGCTGTGCCGACGCGCGCGATCGCCGGCGTCTTCGCGCGGTGCGCGCAGCGCGCCCTGGTCGTGGTTGCCGAACACCGCGAGTGCACCGTCTTCCACCAGCGAGCGTGCCATGTCGACGGTCCACGCCGGATCCGCGCCGTAGCCGACGATGTCGCCGAGCAGCACGATGCGGTCGCAGCCGGCCTTGCGTACCGCCTTCAGGCAGGCTTCGACCGCCTCGCGGTTGGCGTGGAGATCGGCGAGCAGGGCGATGCGCATGCGTCGTGTCGGATGGAAGTGACGCCCATGCTAATCGCCGGCCTTGCGGCCGGCGATAGGCGGATGGTCGTACGTCGCTATGGTCGGGCTCAGCGCTTCGGCTTCGCCGCCGGTGCGGGCTCGATGCGCGAGGGCACCGGCACGTTGCACAGGTCGATGTGGCCAGCGGGGCGCTTGTAGAAATCGTCGCGACGGTTGCGGCGGGCTTCGACCAGTTCCTGGAACAGCGGGGTGTCGGTACGCAGGACCTGCAGCTTCAGGCGTTCGGCGGGCTTGAGGTCGGCAGCGAGGCGGATGCTGCGGATCGCCACGCGCTGTTCCGGTTTTTCGTAGAAGCCCAGCGGGCCGGTGCCGCGCGGCAGGCTGCTGAGCAGTTCGATGCCCTGGACCACGCGGCCGACGGTGCTCATGTTGCGATCGAGCTGGCGCGGCGATTGGCCGGTGACCACGTACAACTCGGAACCGTTGCTGGAGTCGGCGTCGTTTTCGCGGCCTGCGCCGACCATGCCGTAGCAGTGCGCGAGCCACGCCGCGTTCTCGTTCGTGTCGCGACCCACCGGGAAACCGTGGCTGAAGCCGACTTGCGGCGCCCAGCCATCGACATCGGGCAGATGCGCGAACGTCATCCCGGTGTTGCTGCGGGTGAATTCGGCGGGCAGCTTGGCCTTCGCACCCTTGGGCAGTGGCTTGCGCGGTTCGCCTTCACCGGCGGGATCGCCCCACTGCACGACGAAGTTGTCCTGCGAGCGGTTGATGCTCATGCCGTTCCAGTAGCCGCCCTTGGCCATCGCCTTGATGTTGGCGACGTGGGCCGGGGCGAAGTCCTGCGCCAGTTCGATCACCACGCGGCCGCTGTCGAGGTCCATGTAGAGGGTCCGCGCGGGGTCGAGGTCGCGCCAGTCGCTGGCCTTGGAGCCGTCGAGCAGTTCCTGCATCGAGCGATAGCGGTTGTGCGGGGTGGACTGCGCCGTGGCCTGGGCGGCGAGGGCGCCCGTGAGCAGGGCGGCGGCGAGCATGCTGGCTTTCGGGGCGATGCGTGGGGACATGCGGGAACACTCCTTGTGGTCGACCGTCGATTCTGCCCCGGATCGACGGGCGGCCACCACCCGTCGGCGCACGCGGGTGCGACGGCCGTCGGATGGCCGTCGGGATGACCTCCGGCACATTTGCTATGTGCAAGTTCGCACTAGCATGATCTCCACGATATCCATCCCGTCACTGCAGAGAGGTCGCGATGACCGAGCCCATTCCCCACGACGAGGCCACCGATGCCCTGCTGCGCAAGTTCCAGAAGGAGCTGTCGGCGGGCACCGTGTCCCTGGTCATGCTGTCCGTGCTCGGCGCCGCCACCGAGCCGATGTACGGCTACCAGATCGCCAAGACCCTGGAGCGCCACGGCGACGGGGTCCTCAGCGGCAAGCAGAGCGCGCTCTACCCGGTGCTGCGCAACCTGGAAGGGGCCGGGTTGCTCGACAGCCACATCGAGCCGTCGATCAGCGGGCCGCCGCGCCGCTACTACACCATCACCCCGCAAGGCCGTACCGTGCTGGAGGCCTGGTCCTCCGCCTGGAATGCCACCCGGGAGTCCGTCGATTCCGTTCTGAAGGGGAACCTGTCATGACCACCAGCCCGTTGCCCAGCAACATTCCCGAATACCTCGAACACCTGCGGCGTTCCCTGGCCGGTGCCGATCCGGCGCTGATCCAGGATGCGCTGTACGACGCCGAGGAGTACCTGCGCTCCGAACTGTCGGAAAACCCCGGCAAGTCGGAAGCCGAAGTGATCGCGCAGGTCGCGTCCAGCTATGGCGCGCCCGACGAGGTCGCCGACATCTACCGCGATACCGAAGTGAAGGTGCAGAGCGCGCTGCGCGCGCCGGCGATGAAGCCGCGCAGTTCGCTGCTGGGCAAGTTCTTCGGCGTGGTCGCCGATCCGCGCGCGTACGCGTCGCTGTTCTACATGCTCCTTGCTCTGGCGACCGGCATCTTCTACTTCACCTGGGTGGTCACCGGCCTGTCGCTGTCGGCCGGCCTCGCGGTGCTGATCATCGGCGTGCCGTTCGTGATCCTCTACTTCGGTTCGGTGCGGGTGCTGTCGCTGGTCGAAGGCCGGATCGTCGAAGTCATGCTCGGCGAACGCATGCCGCGCCGCCCGCTGTACGCGACGCGCGGCAAGCCGTGGCTGGCACGCATCGGCGAGATGTTCACCGATCCGCGCACGTGGCTGACGCAGCTGTATTTCCTGCTGATGCTGCCGCTGGGCATCTGCTACTTCACGCTGGTGGTGACGCTGCTGGCCACGGCCGCCGGATTCATCGCCGCGCCGTTCGCCGTGTGGTTCGGCGAGGCCACGGTGAACCACGATTTCAGCGGTTTCATGTTCCTGGGCTACGAGGACGGCGTGTTCGGCACTTCGCTGGGTTATTTCTGGCTGCCCCTGACGCTCGTGGTCGGCGTGCTGCTGCTCTTCGTCACGCTGCACCTGGCGCGCGGCATCGGCTACCTGCACGGCCAGTTCGCCAAGCACCTGCTGGTGAAGACCTCGCAGTACGATTGATCCCGCCGCAGCCCAAAAGCACCACCGCAAAAAACGAAAGCCCTTCCGCCGAGAGGCGGGAGGGCTTTCCATTTGCTCCTGTAGAGCGGAGCTTGCTCCGCTGCTGTTCCCGGGAAGGCCTGAGCGGAGCCAGCTCCGCTCTGCAAATGCAAACCTACGCGTGCTTCGCGATGAAATCGCGTACCTGCGGATACACCTGGTCGCGCCAGCGGCGCCCGCTGAAGATGCCGTAGTGTCCGGCGCCCTGGGCGGTGAGATGCACGCGCTCTTCCTCGGGGATGCCGGTGCACAGCTTGTGCGCCGCGCGGGTCTGGCCCAGGCCGGCGATGTCGTCGAGTTCGCCTTCGATGGTCATCAGCGCGGTGCCGGAGATCGCCTCGGGGCGCACGCGCTCGCCGGCCACGTCCCACAGGCCGCGCGGCAGCAGGTGTTCCTGGAACACGGTGCGCACGGTGTCGAGGTAGTAGTCGGCCGGCATGTCCAGCACGGCGTTGTATTCGTCGTAGAAACGGCGATGCGACTCGGCGTCGTCGAGGTCGCCCTTCACCAGGTCCTGGTAGAAGTCCCAGTGCGACATCATGTGCCGCTCGGGATTCATGGCGATGAAGCCCATGTGCTGCAGGAAACCCGGGTAGACGCGGCGACCGCGGCCCGGGTAGTTCGCCGGCACGATGTGGATGAGGTTCTGCTCGAACCACCACAGCGGCTTCTGCGTGGCGAGGTTGTTCACCGCCGTCGGCGACTCGCGCGTGTCGATCGGTCCGCCCATCATCACCAGCGAACGCGGCGTGGCTTCGCCGCGCGCGGCCATCAGCGACACCGCGGCGAGCACCGGCACGGTCGGCTGGCAGACGCTGATGATGTGCAGCTTCTCGGCGCCGATGTGGCGGATGAACTGTTCGATGGTGGCGACGTAGTCGTCGAGCGTGAAGTTGCCGTCGTCCTTCGGCACCATGCGTGCGTCGACCCAGTCGGTGATGTAGACCTTGTGGTCGCGCAGCAGCGTCTGCACGGTGTCGCGCAGCAGCGTGGCGTGGTGGCCGGACAGCGGCGCCACCACCAGCACCGGCGGGTCGTCCTTCAGATCGACGATGCCGTCGGCCTGGTCGGAGAAGCGCTTGAAGCGGAGCAGGCGGCAGAACGGCGTGCGCAGCACTTCGCGCTCGACGACGGGGAAGAATGCGGTCGTGCCGTCGCGGCCTTCGTTGACGACGCTGTGGATGCCGAATTTCGGCTTTTCGTAATCCTTGCCGATGCGGTACACCAGCTCATAGCCGGCGGCGACGCGCTGCGCCTGCGGCAGGCCGGACAGCCAGCTGCCGGGCGCGGAGAACATCCGGGCATTGGCTTCGGCCCAGTACGTGATCGGCGCCATCCATGCGCGTCCTAACTCGTGCATCTGGTAGAGCAGCATCGTCCCCCCAAGGATTGACAGCTTGCAATTTGCCGCGCCGCAGCATAACCCATTCGCCCGCCGGCGTTGCGACAGGGTGCCCAGTCCGGTACACCGATGATTTCCCGGTCAGGAAGGGGTGTCGCATGGGTTCGAGAGACGAAGACATCGCCTGGTTTCGCGAGCTGCTGGCTCCGATCGGCCAGATCACCGTCCGTCGGATGTTCGGAGGCGCGGGGGTGTACGCCGACGGCCTGATCGTGGGTCTGGAGGTCGGTGGGGCCCTCTACCTGAAGACCGACGACCAGACCCGGCAGGCGTTCGCGGACGCCGGCGGCCAGCCGTTCGTGTACGACGGCAAGGGCCAGCCGGTCACGATGAGCTACTGGACGCCACCGGAAGAGGCGATGGATTCGCCGGAGGCCATGCAGCCGTGGGCCCGGCTGGCACTGGCGGCGTCGCTGCGTGCTGCGGCGGCGAAGCCGGCGCGTGCAAAGGCGGCAGGCCGGGGAAAATCGAAAAAGCGTGACGGCACACCCGGCAAGGGGCCGTGACGCGTGCCGAGTGGCTGGTCAGCCACCCAGCTCCAGCGCCGAGGCGTCCGGTGCGAGCGTCGGTGACAGCCAGCAGTGCGAGCCCAGCGGCATCAGGCCGACGGCGGTGAGGCGATCGCGGTAGAAGCGCGCAGGGCGGCGCAGGAATCCGTCGTGGTCGCCTTCGATGTCGTCGTCGGCGGTGAATGCTTCGAGGAAGGCGATGCCGCCGCACAGTTCGGCGAGGCCGGGCAGGCCCTTGTCGAGTTCGCGGGTCGGCACGTAATGCAGCACGTCGCTGCAGATCAACAGGTCGACCGGCGCGCACGGCCGCAGCTGCGCGAAATCGCCGAACGCGGCGAGGTGCAGGTTGCGCGCGGCGCCATAGCGACGGACCGCGTATTCGCTGGCATCGAAGCCGAGGTAGCGCAGTTTCGGCCGCAGTTTCAGCAGCGGCGCGCGCCAGACGCCTTCGCCGCAACCGATGTCGAGCACCGTGCGGATCGGGCGTTCGAGGTGGTATTCGGCGGTGGCGACGGCCAGTGCGACCTTGCGTTGCAGGCGCTGGCGTCCGCCGATGCCCGAATCGCGATACCAGCGGTCGAAATATTCGCGGTCGTAGACCTTGCCTCGCGTCTTCATGCGTCTTCGTGTCTTTGTGCGTGGCCGATCAGCAGCGAGGTCATCGACAGCGAGCCGATCACGTCGTTGTTGAAGAACTCGATCGCATCGCCGTCGCGCGCCAGCGCCAGTGCGTACAGCAGCGGCAGGTAGTGCTCGGCGGTCGGGATCGACAGTCGCGCATCTTCGCCCAGCGACGGCCAGTCCGCCAGCGCGTCGAGATCGCCGTCGCGGACCAGCGCGTTGACGCGGTCACGGAATCGCAGCGCCCACGGCAGCGGCACGGGATCGCGCCAGTCGAACAGGCGCAGGTTGTGCACGATGTCGCCGCTGGCGACGACCATCACGCCTTCGTCGCGCAGCGGCGCGAGCCGGCGCGCGAGCGCGACGTGCCAAGCGCCCGGGCGGCGCGAATCGATGCCGAGCTGGACGATCGGCACGTCCGCATCGGGATACATCGGCCCCAGCACACCCCAGGCGCCGTGATCGAGGCCCCGGCCGGGATCGATGCGCGCATCTGCGTCGCCGAGCAGTTCGACGATGCGCTGCGCCAGCGCCGGATCGCCCGGTGCCGGATAGCGCACATCGAACAGCGCCTGCGGGAAGCCGCCGAAATCGTGGATGGTCGACGGGGCTTCGGTGCCGGTGAGCCAGGGGCCGGGCGTTTCCCAGTGCGCCGAGACGCAGAGGATCGCGCGCGGACGTGGCAGTCGCGTACCGAGTGCGCGCCATGTTCGCGACCACGTGTTGTCTTCGATCGCGTTCATCGGCGAACCGTGGCCGAGGAACAGCACGGGCGAGGGCGATGTCGTCGAGGGAACTGCTGTCGTGTTCATGGCGCAGACCTTACCGCAGGGGCGCGTCGCAGGGTCAGGACGCAGCGTTTCCGTCCGTTGACGTGCCCGCGCCGGCCTTCGGATCCGCCGACGTGCCAGGCGTGACCGTCAGCCAGACATGGCGCGCCGCGCGAACCGTGTTGGCGTTCAGGCGCGCGACGCGCTGCGCCTGCTGGTATCCGCCGGCGACGACGAACAGCAGCGGGATGCCGCGCATGCGCGCCATGCGGAACACGGTGAGGTCACGCATGAACATCTGATGCGTCGTGAGGCCGACCTGGCTCTTCGGGTCGTCGACATGGCAGTCGGCACCGGCCTGGTACACCAGCAGGTCCGGACGATGCGTGTCGACGAGCGTTTCCGCTTCCTGCAGGACGTCCAGGTAGCGCTGGAAGCCATGGTCGCGAACCCGGACCAGCGACGCCCAGGAGCGCGTGCCGCCGCGGCAGCCGAAGCGCGTGCCGAAGATCGATACGTTGAACAGGTTGGGCAGGCGTGCCGCGAATTCCTCGGTGCCGTTGCCGCCGTGTTCGTCGCAATCGATCACCATGACCCGGCGATCCGGCGCCACGTGCGCGAGCAGGGCAAGGCCGTTGAGCGGGCAGTAGCCGCTGCCGCAGGCGGGCACCGCATGGTGGAACCCGCGCGCGATGTTCATCGCGATGCCATGGCGTTGCGCCGCTTCGGCACCCGCCAGCTGTCCACCCAGCATCGCGAGCGTCGCGTCGCGCACGCGCGTCGACCACGCAATGCCCTGGCGCGATGCCATCGGTTCGCGGCCGGAGATGAAATCGCGGAGATAGGTCTCGTCGTGCAGGCCGGCCAGGCGCTCGGGATCGATCGGTGCGGGCGCATGCAGGTCGACCAGGCCCAGCTGCTCGATCCTGCGCGCGGTGGTGTCCAGGCGAGCCAGCAGCGGGACCTCGGCGGGCGCGTACTCGGGTCGGTAGAAGGCGGGAATGCGCAGCGTGCCTTGCCTCAAGCCGTCGCTCATGCATTCCCCAGCCGCGCGACCGCGAATGACTTCAGGTCTTCGATCGTGGTGGATGCCGGCGACAGCAGGTCGTTGCGCAGTTGCGCTTCGAACTGCGAACTGAACGCGCGCGCGCGCACGGCCGGCGAAACGGCGAGTGTCGTCAGGCGCAGGAACCGCGCCTGCGCGACGACCGACAAATGGAAGACGTGGCCGCAGTTCGTTTCGCGCAAGGCGCGCGCATCGTCGGGATACTGCAGGGCGTACAGCGATCCCGGCGGGAGCAGGACGCCGCCCACGGCGACGGGCGCGACGGCCATCGCCGAATGCGATTCGCCCAGCGCCATCTTCTCGACCAGCAGCGGCCGGCCGGCGTCGTCGACGAACAGGTTGACCTGTCCGCCGCGGCGCACGCGGCCATGGGCGATTTCCAGGAAGAATTCCTCGGCCTGCGAGCAGCTGCCGATCTCGGGCTTCTCGCGCATTTCCGGCATGTCCGGCGCGACGCCGGGTTCGGGCGCAAGGATCTGTCGGATGAGGTCCGCGAGCAGCCGGCTTTCTTCGTGCTGCACTGCGTTCTGGACCTGCGCGAGCGTGCGCGGCAACGCGACCAGCAGCGCGGTCGTTGCATCGTCGGTCAACGTGGCGAGGATCGCCGGGTCGCACAGGTCCAGGCGCCGCCAGCCCTGCGGCCAGCCCGCCGCGAGGGCGCGCAGTGCCAGCGACTCGATGCGCGGCTTGGGCCATGCAGCCAGCACGCCGAAATCGGTCGTGGTGTCCGGTTCGCGCGGCTGGTTGATGTAGGTGGACAGGAATCGAGTGGCCTGGGTGTAGCCGCATCCGCGTCGTTCGGTGCGGTGCGAGGGATGCTCGTCGAGCATCTCGGCCAGGCGCGGGTGCAGGGCGAGCCCGGCGCGCGCGAAAGTGGTGACGACTTCGTGCAGCGCCGTGCTCACGCGACCGACAGCAGCAGCGCGCGGACCAGGTGCGAGCATTGCTCGCGGTCCCGCGCATCGAAGGTGAAGACGGGGACCGGTCGACCGCAGCGGCGCACGGCGCGGCGCACGGCATCCATGCGGAAATCGCGCGACAGGTCGGTGCGCGTGATGCCGATCACCAGCGCGATGTCCGACGAGATGTCGCGGATCGATCGCAGCCAGTGTTCGCAAGCGTCCTCGATGTCGTCGCGATCGCCCGGGAGCACGACCACGACGCCGACCGCGCCTTCCATCACGATCGGGCGCATGTGCGAGAAATGCTCCTGGCCCGGCAGGCCGTAGATGTGCAGCGGCGTGCCGTCGTCGAGCAGCACCATCGAGAAGTCGAGCGCGACCGTCGTGGTGGTCTTCTCGCCCATCGCGCCATCGGTCATCGGCATTTCGGTCGACACCGGCGCGGTATCCGACAGCGAGCGGATCGATGTGGTCTTGCCCGCGCCAACGGGACCGGCGAACACGAGTTTTGCGCTTTCGAACGACACGGTGGTAAAGGTCTCTTCCTGGGATTCGTTGTGGTGGTTGCGTCGTGGCGGGATTCGTCGTGCGACGTTTTCAGAGCCGCGACGATGCGGATCGACGCATCCGGCTCAGGACCGTGACAGCCCGAAACGCTGGGCGATGCGGGCCATGATGCCGGAGAGCACGCGCACGGGCTGTGGTGGTGGTTCCGCCTTCGGCATCTCGACGGGCAAGTCCAGCAGGTTCGCTGCGGCGTAGGCCCACAGCGTGGCGTTCACGTCCGCGGCATCGATGTCGCCGGCACGCGACAGTCCCGCCGGCGTGCAGTCGCCGTCGAGCAGGCGCTTGGCGATCTTCAGTGAACCGATCAGTTCCGGCGCTGAGCCGACGTCGGGCCAGTCCTTCAATCGGTAGTGTCCGTCGGGAAAGCGCGGCAGCGTGTCGCGCGCGGCGAACGCGGCCTGCAGCAGGAAGGCTTCGAGGCTGCGGCTGGCGCCGTCTTCCGGCGGATGCGCGCCGTCCTCGCTGCGCACGAGCGACCAGTCCTCGCTGCAGAAGGTGTCGGTGGCGGAGAGCAGGTCGCTCAGCGTGGGCGCGTAGACGCGGCCCTCATCCGGACGGATCCGGACGATGCGTCCGTTCCATGCGGCATCGATGGCGAGCCCCTTGAGATCGGCGCCCGCCAGGCGACACAGGGCGGGCAGCGTCTCGGTGTCCGACTCTCCGTCATCGTTGCGTGCGTCGAGCGAGAGCAGGTCGCGCATGGATTGCGCGAGGATCGGCGCGAGGCTGTTGTCGAGGGCGATGCCGATGCCGTCATCGTTCGCTTGGGTGTCCACGCCGAACGCCAGGATCGGCGTGCCGCGCGATCGCGCGCGATCGTAGGTCTTGCGGCCGTAGGCGTCGGACAGGTCGGTCACCAGCAGGTCGCAGCGGGTGCCATCCCAGGGGCGGATCCTGGCCCGGATGCGATAGGCGGCCAGCAACTGCCCGGCCTGGCGGACGCGCTGTTCGGCCTGTTCGCCGAGCGCGGAATAGGAAATATCGGCACGGAGCATGGACGCCGGCTCGCGGAGAGTGATTCGGAACGGGAGTTACGTGGCGGGCGAAGCGCCGGATGCGCCATTGCAGCGCATCCGGTGGGTGCGTCGGAGGTCTCCGGAGATCAGGAGAAATCCACGCCCTTCTCGAAGGTGCGCAGCTCGTGGCGCGCCATGGCGAGGTTGGACTTGGCGCGGTCGAGCACCACGTACAGGAACAGCTTCTGGTTCGATTCCAGCGGACGGATGATGTGGTACTGCTTGGTGAGGCTGATCAGGATGTCTTCGATCGTGTCGTTCAGGGCCAGCGCATTCGCGACCTTGCGCTTGGCGCGCACGACTTCGGTGTTGCCGGCTGCCGCAACTTCGAGATTCACGCCCGTGCCGTCGCCGGCCAGCAGCATGCCGCTGTCGGTATCGACGAGGGCTGCGGCGACATAGCCGTCGATGTTGCGCAGGGCTTCGAGGGAGATCTTGGCCATGGGTTGCTCCTTTTGTGGATCGTGGTGGGGACTGCGGGGTGGATTCACCTGTGACGGCGGGTGGCGTGCGGCCGGGAATGCCGGCGCGCATCCGGGCGTCATCGCGGTGCGTCGATTCGATCTGCGAGTTTCTGGGCGGTGTCGAGCGCGGCGCGAATGGTCATCGCGAGGTTCGCGGTGGCATCGGCGCACACGCAGAGCGTGTGCAGGCGCGCCTTGGACGGCACGCGCACGATGACGATGGATCCTTTCTCGGTCGCGATGCTGTTGTACAGCGCACCGCTGTTGAGCGATTCCTTGCTGAACGATTCGATCAGTCCCATCAGGGAGCTGGTGATCGCGGCGGACCGCTGCGCACTGGTCGTGCTCAGGCCGCTGCCCGCATGCGCATAGCTGCGACCATCCACCGTGGCGAGGGATGCGAAGAGCGTTGCGTGCGTGCGTTCCAGCAGGGTTGCCAGGATGTCCTGGCAGGCTGCCCTGGTGGACATTTCGGGAGACATCTCTTCTGGAGTCTCGTGTGCGCTTTCGTGAGTGCTCACGAGGCGTTGGACGATCTCAGCCATGCTCGGCTCCATTGATGACGATTCGGCATAAGCATCTTCCATGCCAAGGCGTACGGTGCCTTGGTGCCTGCTCGCGGTTTCAGGAAGAAAAGTAGCTGAAACCGGAAAATTTTGCTGAACCGCCCTTCATGTCCCTGACTGGCAACGCGACAATTGCACGCTTTATCGATACGAATTGTTCTATTCGTCACAAAATCAGACGACATGGGACACACATCGACGCCTTTCGCTCGACGTGGAATGTCAGGGGCATCGGGTCCCTCGCGATTTGCTAAGGTGGCCGCCCGCGACGAAGGCACCGAAATCCCATGACTGCGTACTTCTGGACAAAGACCGCACATCTCGTGTTCGTCATGGCCTGGATGGCGGCCGGGTTCTACCTGCCGCGCATCCTGATCAACCTGGCCGAGGCCGGTGACGTGCCGGCCGTGCGCGAGCGACTGGTGCTGATGGGGCGTCGCCTGTATCGCTTCGGCCACATCATGTTCGGGCTGGCGCTGGTGTTCGGCCTGACCCTGTGGCTGCATTTCGGCATCGCGGGTGGCTGGCTGCACGCCAAGCTCACCCTGGTCGCGCTGATGTTCGCCCACTACATCGTCGCGGGCCGCTGGCTGAAGGGGGCGGCGAACGGCAGGCCGCTGCCCTCGTCGACGAAGCTGCGCGTGTTCAACGAGATCCCGGTGTTCGCGCTCGTCGCCGTCGTCTACCTGGTGCTGGCGAAGCCGTTCTGATCACGGAAAGCATGCCGCATCGACGGTAGAGCGGAGCTTGCGCCGCTTGGCCTTCCCGTGAAATGCAGCGGAGCAAGCTCCGCTCTACAGGGGGGGCGATGCGCGGGCCTTTCAGGCCTGGTCATCCGCCCTGTACGAGTCCACGTCGATGGACGCGCCGACCTTGGCCAGGAAGGCCACCGTGACCTCGTCGAAACCGATGGGCGGTGCTCCACGAACATCGTCTTCGTCCCAAGAGATGTAAAGCACCACCTGCAGCGTCGCTGCGAGTCCGTATTGATCCACCAGCGCGGTGATGGCATCGGCATGCGGCGCGAGCCGATCGATCACGTCGCGTGCCATCGGGTAGACATCCACGAAGGTGTTCTTGTCCGGGTCGTCCCGGATGACGCGGGACGACAGCTGCCACGAATTCAGCCTGGGGCGCGGGTCGGCACGCCGAACGACGCCGCTTGGCTCGATCCCGAGACGTGCGGTGATGATGTCCGGGTCGAAATCTTCCCGGGTGCTCAGCAGGAAATGGACTTCGCCACGATTCACGTCACGAACACTCCGGGCAGGGGCATCGGTTGCGACCCGTAGAGCGGAGCTTGCTCCGCTCAGTCTTTTCGTGGAAGGCAGCCGAGCAAGCTCCGCTTGGCCCTTCTCGTGAAAAGCAGCGGAGCAAGCTCCGCTCTACGGGGGGGGGGGGGGGGGGACCCTCGGAACCAAGGCGACGAGCGAAAAGGACAACACTTCGCGAAAATCTCCGGAACCGGCCGTTCCACCGGAACGCCGTCGTCGTTGCAGAGCTTGCGAGCGCAC
>JAEUPQ010000018.1 GCA_016789405.1 Lysobacteraceae bacterium
CCTGCTCACCGCCTCTGCCATCGGCATCCTCTACAAGGAAAACGCCTCGATCTCCGGCGCCGAAGTCGGCTGCCAGGGCGAGGTCGGCGTGGCCTGCTCGATGGCCGCCGCCGGCCTCACCGCCGCGCTCGGCGGCACGCCCGGCCAGATCGAGAACGCCGCCGAGATCGGCATGGAGCACAACCTCGGCCTGACCTGCGACCCCATCGGCGGACTCGTGCAGATCCCGTGCATCGAGCGCAACGCGATGGGCGCGGTGAAGGCGATCAACGCCTCGCGCATGGCCCTGCGTGGCGACGGCAAGCACAAGGTCAGCCTCGACAAGGTCATCAAGACCATGCGCGATACCGGCCGCGACATGCAGGACAAGTACAAGGAAACCTCGCGCGGCGGGCTTGCGGTGAACGTGATCGAATGCTGACGCGGGCGCTCGCGACGTCGCTGCTGTTCGGACTGCTCGCGACCTGCCCGCCCGCCTGCGCGCAGACGCCGCCGGACACCGACGATGCGATCAGACGCTGCCTCGACGAAGGCGGCACCTGGCAATCCGCCACGATGCTCGTCGCATCGTGCGTCAGGCCAACCACCGATGCGGGTCGCCGTTGCACGGACGATGCGCAATGCCAGGGACTTTGCGTCCCGGGCGACGATGCGTACGGCGCGCCGGGTTGTTCGACGGATTTCGGCGCCCTCGTCTGCAGCGAGCGGCGACGGCTTCTCGCGCAGGACGGCGACAGTCTGCAGGGCGTCTGCGCCGCGACCCGCCGCGATGTCCAACCCACGAACTGCAAGCCGCATATCGTCGACGGCCGACTGGTGATCGAAGCCTGCGCCGACTGATCGTATTCAGTCGAACGCTCAGCCGTATTCCGCCCGCAACGCTGCGATCGGTTCTTCGGGCATCGGCCATGCGATCGGCGCGATGTCGCGCAGCAGCACGAGCGGGATCGCGCACGGCCGCGTCAGTTCCTCCGGGAAGACATGGCGCGTGGTCTTCTTCGGATACGGGTCGTTGGCGTAGGCACGCCGCAGGATGTCCGCCACGCTGACGTGGATGTCGTCGCGCCAGCGCGTCAGCGTGACCTGCGAATAGTCGAGCAGGTACACCGGCACGCGCGCCAGTCCCAGCCGTTTCGCGGCCTCCAGCCGGTGATGGCCATCCATGACGGCATGGCTTTCGCGTTCGATGCAGATCGGCATCGTCCAGACGCCGGACGCGAGGATCCGGTCGCACAACTGCAGCATCCGCTCATGGTCGTGTTCTTCCGTGACACGAAGCGTGGAGGCGGGTAATAGATCGAAGCGCATGGGGGTGTCCTTGTCCCAGGTCGTCGTGCAAGCCCTTATCCCAGGGCGATCAACAGCAGGCCTGCTGCGACCAGCAAGGCCACCACCAGCAGCAGGATCTTCAGTCCGAAACGCACGAGGTCGGACTCCTCGTCCTTCCCGCCGGGCCCGGCGATCGCGAGCACCAGCAGGATGATCGGCATCGACGCGAACGCGGCATGCCCGGCAGCGCTGTTCTGGATCGCGCTGAGCGCCAGTTGCAGCGCCTTGTCGTCGGTGAGCGAGGCCTGCATCGTCATCATCAGCGCGTTGCCGCCGACGTTGGAACCGGTGAGGTAGCCCGACAACGCGCCGAGCATCGGCGACAGCCCGCCCAGTTGCATCGGATGCGAGACCGGCAGCGCCTCGCCGATGATCCGGATCATGCCGCTGGCGACCATCATCTGCGCCATCAGCGTGAAGCCGCCCAGCGCGAGGATCGGTTTCATAGCGCGGTTGAGCGTGTCGCGCAGCAACGATGCGGCTTCCTGCCCGCGACTGAGGATGAGGATGGTCGCCAGCAGCGCCAACCCGGGCGATGCCAACGGTGCGAAACGCACGCCGCCCGCCTCGATCGCCCAGTCCTTCGTCGGCACGCCGAGGAACGGCAGCGCACGAATCACCGCGATGAGTCCAAGCACGATCACGTACGGCCGCACCGCCTGCCACGGCGGCAGCATCGAATGGCTCGCGGTGCGGAACAGCAGCAGGCACGCAAGCGCGCTCGCCAGGCCGGCGAGGATGCCGGCCAGTTCGATCACGCCCAGCCAGTTCAACGCGACGAGGCCGAGCGAGAGCACGCAGCCGAGCAGGAAACCGTCGCGCAACGCGCGGCCACGCTCCGCCGACTCGGCGGACAGCCACCCCGTGAGCATGCCGAACACGGGAAACACGCCGAAGCTGATCAGGCTGGTCGCGAAACCCAGCGACGACACCGACTGCCCGCTCAGCTGTGCGCCGACCACCGTCGCCAGGCCCAGCGTGCCCCAGGGCATGATGTTCATGCTGAGCATCGACTGGCGCAGCGCCGTGCGTCGTTCGGAGGCAGCAAGCAGCAGCGGCACGGTGACCAGCAGCGATACGCCGAATCCGGTCAGCGACTCCAGCGCTGGCGCCAGCCCGACCACGATCATCAGGCGCTTGTGCAAGGGGTCCATCGGGATGCGCCCGACCCACGCCACCAGTGCGTCGTGCGCCTTGGCGCGACCCAGCAGCGAGTTGAGGTACAGGCCCGGACCGATCACCAGCGCGGCCTGCAGGGTGATGAGTGCTGCCGCGCCAAGCCCCTGCAGATGCGGTGCTGCGTCGGCCTGCAGACCTGCCTGCATCCACCACGACACCAGCACGAGCGCGGCGACCAGGGCCACGCCGCACCACGCCACGATGAAGGCGGGGCGGCGGAACCACGCACTGAGGATCACCACGAACAACAGGGGACTGACGCTGACCAGGATGTTCATTCCATCTCCAGAACGGGTGCTCCAGCAACCGGCGTCCTCGCCTGCAAGCCGTCCGGCGCATGCGCGGTCGCATGCTTGAAGTATCGCAGCCAATGGTCGTACTGGCGGGTACCGGCCGCAACCGCGAGGTGCGCGCCGCGGACGACGTCGTTCAGGCGTCGCGTGTCGAGCGGTGGGCACTGCATGCGCAGGCCCTCGGACAATTCGCGCGAATGCCGCGGGTCCACCGCGATGTGGGCGGCGAAATAGACGCGCCGGTCGTTGTCGAAGTCGCCCAGCCGATCCATCGCACCCATGATCGCGCGGAAGTGCGGCTCCACCCAGCTCTCGAACATCATGAAGCAGCCGTAGGCCATCTGCTTGTAGGCAGGCCGGGTGAGCAGCATGTTGTTGGTGTTGGAAGTGATCTTCGCGAACCACGGGTTCTCTCCACGCAGGCGCATGAAGGCATCCCACTGGTCCGGTTCCGGCCCGATGAAACGGCGAAGCCAGAAGGTATGGAAGTTCTCGAGCCGGCCACGCCCGCACTCGTCCCACAGATTGGCCACGGCCACCGCCTTCTGCGTGCCCTGCAAACCGAACGCGAGCAGCGCGACTTCGTCGTCGACCACTTCGTTGCGGATCACCTCGCCACGCAGGAACATCTCGACCTGCGCCCTTGGTGCTTCATGTTCGATGTAGTGGAACAGCGAGTGATGCACGCCCGGATTGGTCGCGGCGAGATGGTCGAGGTGGTCCGCGGCCGAGGCCACGCTGTCGAAGACCGGGGCGTCGACGCGACCGACCCAGTGGTCGATGAACTCGCGCTCCAGCCTGATCTTCGCGCCCAGCAGCGCGGATTCGAGGGCATCATCGGCGGCATCGGTGGCGACGCCATCGCGATAACCGAACAGGTAGGCGTAGATCTCGCCCAGGCTCATGTGCACGAACGCACCGTGCCGATCCGCATCGGCACGCATGTCGGCCAGCAACGCATCGCGCGCGACGACATCGAGCGCAAGGAATGCCCGCAGTGCCTCCGGCAGCGTGGTGCAGGCATGCACCGGTGGCCAATCATGGTTCTGCAATCGTGCGCGCGCGCCCTGCGTCTGCAGCTTCGCGCCGAGCAGCGTGGTCGCCTGCATGGCGACGTCCTGCTCCAGCCCGGCCTGCGCCAGGCCGATCTGCGCCGATCCGGCGCGTTCCGATCCGTTCCGATCCAATGCGGTGTTCATGCGTCCCTGCTTCCTGAATGATGGGGAATTGAAACTGGTGCGCTCACCAGCGGCTGACGTCCGGAAAGAAGCCGTCGATGCCGACCGCGCGATCCTGCGCGCGCGCGCGCTCGAGCAGGTATCTGCCGACCGCGAGATCGAGGATGCCCAGGCCGAACGGCGAGAACACGATGGGCTTCGTGCGATCCACCGGCAGCGTCCCTTCGATCACTTCCGCCAGCACGCCGTGGACGAATGCGCGACCACCGGTCAGCTGCTCGGCCAGGTGCGGCGACGTGCTCGCCTTCATGCAGTGCTCGATGTCGTCGAACACGTTGAATGCGCCGAGCAAGAGCTCCGGGGCAAGGTCGCGCAGCGAGATGTTCAACACGATCTGACCGGGCGCGAGCAGGTCGGCAGCGTGGAGATACGGGGCTGGCGCGGTGGTCGCCAATACGGCATGACTCGCACCGCGGATCGCGTCCTCGGCGCTTCCGGCGACGCGCACCTCGGCGCAGAATCCGCACGCCATCGTCGCCAGGTGTTCGGCATCTTCCGCGCTCAGCGCATGCACGACCAGTTCGTCGATCGCCCAGTCGCCCGCCCGCAGGTAGTCGACGATGGTGCGCGCGATCACGCCGGCACCGACCACGGCGAGGCACCGCATGCGTCGGCCGCCACCCAGCACGTCCGCCGCCAGCACGCAGGACGCCGCCGTGCGTGCGGCACTGATCTGCGAAGCCTCGAGCAGCGCGATCGGATAGCCGGTCTCGTAATCGTTCAGCACCAGGGTCGCCGATGCGCGCTGCAGGTTGATCCCGGCATTGTCGGGAAAGCTCGCGATCCATTTGATGCCGGCGATCGCCGCATCGCCCTTGATCGCCGCGGGCAGCGCGATGATCCGCGCGCTGGGCTTGTCGTCGAAGCGCAGGAAATAGCTGTCGGGATTGATGGTGCGCCCGGCGTGGTGACGGAGATAGGCGTCCATGACGACGTCGACGATGGTGTCCTGCTGTCCGGCGAGGGTTTCGGCGATGAAGGCGCCCGGGATGACGTGGAATTCCTGTGCGGGCTGCGTGCGCATGTCCATGCGTGAGTCGAATCCTGTGCTGTTGTGGCGACAAGCCTGCGTCCCGGCGAATGCCGTCGGAACGCAGGCTGCGTTGTGGTTGGAGCGGTCGTGCTGCGCGCCGCCGCGACCAAGGTCGCGGATGCCGTTCGATCGTCGTCCTTCAGCCGGCTTCCGCCAGCTCGACATCGGCATGCCCGAAGTTGTGCCGGCACCAGTCCTCGTTGTAGATCGTGTCCAGGTAGCGGTCGCCCATGTCGGGCGAAATCGCCACCACGCAGGCATTCCGCTCGATACGGTGCGCATACTGCCGGATGCCGGCCAGCACCGAGCCCGTCGAGCCGCCGAGGAGCAGGCCGCGCCGTGCGAACTCGTGGCAGACCGACAGCGTCTGCGTCTCGGGCACCATCAGCAGTTCGTCGTAGCTCGAATGCACGCGGATCGGCGGCGGGGTGCTGGTGCCGAGCCCCGGGATGCGGCGTTTCGCCGGCGGGCCGCCGAAGGTGACCGATCCTTCCGCATCCACGGCGATGATCTTCGCCTGCGGCGCGAATTCGCGAATGCGTCGCGAAACGCCGCCCAGCGTACCAGTGGTTCCCGCACCGATGAACAAATAGTCCGGCACCGGAAAGCGCTCGAGGATTTCCCGCCCGGTCGACTGGTAGTGCGCGTCGACATTGAACAGGTTCTCGTACTGGTTGAGCCAGATGAGACCCAGCTCCGCCGCGATCTTCTCCCGAATCAGCTCGATCCGCGTCGCGAGATAGCCGCCGTTGGCATCGCGGCGATCGACCACGATGAGCTCGGCACCATACGCACGGATCAGGCGCGCGCTTCCCGGCGAGATGTTCGGGTCGCTCACGCAGGTGAACGCATACCCTCGCGCAGCGCAGATCATGCTCAATGCCACGCCGAGGTTGCCCGACGAACTCTCGATCAATCGCGCGCCCGGCGCGATCACGCCGGCACCTTCAAGGGCTTTCACCATGTGTCGCCCGGCCTTCACCTTGATCGACCCCGTCGCGGACAGACCTTCGATCTTCAGGTTGACCCGGAACCGATCGGACACGCTGTCAAGCGCGATGAAGCAATCGCCGTGCACCAGCTGCGTCGGGCACTCCGCCAGCATTCCCATTCACTACCTCCATGTAAGAACAACGCATCCAGGGTCCTGGTCGCAACGAACCTGCGCATCCACGCGCACGACCATCCATGATCGACGACTGCGACTCGGGAACAAGTATCGGACTTCGGCTTCCAGACCGGACACCGCAGATGGCATCGTCAACGACGTCGACTTCGATCCATCGACAGGCATGTCGCATTCGCATGCCTGCGTGGACGACACCATGCACGCGGCAGATGTCACGTTGATGAAGCCATCGATGCAGGACGATCGTGAACACGTCGATTCGAATGCGACATCGATTCGAATGCGACATCGATCACGCGTCCGTGCACGCATCGCGGCGAACGAAGCGCACGTTAACCGCCTTCGATCTCACAGCGCGCGACATTCGCGTTCACCGCAATGCAATCCGAACTTTCAGCCTGCGCTCCGTTCAGCATCGCAAGGACCGGGCATGTGTCGATCATGGCCGCAGCGTCGACGCCTCGTCTCGCGTCGACGGGAAGCACTACACTCGACGCTTCATGAATCGACGGACCCCGGACATGACGACAACCGACGACACGCTTCGCGTCGCACTCGCCCAGATCGCCCCCGTGTGGCTCGATCGCACGGCCACCACGACGAAAATCGTCGACGCCATCGACGAGGCCGCGCGCCAGCACGCCCGGCTGGTGGTCTTCGGCGAGGCATTGCTGCCGGGATACCCGTTCTGGCTCGAACACACCGAAGGCGCCCGCTTCGACGACGACTTCCAGAAGTCGATGCACGCGCACTACTGCGCGCAGGCGGTCTCGGTGGCGCGCGGCGACCTCGATCCGATCCGCGATGCCGCGCGCCGGCATGGCCTGTGGGTCGCACTGGGCATGATCGAGCGCGCAGACGACCGCGGCGGGCACAGCCTGTATTGCAGCCTCGCGCTGATCGATGCCGAGGGCACGCTGCGCAATGTCCACCGCAAGCTGATGCCGACCTACGAGGAACGGCTGGTATGGTCGCCGGGCGATGGCGCGGGCCTGCGCACCTTCCCGATCGGTCCGTTCACGGTCGGCGCGCTCAACTGCTGGGAAAACTGGATGCCCTTGCCGCGAGCCGCGCTGTCGGCACAGGGCGAGGACCTGCACCTGGCCGTCTGGCCCGGCAGCCATCGCAACACCACGGACATCACCCGGTTCGCCGCACGCGAAGGCCGCAGCTACGTGGTCAGCGTCGGCGCGCCTTGGCGCCGCGAGGACATTCCCGACAGCCATCCGCATGCGGACTTCCTGCGCCAGCGCATGCCGGCGGTCTGCGCGGACGGCGGCAGCGCGGTCGCCGGCCCGGACGGCCAGTGGGTGCTGCCGCCGCAGGATGGCGAGGGCGTGTTCTGCGTCGACCTCGATCATGCGCAGGTCTATCGCGAGCGGCAGAACTTCGATCCGGTGGGCCATTATTCGAGGCCCGACGTCCTGCGCCTGCACCTGGACCGGACCCGACAGGGCGTCTTGCGCATCGACGACTGATTCTGCGAGAGTCGGTACCGGAACAGGCCCATCCCGCCGCCGGAACAGGTCGCGCGCCCGTCGCGGCCTGGCCAGGGCGCCGGGGTGGCAGCACGTCGTGACACGACCGGGGGGAGACAGGTTGCCGCGGCTCCTGTGGCTGTCGACGCTGTACCTGCTCGGCGCCTGGTTCGCCGGGGTGCTCATCCTTGCGCCCGATGAGGTGACCCTGTTCTGGCCCGCGTCCGGCGTGGCCTACGCCGCCGTCCTCCGCTACGGCCCGCGCTGGTCGCTGTTCGTGGCGGTTCCCATCTTGCTCAACCACGCGCTGTTCGTACCGGTACCGGTCGCCTTCCTGCCGTATTCGGTCGGGAGCAACATCGTGGCCGCGCTTGCCGGGTATGCCGCCTACCGCGCCCTGGCAGGCGAAACGGCACGCCTGAGCGTGCGCAGCGGCTTCGGCCTGATGTGCGGCGCAGTCACGATGTCGGCCATCTCCGGCCTCATCGGCACCTTCGGCCTGTTCGCGACCGGCATGACCGACGGCACCGACTTCTGGCATGCCTACGCGCGCTGGACCATGGGCGATCTGCTGGGCATCACCTGCGTCGCGCCCACCATGCTGTACCTGACCCATGACGGCCCGCGCGAGCCGCCGCCGACTCCGGACGAACGCATCTCGTCGGGGCGGGAAAAGGCCATCTGGCTGGCCTGTGCCACCGTCTCGGCCGGCATCTTCTATTTCGCGGGCACCTACAACGGCCTGTATCCGCTGGGTCTGGTGTCGCTGCCGCTGGCATTGCTGCTGTGGAGCGCGGTGCGCTTCGAAACCCTGTGGACCCTTGTCGGCACGGGCGTCGCGGTGCTGGTCATCACCTCGATCACCGCACTTGGCATCGGCGCCTTCCGCTCGCCGCAGGATCCGCTCGACGTGGCCCTGCTGCTCGCCTTCATGTGCCTGTTCGCCAACGTGCCGCTGATGCTTGCCGCGTCCATCGCCGAACAGCGCGCTGCCACGCGGCGCGCACTGATCCGCGCGGTGACCGACAGCGCCACCGGCCTGCCCAATCGCAGTGCCTTCGAGGAAGCGCTGCAACGCACGGCTGCGCGCTCCGGCGCCGAGGCCGGGCTGGTCTATCTCGATCTCGATCACCTGAGCCTCATCAACGACACCGTCGGCAGCGCCGCGGGCGATGCCCTGATCCAGGGCGCGGGCTCGCTGCTGCGCGCGACCATCGACCGCAACGACGAAGTGTTCCGCATCGGTGGCGACGAGTTCGCGTTGCTGCTGCACGGTTCGCCTGCCTACGCATTGCGTCGCGCCGAGCGCGTGCTGCTGGCGATCGAGGACTACCGCGTCGGCTGGCAGGGCCAGGCGCTGAACGCGACTGCGAGCATCGGCCTGGTGACCTTCGTCGGGGGGCATGGCGACCACACGCACCTGCTGTCGCAGGCCGACACGGCGTGCTTCACCGCGAAGGAACTGGGCGGCAACCGCATCTGCATCGCCAACCAGGAGCCGGGCGAACTGCAGGAACGCACCGCCGCGATGCGTTGGGCGGTCCGCATCCGCGAGGCGCTGGACCGGGGACTGTTCGAACTGGACTGCCAGTCGATCCTGCCGTTCGACCGCGATGAGGTCCATGGCCGTCACTTCGAATTGCTGCTGCGCATGCGCGATCCGGTCACCGGACAGCGCCTGGCGCCGGGCGACTTCATTCCCGCGGCCGAGCGTTTCCAGCTGGGCGTGCAACTGGATCGTCACGTCATCGAACTCGCGCTGGGCTGGCTGGAGGCGCGCCCGGCCGCTGCCGCCGAGGTGCACCTGTGCGCGATCAACCTCACCGCCGCCTCGATGGTCGACGAAGGCTTCCAGCGCTACGTGGTCGATCGCGTGAAACGCAGCAGCGTGCCGGCGCACAAGCTGTGCTTCGAGATCACCGAGACCAGCGCGGTGCGCGACCTCGCTCGCGCGCAGGCGCTGATCTCGCAGCTGCGCGCACTCGGCTGCGCGTTCGCGCTCGACGACTTCGGCACCGGCTTCTGCTCGTTCAACTACCTGCAGTCGCTCGACGTCGACTACTTCAAGATCGATGGCAGCTTCGTGCGCGACCTGCTGGAATCGCCGCTGTCCACCGCCGTGGTGCGATCGATCACCGACATCGCGCACGTGCTGCGCAAGAAGACCATCGCCGAGCAGGTCGAGAACGAAAAGGTGATCGCGATGCTGCGCGCCCTGGGCGTCGACATGGCCCAGGGCTACGGCCTGCATCGACCGGAGCCGCTGGAACAGTACTTCGCGCGCGACTACGCCATGCGGCCGAGGTGACCGCCTGCCCTGGCGCCGGGCGTCGCGACGCTGTCATCTCGATGCGACATGCTCGCGGGTCGTCCTCCGCATCGAATGTCCGCATGATCCGAACCTTCCTCGCAACGGCGCTCGCCCTCGCGCTCTCCCCCACCCTGCCGGCGCTGGCTGCGGAATCCACGGCCTCCACGCCCGGCAGCGCCATCTTCCTGCATCCGGACGGCATGGGCGCCAACACCTGGGCGGCCGTCCGCCTGTTCCGCGCCGGTCCCGACGGGCGCCTGGCCTGGGACCGCTTGCCGCGCCTGGCCATCTACGTCGGTCCGATGACCGACAGCGTCAACGCCTCGTCGAACGGCGGCGCGACCACGCATGCCTACGGCGTGCGCGCCACGCTGGACAGCTACGGCTGGGTGACGCCGGGCGAGGTGCCCGTCGCCGCCTCCGGCAAGCGCATGAGCCTGATGCGCGAAGCGCAGGCCGCCGGCAGGAAGGTCGCAATCTTCAACTCGGCACCCCTGACCGAACCGGGCACCGGCGCGTTCCTGGCCACCATCGCGGACCGCGACGACGAGGCCGGGATCGCCGCGCAGATCCTCGCCGCACGCCCGGACATCGCGCTCGGCGGCGGCGAGATGTTCTTCCTGCCCGCCGGCGTGCAGGGCCGGCACGGCGTCGGCGTGCGCAAGGACCGCCGCAACCTGGTCGAGGAAGCGCGCCGCGCCGGCTACGCGGTCGTGTTCACCCGCGAGGAACTGCTGGCGCTGCCGCGCGACGGCCGCCGCGTGCTCGGACTGTTCGCGCACGAAGCCACGTTCAACGAAGCCGACGAAGCGACGCTGGCCATGCAGGGACTGACGCCGTTCCAGCCGCAGGCGCCGCGCTTCGACGAGATGCTCGGCTTCATCCTCGACCGCTTCCGCGACGCGCCCGAGGGCTATCTGGTCGTCGGCAACGAGGAAGCCACCGACAACCTATCGGGCGAGAACAACACGCCGGCCGTAGTGGACGCCGCCTCCGGCGCCGACCGTGCGATCGCCCTGGCGCTCGCGGAAGCCGGCAGGAACCCCGCGCTGACCGTGGTCGTGGCCTCCGATTCGGACAACGGCGCGATGAATCCCACCAGCGACGATCTCGACGACCCGAAGGACCTGCCGCGACCGCTGCCGACGAAGACGGCCGTGGGTTCGCCGCTCGACAGCGACGGCGGCCAGCCCTACCTCAGCGCGCCGGACGCGCGCGGCGTGCGCCAGCCGTTCTACGTGACCTGGGCCTCGGACTCGGACAGCGCCGGCGGCACCGTCGCACGCGGCATCGGCCCCGGCGCGGCGAAGATCGAAGGCACCATCGACTCCACCGCGATCTACCGCGCGCTCTACCTCGGCCTGTTCGGCCGTGATCTGCCCTGAGCACGTCGGCACCGCGCCGTGCAACGTCACGGCGCGGTGCAAGGAAGGGAGAGAGATCAAGAAAAAGGGAGCGGCCGAGGCCGCTCCCTTTTTCGTTCGCAGACAGCCGTGGCAATCAGAATTCGTAGCGCACCACCATCTGGTACACGCGGCCGCCGGTCTCGCGCTCGATCTCGAACTCGTCGTGCGACCTTTCCATCTGGTCCTGCACCGTGACGAACTTGTCGAACACTTCGTCCTTCGACGCGTTCAGCAGGTTCGATCCGGTCAGGCGCACCGTCCAATGCTCGCCGAAGCGCTTCTCGACGAAGGCTTCGAGGTCCGCGCCGTACGACGTGCGCACCTCTTCGCCGACGATGCGCCCGAACGCGCTGCCCTGTCGGCGATAGGTGACGCCGAACGACATCTGCGGCGTCGGCAGCGACTGGATGAAGCCGACGTTGAGCACGTCGTCGGACTGGTTGTTGAAGCGGCGCGTGCCGAACATGTCGCGGATCTCGCTGTCCAGCCACGAGTAGTTGAGGAACACGCCGGTGTGTTCCAGGCCCAGCGCGGTCAGCGGGGTCGACACGTCGAGTTCCACGCCCCAGACCTGTCCGTCGCCGGCATTGCGCGGCTGCAGCACGAACGTGCCCGGGCCTTCATCGCCCTCGACACCGGTGTTGGCGATCTCGATCAGGTCGCGCACGTCGCGGTAGAACGCGTTCACGCCGATCACGCCGCGCTTGCCGAGGCGACGCTCCCAGCCCAGGTCGAGGCCCCATGCCGTCTCCGGCCGCAGGTCGGGATTGCCGAGCAGATCGTTGTCGCCGAGTTCGGCGAGCAGCAAGGCCGGCGTGATCTGGTCGAAGCCGGGGCGACGCATCGTCCGCGCGAGCGAGAGGCTGATGCGCTGGTCGTCGGCGAGGTTCCAGCGCAGGTGCGCGGATGGCAGCAGCTCGCCATGGCGCTGTTCGCTGCGGCGCAGCGGCGCGGCGACGGTGCGATCGTCGATGTCGATCTCGGTGCGCTGGTAGCGCAGGCCGGTTTCCCACTCGAACGCACCCGCGCCGCCGTCGAGGCGCACGTAGGGCTCGATCCGGGTCTCGTCGATGGTGTTGAGCCCGCCGGGCAGCGGCAGGTAGGGACCGAACGTGCCCGGGATCGTCGGACGCGGCGCCGGCGCATTGGGAATGGTGATGCGGTTGCGATCGGTGGTGATCGACGTCTCGCGCGACTTGCGCGTGTAGGTGGCACCGAAGCGCAGCTGTGCGGCGCCGACCGGGCGCGTGTGGCGCAGGTCCAGCGACAGTTCGCGGTCGTCGATCTCGGTGTAGGTGCGATCGCCGGTGTAGCGGTCGTCCTCCGGGAACGGATTCGCGTCGCGGCGGTATTCGTACTCGTCTTCCAGCTCGAACTGGCGATCGTCGAAACCCGACCATGCCAGGCGGACGCGGGTGTCGCCGCCGGCCATCGCCCAGTCGTATTCGAGGCCGACGGACCAGTTGTCGGTGCGGATATCGAGGTCGTTGTCGTTCACGACCGACAGGTTCGCGTCGTTCTCGATGCCGTCGATGTACTCGAGCGAATCCTCGTCCTGAAGACGATCGGTGGCGACGTAGAACAGGTCGATGCCCAGGCGGCCGGGGCCGAGTTCGACGTCGTAGGCGGCGTTGAAGGCATGGTCGTCGCCGCTGCGCACGTCGGTCTGCACCTCGGTGTTGTCGATCGCTTCACCCGGCGCGCCGTAGCGGCGGCTGTACTTGTCCTTCGGGTTGCGCCGGCCCTGCGTGTTCACGCCGATGAGCAGGTCGCCGCCGAGCGCCTGGCCGCCCCAGACCGCGCCGAGCAGCGGCTCCGTCTGGCCGTCGGCGTAGTGCAGCGCGCCGAAACGCAGGTAGCCACCACCCAGCGACCGGCCTTCGCGCAGCACGATGTTGAGCGAACCGGCGATGGCGTCGCCGCTGCGATCGGCCGAGGCCGAGCGCACGATCTCGATGCGTTCGACCAGCTCGGCCGGGATGCGATCGACGAAGAACGAACGATCGAAACCACCGCCCGGCACGCGTTCGCCGTTGATCAGGATCTGGGTGTAGCCCGGATCCAGGCCGCGCAGGCGTACGCCGTCGTATTCGAGCACGTCGGACAGGAAGGCGACGCTGGGCACGCGCTTGAGCATGTCGCCGACGGTGAGCGGCTCGAACTGCTGGAAATATTCGAGATCGTAGGCCAGCGTGGCCGGCGCATCGCTGCGGTCGCGGTAGACCGCTTCGCCGCGAACGACGATGGTATCGAGCGCGTCGGCCGCACCGTCGGGCGACGCGGGAGGCGTGGCGGACTGCGCGACCGCAACGGAAACAGCGGGCGCGAGGACGAGCCCGGCGAGGGCGCGGGCAAGGAGGGTCTTTCTCATGGGATCGTGCGGAGGTCGTGCGGGCAAGCCGCCAGTCTTCGCATCGCCCGTGAAACCGCCGTGACGGCGACATTGCAATCAGAAGGCGCCGACCGCGCGCCCTCCGCATCCGCGCTCAACTCCGCGCCACGATCTCCAGCACGTCGTCGAGCAGGCCGGCGGCAGTGACGCCGGCACCCGCGCCCGGGCCCTGGATCACCAGCGGCTGCTTGTCGTAACGATCGCTCCAGATCGCGACGCGGTTGTCGGTACCCGCACCACCCGCGAGGGGATGATCGGCCGGCAACGACTGGATGCCGACGCGCGCGCGCCCGTCCTCCAGTCGTGCGATGAAGCGAAGCTTCTCGCCGCGCTTGTAGGCATCGGCGAATCGATCGCGCAGCGGTGCGTCGAGATCGGGCAGTGCCGCATCGACGTCGGCCGCTGCGAGTGCGGCGAGTGCCGGCGGCACCAGCGAATCGACCTCGACCGACGCGCTTTCCAGCGGTACGCCCGCGGCGCGCGCCAGGATCAGGATCTTGCGGCGCACGTCCTCGCCGGACAGATCGTCGCGCGGATCGGGCTCGGTGTAGCCGGCATCGCGTGCCTGGCGTACGAAACCGGAGAACGGGCGAAGTCCGTCGTAGTGATTGAACAACCACGCCAGCGAGCCGGACAGCACGCCCGCGATGGCATGGATGCGGTCGCCGCCGGCCTGCAGCGCGCGGATCGAACGCAGCAGCGGCAGGCCGGCGCCGACGGTGGCGCTGTCGCCATAGCGCGTGTTGCCGAGCGCGCAGGCCTCGCGGATCTCGTGCCAGCGCGCCAGCGTCGTGCCCTGCCCGAGCTTGCAGGCGGTGACGACATGGATGCCATCGGCCAGCCAGGCCGCATGACGTTCGGTCACCGATTCGCTCGCAGTGGCATCGATGACGATGCGCGTGCCATGCGCGCCCAGCGCGGACGACACTGCATCAAGCGACGGCGGCGCGTGCGATGCCACTCCCGACACCGCACGCGCTGCCGCCTCGGCCGTGGACGCCGGCCTGAACGCGAACCTCGAATTGGCCACGTACTGCAGCGAGAGGCGTTCGCCCAGCCGCGTGCCGTCCCATGCCGAGAGCCGCGCCAGCACCGCACTGCCCACGGTGCCGGTGCCGAGCAGCGCGATGCGCGCCGGTGCGTCTGCGGACCTGGATTGCGGACGGGCCGCTACACCGATATGCGCGATGACGACCTCTCCGCTCACAGCACGACCTGTTTGGTACAGGGTTTTCGCGCATCGGCCACGGCCTGCGCACGCGCAAGGCCTGCAGCGATGTCCGCGACCAGGTCGTCGGCGTGCTCGATGCCCACCGACAGGCGCACCAGGCCATCGCCGATGCCCGCGGCGGCGCGCGCTTCGGCGGTCATCGCGGCATGGGTCATGGTCGCCGGATGCGCGACCAGGCTTTCGACGCCGCCCAGCGATTCGGCCAGGGTGAAGTACTGCAGGCCGTCGACGAAGGCGCGGACCGCTTCTTCGCCGCCGTCGAGTTCGAGCGAGAGCATCGCGCCGAAGCCCTTCTGCTGGCGCGCGGCCAGTGCATGGCCCGGGTGCGAGGCCAGGCCCGGGTAGTGCAGCTTGCGCACCGCCGGGTGGTCCTGCAGCAGCGCGATCAGCGCATGGGTGTTTTCCTGGTGCACGCGCAGGCGCGCATCCAGCGTGCGCAGGCCGCGCAGCGTGAGGAAGCTGTCGAACGGCGAGCCGGTCAGGCCCAGCGCGTTCGCCCACCACACCAGCTGCTGGTGCTGTTCCGCATCCTTCGCGACGACCGCGCCGCCGACCACGTCGCTGTGGCCATTGATGTACTTGGTGGTCGAGTGGATGACGTAGTCGGCGCCGAATTCGATCGGGCGCTGCAGCGCCGGTGAGAGGAAGGTGTTGTCGACCACCACGCGCGCACCGGCCGCATGCGCGGCCTCGATCACGAAGCGCAGGTCGGTGATGCGCAGCAGCGGGTTCGACGGGGTTTCGATCCACACCACCGCCGGCTTCAGCGCCAGCGCATCGGCGAGCGCGCGCGGATCGGTCAGGTCGACCGTCGACAGCTCGAACGCGCCCTTGTTCGCCAGTGCGTTGAACAGGCGCCAGCTGCCGCCGTACGCATCGTGCGGCACCACCAGGCGCTCGCCCTGCTTGAGCAGCGCGTGCAGCAGCAGGGTGATCGCGGACATGCCGGTGGACGTGACGACGCCGCCGGCGCCGCCCTCGAGTTCCGCCAGTGCTTCGCCGAGCAGGTCGCGGGTCGGATTCCCGCTGCGCGTGTAGTCGTACTTCCGCTTCTCGCCGAAGCCGGCGAAGCTGAAATTGGAGGACAGCACGATCGGCGGCGTCACCGCACCGTAGGCGGTATCGCTGTCGATGCCGGCGCGCACCGCGCGGGTTGCCGATTGCGGCTCGCCGCCGTTGAAAGGTCCATTCAGGGTCGCGCTCATGCCACGTCTCCACACACGTCTTCGAGGGATTTGCCGAGGATGTCCGCGATTTCGCGGGGCTCGGTCAGGAAAGCGTCGTGCCCGTACTTCGAGCGCAACACACGGATTTCGCCACGCGGCAGGCCTTCGGCCAGCGCGAACAGGTCGTCGAGCGGTACCAGCCGGTCCTCGACGATCGCGACGACGGTCGTCGGCACGCGCACTTCGCGCGGGTCGACGCGATGCAGGTCGATCGATTCGGACAGGCGCAGGAAGGCAGTCGGCGAAGTGCGCGCGACCCAGGTCGCAGCGCAGTGCTCGAGGTAATCCTGCGCGGCGACGCGCGCGCGGCCATGCACCAGTTGCGGGGCTTCGTCGAAGCGCTCGGCGAATTCGGCGGGCGTGCGGTAGCTCAGCATCGCCAGCTGGCGCGCGAGCGCGAGACCCTGCGATTCGTCGCATTGCAGCTGGCCCAGGGCAACGGCCTGGCGCTGCAGCGCGCGCCACGCACTGGCATAGGGATGCGCGCGGTGCGCGCCACTGATCGCGACGAGGCGGCGCACGCGCTGCGGATGGCGCGCGGCGAACTGCAGGCCGACCATCGCGCCGTAGGAGCTGCCGATGAAGGCGGCGGCCTTCGCCACGCCCAGCGCGTCGAGCACCGCGGCGATCGCGTCGGCCTGGTCGGCGCTGTCGATGGCGACGTCGAGCGAGCCGTCTGCGCCGATCCAGTCGATCGACACCAGGCGGAAACGGCGCGCATCGAGACCGGTGCCGCTCTGGTTCTGCCACCAGCCGTTCTCGGGGAAATCATGGCTGGCGATGGCGTGGCGATGCGCGGAAATGCCGCCGGCCACCACCAGGACCGGCGCGTCGACCGGACCGGCCGCCTCGTAGGCGATCTCCACGCTGCGCTCGCCGGCATGGCGCATCGACAGCACCGCGCGCACGCTGCCGCGCACGGCGCGGATGGCGGACGGGGCGTCGGCGACATGGGGCACGTACCGACAGGCGTCGGCGACGGGCTCGGCAAGAACGGGGGTGGCGGCGAAGGACATGGCGCGGTCTCCGTGGTTGGGGCCATCAGAGGCCGCGGGGAGACCGGAGAGTCGTTGTCGACGGCGATCCAGGCGGATCGCCACGCGCAACCATCTTCACGGCGGACACAGGGTCCCCGCAGGAATTGGCACCTTCATAGTCCGGAACGCGTCGCGTTCCGTACCAACAGGTTGCCCCGGCTTCAAAGGGCCTGTCCCTCAGCCGGTCTTGATGGATGCGCACAGGATAGCGCTGCGGCGCAGCATGTCAATCGCTTCATCCGCATAGAACGATATTTCATAAGAACTCGCCATGCGCCGCCGTATTCCGTGATGGCCCCGATTCCGTGATACTCGTCGCCATGCCCAAGACCCACCGCAGCCTGATCGCGGCCGGACTGCTCCTCAGCGCGACAGGATTCGCGGCAGCCGGCTCCACCAACGCCCCGCATTCCGCTGCGACCTCGGCACCGGTCGTCGTGCCCGAGGCCTACGTTTCCGCAGAGTCGCCCGGCGACGAGCTGGACTCGCTGGCCACGTGGCGCAACGCCGATGGCCGCGACTGGCTGATCGCCACGGCCAAGTCCAGCCATCAGCTCGTCGTGTTCGACGCCGACACGGGCGAACGCCTGCGTGCGATCGGCGGGAAGGGCAGCGCGCCCGGACAGTTCAAGCGCCCCAACGGCATCGCCGTGCTCGGCGACCGCCTGTTCGTGGTGGAGCGCGACAACCACCGTGTCCAGGTGCTGTCCCTGCCGGACTTCCGTCCGGTCACGACCTTCGGCGACGACGTGCTGCGCGCCCCCTACGGCCTGTGGCTCAACCCGGTCGCCGGCGGAGTGGACGTCTACGTGACCGACAGCTTCATGTACGGCGAGCGCTTCGACCAGTTGCCGCCGCAATCGGAGCTGGACCAGCGTGTGAGGCGCTTCCGCCTGGATCTGGATGCCGATGGCGGCGTGCGCGCCGAATCGCGCGGCAGCTTCGGCGACACCGGCGAACGCAACGCGCTGCGCATCGTCGAATCCATCGCCGGCGATCCCGCGCACGACCGCCTGCTGATCGCCGACGAATACCATCCGAAATCCACGCTGCGCGAGTACACCCTCGCCGGCAAGGCGACGGGCCGGCAATTGCCCGAGGACACCTTCTCCTTCGAAGCCGAAGGCGTGGCCCTCTGGGCCTGCGGCCCGCACAGGGGCTACTGGGTCTCGGTCGACCAACTGTCGCCGCTGACGATCTTCCATTTCTTCGACCGCAGGACGCTCAGGCGCGTCGGCAGCATCACCGGCCACACCGTCGCCACGACAGACGGCATCGCGCTGCGTCGCGAAGGCGATGGCCGCTTCGCGAGCGGTGCGCTGTTCGCGGTGCACGCCGACAAGTCGATCGCCGCGTTCGACCTTCGCGACGTGGTGCGCGCGCTCAAGCTCGACCGCCGCTGCCTCTGATCGCCGGATGCGCGTCGCCTTCACCGCAGCCATCGCGTTCGGCTTGCTCGCAAGCGCCAGCACGCATGCCGATGGAGACGATGACGAAGCCCGCGTCGCACTGCGCCTGAGCGAATCGGCCGAGGGCGTGGAGGTCCGGGCCGACAATCGCCTGGCCGGCCCTGTCGAAGTCCTGCTCTCCGCCCCTGAAGGTCGCCGCGCGCCCGTAGCGATACCGGCACTGCCGGCGCGCGCCGTGCTGCCCGCCTACGATCGGCGCGTGCTCAGCCGCCTCCAGGGCATGCCCGCCGCGCCACTGCAGTTGCGCATGGTGCCGGGCTCGCCCAATGCGAAACCGCGCGACGTGGAATACGGCTATCCGCTCGGAACCCGCGAACTGCGCGTCACCCAGGGCTGGGGCGGCTTCCACAGCCATCGGGATGCCGAGAACCGGCACGCCGTGGACTTCGCCATCGACGAAGGCACGCCGGTCCTCGCCGCGCGCGCCGGCACCGTCATGGACATCGAAAGCGGATTCAGCCACGCCGGGCGCAGTGCAGCCACCGACGCCGGGCGCGCCAACTACGTGCGCATCGTCCACGACGACGGCACGATGGCGCTGTACGCACACCTCAGCACCGATGGCGTCCGCGTGCGCGTCGGCCAGCAGGTCCGCAGGGGCGACGCCATCGGCCTGTCCGGCAACACCGGCTTCAGCGCAGGCCCGCATCTCCACTTCGTGGTGCAGGTGAACCGCGGGCTGTCGCTCGAGTCGATCCCGTTCCGGATGTTCGGGCCCGAAGGGATCCTGCGCTTCAGCGAAGCGGTGACGACGCCTGCGCCCTCGTCCGGCGACGCGAGTTCGCCATAGGGTGCGCCCTATGACATCCACACCGGCTTGAGCTTCGCGATCCGCTTGAACGCCGGGCATTCCTTGCGATGCGCGCCGGGCAGGTAGCCGAGGCTCATCAGGAACTCGCCGACGATCTCGCCGCCGGTGAAGCGGAAGGTCTTGCCGAACAGCTTCACCCATGCGGCCTTGTCGCGCGATCTGCCATCGAGCAGGACGTGCGCATCGAGCCATTCGGCGAAGCCACCGTGCGAGTCGCGAAACGACTGGATCACCCGTGCGTTGTGGATCGCCGCGTTCACCTTCAGCCGGTTCCGGATGATGCCGGCGTCGCCGAGCAGCCGCTCGCGGTCGGCCTCGCCGTAGGCCGCCACGGTGTCGACGTGGAACCCGTCGTACGCGCGGCGGAAGCCCTCGCGCTTCTTCAGGATGGTCTCCCAGCTCAAGCCGGCCTGGTTGATCTCCAGGATGAGCCGCTCGAACAGGGCCGACTCGTCGCGGGTCGGCACCCCGTATTCGTGGTCGTGGTAGGGCCCGTGGACGGGGTGGCCGGGGGCGATGTCGCAGTATCCGCTCATGTCCGCAGCATACCGCCACCTGCTGACAAGAGCTGTCGGTAGGGCGGGCCCTGGGCCCGCCATTCCATGGCGTCCACACTGCTCCTCCCCTCACATGACGGCGGGCCCAGGGCCCGCCCTACGGCAACGCAGGGATGCCCGGCCGTATAATCCCGCCCTTCCCTTCGCTCCCCGGGCGCCCCAAGGCGCCGATCCCGCCATGTCCGAAGTCCTGACCGAAGTCGCCCGCGAGGCCGCCCGCCGCCGCACGTTCGCGATCATTTCCCATCCCGACGCCGGCAAGACCACGCTGACCGAAAAGCTGCTGCTGTTCGGCGGCGCGATCCAGATGGCCGGCTCGGTCAAGGGCCGCAAGGCCGCGCGCCATGCGACCTCGGACTGGATGGCGCTGGAAAAGGAGCGCGGCATCTCGGTGACGTCCTCGGTGATGCAGTTCCCGTATGAGGGCCGGATCGTCAACCTGCTCGACACCCCCGGCCACGCCGACTTCGGCGAAGACACCTACCGCGTGCTGACCGCCGTGGACTCGGCCCTGATGGTCATCGACGTCGCGAAGGGCGTCGAGGAACGCACGATCAAGCTGATGGAGGTGTGCCGCCTGCGCGACACGCCGATCATGACCTTCATCAACAAGCTCGACCGCGAAGGCAAGGACCCGATCGACCTGCTGGACGAGATCGAATCCGTGCTCGGCATCCAGTGCGCGCCGGTGACCTGGCCGATCGGCATGGGCCAGCGCCTCAAGGGCGTGGTCCACCTGGTCAGCGGCGAAGTCCACCTGTACGAGCCCGGCCGCAATTTCACGCGCCAGGACTCGACGATCTTCCCCTCGCTGGATGCACCCGGCGTGGAAGAACGCATCGGCGCGGAGATGCTGGCCGAGCTGCGCGACCAGCTGGAACTGGTGCAGGGCGCCAGCCATCCGTTCGATCGCGACGCCTACCTGGCCGGCAAGCAGGCGCCGGTGTTCTTCGGTTCCGGCGTCAACAACTTCGGCGTGCAGCCGCTGCTGGATTTCTTCGTCGAGCACGCACCCTCGCCGCGTCCGCGCGCCACCACCGGCCGCGAGGTGGCGTCGACCGAGGAGAAGCTCACCGGCTTCGTGTTCAAGATCCAGGCCAACATGGACCCGATGCATCGCGATCGCGTCGCCTTCATGCGCGTGTGCTCGGGCAAGTTCGAGGCCGGCATGAAGGCCTTCCATCCGCGTACCGGCAAGGAGATCAAGCTCGCCAACGCGCTGACCTTCATGGCCAGCGACCGCGAGATCGCCGAAAGCGCCTACCCCGGCGACGTGATCGGCATCCACAACCACGGCACCATCTCGATCGGCGACAGCTTCAGCGAAGGCGAGAACCTGTCGTTCACCGGCATCCCGAACTTCGCGCCGGAACTGTTCCGCCGCGCGCGCCTGCGCGATCCGCTGAAGCTCAAGCAGCTGCAGAAGGGCCTGGCGCAGCTGTCCGAGGAAGGCGCGACACAGTTCTTCCGCCCGCTGATGAGCAACGACCTGATCCTGGGCGCAGTCGGCGTGCTGCAGTTCGACGTCGTCGCCTACCGGCTGAAGGACGAGTACGGCGTCGACGCCTCGTTCGAGCAGGTCCAGGTCGCGACCGCGCGCTGGATCCGCTGCGACGACGCGAAGAAGCTGGAGGAATTCCGCGACAAGAACGCGATGAACCTCGCGCTCGACGCCGCCGGCCAGCTGGTCTACCTCGCCCCGACCCGCGTCAACCTGCAGCTCGCGCAGGAGCGCGCCCCGGCGGTGACCTTCATGGCCACCCGCGAGCATGCCCACGCGGTGAGCATCGACTGATGCCCCGCATGCACCCTGTCCCGCAGGACAGGGTGAAGCCGGCCGCAGCACGTCGTCGGGATTTCGAGCAGAATGCAGCCGTCCCTGTCCGCAGTCCCTGGTCGATGCTCGAAACCCTCCGCACGTGGTGGCACTACCTGCACGGCAAGCGCAGCGAAGTCGCGCACATGGACTACAAGGACGCCTACATGGCGAAGGTCGTCCTCGACATCCACCGCAAGCGCCGCGAAAAGCGCGTGGCCCGGGTGCCGCTGGCGCTGCTCGAACCGATCCACCGCATCGACCGCGAGAACGCGCTGGACGCCACGCGCAAGCGCACCGAAGCCCTCCGCATCCATCGCGATGCCCTGCTCGCCACGAAGCTGCTCGATGGCGAAGCATTGCAGGCCATCATCCCGTCGGTCTCGCAGATCAAGGTCGTGCGCGACGGTGAACGCTGGCTGGCGTTCGAGGGCAATGGCCGGCTGTATGCGATGAGGGACGTGTTCGCAGCGGATGACGGCATGCAGGTCGAAGTCGAGGAGTACCTGTTCGACGACGACCGCAGCATCCGCCGGCGCCTCAACCGCGTTCGTCGACTCAACCGGCTCTGACTCGCGCCATGTCCCGCGACGGCCGCGCGTTTGGACCATTTGCACTAACCCGACCGGCGAAGGTGCCCGCATGAACATCGCCGACGATGATCACGTCCTGACCTTGCGCGAAGAAGTCGCCAGCGCGCTGACCCACGGTGTCGGCGCCGCCGCCGCACTGGCCGGCGGCGCGGTGCTGATCACCCTCGCCGCGCTGTTCGGCGACGGCTGGCAGCTCAGCGCAGCGATCGTGTTCGGCATCACCCTGCTGCTGCTCTACGTCGCATCGACGCTGTACCACGCGATACAGCATCCGGTGATGAAGGGCCGGCTCAAGGTCTTCGACCACTGCGCGATCTACCTGCTGATCGCCGGCACCTACACGCCCTTCACCCTGATCGGCCTGCGCGGCCCGCTGGGCTGGACCCTGTTCGCCACGATCTGGGCGCTGGCCGTGTTCGGCGTGATCTTCAAGCTGCACTTCACCGGCCGTTTCAAGCTGGTTTCCACCGGCATCTACATCGCCATGGGCTGGCTGATCATCCTCGCCGCGAAACCCGTGATGCGCGCGCTCGATCCGTGGACCTTCGGCTGGCTGCTCGGCGGCGGCGTGGCCTACACGCTCGGCACGGTCTTCTACCACCGGCCGAAAATGCCGTTCTCCCACGTGATCTGGCACATGTTCGTCATCGCCGGCAGCGTCTGCCACTACATCGCGGTGATGGCGCAGGTACTGTCCGGGCGTTGAATCGCCTGGTCACTCAACCCGAGGCCTGTGCGCGCAGGTCGGGGCGTTCCGCGACCCAGCGGCTCCAGTAGGACATCGCCAGCACCAGGCCTTCGGCGCGCTTGAACTGCGTGCGGGTGATCGGCATGGCATCGACCCACTGCGCGGTCGCCACCGCCTCGAACTCGTCCGAAGCCGGCTCGCAGAAGCCCATGTACCAGTCGGAAAAGGCGCGCTCCTCGATCGGCGAATCCATCAGGATCTGGATGGAATGATGCATCGGGGACCGCATGATGCGGTCGCGGACACGCACAACGGCGTCCTCCGGGCCTTCAAAGTACTGGAAGAAGCGCCCGTAATGATGGAACAGCACCCCGCTCACACCGACCTGCCGATTGAAGACGCGCGCGGAGGACAGCATGGCGTGCAGGTCACCCGTGGACATCGGGAAGGCCTTGCTGAGGTAGACGATGCCATGCAGATCGGTCACGCGGGCACTCCGGCGATGGGGGCGTTGGTCAGCGGTGGTGCGCAGGGTAACCGGATCGCAGGCGAATCGCATTGATCGCGATTAATGTCATTGCCGCGCATCCGTGCGCCCACCGCTCAACGCGCCGGGAACCAGGTCGTGTCGATGCGGAAATGGCGGTCCTCGAAATCGACCTCGCGCTTCATGCAAGGCTCATCCAGCAACTCGATGCTGCGGCCCTTGCGCGAGATCAGGCCGGCGCCTTCCAGCTGCGACAGCGCACGACTGACATAGACGTTGCTGAGTCCCACCGCATCGCCGATCACGGATTGCGTCAGCGGCAACTCGAACCGCGCACCGAGGTCGCGTCGGGTCACGCGCAGCCGCGACACCACTTCGAGCAGGAAATGCGCCACGCGTTCCTTCGCGCCCATGCGGCCGATGACGCGGATGCGATCGGCCAGCACCGCATGCTCGACCATGCCGATGCTGAAAAGCAGCGCGGCCAACCTGGGCGCGCGCTCGAACACCTGGTCCAACGCCTGCTTCGGGAACGGGCACAGCACCCCGCCGGTGGCGCTGGTCAGCGCGGCTCCCGTGCGCGCGAACGGAATCTCGGGCAGGCCGACGATGTCGCCGGGATAGTGCAGGTGCAGCACCTGGCGACGACCGTCCGGCAGCAGCACGTGGTCGAAGAACCAGCCGGCGCGGACCACGTACAGATGCTCCACGGTACTGCCGGCATCGCGCACGACGGCGCCCACGCCAACGCGCTCCTCCGCGTCTTCCAGACGCGCGAGCAACGCCTTGTCGTCATCCGACAGGCGCAGGTGGTAGCCGATCTTCTCGACGAGGCAGCTGCTCATCAGGATGCGACTTTCAGTCGTGCATGCACGTCGTGGATCTCGCTGTAGCTGGGGATGCGTGCGGGCTTCGAGAGGGAGAGATAGGCCACGCGCATCAGCGCAGCGCAGCGGCGAGGTTCGACTCGACCGATGCCGGTGCCCAACCCCGGGCAGACCACGGACTCGATCGCATGCCCTGCCGCACGCAGCCGATTGACTTCGAGCAGCACGGCGCGGAACGCCAGGTAGGGATGCAGCGTCTGCGCGATGTTCTCGGGGATGCGCATCGTCGGCGCGGCAATCAGCCATGGCCATGCCGCGTGGTCCGTCGGCACCGACACCGCCGCACCGACCGGCAATTCCCCGTGGTACTGATCGAGGATCGCCTTCTGTACGCGGGTTTCGACATGGAAGCCAAGCTCGTGGCGGATCGCCAGATCCAGCCCGCCGTCCATGATGCCGAAGCTGTTCGCCGGGCTCACCATTGCATCCGCTGGACGGGCGAAGAAGTCGTCGCGCACGACCTCGACGCTTTCGATGCCGTCGAACGCTTCACGCCAGGCCTGGACGAGCGCCGCGCCGTGATCGACGAGGATGAGCGATGTCAGCATGCAAACGACCCCTGATGTGGACGAGGCGAGAGCGTAGCGTCTCCGCCGGCCTTCCGACATGGCCAGCCTTCACGAACGCTCCGCAAGCTCCGTCCGGTATTTCGCCAGAAGGTATTCCCGCGCCGGGTCGCGCGGACGGGATTCCAGCGCGTCGATACGCAGTCGCAGCCAGCGCAGATGCTCACGTGCGTGTTGCGCCCGCTTTTCTCCAACCTGAATGCGCAGTCGCTGCACCCAGAGCCGCAACGCCTCCCACTCCGCGACCCGCCTCTTGCGCGGCACCCGGATCTTGGGAGACAGATGCATGCATGGTTGCCCGCATGTCGCGCAGTTCACGAACTGCGTGGCGGGCGAAGGTCGCCTGGCCACGATCCTGCAATCGAAGCAGACCCAGGGATGATTGCTCATTGCGTTGAGATCAGCCCGCGATATACCGCTGCAACGAATCCAGCTCCACGCGCTGGTCTTCGATGACCGCCTTCACCAGGTCACCGATCGATACCACGCCGACCACGTCGTCGCCGTCGATCACCGGCAGGTGGCGGATGCGATGCTCGGTCATCATTTTCATGCAGCGGTCGGACGTATCCGCGGGGGTCGCAGTAAGCACGCGGGACGTCATGATGTCGCGCACCGGCGTTTCCGCCGAGGAACGCCCCTGCAGTACGACCTTGCGTGCGTAATCCCGCTCGGACAGGATGCCGACGAGCCTTGGCCCGTCCATCACCAGCACCGCGCCGATGTGCGCGTCGGCCATCAGGCGGATGGCATCGAGGACCGGTGCTTCAGGCCGGATCGCGTGGATCGCTGGACTCTTCGCGTCCAGCAGCTGACGGACGGTACGCATGCGGGCGTTCTCCTTCAGGGGCGATGCCTCCAGAGGATACTCCCGCCGCAGGCCGCCAGCGATCCACCAGGTACAGCGGGCGCTGCTTGGACTCCTCGTACAGCCGGCCGAGGTACTCGCCGATCATGCCCAGCGCCATCAGCTGCACGCCGCCCAGCAGCAGGATCACGGTCATCATGGTCGGCCAGCCGGCCACCGGGTCGCCCCAGAGCATCGCCTTGACCACGATCCACAGCGCATAGACGAAGGCCAGAAGCGCGGTCAGCACGCCGACATAGGTCGCCACGCGCAGCGGCGCGGTGGAAAAGCTGGTGACGCCCTCCAGTGCGAAATTCCACAGCTTCCACGCATTGAACTTGCTTCGCCCGGCGACCCGGGCCTCGCGCCGGTAGGCCACGGCGACCTGGTTGAAGCCGACCCAGCCGAACAGGCCCTTCATGAAACGATGGCGTTCGCGCAGCTGGCGCAGGGCGTCGAGCGACCGGGGCGACAGCAGGCGGAAATCGCCCGTATCCGTCGGAATGGGGGTTTTCGACAGGCGCTGCATCAGGCGATAGAAACCATGCGCCGTTGCCCGCTTGAACCAGGATTCGCCGTCGCGCTCGATGCGCGTCCCATGGACGTCATCGAAGCCTTCGCGCCACTTCGCCACGAACTGCGGGATCAGCTCCGGCGGGTCCTGGCCGTCCGCATCAAGGATGACCGCCGCGCCGTCGCCAACCTGGTCCAGGCCAGCGGTCAGCGCCGCCTCCTTGCCGAAGTTGCGGCTCAGTCGCAGCAGAGACACCCGCGGGTCGGAGGCGGCCAGGTCATCGAGCACCGCCCAGGTGCGGTCGCGGCTGCCGTCGTCGACATACAGCACGCCGCCGTCCACGCCCTCGCCCGCCAGCGCATCCAGCGCCGCCGCGATCCGCGGGTGCAGGACCGGCAGGGCATCCGCCTCGTTGTAGGCGGCGACGACCACGGTCAGGCGTTCGCGTTGCTGGGGACGTGACATATATATGGAGTGTACGCGGGCTCAGTCGAACGCCACGTACGCCGGCCCGCCCAGGGCACGCATCTGCCGCTGGATCGCCCGCGTCCTGCGCTGGACGTAGGGTCCAGGCTTTGCTGCGTTGTACTTGCGCGGATTCGGCAGCACCGCCGCCAGGCGCGCGGCCTCGGCCGGCCCCAGCTGCGACGCATCCTTGCCGAAGAACTTCCGCGACGCGGCTTGCGCACCGTACACGCCATCGCCGTACTCGATCACGTTGACGTAGACCTCCATGATCCGCGCCTTCGGCCACAGCGTTTCGATCAGCACCGTGTACCAGGCCTCCAGTCCCTTGCGCACCCAGCTGCGGCCGCGCCACAGGAACAGGTTCTTCGCCAGCTGCTGGCTGATCGTGCTGCCGCCGCGCACCTTGCGCCCCTTCGCGTTGTTCGTCCGGGCCTTTTCGATCGCGGCGAAATCGAACCCGTTGTGGGTCGGGAAATGCTGGTCTTCGGCCGCCACCAGCGCCAGCGGCAACTGCTTCGAGATGCGATCGCCGTCGCGCCAGTCGTAATAGAGGACGAACCCATCCTCGCCACCGAAGAAGGCTTCCACCTGGCGCTCGGCCATCATCGTCGAGAACGGCGGGTCCACGAAGCGCAGCACCAGCACCTGCAGCACCGTGAACACCACGAACCACACCGGGAGCCAGAGCAGGCGTCGCCACCATCGGCGGCGCTTCGGTGGCGCGGCCGGGGGCGTCTCAGCCGCCTTTGAATCTGCCTCGTTCAGCCCCATCTTGTGCAATCTCCCCGAACCATTACGTCTTCCGACGACTCCACCGCACGCGCGGCTCCGGCATTATCCGTGAAGCCGCCGCCTGCATTCACCTCCGGACATGCCATGAGCCACGACGCCTCCAACGACCACCTGACCCGTTTCCTGCTCGAACAGGCCGGCGTGCGCGGCGTGCACGTCCAGCTCGACGACACCTGGCAACAGATCCGTGCCCGTGCGGACTACCCCTCTACGGTCGCCGACCTGCTGGGCCAGGCCATCGCCGCCTCCGCCCTGTTCACCGGCCACATCAAGGTCGACGGCCGCCTGTCGATCCAGCTGCGTGGCAGCGGCGCGCTGCGCACGCTGTTCGCCGAATGCACCGGCACGGGCACGCTGCGCGGCATCGCCACCGTGGCCGACGGCCAGGATGCCGACGTTCGCAACCTGCAGGCGCTGGGCGACGATGCGCTGCTCGCCATCACCATCGAGAATCCCGGCGCACGCGGCCAGGAGCCCACGCGCTACCAGGGCCTCGTCGCGCTCGATGCGGACACCTTGTCCGATGCCTTCGAAGGCTATTTTCGCCAATCCGAACAGCTTCCGACCCGCCTGCTGCTCGCCGCCGACCAGGGCCGCGTCGCCGGCCTCATGCTGCAGAAGCTCCCGGGCGACGGCGGCGATGACCAGGGCTGGGAACACGCCAGCGTGCTGTTCGACACCCTCGGCGCCCGTGAATTGCTCGAAACCCCTGCCGAACTGCTGCTGCACCGGCTGTTCCACGAAGACGGCGCGCAGCTGCTTGGCGACAAGGCGCTCCGGTTCGGATGCTCCTGCTCGCGCGAACGGGTCTCGGGCATGCTCGAGTCGCTCGGCGAGCCCGAGGCGCGGGCCGCCGCCGAGTCCAACGAGGGCCGGATCGACGTCCACTGCGAGTTTTGCGGACAGACGTATCGTTTCGACCTCGTCGACATCGACGCCCTGTTTTCGCCGACGGCGTCCCATGGCGCCCCCGAGCGTCTGCAGTGACGTTCGTCACGCCATTCCCGCCAGACCGCGACAGGCGCACGATTGTTAAAGAACCATAAATCTGATAGCCTGTCGGCCTGAATCGCCATTATCCCGGGGAACTCGACCGGCCGCGCCCGGTCCGATCCGCCACCATGCAACCGATCCTTCGCACACTTCCGCTGCTGCTGACCCTCGCCTTCGGCGTGGTCGCGGGTGCGCACGCCCAGTCGCGTGCCGGTGGTGACCGCGTGGAACTGCCGGTCTGGAACAAATCCAGCGGCGCGATCGAAGCGGTGGTGGTCCTCGAACCGGCCGATCTGGCCAAGTCCCGGACGCTGGCCCGTTTCGGCGTCCGGCACCTGGATACGACCTTCGGCCTCAGCGCGGGCGACTCGCTCGGCCTGCTCTGCGACCGCAAGCAGGGCCTGAGCTCGGCACTGAACAACCTCGCCGACAACTGCGTGCTGGCCTCGATCCCCGCCACCCAGCGCCGCACCGGCGTCGCGGCGATCTTCCAGCGCAGCGGCACCCAGGTCGGCATCGGCGGCGGCAACACCCGCACCACGATGCCCGCCTGGCTGGCTCCGGGCAGCGGCGGCAACGGCCGGGTCGACGTCAACGACATCACCATCTTCAGCCAGAAAGCACTGCCTCGCGAAGGCTACATCTCGATCGCAGGCACGGTCGCCAAGGCCCGCCTCCAGACCCCCTCCGAGATTCCCGGCTTCAGCAACCGCTGGACGGCCCGGCAGCTCAATCTCGGGGGTGGCGTCGGCAACTTCGGCGTCAACGTGATCGGCGAAGTGGTGGACACGCCAGGGCAGAATCGCTGGAGTTCCATGGGCCTCGGCCTGAGCTGGCGGACCCCCTGGAGCGGCCAGCTCACCGTCGGCGCCGACAATCTGGTGACCCGCGGCAAGAACCCGTTCGCCCCGGCCACTGCCCAGGGCGAGGACGAGGGCGCAGTGCCCTACGTCCGCTACGAACAGGACCTCTGAGCCCTCCAGACAGGGCGTTTTACGGGGTCAAGACCCGTCCGACGGACGCGCGTTAACAACACTTTAATTTTTCTCCGAGTGGGGCTACTATCGGCCCCGGCCTTGTCCGTGCGCGCGTCCATTCGGCGGTGCGGGATCAGGTTCCCATGGGAAACCCAAGACTCACTTGGAGAGAGAAGAGATGACCTTTAAGACCAACAAGCTCCGCAACGCGATTACCCTCGCGATCGCGGGCACCTCCGCCCTCGCCGGCACTGGCGTCGCGTTCGCCCAGGACAGCGGCAAGGACGGCGAAGAGCTCGACACCATCACCGTCACCGGTTCGCGCATCGTCCGTCGCGCCGAGAGCGAGACCCAGCAGCCGATCTTCGAGCTGACACGCGAAGACATCCAGGCCCAGGGCCTGACCTCCGTCGGCGACGTGATCCAGAACATCACGGCCAACGGCTCGACGCTGAACACCACCTACAACAACGGCGGCAACGGCGAAACCCGCGTCAGCCTGCGTAACCTCGGCTCGAACCGCACCCTCGTGCTGGTCAACGGCCGTCGTTGGGTTGCCGGCACCGGCCTCGGCGGTGCAGTCGACCTGAACACCATCCCGACCGCTGCGGTCGAGCGCATCGAAGTCCTGAAGGACGGCGCCTCGGTCATCTACGGATCGGACGCCATCGCGGGCGTGGTCAACGTCATCCTGCGCACCGACTACCAGGGCGCCGAATTCAACGCCTACGTCGGTGAATTCACCGACGGCGACGGCACCCGCCAGTCGTACGACCTCACCATCGGCACCTCGGACGATCGCTTCAGCGCGATGTTCGGCATGGGCTACGTGAAGGAAGATCCGGTCATGGCCGGTGACCGCGAGATCTCGTCCGAGCCGATCATCGGCACGGGCCTGTTCTTCGGCAGCTCCACCCTGCCGGGTGGCCGCTTCGCCGTGTGTAACGGCACCTTCGCGAACGGCGTCTGCTCGGGCGGCACCCAGACCCGTCCTGACGGCACCGCTGGTCAGTTCACGTATGCTCCGGGTGCAGTCGGCAACGCGTGGGGTCCCTACACCACTGCGTACAACTTCGCTCCGGACAACTACCTGATCACCCCGCAGGAGCGCAAGTCGCTGTTCGGCCGCGCCTCGCTGAACCTGACCGACAACACCCGCGTGTTCATCACCGGTACGTACAACAACCGTCGTTCGGAGCAGTTGCTTGCTGCCATGCCGATCGTGCTCGGCACCGGCCCCGGCGCCGGCGCGATCGCACGCACGATCGCGATCAGCCCCGACAGCATCTACAACCCCTTCGGCCGCACCGTCAGCCGCGTCCAGCGTCGCGCCGTGGAAACCGGCGGCCGTTCGTTCGCGCAGAACGTCGATACCTTCGGCTTCAACGGTGGCATCGAAGGCTCGTTCGAACTGGGTGACCGCTACTTCACCTGGGACGCCGGCATGGTGTACGGCCGCAACGACCAGAACGACACGACCAACGGTCTGTTCAACCTGCTCGCGCTGCGCCAGTCCCTCGGCCCGTCGATGATCGACCCGGCCACCAGCCGCCCGATCTGCGTGACGACCCCGGGCAATGCCGCGACCGCGATCACCGGCTGCGTGCCGCTGAACCTGCTTGGCGGCGTCGGCTCGATCACCCCGGAAATGCTCGCGTTCTCGAGCTTCGTCGCCCACGACGAGTTCGGCTACAAGATGAAGCAGTACTACGCCAACGTGTCCGGCGAAATCGTCGAACTGCCGGGCGGCATGCTGTCGTTCGCCTTCGGCATGGAACATCGCACCGAATCGGGCTTCGACCAGCCTGACGCCCTGATCGCTTCAGGCAACACCACCGGCAACTCGCGCACCCCGACCAAGGGTGGCTACAAGCTGGACGAAGCCTACCTCGAACTCGCCATCCCGCTGCTCCGTGATGTCGTCGGCGCCCAGGAACTCGAGTTCAGCATCGCCGGCCGTTATTCGGACTACAGCAACTTCGGCGATGTCACCAACGGCAAGGTCGGCTTCAAGTGGCGCCCGATCAAGGACCTCATGGTCCGCGGTAACTGGTCGGAAGGCTTCCGCGCACCGTCCATCGCCGAGCTGTTCTCCGGCGTGGCCGACTCGTTCCCGGGTCTGGCGGATCCCTGCTCGACCACCTTCGGTGGTGCATGGGCCGGCCTGAGCGCAACCGAGCGTGCCGCGTGCGTGGCGCAGGGCGTTCCGAACGTGGGCTACGACCAGGGCAACGCCCAGATCCGTATCTCCGTCGGCGGCAACCCGGAGCTCAAGGCAGAAAGCTCGGAAACCAAGACCCTCGGCCTGGTGTGGAGCCCCTCGTTCCTCGAAGGCTTCAACGTCTCGCTGGATTGGTGGAAGATCGAACTGGAAGACGCCATCGTCACGCGCAGCGGCCAGTTCATCCTGAACGCCTGTATCCGTGACAACCCGAACGATCTGGGTCGTCCGCGCAACGCACTCGACGATCAGGTCTGCGCGCTGGCACAGGTCCGCCGCGATCCCACCGGCCAGATCACCAACCTGCTTTCGATCCCGCAGAACACCGGTCGCCGTACGCTGGAAGGCTACGACATGACCATCAACTACAACCTGCCGGAAAACGTGCTGGGCAACTTCGGTTTCACGCTGGACACGACCTACATGGCCGAGAACAGCTCCGACATCGACACCAACGGCTTCATCAGCGAGTACGCGGACCGCAGCAACAACTGGCGCGTCCGTGCCAACCTGATGACCCGCTGGACGAAGGGCGACTGGGGTGCGACGTGGTTCACGCGCTACTACTCGCGCCAGACCGAATCCTGCGAAACGCTTGATTTCTACGGCTTCGGCGACCTCTGCAGCGACCCGGCCAACATCGAGAACAAGCTCGGCGGCACGACCTACCACGACGCCACCGTGTTCTGGAAGGCTCCGTGGAATGCGAAGATCACGCTCGGCGTGAACAACATCTTCTCCAAGGATCCGCCGGTGTCCTTCACCACCTTCGCGAACAGCTTCGATCCCGCTTACGAGATCCCGGGCCGTTTCGTGTACATGCAGTACAACCAGAAGTTCTGATCGAACTTCCGGACAGCGACAGGAAGGACGGCCCCGAAAGGGGCCGTCTTTTTTTGGGCCACCTGCCGAACGGGCATACAATCGACGGACCTTCCCAGGCCCTGGACCGCCCATGAGCATTTCGCCTTCCCATTCCGGCAACGTCGCATCGATGTTCGCGGTGCCGGTCTACCAGGCGAACCTTGCGGATCCTGCAGCATTGAATGCGGAGCTCAAGGCGCTGTTCCTGCTCCGGGAACACGACAAGTCCGCCTACGGGAATCCCAATCCGTCCCTGAAGCAGCAGGACGGGGTATTCGAAAGCGATTTCACGCTGTTTTCCTGGCCAGAAGCCTGCGTGCAGGCCCTGCGCGCCTTCTGCTGGACCGAGCTGGGCAAGGCGGTGCAGGAATTGAACGGCTACAGCCCGGAGGAGATGCGTCGCCTCCAGATCTTCTCGCACACCTGGTTCCACGTGACCCGCCACGGTGGCTTCGTCATCAATCACATCCACCCGATGGCGTCATGGTCCGGCGTGTACTGCGTCGATCCGGGCGAAACGCCGGAAGACAAGCCCGAGTCCGGCGTACTGCGGTTCCACAACCCGCACTTCTACAGCAACGTGTTCCTCGATGCAGGCAACGCGCGCCTGCGCCCGCCCTATCACCACGGCACCTGGAGCTTCCGGCTTCAGCCGGGTCAACTGGTGCTGTTCCCGTCCTGGCTACCCCACGAAGTGCTGCCGTTCTACGGTCGGGACGAGCGGATCACCGTCGCCTTCAACTGCTGGTTCGGGATGAAGTAAGCGGCCTCGAGGCTCAGCCTGCCAACCGCTCGCGCATGGGCGAGAGCTGGGGCTCGTAATGCCACCACACGCCTGCGCGATCGCGCAGCACGCCCTGGCGCGCGGTGCCGGCGCTGGCGGTCGAGACACGCCCCCCCTGACGGGCGACATCGCTGAGTCCTTCCACCGGGCGCAGGCCGCAGTGTTCGAGCACACGCAACACAGTCGCTTCCGGCTCGGCGACGAGGTCGTCGTAGCGCACATCCAGTACGCGCCCGGGCAGGACTTCGGACCAGTGCGCCATCATTGCCCGGTAGGCACGGAAGAAGCCGGCCAGCTCTTCCTGTACGTACGAATACGTCGCAACACCCGCAAACAGCGTGCGGAGATTCGAAAAGCAGGTGTCCATCGGATCGCGAACCAGATGGATGAAGCGCGCCTGCGGCATGGCGCGGGCGATCATGCCGACGTTCCAGAAATTCATCGGCAGCTTTTCGGTGAAGAACGGCTTGCCACGCGACAACCACGACGCGTGGCGCGCGTAGTCCCGCGCGATCCTGTCGAAATCTGCGGATGCCAGCGACTTCACCGCCATCGCATCCAGTCCGTTGGGCAGGCTGCGGTCGATCGCCAGCTCCATCTGTGCATCGAAGGCGCGGGTTTCGCCCGCATCGCCGACATCCGGGTGCCCGGCCAGCATGCGTTCGAGCAGGGTTGTACCGGAACGATGCATGCCGACGATGAAGATCGGGACGTGAGGCTGCTCCACCGGACTGCCCTCGCGGACGAAGGCTGACGTGCATACCGCGCGCTGGGCGGCGATCAGCTCCGCCACGGGTGCCGGGTCGTACTGCACCAGGCGGCGCTTGACGGCACAGCCGCGCTTCAGCGCCTCCCAGGCGCCGGCGTAATCGCCGATGTCATGCAGTTCCTTGTGCAGCCCGTAGCACAGATAGGCTTCGCCCTGTCCGTCGCGCGTGACTTCGCCAAGCTGACGGCGCAGGCGATCGACATGGTTGCGCTCCGCGGACTGGGTCCGCACGCTGGCAAGCATCCAGGATGCCTGGAAAAAGCGTGGATTCGCCGCCAGCGTCGCCTCGTAGCACGACTCGGCAGCATCGCTCTCGCCATCGAAGAAATGCAGGTTGCCGCGAACGTAGCGCAGTGCGGCGGCCTGCGGATGCTTCGACAGCGCGGCTTCGGCCAATCGCTGGGCCGACGCGTTGGCATTGATCGCGCTGAGCATGACCACGCATCTTGCAAGCACGTCGGGCGGCGAACTCTCGAGCAGCCGTCGATCCTCCATGATCCGTTCGAGCGCCTCGAATTCATTGAAGTAGCCCAGCCGCTGTCCCATCGAAAAGACCAGCGCCGGATGCTCGAGGGGCAGTCCCGCGGCCGAGCGGAGCACGGCATGCGATTCGCGATGCGCGCCACGACGGGTCAACACGGTGGACAGGCCGATCGCCGAGGGCGGATATCCCGGACTGGCGTCCAGCGACCGCCGGTAGAGCGCCTCGGCAGCCGCGAGGTTCTTCGCGTCCTGGGCGCGTTCTGCCTGCATCCACAGGTCGTATGCAGCAGCGGTCAAGCGATCACCTCGTTCGGCTTGGGGCCCGGCGCTCAGCCGGCGCCTAGCGCCAGAGCCTGCGGGCGGATCACCGGCAGTATTTCACATTCGAACCAGTCGCGAGCCTCGGTCAATTCCCGGGCGAACATGCGCGACAGCTGCTCCGCGTCCTGCTCGCGTCGACTTGCACTGTAGGCGGCCGAAGTCTGCTTGGCATTGACGTTCGCGACCGCCACCGCCCGGTCGTGCAGCGTGGCCATGTCTGCGGGAAGTCCCCACCATTCGAGACAATCGCGCGCTGCGCCGGAGAGATCCGCCAGCACCTGCGATGCATCCATGAAGCGCAGGCGGCCCGGCATCCGCTCATCGATGTCGACAAGCAATTCGCGCTGTGCCACCCATTGCAACGCGACAGCCGCAAGCAGCGATGGCGGATCGATCTCGCGCCCGGACAGTCGATGGCGCAGGCTGCCTGCACGCACCGCACGCTCGACGAGCGTCGGGACCTTGGCGTGTGTCTCGGGCGTCTTCTTGATGTTCGAGACGAGGAAATCCTCGAGCGAGGACAACAGCGCGATCGCCCGGCTGCCTGGCGTCGCCGCGAGCAGGTCCGCAGCGATGTTCAGCGCCGCGTGCGTCGGCTTCACCACCACCGCGCCGTCCTCGCGCCAGGGACGAAAGAGCAGGCGCGTGGTTGGCTGCATCCAGTCAGCCACAGCCATGCCCCGGTCGCGTGCGTCCGACAGCCGGCGCAGCACCAGTGGCTCGCGGTAGACCATGCACGCGGGCGTGTCCTGCAGCGCACGCGCCAGCAGGGTGGAACAACAGAAGGAGGTGTGGAACAGCCAGGCTGCGCGCGGCGGCGCTGGCAATGCGGGCAGGGTCGGCAGCGACACGGGCGTCGCCGCTGCGAAATCCACGCCCAACCGGTTGTCCATGAATGCCGGGCCGGTGACGTGCCCTTCGTCGATGCGAAGCATCGCGAAGCGCGGCGTCACCGGGTCCAGGTCGACCGGGAACCAGCGCGGATCGGTGAAATCGATGGCGGTCGGCGATGCGCGCGTCATGCGCCGGAGATGCCGCCCGAAGCAACGACGCGGGCATCAAGGCCCGCGTCGTGCGCGATGACCATCATCCGCAGGGTCACGCGTCGAGCTGCGCGGCGATGCGCTTCTGCTCGTCGATCAAGGCCTGCGGGATGCGCGGACCGTACTCCTCGAGATACTGGCCGATGCTGGCGAACTCGGCCCGCCAGCCGTCGCGCTCGAAACCGAACAGCTTCTCGCGCGCTTCGTCGCTCAGGCTCACGCCGTCGAGGTCGATGTCTTCCGCGCGCGGCAACGCGCCGATCGGCGTATCGACGGCGCCGGCCGTGCCCTTCACGCGCTCGATCATCCACTCGAGCACGCGCAGGTTGTCGCCGAAACCCGGCCAGAGGAACTTGCCGTCGTCGCCCTTGCGGAACCAGTTGACGTGGAAGATCTTGGGAAGCTTCGCACCCGCCTGGTCGAAGGACAGCCAGTGCGCGAAGTAGTCGGCGAAGTTGTAGCCGCAGAACGGCTTCATCGCCATCGGGTCGCGACGCATCACGCCGACCGCGCCTGTCGCGGCGGCAGTGGTTTCCGAGCCCATCGCGGCGCCGACCAGCACGCCATGCGTCCAGTCGCGCGCTTCGAACACCAGCGGCACGAGCGATGCGCGGCGACCGCCAAAGACGATCGCGCTGATCGGCACGCCCTGCGGATCCTCGGCCATCGGCGAGTACGAGGGACACTGCTTCGCGCTGACGGTGAAGCGGGAGTTGGGATGCGCGGCAGGACGCTTGGTGGCGTCGTAGGGCTCACCGCGCCAGTCGGTCACTGGCGTGCCGCTCTGCAGGCCTTCCCACCACGGCTGGTTGTCCGCGGTGACACCGACGTTGGTGAAGATGGTGTTCTTCTGGATCGTCTTCAGCGCGTTCGGGTTCGAATTGATGCTCGTGCCGGGCGCGACGCCGAAGAAGCCGGCTTCCGGATTGATCGCGTACAGGCGGCCATCGGCGCCGGGGCGCATCCAGCAGATGTCGTCGCCGACGGTGGTGACCTTCCAGCCGTCCTGGAGGTAACCCTCCGGCGGGATGAGCATCGCCAGGTTGGTCTTGCCGCAGGCAGACGGGAACGCGGCGGCGATGTAGTGCGTCTCGCCCTGCGGATTCTCGACGCCGAGGATCAGCATGTGTTCGGCCAGCCAGCCTTCGCTGCGCGCCTGGTAAGAGGCGATGCGCAGCGCGTGGCACTTCTTGCCGAGCAGCGCGTTGCCGCCGTAGCCCGAGCCGTAGGACTTGATCGTCAGCTCTTCGGGGAAGTGCATGATGAAGCGGCGGTTCGGGTCGAGTTCGCCGATCGAATGCAGGCCCTTCACGAACGTGCCACCCGCCTCGCCTTCACGCTCGATGCGCGCCAGCGCGGCAGCGCCCATGCGCGTCATGATCCGCATGTTGGCGACCACGTACGGCGAGTCGGTGATTTCGACGCCGCAGCGCGACAGCGGTGAATCGATCGGACCCATGCAGTACGGGATCACGTACAGCGTGCGACCGCGCATGCAGCCGGCGAACAGCGCGTCCATCTGCGCGTGGCCCTCTTCGGGCGCCATCCAGTGGTTGTTCGGACCAGCGTCGTCGGCGTGGCTGGTGCAGACAAAGGTCAGGTGCTCGACGCGCGCGACATCATCGGGATGCGAGCGGTGCAGCCAGCTGTCGGGATGCGTCTGTTCATTGAGGCGGATCAGGGTGCCGTCGGCTTCCATCTTCGCAACGAGCGCGGCGTTTTCCTCGTCGCTTCCATCGCACCAGTGGATGGCATCGGGCTGGGTGAGGCGGGCGACTTCAGCCACCCATGCGTTCAACCCGGCGTGACGGCTGGGCACCTGTTTATGGGGGTCGGACGCAGTGCTGGCGGCGGCGATCGCATTCATTTGGAGAGAGCTCTCAAGGACGGGGAATCTGCGGTGCCGGCGTCGCGGCCGGCGGAATCAGTGTGTCCATGACGTGTTCGACGTAGGACTCGAACTCGTCGTGGGCCAGGCGCGGGTGATGCAACTGCAGGCTCAGCTGCAGGAAGCCCACGTAAGCCGCGTAGGCGAGGCGCGCGCGATGCTGCGCGTCGACGCGGGCGAGGCCGGTCTGGCGGAAGGATGCGGAGAGGTAGTCGAGGCGACGTTGCGAGACGCGTTCGATCACAGGGCCGACCGCAGGATGATCCAGCGCCTTGAGCAGTTCGCTGTAAATCTTGTGCGACTTCACTTCGTGCGCGACCACCTGGAACAGCGCGCGCAATCGCTGGCGTGGATCGGCGACGACTTCGAGCTGTCCGAAAACGGTTTCCTGTTCGACGGCTTCCCAACGTTCGAGCGCAGCGGAGAGCAATGCATCGCGCGACGGGAAGTGCCAGTAGAAACTGCCTTTCGTGACGCCGAGCCGGCGTGCGAGCGGTTCGACCGCAACTGCGGCGACGCCCTGTTCTGCGATGAGGTCGAGCGCGGCCTGGGCCCAATCTTCGGCACTGAGTCGCGCGTTGCGTTCGGTCTTGGCTGTGGCTTCGTTCATGACCATATTGTAACCATACGGATCGGTTCGGAAAAGTATCGTTCTGCAATTCGTGTCCGGGTCACAGTCCATCGGACAGAACCGGACCGGCCATTGACATTACGGAATCGCGATATCCATACTTCGGCGTATGGATCGAATGGCGCCGGGACTGACCCGGGCCTGCCCCTGACCGTACGTCCGGGAACAGCCGACATTGCGATCCGGCCCCGTCACCCTACGCCGAGCCAGCCTCGCCGGAGTGTTTCCATGAGTACCGTCCTCGGACTGATCGCCCCACCGCTCATCCTTCTCAGCGCCGGCGCCTTCGTCGCCTACCACCGCCTGCGACTGGCGGTGTGGGTGGCGCTGTCGGGCGCCGCACTGGTCGCCGCCTGGTTCCTCGGCGCCCACCAGACGACCATCCTGGTCTGCGCGGGCCTGATGCTGCTGGCCGCAGTGCCGCTGCTGATCACGCCGCTGCGCAAGGTCGCGATCACCGCGCCGCTGCTGACCTTCTACACGAAGCTGCTGCCGCCGCTGTCCGACACCGAACGCACGGCGCTGGAGTCGGGCACGGTCGGTTTCGAGGGCGAGCTGTTCTCGGGCAAGCCGGACTGGGACAAGCTGCTGTCGCTGCCCAAGCCGGAGCTGACCGCGGAAGAGCAGGCCTTCCTCGACGGTCCGTGCGCCGAACTGTGCCGTCGCACCAACGACTGGGAGATCACCCACGTCCGCGCTGACCTGCCGCCGGAGCTGTGGGACTACATCAAGCAGAACAAGTTCTTCGGCCTGAACATCCCGAAGGAATACGGCGGCCTGGGCTTCTCGGCGCTGATGAACCACAAGGTCATCCAGAAGCTCGCCGCGGTTTCCAGCGTCGTCAGCTCGACCGTCGGCGTACCCAACTCGCTGGGTCCGGCCGAACTGCTCATGCATTACGGCACCGAGGAACAGAAGCGCTACTACCTGCCGCGGCTGGCCGACGGCCGTGAAGTGCCCTGCTTCGCGCTGACCGGCCCGTTCGCCGGCTCCGACGCCACCTCCATCCCCGACTACGGCATCGTCTGCGAAGGCGAGTGGAACGGCGCCAAGGTGCTCGGCATCCGCCTCACGCTGAACAAGCGCTACATCACGCTGGCGCCCGTCGCCACGCTGATCGGCGTCGCGTTCCGCATGTACGACCCCGACGGCCTGCTCGGCGATACGAAGGACATCGGCATCTCGCTGGCCCTGGTGCCGCGCGACACCGACGGCCTGGAGATCGGCCGCCGCCACTTCCCGCTGAACTCGCCGTTCCAGAACGGGCCGATCAAGGGCAAGGACGTGTTCGTGCCGCTGAGCCAGCTCATCGGTGGCGAAGACTACGCCGGCCAGGGCTGGCGCATGCTGATGGAATGCCTGTCGATCGGCCGTTCCATCACCTTGCCCTCCACGGCCAGCGGCGGCTCGAAGATGGGCGCGATCGTCACCGGCGCCTACGCACGCATCCGCAAGCAGTTCGGCCTCTCGGTCGGCCGCTTCGAAGGCGTCGAGGAAGCACTCGCGCGCATCGCGGGTCGTGCCTATGCCTGCAGCGCGCTGTCGGAAGCGACCGCCGCCGCCGTGGCGCGCGGCGAGAATCCGGCCGTGCCGTCGACCATCGCGAAGTACCACTGCACCGAGATGGGCCGTGAAGTCGCGCGCGACGTCATGGACATCCACGGCGGCAAGGGGATTATCTTGGGCCCGCGCAACTACGCCGGCCGCAACTGGCAATCGGTGCCGATCGCGATCACGGTCGAAGGCGCCAACATCATGACCCGCAGCCTGATGATCTTCGGCCAGGGCGCGATCCTCTGCCATCCGTGGGTGATGAAGGAAATGAAGGCCGCGCAGTTGGAAGACCCGCGCGCGCGCCTGGAGCAGTTCGACGACGCGCTGTTCGGCCACATCAGCTACGCGATCTCCAATGCCGTGCGCGCATGGTGGTTCGGCTTGACCGGCACCCGCATCGGCACCGCACCGGGCGGCGAGTACACGCGTCGCTGCTACCGCAAGCTCAACCGCTACTCGGCGGCGCTGGCGGTGATGGCCGACACCTCGATGCTGCTGCTCGGCGGCAAGCTGAAGTTCAAGGAATCGCTGTCCGGCCGCCTCGGCGACGTGCTCAGCCACCTGTACATCATCAGCGCGATGCTCAAGCGCTATGAAGACCAGGGTCGTCCGGTCGCGGACCATCCACTCCTGGCCTGGGCTTTCCACGACGCCGTGCACAAGATCGAACTCGCGCTCTCGGGCGCGCTGCGCAACTTCCCGATCCGCCCGGTCGGCTGGCTGCTCTGGGCCGTGATCTTCCCCTGGGGCCGCCGCGCGCAGGCGCCGAGCGACCGCCTGGGCCACCGTGCCGCCAGCCTGCTGATGACGCCCTGCGAAGCGCGCGACCGCCTGGCCGAAGGCCTGTTCCTCGACCCGTGCGAGAACAATCCGGCCGGCCGCGTGAACAGCTACCTGTCGAAGGTGATCCTGGCCGAGCCGGTGGAGCGCAAGTTCCTCAAGGCGCTGAAGAACAGCGACATCGAAGCGCTGGAATTCGACGCGCAGCTCGACGAGGGCGTGCGCGAAGGCTGGATCACCGCGGACGAGCGCAAACAGCTGGAAGAACTGCGCGCGATGACGCTCGACACGATCATGGTCGACGACTTCGAATCGTGGGAGCTGCGCTCGGCCGGCTATCGCGAGGACATGCCGCCGGCGACCGGCAGCACGCGCCTCGCCGCGGCTTGAGCCATCGGACACATGTGACAACGAACGGCGGGCTGTCCCGCCGTTCGCTTTTCAGGGACACGGAACCCAGGACTCGGAATACGGAACACGACCATGGCCAACAAGACCCTCGCCCTGTACGAACGCTTCCGCCGCTGGCCCGCCGGGCACTGGCTGTTCACCCGCGCCATCTGCTTCAAGGCGCCCTACTTCGGCAGCATCTCGCCGCGCATCGAAACACTCGAACCCGGTCGCTGCATCGCCTCGATCCGCCGCCACCGCGCGATCACCAACCACATCGGCAGCGTGCACGCGATCGCGATGTGCAACCTCGCCGAACTGGTCGGCGGGATGGTCACCGAAGTCAGCCTGCCCGACTCGATGCGCTGGATCCCCAAGGGCATGCACGTGCAGTACCTGAAGAAGGCGATGGGCACGATCCGCGCCGTCGCCACGCCGTCGATCCCGGTGGTGCACGCGGAGCAGGGCTACGAACTTCCGGTGGAGGTGGTACTCACCGACGATGCCGGCGACGCGGTGTTCAAGGCCACGATCTCGATGTGGATGTCGCCGAAGCCGGCGCGCTGATCCAGGTTCCACGGCGGCCCAATCGGCCGGATGTCCACCACGAGGCCTGGAAACTGCCGTCGCTCCTGCCGTCGACGACGATCAGTCCGTTGTCGTTGGTCACCAGGACCGCGTCGGTTGACTCACGAAGCCAGTAGGCGCCATCGTGCCCGCAGTGGTACAGATGCGCTGACCAACGCTTCTCCACGTACTCACGATAATTGTCCACGGACACGCATCGAGGATGGTGGAAACGCTTGCCCGCGCTGAACAGCAACAGCTTCGGCCTGGTCGCCTGGGCCCAGGCATGCGAATTGCTGCCCAAGCTGTCTGCACCATGGTGAGCACCTGTCACGACGGTGCTTCCAAGCTGAGTGCCGAGGCCTGCGGCGCGGATCGCATGTTCAGTGGCCCCCGTCATGTCGCCGGTGAACAGCGCCTGGAAGTTTCCGTAGCGCATGGAAACGACCATGCTCGCGTCGTTGGAGGTCACGCCGGCGTTCACGCCGAGGATCCGGCCGGCCACATCCGCCGTCAGGTCGCCGGGACGCAGGCAGCTGAGGCGCGGATCAGGCGTGGACGAAGCGTGGAAGCCGCGATGCGTCGATACCGACATGCCGAGGCGTTCGGCGTTCGCCACCCACGCATTGAACTCGTCGTCGTAATCATCGCGTTGCGCCCCCAGGTACAGCGCACGTACGCGCACGGAGCGGAACACCTCCGGAAGATAGTTGTAATGATCGCCGTCGGGATGGCTGACTGTAACGACGACTTCCGTACCGCCGTCAATCATCGCATGGATGTAGCGCGCGACTTTCGCCCGATCCCACCCTTGCCTGCCCTTGCCCTTCGACCCGCAGTCCAGGACGATCATTTTGTTCTGGCTGGGACACTGCACCACCTGGCAGTTGCCGGCACCGACCGGCAACGTGTGGATCTTCAGAATCCCGCCGGGCGCATCGCCCTCCCTGGGCGGCAGAGGCTTCGGAAAGTCGTGCCTGGCGGGGGAGGCAGTGCAGGCAACGAGCACCAACGGAAATACGGACAACATCAGGCGGCGACCGAACGACTCGATCCGTGTCATGACAGGCTCCTCGATGGATGAAGACGGGCCGCATGCCCGTCACCCACGGTTGCGCAAGGGTCGTGCCAATGTCCGGCATCACCGGCAGAAGCCTTCGAGGAACGATTCTTTACCCACGATCAGGCGCGGCGATCACGGGGATCGCACGCACGGATCAAGGCAGCGCGAGCAGCCCCAGCGCGCGCACGCGCCGTCGAAGCGACTCACGCGGAGTGCGCAGGACTGCAGCCCAGAGCGTCGGGTCATCGGGTGCCAGTCGCACCACGGCCTCGATCTCGTCGACGGGGATGGCCTCGGCGCGACGGATTTCCGGAATCGCGTCAAGAAGCGCATAGAAGGATGGGCGCGAGACCAGCAGGGATTCGGCGGCTTTGCGCACGCACCACTGGTTTGCTTCCAGCGCAGCCATGACCTCGCCCTCGGCGATCCGCGACGGTGGCCGATAGCGTTTCACACCCGAACGCTGCGGCAACGGCGGCGTCGCCTCGTGCGTCGGAATCTCCTCGCCCGGTGCCGTGCTGTCAGCCAGCATGTCCGCGATGTCGCTCGCGGCCCAATCGCCGCCGGAAGACGCGGAAAGTAGACATCGGCGTATCGCATGGCCCAGTTGCCGCACGTTGCCGGGCCAATCGCTCAGGCACAGCGACTGCACCAGCGACAACGGAATATCCGGCATCACGTTGTTATCGCCATGCCAGCGCCGCAGGAAATGCACGATGAGCACGCCGATGTCCTCGCGCCGTTCGCGCAGCGGCGGCACCTGGATGAGGAATGCTTCCAGACGTCGCAGCAACGGCTGGTTGAATTCCCGCGATGACAGATCGCGATCCGTGGCAGCGATCAGTCGCACGTCAGCGCGCAACGTGCGCGTGCCGCCCAGCGGCCTGTATTCACCGGTCTCCAAGGTTCGCAACAACATGGGCTGGACCGGGATCGGCGTGTCGCCGATTTCATCGAGGAAAAGCGTGCCGCCTTCGGCTTCCGCGAAGAAGCCTTCGCGCGCAGCCTGTGCCCCGGTGTATGCGCCCTTCATCGAACCGAACAGATCCGCGGCCGCAAGCGATTCGCCGAGCGTCGCCATGTTCACGCTCACCAGCGTGCGATGGGAGCGCGCGCTGGCGGCATGGATGGCCTGCGCGACCAGTTCCTTGCCTGTACCCGTCTCACCGCGCACCAGCACGGGCATGTCGGTCGTCGCGACTTGCGCGATTGCGGCACGGACCCGGGCGATGGATGGGCCCACGCCGATCAATGGATCCGTACCGCGTATCGATGGCGCGAGACCCACGTGCCCCAGGCACAGGAGCACGCTTCCGAGGCGCAGCACAACGCCGCGCTTGATGCGAGCGGCGTCGAGGACGATTCCGCACCCCGTGCCGCGATGCAACTCCGGAACGACTTCGCCATCGATCTCGCAGTGCATCCGGCTGTCAGGGAACTCGATTGCGATGCTGTCGTCCTTCCCGCGCAGGAAGCGCAAGGGCTTCCGCGAGACGCCTCGATGTTCCAGCGCCTCGCCGATGTCGCTCCCGGCCCGGTGGAAGTCCGGCGATGCGCGACTCAATTCCCACGCGCCATCGCGGAACGCCACCACCGCCTGCTCGCCGATGCGCTGGTGCCGAGGATGCCAGAGCACGGTCAAACCGGGCATCGTCGCGACTCGCGCCGCAAGCGCGTCGAGTGGCAAGGACAGTGTCGCATCCGGATCAGATGGCTTCGTTCGCATGGATTCGCTCCCTGGTTGCCGCTCCCGGACCCTCCACCGTTCGCGATGTCGGGACTCCTTCCGACATGTCGGAGATGATAATCGACATGTCGGCGCTGGGATCACACCGGCGGCGAAGGGCGCCAATCCTTGTTTTTGTGCAGATCCTTGCATGGCACGTTTCTTGAATTGTGGAGTACGAGGCTGGAATCACGCCTCGCAATCACACTCACCAAGGAGCTGGACCCATGTCGCACATCACCCTGATCAACAAGACCGAAGAAACCGTATGCCTGGCCGTGTTCCAGAAGCCGGTGCGCCGCCCCACGCTGGACACCATTGCTTGGCAGATCGCCACGCCGCCGCCGGGCGGATCATCCATGGTGCGCATTCCCACCGATTTCCGACTGGACGTGCGCTATTCGCACGACCCCGCGCGACCCGCCCACCTGGACACGTGCGCAAAGCCTGTTTCGTTCGCTGAGACGTCAGCCTCGTTCACGATCGACGGCATCGCATCGCAGGACGGTCTTGCCAACGGCGCAGTGATCAACCAGGTCTTCAACGACCTTGTCCTCAATGAAGTGCACGTGGTCAACAAATTCAGCATCGGCGTCGAAGCGTCCATCCTGCGCGGCGGAGACCCCATCTATGCACCCCAGATCATCTGGCCGGGCGGCCTGTTCATGGAGGACGTGCGTGCGAGCATGTACGTGGCCGTCGTTTCCCAGTTCACGAAAAAGGGCCAGCGGCTCGTCCAGGAAGAACTCAGCCTGACCCATGTCGAAGTGCTGGAAGGCGACTCGCTCATCGTGACGGGTTCCAAGTGGACCGGTTACGCGCTTGCGAAGGCCTGATCCATGCGCGGGACGGCCATGCGCCGTCCCGCCCCTTGCGGGGGCTCGCAGGCATCGCAATCTGGAAGCGCGGCACCGGCTGGCCGAGTCGGCCATGAGAGTCATCATTCATGCCCCCCCCACGCCATCGCGCTCATCATGCCTGGGACGCGGTTCGGTCCCGGAACCGACTTCGGCTTCCGGGTCGAAGACAAAGACGCGGATGTCCCGGCGAGCCTTTCCTTTCCGGATTTCGCGCTCGATCGCGACAGTGAGGATCAGGGAGAACTTCCAGCGCCCATCCTGCTCGACGACCTTCAGTGGCGTGAGCGAGCGCTGCACGACGGTCCTGTATCGCTTTCCGTGGACCTTGATGGTTTCGCAGGCTTCAGCCGGTGCCCATTGCCCGATCGGCATCGTCGCGCGAACTGCGGAAAATGGAGATGGCGCAGAATGCAGCGTGCCGTTGCCATGTGGCACCGAATAGAACATCGCATCGAGGATGTTGATCGTGACGAGGCTTCCGCTGTCGGCATCGCCATACGCCGTCACCTCGATTCCGATCGAGTCTCCTTCGCGAAGGTGGAGGGCGCCGGCGTGGCGACCGAAAGGCGGATACATGTCCGACCGCTTGTTCCCCTCGCCGTCGAAGATGCCCCAATGGAGATACGCGCTGATCTGGTCGACGTCGAAGCTGACCTGGACGATGGCGACTTCCGATTCTGTCTTCATGGTGATGTCCCTGTGAGCATGCTGTGGTATCGCCGGTCGCGGCGGAGGGCCAGCAGATCGGGTTCGCTGGCGATCATGTGCGGGGGATAGCCCTGTTCGATGGCGCGCCGGAGGCGTTCGATCGCGACATCTCGCGAACCTGACAGTTCCGCGACCAGCGCCGCGCGGAACAGCACGTCGGCGTCGCGGGGCGCGCGCGCGATGGTCGACTCGGCGCGCTCGCACGCCTGTGCGAATCGCCCCAGCCTCGCGGCATACAACGCGACGCGACTCGACAACGTCACGCTGTCGGGGTAGCGCGCCAGTTGAACTTCAGACATGCGCAATGCCGACATGTAGGCCTCGCGCGCATCCGCTTCCCGGCCCGGCAACCAACGCAGCGCATCGGCGAGGTTCGCCCACTTCAGGTAATCGTTCGGACTGCCTCGGGATTCGGATACGGCCTGCTCGAATGCATCGGCAGCTTCACCGTAGCGCCCCAGCGCGAACAGGACCGTTCCGAGGTTGCCGTACAGACGGGCGTTTGCGCCGTGGCGCATGGCTTGCTGCAGCACCGCAAGCGCGGCCTCGGGCCGCTGTTGCCGCAACAGGATGGCACTCAGGCTCGTGTAGGCCTGCACGCCGTCGGGCTTGATTTCGATGCTCTTCCGGAATGCGCGCTCAGCGCCGGCCAGATCGCCCTGCTGGTAGGCGAGCGTGCCCAGCGTGTCGTGGAACCAGCGTTGGCGCGGATGCCGCGCGAGCGCATCCTGCAGCACCGCAGCCGCATCCGCGCTCCGCTTCGATGCAACATGCAGGCGCGCCAAGCCGAGCAGGGCGTAGCGGTCGCTGGGATCAAGCGTCAATGCATGCCGATAATGCAACTCCGCTTGCGCGTCGTGGCCGAGATATTCCTCGGCCCAGCCACGCGCGGCATGGGCGAGCGCGAGTTGCGGCTCCAGGCGCACCGCCAGCCGTGAGGCTTCCGTGGCGCGCGTCAACCAGATGTCGTCCCGTTCGTCGCCGGCATAACGCAGGCAATAGACGATGCCAAGCAAGGCGGCGGCTGGCGCGTGGGTCGGCTCGTTCTTCAGGATGCGCTCGAGCCTCGCGGCTGCGTCCGCGAGTGCGCCAGGACGGTCGAAGTCCTCCATGCGTCGCTCGGCCGCCAGCACGCGAGCCGCGATCGAGGATTCTGCCTGGCCAAGACCGGACGCGTGATTCCGGGGCCGTTCGCCCGCGGTCAGTCCCAGCAGGCAGAGCGCCAACGCGGCAGCGGCCGTTCGCCTTCCCCAGGGAGTGCGCCGCCGTACCGCAGCCCGCTGCGTGGACGACGTCTCCAGCCGCAGCAGATCCTCCAGCACCTGATCCATCGAAGGAGGCCTGGCCTGCGGGATGCGTCGCGTCATGCGTTCGACCAGATCGCGGAAGCCTTCGTCGAATCCTGCGGGCAACACCAATCCGCGCTGGTCTCCATGAAGATGCTGGAGCGACCGCCAGCCATCACCGTCGCTCCGAGCGGGCCCACCTGCAAGGGTCTCGTAGAGCACCAGCCCCAGGGAATAGATGTCGCCTGACGCATCGACACGGACGCCGAGCAATCGTTCGGGCGGCAGATAGGCCAAGGTTCCTGCCACCACGTCGCCGGATGACAGCGACGTGGTGTCCAGGGGGTCGAGCGCCGCGGAGGCTCCGAAGTCGAGGATGCGAAGCATTCCGCCGTCGTCGAGCATCAGATTCGATGGTTTGATATCCCCGTGCGCCCAGCCCGAGCGGTGCGCCGCGGCGAGCGCGCCCGCTGCCTGTATCCCGAAGCGCAGCGCGCGGTCGACGGGAAGCGGACCATCCTGGCGAAGCGCTTCGGCCAGCGTCCTGTCCCGCACGAACTCCATCACCATCCCGAGCCTGCCCGCGTATTCCTCCAGCGCATACACCTCGACGAACGCCGGATGCAGCTGGGCCGCCAGGCGCTGCGCCTCGTATCTCAACGTCTCCTGCCTTTGCTGGTCGCCTCGCACGAACTTGATGGCCACCGTGCGCTGCAGGCGCTCATCCCAGGCCGCATGGACACGACCGAAGCCGCCTTCCCCGAGAACGCGCCCAAGCCTGTAGTGGCCGAACCGCAGCGCACGATCGCCGTCCTTCTGCCACTCCGACATGCCCCGCTCCTTTTCGTCGCCAGCGAAATCGTAAGCCGTCGCACGACGCATTTCGACAGGACGGATGACGCCCGTGCGAGACCTTTCTGCGCCTTGCGGGCATCGGGCAGGAGGTGCCGATCCGCTGGGGCGCCCGGACTGGACCCGGGGCACTTCGGCCTGTCTCCCGAAGCATCGCCACGCCCGCCCGGTTGTTGCAGATGCAACCGTTGGATGACAGCGCTCGACAACCGAAATCCCGCACGAGTGCGCGCGCCCTGATAACGAAAATTCATGGCTCGCCGCGACATCGGCCCATGATTCGCAGGGATTCTCGGCTAGCATCTGGCCGGTGCCCGGAGGCTCCTCAGGAGCTTCCGGGTCGTGGCCGCCATGGACGGGAAGATCGCCTCACCTTCTGTCAGTCACCGCTACCGAAGGCGTGAACCCGATGCAGAGCACCAGTCATGTTTCGACCGCCGGACGCTACTTCGTCGGCGACATCGCGATCGACACGCGACAGCGCAAGGTGCTGCGCCCCGATGGCGATGTCGAACTGACCCAGCGTGTCTTCGACCTGCTGATCGTCCTCGCGTCCGAACCCGATGCGCTGCATACGCGCGAAGCTCTGTTCGAGCGCGTCTGGGGCACCACCTGCATCGAGGATTCCAACCTCACGCAGAGCATCTCGATGATCCGCAAGGCCCTGGGCGAGACGCGCAAGGGCTGGATCCGCACCGTCTCGAAGAAGGGGTACAGCTTCGAGCCGCCCGATCCGGTGCGGTTCGTGTGCGATGCCGCGCGACGGATCGAAGACATGCCGCCAGCATCGGCTGCGATCGCACCGGAAAGGTCCCTGCCTCCGCCAGACCACGCCACATCTGGCGCCGCGACGTTCGCCATGCCGCATCACGCCTGGTGGTCACGCGCAGCGGCCTCGCTGCTGATCGCCGCCCTGCTGGGCCTGTCGGGTTCGCGCGCACCGTTGCCTTCGGCCGCCATGGCTTCGCGAAGCAGCGGTGCCGGCATCGGCATCGTCCTGGTCGCGACGGAAAGCGCCGATGCCGACGAACGCGAACGCCAGGCGACCCGACTGCTGAAGGAATGGCTGCGCTGGAAACTCGAGTTGCTGCCGTCGGTGACGCTGATCGACGAAGCCGACCTGATCGCCGATCGCGCCACGTCGGCGTACTTCATCGACCTGCGCGTGGCGTTGCCGGATCGCCCGGGCGCGGATCATGTCTTCACCGTGGGCGCCCGTCCCGTGTTCCCCTCGCGCGCAGGCACGCACGCCGACGGCATCGCCACCTTCGCGCACGATCTGCACCTGTCGGGAAACGAGGCAAGCCTGCCGGCCATGATCGACAGCGTCTCGAACGAGACGCTGTCGGCGCTGTTCCCGATGCGCACGCGCGACCGCTGGCCCGCGCTCGCGCTGGACGCAAAGGTGGCGGCCCGCTACGCGCAGGCGATCGATGCGCTGGAGCGTCGCGACTGCGCTTCTGCGACCGCGCTGCTGCAGGACGTGGTCCGCAGTGCGCCCGACTTCGGCCCTGCGCGGATGCGACTGGCGCGGGAGCTTGCCCACGACGGCGACCTGCGCCGTGCGACGGAACAGGCGGAACTCGCGCTGGCACGCACGCGCCCCTTGCCTGCGGACGCTGCATCGGTACTTGCGGCCGAGGCCGCCGCGATTCCGCCGCAACGCGTGGAAGATGCGGAGAAGGCCTACGCCCGACTGCATGCGGCCAATCCAGGGCGGGCCGATTTCCTGCTCGCGCGCGCGCGGCTCGCGATGCGCGCCAGCCGCCACGAGACCGCCGTGCAACTGCTCTCGGGACCGGGATGGAATCGCCAACCCGCGAGCGTGCGCGTCCGTTTCCTGCAGACACGCGCCGAGGCGAACTTCATCCTCGGCTACCTGGACGAAGCACGACGCGATATCCAGGAAGCGATCGCACTGCTCGGCCGTTCGACGCAGGACAGGCGGCGCGAACTGGGTGCGGCGCAGCTGATGGTCGCCCGGATCGAGAACTCGCAGGTGCGCACGCATCGTCGCCCCGAGTTGTACGCCGAGGCCGCGCGCTCGTTCGAGGCGATCGGCTATGCCCAGGGCGCGTTGCAGGCGCGCTTCCACGAAGCGATGAGCCGCGGCGACATCGCCGACGCCGAACGGCGCCTCGAACCCCTGCTCGCGCTGCTGCGCGAGAACGGTGATCGCGGCGCGGAAGTCCGGACGCTGCGGGCGATCGCGGAGAATTACCACTCGCTCGGGATGGTCAGTCAATCGGTGGCGATGCGCAGGCGCGCCTTCGAGCTGGCCAGCCTCACGGGTGATGTCGCGACCCGTGAATTGCTGGACCTGGACCTGCTGGACGAGAACCTGATCGACGGCGACCTGGCGCAGGCCAGCCAGCGCGTGGAGCGCTTGCGCGACAACCGCCTGTGGACGAAATACCGGTTCCGCGTCGCGCGCCGCGAACACGAACTGTTGACCCTGCAGGGACGCCATCGCGAAGCCCTGTCGACGCTCGACGAAAAACTGTCCGACACCCAGCGCGGCGCGCGCCCGGACGTCTCGCCGACCGAAGCGGCCAAGCTCGCCTGCGCGCGCATGGAAAGCCTGCTGTCGCTCGGCGAACTGAGCATGGCGCGCGCGCAGTCGCAGGGCTGCCACGATGACGGATCGAGCTCCGTGCCGATCATCGCCGCGATCGGCATGGCCGGCATCGAACTGCATTCGGGCAACCTGATCGATGCCCGCGCGCATGCCGACCACGCGGCGCAGCTGTTGTCGCAACGCAAGAAGAACATGGGACAGGTGGGGCTGAGCATCGCCGTGGCCGGCATGCTGACCCGGCTGCGCGATTACGACCGTGCCGAGCAGTTGTATCGCGACGTCGCCGTCGCAGCGAAGCGCAGCGGCTACCGTCGGCTGCAGGCGGAGGTCGAGGTGGGCCTGGCGGAACTGGCCGCCGCGCGCCGCGACTGGACGGCGTATGCGGCGCATCGCGATGCCGTGCGGACGTTGTTCCCGCAGGACCTGTGGCATTTCGGCAGCCGCCTTGAATTGCTGGAAGTCGCTCGATTGCGCGCATCCGGCCGGGTCGACGATGCCCACGCCCGCGCGGCCGCGCTTGCCGCACGCGCCGGGCGATTGGGTGATGCCCTGGTGCAGGCACAGGCCAGGGCACTGCATGACGATGGCGCGGAGCCCGACGATGTCGATGATCGCCTGGCGCGCCATGGCGCGATCGATTGGCTGGTCGTCCGCGGGCATCGGCTCGCGGACGCGCCCATGCGCCCGATGTCGGCGCAGGCCGCACACATCCCGGGCCACTGAGGGACACCTCGCCCTCGGCGACGAAGCCCGCAAGCGCGGATGCGTCGCGCCCGCCGTCGTGCATGCCGTTGCGCCAGCCAGATGGACCGTGCCCGGACCTGCCGGGCACGGCCGCCCGTGGCGGCCTCCGCGTCATGCGGAACGGATGCCGCCACAGGTTTCGATCAGAACGTGACGCTCCAGCTGTTGATGTAGCCGGTATCGGCATTGGCGTTGTCGTTCACGCGGAGTTTCCACGTGCCGTTCAGCGCCTCGCCCGACAGGTTCACCGTGTAAGTCTGGTTGATGTTGTCCGCCGAACCGCCGCTGCGGTTGTGCAGCACGTACACCGAGCCGTCCGGCGCGATCAGATCCACCTTGAGATCGCCGATGTAGGTGTGGACGATGGCGACGGCGACCGGCGTGGTGGCGGAGCCATTCCCGGTGCGGCCCGACACCGTGACCGGACTCTCCACCGTGGCGTTGTCGCTGATCGCGACATCGGCGCCGTTGGTGTAGGTCTGCGATCCGCTGGACGACGCGGTTCCGGTGAAGTTCTGGCCAGTCACATTGCCGCTGTTCACGGTCACGCTGCGGCTGGTCGGGCTGAAGGTGTAGCCGCTCAGCGACGGGGTCAGCGTGTAGGTGCCGTTGGCCAGGCCGCTCAGCGTGTAGGCGCCGGTGCTGGACGTGGTGGCCGACACCGAACCGTTGCTCACGACCACGCCGGCGATGCCGGTGCCCGCGCTGTTGGTGACGCTGCCCGACACCGAATACGTCGTGCCGGTGCTCGCCTTGTTGCACGTACCGGTGACGCGATCGGTGAAGGTGCTGCCGGCCACCGGCACGAACTCGGCCACGTAGTCGGTCGCGCTCAGCGTCAGCTTCATCACGCCCCATGTGTTGCCGTTGCGCACTTCCGCGATCGTGGTATTGGCGCTGCCCAGCGCATAGAAATTGCGACCGCCGGTGCCGACCAGCAACTGCCGGAAACCGTCCGCCGCCACCGCCCCGCTGGCGTTGATCTTCTTGCTGCGCTGGTAGTTGTGGTCATGGCCGACCAGGATCAGGTCCGCCTTCGCGTTGTACAGCGCGGTGTAGGCCGACTGCACGCCGCTGTAGCCGGTGTAGTTGCCGGTGCTCCAGCGCGGGTGGTGGAAGTAGGCGGCCGTGCACGGCTTGGTGTTCGCGGCCAGATCCTGCTGCAGCCAGGTCAGCTGCGCGCTGGAGATCGAACCGCCCGACATCGTGTTCAGCGCGACGAAGTGCCAATCGCCCGCATCCCAGCTGTAGTAGCCCTTGCTGCGATCACCGGCGATGCCGGTCTGCACGCCGGAACCGTTGAAGTAGTCGAAATAGCCTGCAGCGCCCGAGGTGCCGTACTCGTGGTTGCCCGGGGTCGGACGGGTCTTGCTCTTGAATCGCCCCCAGTTCGGCGCATAGCGATTGTTGTACTCGCTCAGCGTGCCGCTGTCGTAGGCGTTGTCGCCCGCGGTGAACACCGCGACCGGGTTGATGTTGACGATCAGGTCCGAGGTCGCCTTGCAGTCCTGCGGCGTCGAGTCGCAGATGTCGCCCGCACCGGCCACGACCACCGTGGACAGTGCGAGCGCACGCGTCCCGACGGTGTAGCCGCCGAGGTCGTAGCTGCTGTCGCGGCTGGCGAAATACGGCTGGATGTCGACGCACGAACCGCGCAGCGCGCGGCTGCTGAAGCTGCGGTCGTTCCAGTGCCCGCCCTGGAAGACGTAGCGGTCCCCGCCGGAGCTCTTCAGCACCAGGCTGTCGTAGGCATGCAGCTTGAGCGAGCGGAAATCGAGCCGGATCCACTTGGCGCCGGTTTCGCAGACGCGGCTGGAGCCGCCTGCATCGAGGACGGACCGCGACGAGGCGGCCGGCAGGGTGCGCGTGATCGTCCCGGCCTCGTGGAGTTGCGGCGTGCGCTCGCGGGCCTGCAGCGGCGAAGCCACCGCGAGCGTGGCCAGCAGGGCGACCGCAAGCGCGTTCGCGGTCCCTGGCGTGTGTCGTTTCAAATCCATCGTGTACTCCCTGTGTGTGTGATGAGGTCATCTGTGATGAGGTCATGGCCCCCGGCTGGAGCATGCACGTCGGGCATGTCCGGCGGGTTGCAGCGTCGTGCTTTTCGTCCTCGACCATCGGATCACCGCCGCGACCGACCCCTGTCGATCGCCCGAACGACGCCAGCCCCCCGAGGCGGATCGATCTCCGCGCTGGCCCCGTTCATCCGACGCGCCACCGGGAGACCCATTCAGGCCATCGCCGGGGACTGTTCTTGTTCTGTCTGTCCGCGTCGCGGCGCATCGTGCAGACACGGCGGCGGCGAAAGCGTGATGCCGGACGGTTTTTTATCTTTTTTGAGCCCGGCAGGCCGTCGATGACGGCTTCGCGGCGGCGCGGCCCACGTCCACAACCGGACATCTGCGGTCGACGGCAGGCTCCGCCGGGCGACACCATCCAGCCCCGCCCCCGTGCATGCATGGCATGCACGGGGGCGGGCGAGCACGGATTTACCTGCTCACCGCATAGAGCGCCTGCAGCGTCACGTTCCTGTACGCCTGGCCGCGCGCATGCACGGTGACGTAGTAGGTGTTGGACGAGGACGGGTTGGTCCACAGACAGCCTTCGTTGCTGTCGTCCTTGTAGGGCGCGCAGAGCGAACTGGTGAACGTGGGCGCCGAAACCGTCGAGGTCGCGATGCTGTTCACGCGCACGTACAGGTCCGCGTTGGGCGCGTCCGGCGCCGTGCCGCGCGTGCGTACGGTCAGGGTGTCGTTCGAGTTCGACGGGATGGTGTAGGACATCACCGGCGACCACTGGTTGGCCGAGGCTGGCGGCAGCACGATCACCGATTCCAGGTCGAGCTGCGCGGAGGTCGCGGTGACGCTGATGCTGCCGGACGCGGTGTTGGTCAGGCCGCTGTTGTCGGTCACGGTCACGCGGAACGTGTAGGTGCCCGTGCGGTAGACCTTGCGCGGCGCGACGTCGGTCGAGGTGGTGCCATCGCCGAAATCCCACAGCCAGGACACGATCTGGCCATCGCTGTCGGTGGAACCGGCGGCGGTGAACTTCACGAACGCGGCGCCCGAGGAGGCACGGCTCCACGACCAGTGCGCGTCCGGCGCGGTACCGCCGCCGCTCGATACGGTGACCGCTGCCGTCCTGCTGTGCTTGAGTCCGCCATCGTCGACCACGGTCAGCGTGACGTTGTAGGTGCCTGCGGCGGCGTAGGTCCTGCTCGGGTTGGTCGCGGTGGAGGTGGCGCCGTCGCCGAAATCCCAGCTGCGCGACACGATGCTGCCGTCGCTGTCGGTGGAGGTGTCGGTGAAGGTCGCGGTCAGCCCGCTCACCGACGAGGTGAAGTTCGCCACCGGCGCGACGTTGCCGGTACCGCCCACCGTCACCGCCGTCGTCCTGCTGTGAGTGAGGCCGCCGTTGTCGGTGACCGTCAGCGTGACGTTGTAGGTGCCCGCCGCCGCATAGGTCTTGCTGGGGCTGGTCAGGGTCGAACTGCTGCCGTCACCGAAGTTCCAGCTGCGCGACGCGATGCTGCCGTCGCTGTCGCTGGAGCTGTCGGTGAAGGTCGCGGTCAAACCACTGGTGCTCACGCTGAAGTTCGCCACCGGCGCGACGTTGCCGCCGCTCACCGTCACCGCCGTCGTCTTGCTGTGGCTCAGGCCGGCGTTGTCGGTGACCGTCAGGGTGACGTTGTAGGTTCCGGACGCCGCGTAGGTCCTGCTCGGGTTGGCCGCGGTCGACGTGCTGCCGTCGCCGAAGTTCCAGCTGCGCGAGGCGATGCTGCCGTCGCTGTCGCTGGAGGTGTCGGTGAAGGTCGCGGTCAGGCCGTTGGTGCTCGCCGTGAAGTTCGCCACCGGTGCGACATTGCCGCCGGCCTTGTTGCAGGTGCCGGTGACGCGGTCGGTGAAGGTGCTGCCGGCCACCGGCACGAACTCGGCCACGTAGTCGGTCGCGCTCAGCGTCAGCTTCATCACGCCCCAGGTATTGCCGTTGCGCACTTCCGCGATGGTGGTATTGGCGCTGCCCAGCGCATAGAAATTGCGACCGCCGGTGCCGACCAGCAACTGGCGGAAACCGTCCGCCGCCACTGCGCCGCTGGCGTTGATCTTCTTGCTGCGCTGGTAATTGTGGTCGTGGCCGACCAGGATCAGGTCCGCCTTGGCCTTGTACAGTTCGGCGTACACCCACTGCATGCCGCTGTAGCCGCTGTAATTGCCCGTGCTCCAGCGCGGATGGTGGAAATAGGCCGCCGTGCACGGCTTGGTGTTCGCCGCCAGGTCCTGCTTCAGCCAGGCCAACTGCGCGCTGTCGCTTTTGATTTCGCCGCCCGACATCGTGTTGAGCGCGATGAAGTGCCAGTCGCCCACGTCCCAGCTGTAGTAGCCCTTGCTGCGGTCGCCGGCCAGGCCGGTCTGGACGTTCGTACCGTTGAAGTAGTCGAAGTAACCCTTGGCGCCCGACGTGCCGTATTCGTGGTTGCCCGGCGTCGGCTTGGTCTTGCTCTTGAAACGACCCCAGTTGGGATGGTAGCGATCGTTGTATTCCCCGATCGTGCCGTCATCGTAGGCGTTGTCGCCTGCCGTGAACACCGCGACCGGGTTGATGTCGACGATCAGGTCCGAAGTCTTCTTGCAGTCGGCCGGCGTGGAGTCGCAGATGTCGCCGGCGCCGGCGACGACGACGGTGGACTGTGCCAGCGCACGCGTGCCGACGGTGTAGCCGCCGAGGTCGTAGCCGCTGTCGCGGCTGGCGAAGTACGGCTGGATGTCGACGCACGAACCGCGCAGCGCACGGCTGCTGAAGCTGCGGTCGTTCCAGTGCCCGCCCTGGAAGACGTAGCGGTCCCCGCCGGAGCTCTTCAGCACCAGGCTGTCGTAGGCGTGCAGCTTGAGCGAGCGGAAATCGAGCCGGATCCACTTGGCGCCGGTTTCGCAGACGCGCGTGGATGAGGCCGCAGTCAGCACCGACCGCGAGGACGCGGTCGGCAGCGTGCGGACGATGGTTCCGGCTTCGTGCAGTTGCGCCGTGCGCTCGCGCGCCTGCAACGGCGATGCCATGGCCAGCACGGCCAGCAACGCCGTGGCGGCCGCAGCCGATCTCCCCCTGGTTCTCTGTCTCGAATGCATGATTGGACTCCGTGATCTGTTGTTGTGCGTTGAGTTGCCCCCAGCCGGCATGCGGATCTGCATGCCGCGCGGTTCGCGCAGCGACGATCCCTGTCGACCGTCCTCCGGACATGGCGCCCCGTTCGCCCCATCTTCGGCCGGAAGACACCACCCGCCAGACGGGTTGCCTTCCTTCAAGCGCCCCGACACTCCCTGGGCCGGTGCGCAGTCGATGACCCCGCTCGATGCCGGCGGACGACCCCCGGTGACATGTCGCATGCGCAGGGCGGAGCGGAGCGTGACCCCGGAACCCACCCCCTTTTGCGATGGACATCACCCTTTTATCTTTTTTGATCCTGCTTCAGATTTTCTGAGACGACGCCTCATGCCCATGCGCGTCGAGGCCGCTTTTTTCGTCGATTTCGCAGGCTGGCGACGTCGATTCGCTGCTCCAAGGAGCGGGTGTCGTCGGATGCGCGCATCGCGCGCGACACGACACGCGCAGCCCATGGCGAGCGCGCGCGAATCATGTCGAATCATCCTTTGAAAGCCGGAAACAGTTGGCTAGCATCGGCCTCGTACGTCCCGGAACGTCGGCATCGGCGCCCCCCGCCGGTGCGCTGCGCCCACCGGCAACCGGCAATCGACGTTCGCCATGCATCCGAACCGCGCGACATCCGCCAGCACATCCAGCCCCTCCGGCGGCTATCTCATCGGCGACCTGGTGATCGAGCCGCGCCTGCGCCGGATCCGCCATCCGGATGGCGAACTCGAACTGACCCAGCGCGTCTTCGACCTGCTGCTGGTCTTCGTCACCGAGCCCTTCACCCTGCATGCGCGCGAGACGCTGTTCGAGCGCATCTGGGGCACGCTGCACATCGAAGACACGAACCTGACGCAGAACATCTCCGTGCTGCGGCGGGCGCTCGGCGGCGAACGCAAACACTGGATCCGCACCGTCTCCGGCGTCGGATACAGCTTCGAGCCGCCCTGCGACGTGCGCTGCTTCGACAGCGTCCAGGCGCTGCAGGCCGCCTGCACCCGCGAAGATGACGGCGATGCGCTGCCATCGGTGAGCGAATCACCGACCTCGACGATCTCCGGCGCGGCGGACACCGCGCCGTCCACGGCAAGACCGTCCGATGCGCCGCAGACGCCCGAGTCATCGCCCGGCAGGCGACGCCCCTTCGCCACCGCCCTGCTACTTGCCCTGGCGATCATCGGCAGCATCGCCGCGACAGGCTCGACGCCACGTTCCGCGACGGTCGCAGCGGCGTCCATCCCGCATCGGCAGCTGGCCATGAGCGTCGTCATCACCGAGCCGGAGGTTCCACCAGCGTCCTCGGAACAGCGGGCGACCCGGCTGCTCAGGGAATGGGTGCGCTGGAAACTCGCCCTGGTGCCATCGATCAATCTCGTCGAAGAAGGCAACCTGATCGCCGGGCGTTCGACGCCCAGCTACTTCCTCGACATCGCGCTGCAACCGGTGTCGGGATCGTCGAACGATCTCATCCTCGATGTCGCGTTCAAACCCGTCTACCGCGAGCAGGATCGCGCGAATGGCAATGCGACCAGGCGCATCAGGATCGCTGCACGCGACCGCAGTGTCCCGGCCATGCTGGATGCCGCGTCGGACGACGTGCTGGCGATGGTGCTGCCGCATCGACGCGACGACCGCTGGCCCATGCTCGCACTCGATGCAGAGACTGCCGACCGCTTCGCTGACGCGGCGCGCGCCAGCCATGCGGGCAAGGCGCAGGCCCTGCCCCTGCTGGAGCAGGTCGTGGCAGCGGCACCGGAATTCGGACCGGCTCGCCATCTGCTCGCGCGCGAAATGCTGCAGCGCAGGCAGTTCCGGGCGGCAGCGGAGCAGGCCAGGCTCGGCCGCGAACTGACCACGCCGCTGCCTGCGGATGCCGCCGCAGTGCTGGATGCGGAAACCGCCAGCGCCGGGCGCACGGCGCCAAGCGAAGCGCTTTCGCTGTACGCGCGACTTTCGGCCGCGAGTCCGTCGCGGCCGGATTTCGTGCTGGCGCAGGCGCTGATCCTGCAGCGCGACAGCCGGCCGGAGGCAGCCTTCCGCCTGCTGTCTCGCCCGGAGTGGGAACACGAAGGCGGTCGCCTGCGCATCCGCCAACTGGTCGCCCGCGCTGAAACCGCCTTCACGCTGGGCGATCTCGAACAATCGGAGCACAGCACCAGCCAGGCCCTCGAACGACTGCAGTACCCGCCCCGGGACCTGCCGACAGAACTCGCCGCCGCGCGCATGGCCAAGGCCTTCATGTGGACGCAGCGCTACCAGACTGCGGAACAGGTCGGCCTGTTCGCGCAGGCGGCAGAGGCCTACGAGGCGGCGGGTCATCGATACGATGCGGACATCGCGCGCTTCCACCAGGCGGCGTTCGGCGACGACATCGCGACGGCCGGGCAGCGACTGCGGCCGCTGCTGGCGATGGCGCGCGAACATGGCGACAGTGCGGGCGCAGCGTCGTTCCACAGGACGATGGCGTTCCTGTACCTGGAGCACGGCGACCGCACGCGTGGCGTGAAGATGCTCGAGGACGGGCTGGAAAGCATGCGGCTCGCCGGCGAAGTCGCCAACGGCGAGCTGCTGGACATGGACCTGCTCGGCGAAGACCTGCAGGCCGGCCGCTTCCGCCAGGCGGCCGCCAGGGTGGAGCGGCTGCGCGACAACAGGCTGTGGACGCATTACCGCTATCGCACCGCGCGCTACGAAAGCGACCTGCTCGCGATCACGGGACGCTATCGGCAGGCCCTGGCCTCGCTCGACAGGACGCTCGGCGACCGACGACGCATCGCGCGCTGGGACATGTCCACCACCGAATCGGCCGACATCGCCTGCTGGCGCATGGAGGTCCTGGCGCGGATCGGCGAACTGGATGCCGCGCGTGCGCAGTCGCGCGGCTGCAGCAACCAGCAGCCCGCGCGCGCAATGATCGTCGAGGCGTGGATCGCCCACCTCTCCGGCGACACGGCGTCGGCGGTCGCCACGCTGCGTGCCGTGGAAGGCCGGATCGCGGAGGAAAGGCACGAACAGTTGCGGACCTACCTGACGGCCGACCTGGCCGCGTTGAAGATCCGCCTCGGCGATCCGGTGTCCGCGATCCCGCTGCTGGAACGCCTGCATGCCGGGGCCGTCGCCATGGGCGATGACATGCTTCGGGCGGACATCGAACTCGGGCTCGCTGAAGCCGCTGCCGCACGCGGAGACTGGGACGCGGCCTCGCGATATCTCACGCAGTCCCGGGCACGCCTGTCCCCCGACATCTACACCAGCCACAGGCGCATCGATGTGCTCGATATCGCCGCGCTGCGCGCGCAGGGACGCCTGGACGAAGCGCGCCTGAAAGCCGACCGGCTCCGGTCCGAAGCGCGACGCAACGGCGACGCCGTGCTGCTCTCGGAGGTCGATGCCGCGTTCTCGGCGGAAATGGACATGGCGCGCCGCTGACGGCCCGCGGGACCAGGCGCGCGGACCGATGCAGCTTCGGTTCGCGTTCGCGACAGGTTGCATGGACGACGGAAAGCCGCGGGTCTTTCGACCCGCGGCCCGAGAGCGTTGCGAACGTCCTTGTCTATCGCACTGCTGATCCCGTTCGGATCAGAAGGTGAGGCTCCAGGTGTCGATGTAGCCGGTTTCACCGAACGCGTTGTCGTTGACGCGCAGGTTCCAGATGCCGTTCATTGCTTCACCGGACAGATTGACCGTGTAGGTCTGGTCGATGTTGTCCGCCGTGCCGCCGGAGCGGTTGTGCAGGACGTAGACCGAGCCATCCGGCGCGATCAGGTCGACCTTGAGCTGGCCGATGGCGGTGTGGAGGATCTTCACTTTCACCTGCGATGTCGTCGATCCGTTGCCGGTGCGGCCGGAGACGACGATCGGGCTCTGGATGCTGAAATTGTCGAACAGGTAGTAGTCGAAGTCGTTCGTGTAGGTCTGGCCACCACCGCCACCACCCGTCGCTCCGGTGAAGTTCACGCCGGTGACGTTGGCGCCGCTCACGGTGACGCTGCGGCTGGTCGGCGAGAAGGTGTAGCCGCTCAGCGAAGGCGTCAGCGTGTAGGTCGCGTCGGACAGGCCGGACAGCGTGTAGACGCCACTGCTGTTGGTGGTGGTGGAGACCGTGCCGTTGCTCACCGTGACGCCGGAGATGCCGGTGCCGGCGCTGGTGGCGATCGTGCCGGACACGCTGTAGGTGTTCGGCGGCGGCGGGTTCTCGCCGCCACCGAAGATCGAATACAGCAGCTTGTTCGGCGAACCGGACCTGGCGTCGGTCACCTTGTTCGGCGTGGTGTTGCCGATGATCGCATCGCGCACTTGGGTCGGCGTGGCGCTGGGATTGCTGGCCAGGTACAGCGCAGCCACGCCGGCCACGTGCGGCGACGCCATCGAGGTGCCGCTGATGGTATTGGTGGCGGTGCTGCCCGTGTGCCACGCGGAGGTGATGTTGGAACCAGGCGCGAACAGGTCGAGGCAAGAGCCGTAGTTCGACGAACCGACGGTGAAGATCGAACGACCGTCCTGGTTGTTCGTCGACCCCACGGTGATCGCCACCGGTGCGCGTGCCGGAGAGTAACCGCAAGCGTCATATCCATCATTGCCTGCCGCGACGACGACGGTGACGCCGGCATTGTGCAGGCGGGTGACCGCCGAGTCGGTGGCCTGGTCGGCAGGGCCGCCGAGGCTCATGTTCGCCACGGCCGGCTTGACGTGGTTCTGCGCGACCCAGTCCATCGCGGCGATGACGCCCGAGTTCGCGCCCTGGCCGTTGCAGCCCAGCACGCGGACCGGGTGCAGCTTCACGGCCTTGGCAACGCCGTAGGTGCTGCCGCCGACGGTGCCGGCGACGTGCGTGCCGTGGCCGTTGCAGTCGTTGGCGTTGCCGCCGTTGCTCACGGCGTCGTAGCCGTTGCCGATGCGGCCGGAGAACTGGCTGTGGTTGAGCAGGATGCCGGTGTCGATGATGTACGCATGCACCGAGGATGCGGTGGTGTCGTAGGTGTAGGTCTGGTTCAGCGGCAGGTTGCGCTGGTCGATGCGATCGAGGCCCCAGGTCGCGTTGCTCTGCGACGCCGCGATCGAGACGATGCCGTCTTCCTGCACGTAGGCCACGCTCGGGTCCGCGAGCAGTCGGGCCAGGCCCTTGTCGTCGGCGCGCGCGACGAAGCCGCGCAGCACGTGGTTGTAGCTGCGCACCAGTTGCGTGCGGTTGCGGGTGGCGACGTCGCGGGCGACGACCGACACGCGCGACAGCTTGCTGCGCTCGCTGGAGAGGCTGGCGACCGTGTCCTTCAGGACGACGATGTACTGGCCGGGGATCGGCTTCTTGACCGCATGGAATTCGGCGGCGGCGGCGGTGACCGAAGCGCAGGCGAAACAGGCGCCGACGGCGGCGGAGAGCAAAGACACTCGATGTTTCACAAAGACTCCTTGGCATTGACAGGTGAACGACACACGCCGGAAGGGATTCCCGGCATGCAATGGCACGAACCGCTCCGGTGACGTTTCCGGATTTCCCCGATCCGCTCGCACGGATGCGTTCCGTGGAGATGGCCGGAACCCGGGTCACCCGCGATCCGCGATGGGTACCACTGCCCGCTCGCCGGCAATTCGATGTCGACGTCAACGTCGGGACTGCCGCATCGTCGAGCGCATCGTCGAACGCGACGCAGCCGCTCGCGACGCGGCATGCCACGTCCGTGCAAGCGAAAAAGGGCCCCGGCTTGCGCCGGGGCAAGTACGGCCAGTGGGAGCGTCTGGGCAATGACGACCGGAAGCCGACCGTCAGAGATGGATGATCAGAGGGAGATGCTCAGAGAGAGATGCTCAGAAACGGATGCTCCACGCGTTCAGCGTGCCCGCATCGGGCGTCCACACATCGGTGACACGCAGTCGCCAGTTCCCGTTGAGGGTTTCCGTCGAGAGGTTCACCGAATACGTGGCATTGACGTTGTCCGCGCTGTCGCCGGAGCTTTCGCTCTTCAACCGGTAGGCGGAGCCATCGGGCGCGAGCAGTTCGATGCGCAGGTCGCCACGCCAGGCGTGGGTGATGTTCACTGCCACCTGCGCGTTCGTCGGCGCGTTGCCGGTGCGTCCGGAGACGGTGATCGTGCTGGTGATCGATGCACCGTCGCCGATGGCCGTCGATGTGTTGTTGGCATAGGTCTGTACGTTCCCGCCACCGCCGCCGCCACCGAAGGCGATCGCCGCGCGCACGGCGGCATCGGCATTGACGATGCCGCGGCCGAGCGGCAGGTCCGTTGCGCGCGGGAAGGCGGTGACGCTGTCCTTGAGCACCTGCTCCACCTGCGCCGGCGTGAGGCGGCTGCCGGCCGGGCGCACCGACTGCATGAGCGCGATGACGGCCGCCACGTGCGGCGTCGCCATCGACGTGCCATCGGAGAGCACGTAGGTGTCGGACGCGATCCCCTGGCGCCCCGTGTTGCTCAGCGACAGCACGTCCATGCCCGGCGCGGCCACGTCGACGACGTTGCCGTAGTTCGACGACCACCAGTTCGGGCGGTTGACCCGTCCGCCGACCTTGTCGGACGCACCGACCACGACGACGTTCTGGCAGCTCGACGGCGAATGCCTGGACGCATCCTCGCTGTCGTTGCCGGCAGCGACTACCACGGTGGCGCCACGGCCCACGGCGCTGTTGATCGCGTCCTGGTAGGTGCGATCGCAGGCCCCCAGGCCACCGAGGCTGAGATTCAGCACCTGCGCCGGGGTCGCGTTGGCCGGCACGCCGGACACGCTGCCGCCCGAGGCCCAGACCATGCCGTCGGCGATGTCCGACACGTAGCCGCCGCAGCGACCCAGCACGCGGACGTGCTGCACGCGCGCGCCATGGGCGATGCCCGCGACACCGGCGCTGTTGTTCGTCGCCGCCGCGATGGTGCCGCCGACATGGGTGCCATGCCAGGAACTGTCGGACGCGCCCGAGTTGCTTCCGCAGGCCCCCGCCGCCGTCCAGTCGCCCGGGTCCGCAGGATTGTTGTCGCGGCCGCCGCCATCGTTCGCGGTCCAGGCATCGGCGATGAAGTCGTAGCCGGCCACGGTCTGGTTGCGCATGTCGCTGTGCGCGGTGCCGCCGGTATCCAGCACGGCGACCACGATGCCGCTGCCGGTCGTCTGGTCCCATGCGGCCGGGGCATTGATGCCGTAGCGACCGGTGATCGGCGCCATGTAATGCCACTGTTCGCTGTAGCGCGGGTCATTGGGCGTGGCGGTGGGGTGCATGCGGCGATCGACTTCCACGTATTCGACGCTCGGATCCGCCGCGAGACGGCGCATCAGGGTCTCGGCGCTGGCGCGGTCGAGCGGAGCGCCCGTGCGCACCACATCGGCACCCAGCGCCATCCGCCGGACGTGCTTCAGCAGCACGGGGCGACGGGCACCGGCCGTCGCGCCACGGGTCGGCACGGCCACGGCGGCCCGGTTGAGCGAGCGTTCGCGCGCAGCGGCATCGCGCTGCTCGGCACTGCCTGCCCGGTACTTCACGATGAACCGGTCGTGCGTCGGCGCCGACGACAGCCCGGTGAGATTGGCGTTGCCGGCGATCGCCTGGCTGGAAACGCCACCGAGCAGGCACAGCATGGCGATCGAAAGCGGGTGCATCCGACACCGGTCGTTCTTTGCAGCAGACATGCTTGAGTCCCCTTGCGAAAAGATGAGTGGCCGGTGGCGTGCGGTTGCGGCGCGGGCCACCGGGATCGAGCGACCCACGCACCGTTTCGCGGCAGGCGGCCATCCGACGGCCGGCACCTTGCCCGGCGCGACGGATCGGAAAACGTGACGTCGAACGTTTTTTTATGTGTTCTCACCAATCTTTGAGCTCGGCTTGATGCCTGCCGGGTGGCAACGATCGACGGGGTTGTGTGCCGGATGGGAAAGAGATCGGTGCCGGGTGGGTGCCGGCTGGCTGGGCGGAATCCCGTCGCCAGGCGCCCTGCAGCCCGTCCGCCCGCGACTGGAAAAGTGACCAGCTGCGCTTTTTTATGTTTTTTCACCCTGCGATCCCACTCGCAGGGTCGTCCTTGCTTGCGTCTGTCATCCACATCCCATGGACTGGCTACCGCCCTGTCGCAGCCGACGCGCCCGCCCATCGGGCGCGTCGCCGCCTTCCGGGAATGCACCCCTGAATACACCTGCCCGACATGACCGCCCCGAACCAACGCCGCCGCTCGCTCGTCCTCGCCATCGCTGCCGCCTGTGCCGGAGGCGCGGGGCTGGGCCTGTGGTGGCGACGCGATGCCGCGCGCCCGGAGGCGGCCGCTGCGTCCGGGCACGGGCATGAAGCGAACGGCCCGGCGACACCCGCCACGCTGCGCACGCCCGGCAGGGCCGGCCTGCTCGCCGATCTGCGCCCGAGCGGCCCGGTGCGCCTGCAGGCCGCAGCGGTGCAGGCCGAGGTCTTCGCCGGTGCCGCGACCACGCTGTGGGCCTACCAGGGCTGCGACGGCGGCACGCCCTGCCTCAACCCGACCCTGCACGTCTCGCGCGGCGACACGCTCGACATCACGCTGCACAACGCACTGGCCGAGGACACCACGATCCACTGGCACGGCCTGCAGGTGGACGAGTCCAACGACGGCAGCGGGCTGCACCCGGTGTCCGCCAACGGCGAGCGCCAGTACCGATTCGAAGTGCGCAACCGTGCCGGCCTCTACTGGTATCACGCCCATCCGCACAACCGGACCGGGCGGCAGATGCAGATGGGACTCGCCGGCCTGCTGCTGGTCGAGGACGACGAGGAGCGCGCGCTGCGCGAACGCCTGGGCCTGGCCTGGGGCGAGCGCGACCTGCCGCTGATGCTCGCCGACAAGCAGGTCGACGCGCGCAACGCGATCGTCTATCGCGACGAGGCCGACGACTGGATCGGCAACCGCATGCTCGCCAACTGGTCGCCGGAACCGACCATGACCGTGGTCCCGGGGCTGTATCGCTTCCGCATGATCAATGCCGCCAACGCGCGCGTGCTGCGCCCGGCCTTCCTGCACGACGGCGCACCGCTGCCGGTGCGGCTGATCGGCACCGATGGCGGGCTGCTCGACCAGCCGCGCATCGTCGACGACCTGTTCCTCGCGCCCGCACAGCGCGCCGACGTGCTGGTCGATTTCGGCGCGGTGCCTGCGGGCAGCCGTGTCGTCCTGCACAGCCTGGACTATGTGGCGATGGAGAACGAGGACGAGTCCGGGCCGCTGGCGCCTGACATCATGGCCGACCATCCCGGCGCGGTGGCGATGGGCGATGCGCTGGACCTGATGGTGTTCGAGGTCGAAGGTGTCGCCGTGCCGCCCGTGCACGTGCCCGACACGCTGTCATCGCTGCCGCCACCGCCCGACACCACCGGCTGGCATGCGCGCGAAGTGCGCCTGAGCATGGGCGCCGACGGCGAATGGCTGATCAACGGCCTGAACTTCCGCAGCCACGGCCACCACCCCGCGTTCGAGGTGAAGCGCGGCAGCCGCGAGGTCTGGGACATCCGCAACAACATGACCAGCATGCCGCACCCGATCCACATCCACGGCGTGCAGTTCCGCGTGGTCTCGCGCAGCATCAGCCCGCCGGACATCCGCGCGCGCCAGGTCGCCGACGGCGGGCTGGGCCCGCAGGATCTCGGCTTCAACGACACCGTCCTGGTCTGGCCCGGCGAAATCGTCCGCGTCGCCATCGACTTCTCGCAACCCTTCTCCGGCACGCAGCGCTACATGCTGCACTGTCACAACCTCGAGCACGAAGACATGGGCATGATGCTCACCTTCGCCGTCGTGGATTGACCTGCCGCCCGTCCCGACAAGGAAATGCCATGCACGCGCCACGCCACGCCACGCTCTCACTCGCACTCCTCGCCCTCCTGGGCGCCGCCGCAGGCTGCACGCGCGACGCGAACGCACCCGCGACATCCGACGCCGCGCCCGCGCTCGACACCGATCGCGCACGCATCAGCTACATGGTCGGCCTGGACATGGCGAAGACCCTGGCGCCGGTGAAGGACGAAGTGGACCTGGAGATCGCGATCGCCGCGATCCGCGCCGTGCACGCCGACCGCAAGCCGGCACTGGACGAAGCCCAGGCGAACGCGGTCCGCGAACAGTTCGGCGAAATCCTGCGCAAGCAGCAGGAACTGGCGATGCGCGAACTTGCGCGCAGGAACCTCGCCGAAGCCGAGGCTTTCCTCAAGAAGAATGCGCTCGCCGCAAGCGTCAAGACCACGGCCAGCGGCCTGCAATACCAGGTGCTGAAGGAAGGCTCGGGCACCAAACCGGGCGCCAGCGATACGGTGCGCGTGCATTACGCCAGCACGACCCTCGCCGGCACGCAGCTGGAAAGCACCTATGCCTCGGACCACGCCGCGACGATCGCGCTCAATCGCGTCTTCCCGGGCTGGGCCGAAGCCGTGCAGCTGATCCCGATCGGCGGCAAGTACAAGTTCTGGATCCCGCCTGCATTGGCGCACGGCGAACGCGGCTCGGGCGACAGGATCGAACCCAACACGCTGCTCGTCTTCGAAGTGGAATTGCTGGAGATCGCAGGCAAGGCCGGCACCGCGCCCGATCCGGTGGCGCCGAAGATCGCCGACGTCCACGATCACGGCGCGGGTGGTTGAGCCTCAGCCGGGCTGCGGGCGCGCCGTCGTCGACAGATCGTCGCCCCGCTCCACCCGCTTGGCCAGGCGCCAGCCGATCAGGCCCGAAGCACCTGCGGCCGCCATGTTGACCGCAGCGAAACCCAGCGACACCACGCCGAGCGCACGCAGGCCGTTCATCACCACGGCCACGCCCATGTCGCCGAATCGCCACACGGCGGTGTCCACCGCATTTTTCCCCTTGTAGCGCAGGCTGCGCGGCACCTGCGCGAACAGGCTTTCGCGTGCCGGGCCGAGCGCGCCGTAGGCCAGTCCACGGCTGACCACGAGGGCCAGCGCAACCCAAGGCAGCGGACCGACGGCGAGCGAATGCGGGTCCGCCGCGACGATGACGAGCAGCATCACCAGCATCGTGACGCCGGCATGCAGCGCGATCGCGGGCGCGGCACCGAACCGCGTGAGCAGCGGTCGGGCGATGAACACCTGGACTCCGATCGCGAGCAGGTTGGTGCCCAGGTCCAGCGTCGCCGCGAACTGGGTCCGCGACACGGCGTCGGTGAAGGTCGCCTTCGAATAATCGATCACCAGCGCATAGTTCACCGTGCCGATGCAGTCGCCCAGCAGCATCAGCACCGCCATCGTGCGCATCACCGGATTGCCGAAGACCTGTCGAAGACCGTCGAACATGCCGCCGCCGACAGGCGCCGCATTGCCGGGCTCATGCCGGCGCAGGCCATGCACCGAGGCCCAGCGCCCCAGGACCATCGCGCACAGGATCGCCACGCCGAGCAGTCCGGCCGACACCACCAGCAGCGGCGCCACGCCGATCACGTCGACCAGCGTCAATGCCATGGCCGGGCCGACCAGCGACCCGACCGAGCCACCGACCGCGATCGCCGGGAACAGGCGTCGCGCCTGCTCGTCGTTCCAGATGTCGGCCATGAAGCTCCAGAACACCGACACGACGAACAGGTTGAACACGCTGATCCACACGAAGAACACGATGCCCAGCGCGCGCGGCGACAGCAGCCCTTCGTGCGTGAACAGCGGAATGAAGCCGACGAGGCAGGCGATGAAGAACAGGTAGACCACCGGGACCACGATCCGGCGCGGATAGCGGCCGACCAGCCAGGCGAAGACAGGCGTCAATGCGAGCGTGGCCACGAACACTGCGCCGTAGAACCACGGGAGCTGCGTCGATCCGACCGCGGCGGAGAGCTGGTCGCGCACGGGGCGGATCACGTAGTACGCCGAGAGCACGCAGAAGAAGTACAGGAACGACCAGCCGACGGCGGTCCATTCGCCGGTACGGACGCGACGCCCGGTGTCGGGGGAGGCGGTCATCTGTCGGTCCGGGGGCTCGGGTGCACAGCGCGCACGGTAGCCGATCGTGCCGGGCATCGCCAGCGACCCATCATGCCGCCATACCCGTGGCGCCGAGTGTTTGCTCTAGGCTGCGGGCATAGTGTCGGTCCGCTGTCTTCACCGGATGCGTGCGTGTTCGACTACATCATCATTGGCGCCGGATCGGCCGGTTGCGTGCTCGCCAACCGCCTGAGCGAAGACCCCACGGTCAAGGTCCTCCTGCTCGAAGCCGGCCCTCGCGACTGGCACCCCTTCATCCACATGCCCGCCGGCCTGGCCAAGCTGGTCAACCGCAAGGGCGTGAACTGGGACTACAACACCGCAGCGGAACCGCACCTCGCCAATCGCGCGCTCTGGTGGCCGCGCGGCAAGGTGCTGGGCGGTTCGAGTTCGATCAACGCGATGTGCTACATCCGCGGCGTTCCCGGCGACTACGACGACTGGAACGCGATGGGCGCCACCGGATGGCACTGGGACAACGTCCTGCCCTATTTCCGCAAGGCCGAAGGCAACAGCCGCGGCGCCGATGCGCTGCACGGCGGCGACGGACCGCTCGCGGTGTCGGACCTGCGTTACACGAATCCGCTGTCGCAGGTGTTCATCGATGCGGCACGTCAGGCCGGCCTGGCGCAGAACGGCGATTTCAACGGCGCCACGCAGGAAGGCATCGGCTTCTACCAGGTCACGCAGCGCGATGGCGCCCGGTGCTCTTCGGCGGTCGCCTACCTGCACCCTGTCCGTGCGCGGCCGAACCTCACTGTGCACACCGGCGCCCAGGTCGGCCGCATCACATTCGACGGCCGCAGGGCCAGCGGCGTCACCTACGCGATGGGTGGCCAGGGCTACCACCAGCCCGCCGCGCGCGAGGTCCTGCTGTGCGGCGGCGCGATCAACTCGCCGCAGTTGCTGATGCTCTCAGGCATCGGCCCGGCGGACGACCTGCTGCGACTGGGCATTCCCGTCCTCCAGGATGCGCCCGGCGTCGGCGCCAACCTGCAGGACCACCTGGACATCTGCACCCTGTTCAAGTCGACGCAGCGGGTCACCTACGATCGCCTCAGCGACCTCAAGGTCGCGTTCGACTACTACCTGCGCGGCCGCCGCGGCCCGGGCAGCAGCAACATCGCCGAGGCCGGCGGCTTCGTGCGCTCGTCTCTCGCACCCGACGACCGCCCCGACATGCAATTCCACTTCGTCCCGGCGATGCTGGACGACCACGGCCGTCATCGCCTGCCGGATGATGGCTACACCCTGCACGCCTGCTTCCTGCGCCCGCGCAGCCGCGGCCGGCTGTCGCTGGTCAGCGACCGCGCCGGCGACAAGCCACGGCTCGAAGCCAACTACCTCAGCGACGAGGAAGGCTTCGACCTGCGGATGATGCTCGAGTGCGCGAAGCTCTCGCGCGAGATCCTCAATCAGCCTGCGTTCGCGCCCTATCGCGGCGCGCCGCTGTTCCCGTCGCGCAACGACCTCGACGATGCCGGACTGATCGACTTCATCCGCGCGAAGGCCGAAAGCGTGTACCACCCGATCGGCACGTGCCGCATGGGCAGCGACAACGGCGCCGTGGTCGACCCCGCACTGCGCGTCAATGGCGTCGAAGGCCTGCGCGTGGTCGATGCCTCGGTGATGCCCAAGCTGATCGGCGGCAACACCAACGCCCCCACGATCATGATCGCGGAGCGGGCAGCGGATCTGGTGCGCGGGACACTGCACGGCTGATCCGCACGACGACGTCCGTCGTTCGTCTCCACCGCATGCCTGCCCCGCGAAAGAAAGAAGCCGGCGACTCGCGTCGCCGGCTTCTTCGTTTTCAGTCGCGTGCGAAGCGATGCGCGATCAGCGCAGCGCGCTCCACCCATCCCCGTACTGGCCGATGTTCGACTCGGTGAACGAGGTGCCGTTGCTGCGCCAGAGGACCAGCATGCGCTGCGACGCGCGGGTGATCACCAGATCCTCGATGGCGTCGCCATCGAAATCGCCCGTGGTGAACAGGTCGCGATCCGATGCCAGGCCGTAGGCCGCTGCGCCCTGGTACACCGCGCCGTCCATGCGCCAATAGGCCAGGTACACCTTGTCGTTGTCGCGCAGGATGATGTCGGCCTTGCCGTCACCGGTCACGTCGGCCGTGCCCACCATGTTCCAGGTCGTGCCGTACTGGCCGATCAGGCTCACGTTGAAGCCGTTGCCGTTGCTCATCCAGACGCTGGCGTTGCGCGTGCCCGGATCGTTCCACAGCAGGTCCACGCGGCCGTCGCCGTTGAAGTCCGCGATACCGGCGACAACGTAGGTCACCGGCGGACTGTAGGTGTTGCCGCCGAGATAGACCGCGCCGTCCATCAGCCAGTACGCGAACTGGCCGGTGGTCGGGTTGCGCCACATCAGGTCGTCCTTGCCGTCGCCGTTGATGTCGCCCTGGCCGATCGCATCCCAGCCCGCCGGCGCACCGCCGATGATGCCCTGCGCGTGCGTCGAACCGTTCCAGATGTAGCTCGACAGGGTCTGCGTGCCGAGATTGCGCGCCAGCAGCGAGGCCTGCGGGATCGGGGTGAGGAAGCCGGTCGAGGCCGGGGCATAGCCAGACGCCAGGCTGAAGCCGGACGAACCCGTATACAGCGTGCCGTTCATGATCCAGTAGCCCACGTACGACAGCGACGGATTCCACAGCACGATGTCGCTCTTGCCGTCGCCGCTGAAGTCGTTGTGCACCTTGCGACCGCTGGTCGACGGCACGGTGACCTGCGACGTCTTCGTGTGGCTGTAGCCGCCGTTGTCGGTGACCGTCAGCGTGACCGTGTACGTGCCCGGCGCCGCGTAGGTGTGGCTCGGATTCGTGCTGGATGCGCTGACGCCATCACCGAAGCTCCACTGGCGGCGGACGATGTTGCCGTCGCTGTCAGTGGAGGTGTCGGTGAACGTGGCGGTCAGCTGGCTGCTGGACACGGTGAAGTTCGCCACCGGCACGGCATTGGCGCCGACAGCGGACAACTGCCACACGCCGCGGCCGTAGGTCGCCGCGCGCACGTTGTTGCCGTCCTGCGAGACCGTGATGTCCATGACGTTGACCAGCGGCAGGAAGGCGCCCAGACGCTCCCAGTTGGCGCCGCTGTCGAGCGAGCGGTACACGCCGAGGTGCGTGGCCGCGTACAGCGTCGTGCGCACGACCGGATCGACCGTGGCCATGTTCACCGGGATGCCGAACGGGAAGCCGTTGCCGACGTCGATCGACGCCCAGGTCTGGCCGAAATTCGTGCTGCGCCAGATGTGGCTGCGACTGGAATCGGGCGCCACCGAGGTCACGTAGACGATGTTGCGGTCGACCGGATCGAAGGAGATCGAACTGGTCGACAGACCGTTGTTCGGCAAGGCGCCTGCCTGTGCCCAGTTCGCGCCACCGTCGCTGGTGAGGAACACGCGCCCGCCGTTGGCGACCAGGCCGATGACGTTGGCGCTGTTCGGCGTGCCGACACCGGTCTTCGCAACGCCGATGCCGCGGATGAACAGGTCGGCCGGCAGGCCGGTCGTGCCGAGTGCGGTCCAGCTGGTGGCGTAGTCGGTGGTCTTGTACGCGATCTTGTTCGCGTAGGTGAACAGCGTATTGCCCGTGGCGTCGCCTTCCCACACGCCGAAAGACGAGCGGAAGGGCGCGTTCGCGCTGCTGCCGCATTCCGGGAGGCCGGTGCACGACAGCGTGAAGGCGTTGCCGCCATCGGTGCTGCGACGGATGCTGAGGTACTGCACCGTGCCGATCATGCGGTTGGCATTGCTGCGATTGACGTTGCACGCGAAACCGTCGCCACCGATGACCTGGTTGAACACGCTGGTGTTCGTTTCGCGCAGGCGGGTGCCGTTGTCCTGCAGGCCGATCAGCACCCGGTCGGTGTTCCCCGGCGACGAGCAGACGTTGTAGACCAGGTGCGACACGATGCCTTCGTTGAGCGTGTGCGTGAACGTGCTGCCGCCGTTGCTGCTCATGAAGATGCCGCCGTCGGTGCCGAAGTACAGCTTGCCGTCGCTGGCCATGTGCGCGCTGTGGAAATCGGCGTGGACATACGGCAGGCCGAAATCGGCCAGCCAGTCGGTGATGATCGCGAAGCTGTTGCCGCCGTCGCTGGTCTTCGTCGCCAGCAGCGCGCCGCCGAAGTACGCGACATCGGGATTGCTGCGATCCACCACCGCCATCAGGTCGTACCAGCCCTGCCCGTTGAAGATGGTCTCGAGCGTGCTCGAATCGCTGTTGGGATTGGTGTAGGTCTTCGGATCGCCGATCGCCGTGCGACCGACGCTGGTCCAGTTGGCGCCACCGTCGGTGGACTTGAAGATGTCGGCGAAGTCCTTGGACGCGTTCGGCGATGCCGGACGCGGTTTGGCGGCCAGCGCGTACATCACCGAGCGGTTCGACGGCGCGGAGGCCAGCGCCATGCGGTTGACCCCAGCCGTGTTGGTCACGCCGTTGCCGCGCGTCCACGTCGCACCGTTGTCGGTCGAGCGCCAGATCTGGCCCTGACGCTGCCCCGGCGCGCTGGTCGATTGACTGGGAGCGGCTTCGAGCGACAGCGCGATGTTGTTGCCGCCGCCCCAGACGATCGACCAGATCGCGGGCGTTTCGCCCACGCCGGTATTGATCGCGACCTGCGTGTAGGTGCCGCCGGCATTGGTCGAGCGGTAGAGGCCCTGGTCGGTCGCGACCAGCACGATACTGGAATTGCCCGGCGCGACGAGGATGTCGCGGATCGACGTGGAGTTGCCGAGGAATTTCGGCGCTTCCCACTTGTCTCCCCCGGCGGTCATCTTGACGATGCCCAGGCCCGTGCCGTCGAAGGGATCGCCCATGCCCAGATACAGCGTCTCGGGATTGTTCGGATCCATGGCCAGCGCGCCGACCGACAGCGAACCGAGCGTCTCGGTCTTGGCCTGCCAGGACGCACCGCCATCGGTCGTCTTCCACAGGCCACCGCCCGAGGGGACGATGTAGATGGTGTTGGGACTGGTCGGATGGGTGACGATCTCGTTGATGCGACCGGAGTCGGTCACGTTGAGCGTCACGCCGTTGCGGATGAAGTTCGCGCGGGTCGGACCGATGTTGGTCCAGCGCAGGTCGCGGCTGGCGGAATCACCGGCCGCACGCCCCAGCACAGGTGCGCCACCCAGCATCGCCTTCGAGGAGGAGAGCGGCATCTTGGCCGCGTGCTTCAGGCGCTCGCGCTGCGCAGCTTCCATCATGTAGCGCTGGTACTGCAGCGACCACAGGCCACGGTGCGAGGCATGGCGATTGATCTTCGTGCCGGTGCGCTGGTAGTTCTCGTTGTACCACTGGTCCATCCAGCGCGCGCGCGCGCCCGGATCGTCGCCGTCCTTGACCTTCTTGACGCGTGGGTGCGCGCGGGCCTGCGTGTTCGGCTCGGAAGTCGGCGTGGCCGCGAACAGCGTGCCGGCGATGACGCTCGTCAGCAGCGCAGCGCCGATGACGGTGTTTCTGAGATGGAAGGACATGGCGTTCTGCTGGAAGTGGAGATGGACATCGAACGGGGCATGGGTGGCCTGGCAAATCCCTGCACCCGGTACACATCGTCCGTGACGGCCTTTCCCCGAACGTATCCTAAACCCCGGAAGCGCCCAAAGGACAAGCCGGGACATGACGATCCGGAATGCGGCGGCGGGCCAACCCGACACGCGTCACGAAACCTGGGGGCAGGCTTCGCCGACCCTGAAGGAAACACTCGCAGGAACCGTCCAGTTCCGGACAAAAAAAACCGCCTCCCGGAGGAGGCGGTCTTGTCATGGTCCCGCTGACGCCCCGGAATCAGGGAATCACGGTCCAGCCGGCACCGTACTGGCCGATGTTCGCCTGGGTGAAGGCCGTGCCGTTGCTGGTCCACAGCCACAGCATGCGGTCGCTGGCCCGGGTGATCACGAGGTCGCCGAAGCCGTCGCCATTGAAGTCGCCGTTGGTGAAGAACTCGCGATCGTTCGGCATGCCGTAGGCCGCCGCGCCCTGGTAGACCGCACCGTCCATGCGCCAGTAGGCCAGGTACACCTTCGCGTTGTCGCGCAGGATGATGTCGGCCTTGCCGTCGCCGGTCACGTCACCGGTGCCCACCATGTTCCAGGTCGTGCCGTACTGGCCGATCTGGGCAACGGTGAAGCCGGTGCCGGTGCTCAGCCACACGCTGGCGTTGCGGGTGCCTGGGTCGTTCCAGAGCAGGTCGTCGCGACCGTCGCCGTTGAAGTCCGCGATGCCCGCGACCACGTAGGTCGCCGGCGGGCTGTAGGTCTGGCCGCTGACGAAGATGGCGCCGTTCATCAGCCAGTACGCGAACTGGCCGGTGGTCGGGTTGCGCCACATCAGGTCGTCCTTGCCGTCGCCGTTGATGTCGCCCTGGCCGATCGCATTCCAGCCGGCCGGCGCGCCGCCAACGATGTTCTGGGCGTGGGCGGAGCCGTTCCAGATGTAGGCGGACAGCTGCTGGCTGGTGTTGTTGCGGGCCAGCAGGGACGCGCGCGAGATCTGCGTGGCGAAGCCGGTGGAAGCCGGGGCGTAGCCCGACGCCAGACCGAAGCCGGACGAGCTGGTGTACACCGAACCGTTCATGATCCAGTAGGCCAGGTAGGACACCGACGGGTTCCACAGGACGATGTCGCTCTTGCCGTCACCGTTGAAGTCGTTGTGGATCTTGCCGCCGAAGGGCACGACCGGCGCGCGGAACTGCGCCACCAGCGGCATCGAGATGTTCATGCTGCGCGCGTTGTCGGCCGTGGCGGTACCGGTCGGACGACCGGAATAGTTCACGTTCGGGTTGCCGAAGTGGAGGATGACCGACTGCGTGCTGTTCGACAGGCGGTAGGCCATGATCGTGTAGAAGCCGAACGTGGTGGCTTCGCGATAACCGTAGGAATACGAGTGCGTGCCGCTGTCGCCGCCGCTGTCCTCGACGTTGTGCTGCTGGCCCATGTTGTGGCCCAGTTCGTGCGCGAGGGTCGTCTCGTTGCAGAAGTAGTTGCGGCCGTCGGTCTCGTCGTCGTCGTTGCCGTCGCTGACCACGGAATAGCCGAACGGAGCGTCGGTGTTGTCGATGGTGAAGCCGCCACCGCCCAGCAGCCACGCGATGCCGCAACCCTGGTGCTGCGGTGCCTGGAAACCACGCACGAGCGACACGAGGTCGCCGCCGTAGGTATCGCGGGCGGTGCGCAGCGGCACCAGTTCCGCGGGAACCGTCGTCGGCGAGCAGGTCGGGTTGCAGGTCTGCCCTGTGAGGGCCTGGAGGGCCGCCTCGTTGCTGTTGCTGTCGGTGTAGCTGACCTGGAGGGTATGCACCAGGCGCAGGCGACCGGTGATCTGGCTGGCCTGGTAGGCCTGGTTCGCCACGGCGACCATGTAGGCCAGGCGCGACAGCGCCTCGCCATTGTTCTCGGTCACGAAACCGCTCGTGTAGCCAATCACCAGGTCGATGGTTTCGGCCGGACCGGCCTTCTCGCCGGCGGCCGTGGTCATGGCCTTGGCGCGCTTGTTGGCGACTGCGGCCTCGATCGTCTTGGGCGGCACCAGCATGCCGGTATCGTCCGCGCCACCCAGCAGGTTGCCGTCCAGCACCTTGCCCGGGTCGATCTCGACCATCCAGGCGCGGCCGCCGGACATGGTCAGGCGCAGGGCTTCGGTACCGGGCTGGGCGATGCGGCCGAACACGGCCTTCTCGCCGAAGGTGATGATCGCGTCCAGACCGTCGGCCGTGCGGCCGATCCAGGTCCAGTTGCCGTCGAGGCTCTCTTCATGGCGCTCGTAGGCGATGCGCAGCATCTTGCCTGACGGGGTGGGCACCTCGATGGCGCCGCCGGGATGCGCGGCCCGGAGCGCATGGGCTTCGCTCAGGTTGACCGCATGGTAGGTGTACGCCTTGCGCCGGACCGGCTGCTCCAGGCGCTCGAAGGAGAGCAGAGCGCCACGGTCGGGCATGGAGGCGAAGGAGGTGATGCGCTTGGCCTGGGTCGACAGCGGCGACGACGGCAAGGCGGGCGACTTCGCGGCGATCTGGACGGCGTCCTGGACACCGCCAGTTTCGGACGTGCAACCGCCAACGACCAGCGCCGCGGTGAGGGTGAGGGCAAGCTTGCGCATACAGGTAGGGTCTCGACGACAGGCCCGGGTGACGGGGCGTGGGGGGCTAGCATACGCCGAACCCCCTGCCGGCTGCACCCGGTCCCGCATGACAGCGGCCTCGGTATCGCGACGGCAGGCGCAGCCGGATTCGGCTCGTGTTCACATTTTCGACGGGTAGAGGGATCGGCGCGGCGGAACGACGGACCAGCGGGCCAGACTGACCGTCAAGGCGTGATCGCCTGCTGGCTTTTGTCTTTCGCAACAGACCAGAACCTTGGGCAAGGATCGGTCCCAAATGGATGCCGCTCTGGGACCGCGGGTTACGGCTTTCTATGTGCTAAACGGGACACCCACAACTCAGACTTCTCCGCCACCCGGATCAGCAGTTTCCCGACATCCCTCCTCGCCCAGCTCCGCGACACTGAGGCATGACCCGGCCTCGCTCGCAGATCGCACCGCTGCACAGTCCTGGCGCCTTCCACTGCGTCCAGCGCTGTGTGCGGCGTGCGTTCCTTTGCGGCGTCGACCGATACAGCGGCCAGTCTTTCGAGCATCGCCGGGGATGGATCGAACAACGCATCCGACTCGTCGCCGAATGCTTCGCGGTCGCGATCGACGCCTATGCGGTCATGAGCAACCACCTGCACCTGGTGCTGCGCATCGAACCGGGCGAAACGCTCCGCTGGACCGAGGACGAGGTTGCCGCACGCTGGGTCCGCCTGTTTCCGCCGCGCGAGGACAGCGACGCCGCAATCGAGGCCAAGTGCCTGCGCTTGCTGACGGATCCCCAGCGGATCCAGACGCTGCGCGAGCGCCTCGGCAGCCTGTCCTGGCTGATGCGCTGCCTGGTCGAGCCCATCGCCCGTCGCGCGAATCGCGAGGACGGCTGCAAGGGACGATTCTGGGAGGGTCGCTACAAATGCCAGGCACTGTGCGACAAGCGTTCGATCCTCGCCGCGATGGCGTATGTCGACCTGAACCCGATCCGCGCCGGCATGGCGGACCGGCTCGAGACTTCGGCACACACCAGCGCGGCCGAGCGGGCTTCGCAGGCGAAGAAGGATCCGGCGTCGGCAAGCTCACCGCTGAAGCCGGTCGCGGGCAGCCTGAGACCCACCTTCGACCTCACCGTCGCCGATTATCTGCAAATCCTCGATTGGACCGGGCGGCAGCTCGCACAGGGCAAGCGGGGCCGGATTTCTCCGGATGCGCCCGCCGTCCTATCGACGATCGATCATGAAGGGACGCGCTGGACCATACGCGTCGCCGCCTTCGGCAGCGGCTGGCACCGCGCCGCCGGCTCGGCGCAGGACCTGATGGCCCTGGCCGAGCGGATGGGCCAGCAGTGGCTGGCAGGACTCCGGCTGGCATGAAGCTGGGGTGAAACATCGCTCCCTGCCCTGACACCCGGCAGGGAGCATGGTGCGTGGGCGATGGTTTTCTGCCGGTGTCCATGCGCCGCACTCAGCCCGGAACAACAGTACAAAAACTCGGCTGCCGACAAGGTTCGCCACGTGAAAGAAAAGTGGGTGTCCCTTTCTTGCTGCCTAGCCCATCGCCCGTCGCGCGAATCGCGAGGACGGCTGCAAGGGACGATTCTGGGAGGGGCGCTACAAATGCCAGGCGCTGTGCGACGAGCGGGCGATCCTCGCCGCGATGGCGTATGTCGACCTGAACCCGATCCGCGCCGGCATGGCAGACCGGCTCGAGACTTCGGCCCACACCAGCGCGGCCGAGCGGGCTTCGCAGGCGAAGAAGGATCCGGCGTCGGCAAGTTCACCGCTGAAGCCGGTTGCGGGCAGCCTGAGACCCACCTTCGACCTCACCGTCGCCGATTATCTGCAAATCCTCGATTGGACCGGGCGGCAGCTCGTAAAAGGCAAGCGGGGCCGGATTTCTCCGGATGCGCCCGCAGTCCTCTCGACGATCGATCATGAAGGGACGCGCTGGGCCACGCGCGTCGCCGCCTTCGGCAGCGGCTGGCACCGCGCCGCAGGCTCGGCGCATGACCTGATGGCCTTGGCTGAGCGGATGGGCCAGCAGTGGCTGGCAGGACTCCGGCTGGCATTGAAGCTGGGATGAAACATCGCTCCCTGACCTGACGCCCGGCAGGGAGCATGGTGCGTGGGCGATGGTTCTCTGCCGGTGTCCATGCGCCGCACTCAGCCCGGAACAACAGTGAAGATCTGGGATATCGACAAGGTTCGCCACGTGAAAGAAAAGTAAGTGGGTGTCCCTGCCCCGCTTGCCCCGCTGCCTTTACGCATAAGAGGACTCCAAGCGCGCCAAGAATTCCTTGGAATAAACATGCGCGACCGCACCCTCGCCCTGAACAGCAAGCTTAACTTCTCTAATGCCGAAGAAATAGTTCAACAGTGCACTGCGTGGACCTAGGAAACTAGCATCCACAGAAAATACGCTGAAGTCGTTATCTAGGTCGATATGAATCAACCAGTCGATCGCAGCATTTGAGACAACTATTACAGTTCCATCTCCAGCGAACGCTTGCCGTATCTTTTCAAAAAAAAGGTCAGAAAAATCGCCATCAGCGCAGCCAATAACCCCTGGAGAGCAATTGAAAGAGAACCTATTTCCTGGGAAAATTCCATAAAAAATCTGATCTGAAAAAATGGATGAATTCCAATCCAAAAGCACAGAAATGAAACCATCCATCGAAACTAAGTCGTTGTCTGAGAAATAGAAATCTTTCCCAGCCCGCAATACTCGCTCCGGAGTCTTCCTGCCAAAAAAAACTTCATTGGATATCGATTCCAACCAGATCCTGAGCCTTGGATTTTCCGCACCCATGATCATGGCTCCGAAAACCTAAGCCCGCTCACCCGGCGTTCTTTTCCGTCAATATTTCTGGTGACTTTTGCAGATGGCCCCCCTTCCCCTGAGGTGGATTTTGGATAAAAACGAACAGTCACATCACCTTTCGCCATGTGACCAGCACCAGGCGTCGTTCGAGAAGGATGCCATACGTACCCATTTGAAATCATCACTTCCCTTGCTTCAGCCGCACTCATATTCACAAAAACCTGAGGGGGACTAACCCTAGTGGCACCAGGAACAATACGAATTGCGGTCGATGTTGCCTTAACAGCAAGGCCTGCTGCTCCCACCTCAGCGACAGGTGACATAGACAATGCGAACAACAGCACCTTAGCTGCATCAACTGTCTGCTGCGGCGCAGTCCTGACTTGGGCTTCTACCTCAGACTGCAGTGCGGATGTCATGAATTGCTGCTGCTGCCTGCGAGCAGAACCCTCAGCAGGCTTTCCAAACATCAGTTTTTGCAAGCCATCCGGGATGGGGATGCTGACGCCTGCAAAGACCAGTCTTCCTTGGGAGTCTCTCTCAAGTTCCAGTCGGCCATCAGGATCCACAAACCGATAAGGACTGTTCGCAGCGTACTTATACCGATTGAAGTTCGCCCCAGTACCGGAATTCGCCGTAACCGGATCCACACTCAAGAACCTGCCGATCGACTGATCGTAATACCGCTGCTGCATGTACGTCAGGCCGGTCGCGCCATCCATGACATGACCGGTGTAGCCGATGCCGCTGTGGTTCGGCTTGCCGATGATCGCGCCCCAGGGCTCGTAGTCCATGCGCTCGATGACCTGGCCGGCGGCATTGGTCACCGCGACCGGGCTGCCGAGGGCGTCGGTGTGCTGGTACTTGGTCGCCAGCACCGCATTGCTCGGCCAGGCGTGATCGATGATCGCGACTACGCTTCCTGCGAGGTAGACGTTTTCGTGGGTCTGCTGCGCCGGGCTGGCAGGGTCGCCCCAGTCGCTGGAGAACAGCATCTGCCCGCCTTGGGTGTACTGCCAGAGCGTGGTCTTGCCATTGGTCGCCGTGGTCTGCACGCGGCGGCCGAGGCCGTCGTAGCGGTAGGCTTCCTTGCCCGTGGCGCTGCGCAGGCGATTGCCGAAATCGAAGATATAGCCCTGCCCGTTCTTGTTACGCAGGTTGCCCTGTTCGTCGTAGTCGATCGCGACCACCGCCGCGCCCGCCGTATTGCGGATCATGGTCAGGCGGTTCTGGGCGTCGTAGATGTAGTCGGCGTAGTCCTTCACGCCGGCGAGCTTCCACGATTTGAGATTGTCGAGGGCATCGTAGGTCATGCGATGCCAGGCATCGCCGCCGAAACTGCCCGAACCTGCGGCGGTCAGGCGATCGAGTTGGTCGTACTGCAGCCAGCGACTGTACTGGTCGCCACGCGCAAGATCCCAGATATTGGTGACGTTGCCGTTGTTGTCGTAGTTGTAGGTGTAGTTGCTGACATCGGCGCTGACCACCTGCGAGGGCAACTGCCGCGTGTTCTGCGTCATCGTATGCACGATGCCATTGCCGTAGGTGAACTGCTTCAGCGCACCGTTCGGGTAATACTGCGCACCCGTTGCATACGTGCCGGCCTTGGTCGGCTGCCCCAGCGGATTCGGCGCGTAGTCGACGACAAGACCGGTCGGATAGGTCTGCGTGGACTGATGGCCGTAGCCGTTGTAGGCATAACCGATGGACCACGAGTACACGCCAGGTTGCGCCAGTGTCTCGCCGATCAGCAATCGGCGGTTGTTGTAGGCGTAGGTCGTCACGACCGGCGTCGCATTGTTGATGTCGTTGTAGGTGGTGACGCTCTCAGGCAGGCCGTCCTTCTTGTAGGTCCAGATCTGGTTGCCCTGACCACCACTCGGGAAAGTCAGATGGGTGATGCGGTTGCGCGCGTCGTAGGTGCGGGTCGTGACGCGACCGGAGGCAATCGCAGCGCCATGGTCGCAGCTCAGGTAGTTGCCATAAGCCTGTCGATCAAGACCCGATGCCTGCCACGTCGGGTTGCCCGCTGCGTCGTAGCCCATGACGGTCGCGCCGGTTTCCGGCTCGATGGTCTTGCACAGTTGGGCATTGCCGTCATACACATAACGCCGCCCTGCCTGCATCGTGCTGGTGGAATTGCGCTGGGTCAGCGCCAGCGGCCAACCGAACTGAGGATGTCGATCGATCGAAACGACCTTGCCTTCAGGCTGCTGGCTCAGGATGAGGAAATCGTAGGTCGGCTCATCCCACGCCATGAAGTGGTTCATGGTGACGGCGCCACGCGGGTTGGTCACGCGTGTCCGCAGATAAGACAAGTACTCCGTGGTCGTGGCGAGAACCGAACCACCTTCGGCATCCTGCTCGACGCGGGTCACGCGACCCAGCGCATCGTAGGATGTCCGCGTCCCCGTGTCGCCCGGAATCAGATCCGACGAAGGATAGGACGCAAAGCTGACGCGACCGAGGCTGTCATAGCGCGACTTGGCTGCGCGCATCGTGGGATTGATGTTCTGGGTGTCGTACTCGTGCGTGAGCACCGGACGCCACAGCGCATCCATGTAGGCGACAGATGCATGATTGCCAGTCTGCTCGTAGACCAACCACTGCCCGGTCAGGATGCCCGGCGGCTTCCAGTCGGCGTCGGTCAGCGGTCGGAAGACGCGCGTCGTATTGTGATAACCGCCGTTCGCGCCGGCAGGTGCAGAAACCGCATCCCCTGTTGGCTGGACGATGCTGGCCAGACGCCCCATTGCGTCGTAGCCATAGCCGGTAACGGCATCGACCTCATCGGTCACCGAAGTGATCCAGCCGTTGTCATCGACGGTCGCCAACTCGGTCGCACCACCTGAGGCCTCGGCCGTTGCGGGGTGCCGGACATGCCTTGGAATGCCACGCTTCCAGTCCGACAGCGCGGTGACATTGCCCCTGCCGTCGGTGATGGTCGCGACAGTCCCGTCGAGGTGGTAAGTGATCGTCGCATCGAGTCGGCCGAACTTGTACATCTTCCAGGGCAGCGCCTGGCTGTTGAACTCGACTTCCGACGATGCCAGCGTGCCACCGGCATGGTCGCGTCCGTTGGGGCCGGACTCCAGCGTGTACTGCTTGCGATTCTGCCCGAGGACCCAGAGATTGAAGTTGTCGTGATACTCGGTGACATCGGACCGGTGGTTCAGATACCCCATGCTGTTGGTCTTCAGGACTTGCAGCGGCCGACCGAAGATGTCGTAGCTGGACACCTCCGAGATGAAGGATTCGCCCGATTCCCGGATCTCGGTCGACTTGTGCGGCATCAGTCGCCCGTGCATCGGATCTGGCGTGAGCGAGTAGCCGTACTGCCTGACGAACGATTGCGGCGCCGTATTGTCACCATCGATGTATGCATGAATGACATGGCGCATCACCTGGCCGGTTGAGGAGACGACCTGCTCTTCGAGCAGAAGCCCCTCATTGACGCCGTACATCACGCCATAGCGCTTGCGCGACTTGTCACCATTCGGCAGCGTGATCTCCGTCCAGCGCCCGGCACCGTCAACGCACCCTGGCCCGGAACACGGATCCGGCGCACATGCGGGGCCATATGGCTGTCCGGTCTGATGGTCGATCATCCCGCAATAGCCGAACGTCTGATCCTCGTACGCGTATTGGGTGACCAGTGGATTCAACCCAGCCCCGGTCACCTCGACTTTCGCGAGCGACAGCACGGGGAAGGCCAGTGCCGCCAGCGGTCGGGCATAACCCTTTACCGGAATTGTCTCGTCAACGATCGGCAAACCCGAGAGCTCAATCTCCAAATAGTCACTGAAATCGCCGCAGCTGCGCACCTCTCCACCGTTTCGTTCATCCTCATTTCGCCCCGTGATGCATTCCGCAAAATTGATCAGCGCATTACGCATCGCGAGGTTATGGTAATGCTCATTCAGAGCCCAGTTCCCGACATGCGCATCGTGATCGAAGAAGTCGATCATGCATAGATACGGCACACGATTCCGGAAGAAGTACTTTCCCGAGAAGTCGAAGCGTGCGCGCGCCCCGCCGGGGTGGGTCACCGTGAACAAGGCTCCGGCTGCGAAGTCCGGATCGACGTCCATCAGCTGGCATGACTCTTCCGGGCTGAAGTTCTCCAGCGACAGGACTTCTTCCGGATGCTGCGGCCTGGACGCATACGTTCCGAATGGCGTGTACGTCCAGCTGGACCCATCCGGATTGACGACCGAAGCAAGCTGCCCATTGTTGAACGCGTAGGTCCACTGACGGGCATTGGCCGTCGCGGATATTCCTGAGCCCGTCTGCTGGACATCGATCCGCCTCCCGTCGTTGGCGATCACGGACATCAATCGGCCATTGGACGCGTACTGATAAGTGACGAAATTGCCGAATCGATCCTCGATCCTCGTCGCCAGCATGAAGATCCGCTTCCTCGGCATCGAGTACGCGATGACCCCAGCTGGCCCCTTGCGCAGAGTCGGCGCCCTGCGCTCGACCGGAAAGTCGAAATGGTAGCGGGTGCCGTCGGCAAGATGCAGGACGAAGCCCTCGCCTGCCATGCCGTTCTTCACGGAAGGAAGGCAGGAGACCCGACCCTGCGCCCCGACGACCCAACGATATGTACCGTTGCTCGGGTTGGGCAGGTTGCCCGCGTTGCGCATCATGAGATCGTCGAGCACGCCCGGCACGTGCACGCGATAACCATGGAACACCTCTTCCGCGGAAAACAGCGCACCGTCGACCTGAGGCAGGTCACCGAACGAGCAGCGATTGTTTCTACTCGAATGATTCGATGGCGCGACAGTCCAGCCGTTTGCGCTCGAGAACGTGCCCTCGATGTAGGGCACATCGATGTCCCAGTTCCCCAGTCCACCCAATTCTTCTTCGATGTAGCGGGGCTCGATGGCGAGCCTGCGCCCGAACCTCACCGGCAATGCACTGTTGCCCGGAAGATCGATGTCGACGTTGACGAACATGGTTTGCCCCGTGGCGTCATTCGTCGAGTTTCCGAACGCATCGGCGCCCAGAGGCGAAATGGTTTGGGCTGCCTTGATCTTCTCGCCGTATTCCTGGCGGATGGACACTTCCTGCGCGGACACCGACGCGGCAAGAAGACCAAACCACATCGCCAGGCCGAGAAAGGCGCCATGCTTGATCTGCCCGGAACGCCCACCAGCCGAACACCGGAAGCCAAAAAGAAGTGACATCACTTGCTCCATGCAAGAATCGAAATTGTGTGATCTGCGCCGAAAACATGGCGGAGTGAGAACGGCGCGGCCCATCGAAGGCATCGCATTCAACCCGGCGCTCTTGCTTCGGCGCCCCGTGCGCCCCTCAACCTGACCCATCAAACCCCGAGCCGCGAATTACGTACACGGCGAAATCAGCTACCTCAGTGCCGACCGTCCCACCAAGAGCGGCAGGAGATGATGCCCAAAAAAAGAATACATCCTTGCGCCGATGGCACGAAGAGGGCGCCGGCAACTTGCCATGCCTGTTGGCTGGCGCCATGTCCTCTGATCCGTGCCTCGCCGTCAGGGCAACAAGCCGACGCAGAGCCTGTGCGTCATTCGCTACAGGCCCTGCGGGTAGAGCATTATTTCAGATCGATGCGACGGCCATTGTCGCAAGATCCCAGTCCTTCGGCGTTCTTGAACACCAGGTACAGATGGTAGTTTCCGGCCGGAACATCGGATGCATCGATCGCGAGTTCGAAACCGGCTGCAGCGCCATTCGCGGCGACATCATCCCGATTGATCGTCAATTGGACAGGTTGCTGCCAGATCTGGGCCTTGTCGGCGGATTCGATTCTGAGTGCAGGATCGATGATTGCCGCACCATCGGTCCCAGACTTCATCCAACCGGTGAACTTGAGCTTCGATTTGTCTCCAACAGGCAGCGATTCACCGGCAAAGGGCTGCTCGGCTGCAGACTCGATGTTGCATTCACCTGCAACGACGAGTGCCTGGTCCTTTGCGGCAGCATCAAGCAAGGCGATTCTGGGCAGCACGGGAGCAGCCGCGACCGGCGCCTCTGCGACCGCAGCAGTCTCAGCGGGCTGCTGCGTCGCGGGCGCAGGCTGCTGCGGTTCCGAGCACGCAGACAACACGAGCACGAATGCGGCAGGGGCCAGAAGATGTGACAGAATTTTCATGATTTCAGACTCCTTATTCCATATCAGGCATGCCGCCTGGCGGTGATGTGAATTCAACTATATTGCCGGGCGATTTCGTGCGCCGAATTGACCCTGTGGGCCCTCACTGGACGAAGATCTCCGCGGCTGGGATCGACAACCGTCACCTCACGTAGACCTTTTTCTTGCGAAGAATATAGACCTCGTTCTTGTAACCCATGGCTGCGCTGCCGCGAGACTGGTAGCGCCTCACTTCAACGTCGAACCCGGTCGCACGCTGGATCAGCAGCGGCAGGTCGTATCCGTACCGCCAGGTCACCAGCGCGCCATCCTCCGGCCGCTGCGGGTTGCCATGGTACTCGGGCTCGCCAACGATGCGGAGCCCGTCGGGCTCCTGGAAAGCCACCTGCTCACTATAGAAGCGCTCCTGCTCAGTTGGCGCCGTGAAGATGCACAACCCTTCCGGCTTGAGCGTGCGTTCGATTTCGCGAAGCGCCTGGAATGGGTCGAACAGGTGTTCCATGACGTCCAGATGAAGCACAAGATCGAAGGTCTCGTCTGCAAATGTCTGGTGCTCCAGGTCTTCGTTGCGAACATCGCCGACCATTTCGCCGAATGCCACGCCCGGGAAATAGCCGCTTCGCAGGTAACTGTCGCAGTGATCGCGCATCCACAGCGCCAGCCCACGCATCACAGGGGCAGCCTCATGGATCGCCAATCCACGAATCCGTTCACGTCCGACGATCGAGAACACCGCATCGGCAATCGCACGCTCTCGCGTCACGCAGCCATAGAGTTCGCATTCCGGTGACGACATGCCGTCTCGGCACCACCAGAAGTCGTCGTTGCAGACAAACTCGCGGACCTGGTCGCAGATCGGGCACAGCGACAGGAATCGTTCTGCGTCGACAGCGGGTTTCACCTCGCTCATCGCGCCGCCCCTTCGTGACCAGCTTCGATGCTCGGCAATTGATTCAGGTCGTTGAGCCAGCTGTACTCGAAGACGTAGCCGCCGTTCTCGTGGGCAATCCAGCCGCCTTCCGGCGCGCTCGGCTTCAGATGCGCCTTCGGGTAGGCGCCCAGCGAGGTGTAATGCGTGACGTAGGACTTGCGGGTCAGGTCGGGATTCCGGATCGCGGTGCCTTCGTGCGACAGGTTGCCGTGCCAGACCAGCACGTCGCCCTTCTTCGGACAGTAGACCTGCGACTGGATGCCCGACTGGCGCACGCGTTCGGCGAGGTATTCACTCAGCTCCATCGGCGAACGCTGGCTGTCGCTTTCGAGCAGGATCGAACCATCGCCCCAGTCGAAGAATCCGGAGATGTCTTCGCGATGCGATCCGGGATAGTAGGCCAGGGGACCGGAATCCGGATGGATGTCTTCCAGCGGAATCCAGCTCGCCGCGAGGTGCGGCACCGGCGTCTGGCAGCGCACGTACGGGTAGTCGACGTGGATCGGCTGCTGGCTACCCTTGTAGAAGGTCAGCGACTGCATCGAACAAGGCGCATCGCGGAACACGTGCGACAGGAAGACCGACACTTCGCGGGTCAGGCTCAGGCGAGCGGCAGCGCGAGAGATCGTGTGGATGCTGTTGAACTTCAGGCCCGGGGAATTCAGCTCTTCCTCGGTGAGGTCGAGGATGTGCTTCTGCACGCCGGATGTCTCGACGAGAAGGTCGAAGTCGCGATAGTGCGCGCGCAGGTGCTCGATGTCGTTCTTGAGCGCATCGATGAGCGCGTGGTCGACAACGTCTCGAAACAGCACGATGCCGTCTCGGCGCCACTGCACCAGGGCTTCGCGCAGGTCGAAGCCTGCCGAATCGGACAACTGGTCGACGTGCGCGTCGATGTCTGCGTCGGGCCGGTCGATCCAGAGACGGTCGCGGAGCCAGTCTTCTTGCCTGTACATGCGGGGAAGCCCTCTTGATGTCGTAGATGTTCGGCGATCACGGCGGGGGCACAGGGCTCTCCTGGCCGGACCATGGGTTTCAGGGATTGAGGGAGGCCTGCCATGTCCTTGCGATACCGTCCGCAAGGTCGATGGCGGGGGACCAGTCGAATCGTTCGCGCGCTGCGGAGACATCCAGCACGACGCGGCGGACGTCGAAGCCTCGCGCCGGCAGGTGCTCGACGGACATCTTCCGTCCGGCGGCACGCTCGATGGCGGCGCGGATATCGTTGAGGCTCGCGCCGACGCCGCTGCCCGCATTGAAGATGCCGCAGTCGCCGCTGGCGGCCGCGCGGATCGCGAGCTCGACGAGGTCATCGATGAAGATGTAGTCGCGCACCGTCTCGCCGTCGCCCCAGATCTGCAGCGGCGCCCCTTCATGCAACCGCGCGATCGCGGCGGCGACGAAACCCTGCCCGCCGGCGGCGGACTGGCGCGGTCCGAAGGGATTGGACGGACGCAGCACGAGGGGATCGAGCTGGCCAAGGTGTCGGTACATCGACAGGTACTGCTCGATCGCGACCTTGACGATTCCGTAGGAGGAAATCGGCTTCAGCGGATGCGACTCGGGCACGGGCAGCACTTCCGGGTCGCCGTAGACGGTGCCGCCGGAGGAAAAGAACACGATGCGACGCAGGCCGCGCGCCTGCATCGCCGACAGCAGGCCGAGCGCACCGACGAGATTGCTCGACACGTCGTAGGCCGGATCTCGATTCGAACTGGCGGGCACGGTCGTGCTGGCCAGGTGGAAGACGGTGTCGACATCGTCGAGCGCATCCGCGATGGAGGCAGCATCGGTGTAGGCGCCGCGACGGTAATCGATGCCGGTCCAGTCGACATCGGCCCTCGCCTGCCCGGGATCGAGCACGCGCACGTCATGCCCGCGCACGCGCAGGCCCTCGGCGAGATGCGAGCCGATGAAGCCGTTGCCACCGATCACCAGGGCGCGCATCAACCCGCCTCCGCCTGCGTGTCCAACGGGGTGCCGACCTGGGTGTCCGGCAAGCCGAACTGGCGCCGGAGCGCAGCCGAGTACGCATCGGCCGCGGCGCGCGATGCGGCATCGAGCGCGAATTGTTCCGCGGCCACGCGCTGCGCGCTGACCACCTCGTCATGGTGGCGCTGCAGGTCCGACGCGGACGTCACGCTGCCGACATGGCGACGATGCTGGTTGAGCGAGGCAGGCGCGTAGTGCACGCCGCCGCGACGCAGCAGGTGCAGGTAGGCGACCCAGTCGCCGGCGATGCGGTAGCCACAGATCTCGTCCTCGCGTTCGCGCAGCACATCGAGCAATGCCTCGCGACGGAACAGTACCGCACTCACGTTCGGCACGGTGTTCTTGACCGCCAGCGCGGCACGCACTTCCTCCGCGCCGCTGGCGGTGTAGGCCTTGCGCCACCGCTCCTGCGACAGCTCGCCGGTATAGGCGCGATAGTCCGGCATCACGACCTGGCCGTCACTGTCGATGGCCTCGGATTCGCTGTACGCCATCACCAGGTCCGCCCTGCCGTGCAACGCGGCCAGCAAGGTCGACAGGAACGCCGGCTTGGCGAGGTCGTCCGCCTCGGCGATCCAGACGTATTCGCCGCGCGCCAATTCGACGCCCTTGCGCCACTGATGGAAGACCGAGCCCGAGTTGCGCTCGGACGGCACGATCCTGGGCTCGGGCGCGATGCGGCCACGCAGCTCCTGGAGCACCGCCAGGCTGTCGTCGCTGGACGCATCGTCGAGCACGATGATCTCCGCGATGGGCGCGTCCTGTGCGGCGATGCTCGACAGGCGTGCGTCGAGGTAGCGCGCATAGTTGTAGTTCGGCACGACCACCGACACGCGCGGCACGTCCAATCCGGCGAGGTTGGCGAGCGACAGCGCGTAGTCGCGGAACGAAAACTCGCTCTCGATCAGCGCACGGCCGCGTTCGCCGTGGCTCGCGCGCAGCGCGTCGTCGGCGATCAGCGCATCGATCGCTTCTGCGTACGCGTCCACGTCGAACGCGGGCACGACCCGGCCGACGCCTCGCGTCTCGACCAGGCGCGCGCCGCCGCCCGTACCTGCGAACGCCACCACCGGCGTGCCGACGGACAGGCTTTCGAGCACGACCGACGGGAAAGGATCTTCACGGGACGACAGGGCGTAGACATCGGCGCCGGCGTAGTAGTCGTCGGTGTCGAAGTCGAGCCCGACGAAATGGAAACGATCCGAAATGCCTGCCTGCTGCAGACGCTCGTCGATACGCCCCTGCAGGTCGACATCGCGATGTCCGACCCACACGAAATGGATCGCGGCATTGCGCGCGCAGGAGGACACCGCCGTCTCGACCAGCAGGTCCACGCCCTTGCGCGCATCGGCGTAGCCGACGGCGAGCACGATGCGCGCATCGGCAGACAGCTTGAGGCGGTCGCGCAATCGCCGACGCGGCTCGGCACGGTCGATGAGCCCTCGGTACCGGCTGCGGGTGAACAATCCCTGAGGGCGCAGCACCATGCGGTCCGCGGAAACATCGCGCGGCCAATACTGTTCGAGCCCGCGCTGCACATCCTCCGCCGCGACCACGACATGGGCGCTGTCCCGGATCAGGTCCGCGACGACCGAGGCGAGATCGTACTGTGCGATCACGCCGGGCAATTCATGGATCAGCGACACCACGCGCATGCCCGCGGCCGAGAAATGCGCGGCGTGACGACCCGCCACGGCGGTGTTGGCGATCAGCGCATCGACGCCCTCGGCTCGCAGCCTGCGGGCAAGCGCGGCGATGGCATCGGGCGCCATGCGATCCAGTCGATGCACGGGTGCAAGCGCCTCGAACTCCGGCATCAGACGGCCGTCGCCCTGCATCAGGACCACGACCTCCAGGCCGATGCGCCTGAATTCGCGCAGCAGGTTCAGGGCGAGGTACTGCGCACCGTGCGGATGCGCGTCATGCGACATCAGCGCGATCCTGCGCTGCGCAATGCCAGCCTCAAGGACGCGTCGCGTCGCGGCCAGGTTCGCGTAGCCATGGAGCACGTCGGGCTCCAGGTACGCACCTTCCGCCCACTCGTTCCAGGCATTGACGAACACGATGCGCTCGCCGTCGACGGGATTCCGTTCGGCGTAATCGACTGCGGCATCGAGCCAGCGCGCGTACTCGGGCGGCGACGCATGGGCGAAGGTGTAGCCCTTGCCGGGCTTGCGCGCTTCGTTGTCCCAGCACGGCGACACGCCACGGAACAGCGGGTAATCAGGCTTCGGCCAATGCAGGGCCGAGGCGACCATCTCGCGGTAGTCGATGATCGTGCCCGCGTAGTCGGGATTGACGATCTCCATCGTCGCGTTGATGGGCTCCAGACCACGGGCCACCTTGTGCGGCGGGAACTCGAGCGCGGCATCGAACCCGTAGGTGCGCGGATCGTCGACGTCGAACTGCACCATCGCGAGGAAGATCTCGCCCAGCCCCTGCTCTCGACAGTAGTCACGCCAGAGTTCGAGGGTATGCCGGCAATCTGGCAGCAAGGAAGGACGATAGACGATGATGAGCGGACGGCCGTCGACGCGGATGTAGCGAGGATCGCGGACGTAGGGCAGCAGGTCGCGGATGAACGACAGGTCGTTGTCGTCGCTGTAGTTCTGCCCGAGCAGGACGTCGCTGTCGCGCCCGTCCCAGCGACGGGTCCAGTTCTCGTTCGCCCAGCACAGGCAGAACGGGAAATCGATGTCGGGGTTGGCGATGAACTGGTCGACCGGACGTTCGAGCAGCCTGCGCCCGGAGAACCAGTAGTGATGGAAGCAGAAGCCGTGGATGCCGTGCAGGCGGGCGAGCTCGGCCTGGCGACGCATCACGTCGACGAGACGGAGGTCGTAGTAACCCAGCTCTCCGGGCAGCTTGGGCTGTTCATGGCCGACGAACTGACCGACGGCTTTGCCGACGTTGGTCCATTCGGTGAACCCCCGGCCCCACCACGCGTCGTTCTCGGCGATCGGGTGGAACTGGGGCAAATAGAACGCGATCGCCTTCGCCCGAACCGATGCCGGTGGTGCATCGGCGGGACGCGCGACATGAAACGCACTGCGCTGCGCGCGCGCGCGCGCGAGCGCATCCAGTTTCCAGCGCACGTCGGCGGCAGACGCGGGCGTGGGCGATGCCGCAGGCGTCGGCGCAGGCATTGGCATCTGCATGGGGGCGGCAGCGGCCGGCACCGACTGTGCGCCTTGGCGCAGATGCGGGCGGAACTCCTGCCAGCGACGGTAGGCGTTCGTGCCGCGCAGCACCGGTGCCCCGAGCCGGAACAGCAAGCCCTTCAGCGCAAGCCGTTCATCCCATGACAAGGGCACGCGCAGGTAGAGATCGCGCGTCCAGCGGCCAACTGCGGACTTGATCGAAGCCATGGTCATCCCCTTCCCAGCAGACGTGCCAATGCACGCAACGGTGCGGTGAGCTTCCAGCTGGACGAAGCGCGGAATGCCGCCATCTCGGCGGCCAGGCGCTCTCGCTCCAGCATGCTGTCTTCGAGACGCGAACGCACTTGCCGCAATTCCTCGTTCAGCGCGTCGAGTGTCGCGTCGCGTTCGGTCATCATGCGGCGCAGTCCGTCGAACTGCCCGGACAGGGCGTCACGCATGCGGTCCAGCCCCGAGGCGAATTCGCGCATCTGCGCCAGTTCGGCGGCGTGTTCGGCAAGGCTGCGGTCGAGACGTGCGCTGGCCTCCCGGGCCCGCCCCTCTGCCTCGGAAAGTTGGCGTTCGCGCTCTGCCAGTTGGCGCTCGCCGTCGGACAGGCGCGCACGCGCATCGGCCAGTTGCGTTTGCGCGTCCGCGAGGAGCGCCTGCGTATCGACGACACGCGAGGCGTGTTCGCTGGCCAGCGTTTCGGCGGACGCGCACCGGGCCTGCCACGCGGCAAGGTCCGCATCGAGGGTCTCGGCACGGACCTGCGCGGCAGACGTCGCCTGCGCAGCCTGTTGCCGCGCTTCGGCAGCCTCTCGCCTGAGCGCCTCGCATTCGCCACCCAGCGCATCGGCACGCTGCCGTGCGGAAGCTTCCGCCGTTTCCAGTTCGCGGATACGTCCGGCAAGATAATCGTGCGCCTCGCCTGCGGCCTTCATGGCGTTGCCGGTATCGAACATCGCCTGCTTCAGTGATGCATCGAGATGGTTGGCGCGCTCCTCTTCGGTCACCCGCGTGCCCAGCGCCTCGAACAGACGCATCACCGGCACTTCGCCATCGGTGCCGGACATCGACGCCAGCGCGCGGAGCGATTCGGGTGCATTGCCGCCTGTCAGGAGCACGCCCAGGCCGTGCGAATGCTGGAACTCGAATGCGGGATATCGCTCGCGCAGTTCGGCCCACAGCTTCCAGACGCCAAAGCCGCGCTCGCGCACCATCGTGTCGTGGAACAGCACGACGCCGCGATCCGACATCTTCGGCAGCCACGTCTCGAAGTCGTGCTTCACGGCTTCATAGGTATGCAGGCCGTCGATGTGCAGCAGGTCGACGCTGCCGTCCTCGAAATACCCCAGCGCATCGTCGAAGGTCATGCGCATCAGCTGGGAGAAGCCGCTGTAGTGCTGTTCGTTCAACGCATGCAGCGCAGCGTGGACTTCGTCGCCGTAGAAACCCGAATGCTCGTCGCCCTGCCAGGTATCGACCGCGAAGCAGCGCGTGTCGTAGCCGCAACGCGCGACCGACTGGCAGAACGCGAGATAGGACGTCCCGTGGTGGCTGCCGAGTTCCACCAGCGTGCCCGGCCTCGCTTCTTCGACGACCCACTGCGCGAACGGCAGGTGACCGGTCCACGCGCTCGGGGGCACGAGCGCCGGGCGCGTCGACATGCCTGCATTCAGCGCGAGGCCACTCATTTCAGCACCGCCTGCGCCTGCAGCGCCCGGCGCGCGAGCGCGAGCTCGAATCGCTCGCGCAATCCGAGCGCGCGCGAACGGAACACGCCGACGGTGTCCCCCCAGGGGCCGCTGCCCGGGTCGGGGTGCGGCTCCCAGTCGGTGTGCACTTCGACCAGTTCGCAGCGTCCGAACTTGGCGAGCGCGCGGTAGCCATCGGGGTAGAAGCGCCAGCAATCCTGCGGGTAACGATGCTCGGGGCCGCGCGAGGGCGCGATGAGGAACACCAGTCCGCCGGGCTTGAGCACGCGCATCATCTCCAGCCACGTGGCCCAGAAGAATTCGATGTGCTCGAACGCCTGTCCGGACAGGATGACATCGACGCTGCGGCTCGCGAAGGGATAGCGATAGGGCGACGACAGCACGACGTCCACGCCGGGTCCCTTCTCGAGATCGACGCCGGTGTAGCGCCAGTGCGGGCTGTCGAACAGCGTCCGATAGGAACCGTTGACGTCGTAGGATCCGATGTCGATCGCCTGGATCGCGCGTTCGCGATCGAGGTGCGTCGACACCAGGCGCTGCATGTGCTGGTAGGAACTGTTGTGCAATGGCGTCTCTCTGTCGTGAACGTGGCGGCCGGCTCAGCGGTCCGCATCCAGCGTGATCGAACGGAACGGAATACCGACCAGGCCCGTGGACGCCGTGCTGGAGACGGATTCCAGCACCAGGGCGTCGTAGAGCCAGGCGGCCTGCACATGCGCATGGTAGCTGCCATCCGCGACGGCGATATCCACGGAAAAATTGCCCCGGCGCAGGTAGGGCATGCGGAACTCGAACACGGCGCGAAGGGTCCGGCCTGGCGCAACGGCCACCGGAGTGACGTCGTCGCGCCAGGTGTTCTTGCCGAACAACTGCTGGCCCAGGCGGTCCTTCAGCATGAAACCGACGATCGCGCTCTCGATCGCCCCGTTGGCATCGGCTTCGATGACAAGGCGAACGACCTCGCCCCCCGAGACCTGCCGCAGGACGCGACCCGAGGGGTCTTCGAAGCGCGCGGAACGGATGGTCACGCGTCCGTCACCGAAGCCGGCGCGGTCAGGATCGAATTCGAACACCCGCACCCGACTCGCGTCATAGCCTGCATCGTCCTCTGCATCGACATCGACCGCATCGACGCCGGACGCCTCCGCCCGCTGGTCGCCGGGGCGCTTGGCCGGCGCCGACCGAATGGCGGGAGCGGCGCCGTAGATGCTGGCGTGGTAGGCCTCGCACACGTCCTTCGCCGCGCCATCCATCGCGATGCGACCGCCATTGAGCCAGATGGCGCGATCGCACAGGTTCATGATCGCGCTGGCGTCGTGGCTGACGAACAGCACCGTGCCCCGCTTCTGGAACTCGCGCAGGAAGCGCATGCACTTCTGGGCGAAGAACACGTCGCCGACGGAGAGCGCTTCGTCGATGACGAGGATGTCCGCATCCGCATGGGCGACCACGGCGAACGCCAGGCGCACGTACATGCCGCTGGAGTAAGTCTTGACCGGCTGCTCGATGAAGTCGCCGATGTCGGCGAATTCGACGATGGCGTCGTACTTGGCTGCGATTTCCTCCGGCGTCATGCCGAGGATCGCGCCGTTCATGTGGATGTTCTCGCGACCGGTGAACTCCGGATTGAAGCCGCTGCCGAGTTCGAGCAACGCGCCGATCCGACCGGAGCGCTCGACGCGGCCGTGCGTGGGCGTGAGCGTGCCGCACACGATCTGCAGCAATGTCGACTTGCCCGAGCCGTTGCGTCCGATGATGCCCACGGTCTCGCCGCGCGCGATCGAAAAACCGATGTCGCGTAGCGCCCAGGATTCACGGAAATAGCGACCTGGCGCGCGTCCGAGCAGGCGCTGCACGCGTGGCAGCAGCGCCTGCTTCAGGCGATGTTCGGGCCGCTCGTAGAGCTGGTAGCACTTGCTGACATCGGCAACGACGATGGCCTGCTCCACCGACTCTTCACCGCGTGGCACGACCACCGATGCAGCGGCATCGCCGGCGTCGCTGAAGACCTCAGCCGGGTTCGCATCAGAGGACATCGGCGAACCCCCGGCGCGACTTCTGGAACCAGGCATAGCCCAGGCACATCATCAACACGCCTACCGCGTAATAGGGCACCAGCATCGACGCATCGGGCGCGACGTTGGCGAACAGCACGGCGCGACTCTGCTCGACGGCGACGGTGAGCGGATTGAGGTACAACCAGTGCCGATAGTGTTCCGGCAACGCGGTGATCGGATAGAACACGGGCGCAAGGAACATCAGCACGGTCGCGGCCACGCCGCTGACCTGGGCGATGTCACGCACGAACACACCGAGCGCCGCCAGGAACCAGGCGAGACCGAGCGCCATCAGTACGAGCGGCAGCAGCACGACAGGCAGCCACAGCGCCGTCAATGGCACCCAGCCTTCCAGCCCCCACTTCGCGAGCAGCAGGATCAACAGGCCGATGGCGGCATGGAACACGGCCGACCCGACGAGGCTCCAGCCGAGCATCTCCAGCGGAAACACCACCTTCTTGACGTAGTTCGCGTTCGACACCACCAGCGTGGGCGCCTTGGTGATGGCTTCGGCGATCAGCCCATGGGCGATCACGCCGACGAACAGCAGCAGCGCGAACCGCGCCTTGCCCTGCCCCTCCAGCGCTCCCGGCCACTTGGCCTCGAACACCACCGAGAACACGAAGGTGTACACGGCCAGCATGATCAGTGGATGCAGGAACGACCAGGCGACACCCATCAGCGAACCGCGATAGCGGCCGAGCACTTCGCGGCGGATCAACTGCATCGCGAGCTTGCGCTCGCGCCACACCGCGGCCAGCAGGCTTGCAGGCCCGGCGGGAAACGGCCGATGGGCGTCGATCAGGCCGCGCGCATCCATCACGACAGCGCCTGCTCCAGGTCGTGGCGCAGGTCGTGCAGCGATTCCACGCCGACGCTCAGTCGAACGAGGTCATCATGGATGCCGAGCACGGCGCGGCGCTCGACCGGCACCGAGGCATGGGTCATCACCGCCGGGTGGTTCACCAGGCTCTCGACGCCGCCCAGCGATTCGGCCAGCGTGAACAGGTGCGTGCGTTCGCAGAAACGCTTCGCGCCTTCGAACCCTCCCTTGATGCGTACCGAAACGATGCCGCCGAAGCCATCCATCTGCCGGGCCGCGAGCGCGTGCTGCGGATGGCTCTCCAGTCCCGGGTAGATCACCTGTTCCACGCCCGGATGCGTCTGCAGCCATTCGGCCAGCGCCTGCGCGTTCTCGCAGTGCGCCTTCATGCGCAGGTGCAGCGTCTTCAGGCCGCGCAATGCCAGGAAGCTGTCGAACGGCCCCTGCACCGCGCCGACGGAGTTCTGCAGGAAGGCCATCTGCTCGGCGAGTTCGGCGTTGTCGCCGACCACCGCCATGCCGCCGACCATGTCGGAGTGGCCGTTGAGGAACTTGGTCGCCGAATGCATGACGATGTCGGCGCCGTGCTCGAGCGGGCGCTGCAGGATCGGCGAGGCGAAGGTGTTGTCGACCACCATCAGCAGGCCGTGCTTCTTCGCGACGGCACTCACCGCCTGCAGGTCGACGATCTTGAGCATCGGGTTGGTCGGGGTCTCGACCCAGACCATCCGCGTGTCCGGGCGGATCGCGGCCTCGAAGGCGGCGCTGTCGGTCAGGTCGACGAAGCTGAAGTCCAGGCCGGCCGTGCGACGGCGCACGCGCTCGAACAACCGGAAGGTGCCGCCGTAGACGTCGTCCATGCAGACCACGTGGCTGCCGCTGTCGAGCAGCTCGAGGATGGTCGAGGTGGCGGCCAGGCCAGAGGCGAAGGCGAAGCCACGACTGCCGCCTTCCAGGCCCGCGACGCAGCGCTCGTAGGCGAAGCGGGTCGGGTTGTGGGTGCGGGAGTACTCGAAGCCCTGGTGGACGCCCGGGCTGCTCTGGGCGTAGGTCGAGGTGGCATAGATCGGCGGCATGACCGCCCCGGTCGTCGGGTCCGGGGACTGGCCGGCATGGATGGCCCGGGTGCCGAGCCCCCAGTCGTCGGGGATGGCGGCGGTCTGCTCGGGGACATGCTCGGTCATGGCGATCTCCTTGAAGGACCGGCGATTTTACACCGGCCCTCCGGACGCCCCCTAGGGTAAGGCGTCCCGATTACTGAACGCGACGGCGCAGCCAGTTCAGCAAATCGATCCGGGTGATCAGGCCCAGGAAGCGGTCGCCGTCCATCACGATCGCCACGTGGCCGCGGTCGAAGACCGGCAGCAGGGCCTCGACCGGCGAACGCACGTCGAGGATGTCGAGCTTGCTGACCATCGCCGTGGACACCGGATCCCGGAACCGCGACTCGTCGCCGTAGACGTGCAGCAGGACGTCGCTTTCGTCGAGGATGCCGACGATGCGGTCGCCGTCCATCACCGGCACCTGCGAGATCTCGTACAGCTTCATGCGCGCGTAGGCCGTGACCAGCAGGTCGCGCGGGCCGACCACCACGGTGTCACGCTGGGTGTAGGGGCGCAGGATCAGGTCGCGCAGGTCGCCGTGGCTGTCGCGCTCGATGAAGCCGTTGTCGAGCATCCAGTAGTCGTTGTACTGCTTCGACAGGTACTTGTTGCCCGTGTCGCAGACGAAGACCAACACGTTCTTCGGCGTGGTCTGCTCGCGGCAGTACTTCAACGCCGCAGCGAGCAGGGTGCCGCTGGACGAGCCGCCGAGCACGCCCTCGCTGCGCAGCAGTTCGCGCGCGGCGAGGAAGCTTTCCTTGTCGGTGATGGCGTACGCCTTCTTCACCCGCGTGAAATCGGAGATCGACGGCAGGAAGTCCTCGCCGATGCCCTCGACCATCCAGCTGCCGGACTTTTCGCTCAGCGTGCCCTCGTTGATGTACTCGGTGAGGATCGAGCCAACCGGGTCGGCCAGCACCAGTTCGGTGTGCGGCGAATGCTCGGCGAAGCAGCGCGACAGGCCGGTCATGGTGCCGGAGCTGCCGCAGCCGAAGACGATCGCATTCAGTCCGCCGACGCCCGCCATCTGCCGGAGGATCTCCGGGCCGGTGCCGAATTCGTGGGCGGCCGGGTTGTCGGGGTTGCCGAACTGGTTGATGAAGTAGGCGCCCGGCGTCTCGCGGGCGATGCGCGCGGCCATGTCCTGGTAGTAGTCGGGATGGCCCTTGGCGACGTCGGAACGGGTCAGCACGACCTCGGCACCCATCGCCTTGAGATTGAAGATCTTCTCGCGGCTCATCTTGTCGGGCACCACGAGGATCAGCTTGTAGCCCTTCTGCTGTGCGACCAGGGCCAGGCCGATGCCGGTGTTGCCTGCGGTGCCCTCGACGAGCGTCGCACCCGGCTTGATGTCGCCGCGCTGTTCGGCGGCTTCGATCATGCGCAGGCCGATGCGGTCCTTGATGGAGCCGCCGGGATTCTGGCTTTCGAGTTTCAGGAACAGCCTGCAGACGCCGGTGTCGAGCCGCTGCGCGCGCACGACCGGGGTATCGCCGATGAGATCGAGGACGGAGTCGTGGATCGAGGGTTCTTTCGACGAGGACGAATGCGAGGAGGGCTGCGACATGCCGGCTTCCGGTGCGTTGGACAGGCCGGGATTATGGCATCGAACGAGCAGGCACCATGTCGAAGGCGGCGTGGCGATCGCGCCGTTGCGGCGCGAATACGGTATGCGCGGCGAAAGCAGCCTTGGAATGGAGTCGCGGACGACGGCGGTCTGACGAGGACGCCACCGCCGTCCGCGGAGGAAGCATGGCCGGGAATCCGGCCTTGGGCCCGGGCGTCAGTGGTGCAGCGCGTCGTACATCCGGGTCAGTCGATCCTTCGCCGCGAGCTTCTCGCGCTTCATCTGGTTCAGACGGACGTCGTCCACCGGCAGGACGCCGAGCTCAGCGTCGAGCACTTGCTTGTCGAGCTCCTTGTGTCGGTGGTAGAGCTGACGAAATTCGGTGTTCGCCTTCATCAGCGCTTCGACTTCGGACTGGGGTTGCCCTTCGAACATGGAGACCTCCTCACACGGGTGATGATGGGCCCGACGCGATGCATCGGACCGGGGGATCGGATGTGTCGACGACCCGGGCAAGGCGCCCGGCCTGGCCATCAGCCAACCAGCCGCGAACGAACCGTTCACGAACGAAAGCGCCCCGGCCTGCAGGCACGGGGCGCAACGGTGTTGGACCTGGGTGAAGCGGCTTGCTCGAGGCGGGCGCTCCATCACGGAGGCCCGCAGGCACCTGGCTTGCGGCAGCAGTCTCCGGGGACGGATCGGGCTTGAGGGTCATCGGCTCCGCTCTTGCGCCGGCAGGCACCACGCCCACCGGTTGGATCGACCCTACTCCTCTCCCCACGCCCCCGGCAAGCGCTCGGCTGCGGATCCCTGACATCGGGCGACGGGCGGACAGCTCGCGGCAGGCAACAGACAACGCAAGCCACTGATTTTATTTGCGAAAAACGAAAATTTCATGCCTGACCGCATTCAGCGGACAGGTGGTTTCGGCTTCGCTTTCGGCTTGGGCCGGGGCTTCGGTACGGGCTTGGGCTTGGGCGGCGTGGCTGTGCCCATCAACTCGGCCTCGCGACGCGCCAGTTCGACCTCGCGCTCGCGTGCCTGGCGCAGTTTTTCGGCTTCGCTGCCGGCGACGGTGTCGAGCAGGCCCTCCGCCTCTTCACGGCTGCGGGCTTCGGCGGCGATAGCCTCGCGCAGGCGCGCGGTCTCCTCCGCCTGGATCTGCGCTTCGATGCGGATGCGCTCGGCCTCGGCGCGCGCGCGCTCGGCGTCGCGGCGACTGGCTTCGACCAGCAGCTCGCCACGCTCGGTCTCCAGTCGCTGCAGTTCGGCGCGACGGGCTTCGGTGGCGGATGCGATCTCGGCGGTCTCGACGCGGATCCTTGCAATCCGCAGCGCGATCGGTCGCTGCTTGCGCTTGGCCGAAGCCAGGGCCTGAACCGCTTGCCGCGCCTGCAGCCGCTCGTAGGCGGCATGGGGGTTGCGCGCGGGGTCGGTATCGATGGCCTGCAGCCGCTGGGCGAGCGGTGCGGCATCGGGGTCGGGGCCCGCAGCATGCGCGGAGGGCGCGGCGAGCAGGCCCAGCGCGAGCACGGCGACGAGCAGTCTCATGGCGCGCCCTCCACACCCAGCCGCTGGCGCAGTTCGGCGATCTCCGCCTTGCGCTGCTGCAGCTCTGTACCGAGGCGCACGTCCAGGCTGCGGGCATGGGCATAGTCCGCTTCTGCGGCTGCCAGCTGTGCCTGGTCGATGGCATCGGCCGACTTCTTCGCGGCGAGCAAGGCCTGCGCCTGGGTCAGCGCCAGCCGCGCGCGCAACAGTGCCTCTGCGGCGTACTGGTCGGCATCTGCGCGCTCGGCCCGCAACACGGCGGCCTGTGCGGTTTCGACCTCCTGTGCCGGTACCGGGCCGCGCGCGGCGACCACGGTCGAACAAAGCGTGAGAAAGGTCACGAAGACGGCCGCCGCGATGCGATGGCGCCCCCGCGCGGGGTGCTGCGTGACGCAACGAAGATATGCGAAGCTTGCAGGCATGGGGTCCGTGTTCGGTGATCGCGTCGACGATGCGCGGAATCGGTCGCAGGGCCATTGTCATCACCCCGCAGGGCATGCGCAACGCCAGATGCGTGCGCCAGCCTCGCGGGCATTCAGTTATCGCATCCGCTACCCGGGGAGGTACGCAATGGACATCGGCTATTTTCTGAAGCTGATGACGGACAAGAACGCCTCCGACATGTTCCTGACCACCGGTGCGCCGGTGCACATCAAGGTCGAAGGCAAGCTCTATCCGCTCGGCAATACCGGCCTGCCCCCGGGCATGGTCAAGAAGATCGCCTATTCGCTGATGGACGAAGGGCAGGTGCCGGAGTTCGAGCGCGACCTGGAACTGAACATGGCGATCTCGCTGGCGGACGCCGGGCGCTTCCGCGTCAACGTGTTCAAGCAGCGCGGCGAAGTGGGCATGGTCATCCGCGCGATCCGCAGCGTGATCCCGACCATCGAGGAACTGCAGCTGCCGCAGGTCCTGAAGAACGTGATCATGTCGCCGCGCGGCCTGGTGCTCATCGTCGGCTCGACCGGCTCGGGCAAGTCGACCTCGCTCGCGGCGATGATCGATTACCGCAACACCACGGCGGCGGGCCACATCCTCACCATCGAGGATCCGATCGAATACCTGCACAAGCACAAGAAGTCGATCGTCAACCAGCGTGAAGTCGGCCTGGACACCCATGCCTTCCACAATGCGCTGAAGAACGCGATGCGTGAAGCGCCGGACGTGATCCTGATCGGCGAAATCCTCGACGCGACGACGATGGAAGCGGCGATCGCCTTCGCCGAAACCGGCCACCTGTGCCTGGCGACGCTGCACTCGAACAACGCCGACCAGACCATCGAGCGCATCCTGAACTTCTTCCCGGAAAGCGCGCACAAGAACGTGCTGATGAACCTCGCGCTGAACCTCAAGGCGGTCATCAGCCAGCGCCTGGTCGTCGGCACCGACGGTCGACGCATCCCCGCGGTGGAAGTGCTGATCAACACGCCGATGATCCGCGACCTGCTGCGTCGCGGGCAGGTGCACGAGATCAAGTCCGCCATGGAGGAAACGCTGGAGGAAGGCATGGAGTCCTTCGACCAGTGCCTGTTCCGCCTGTGCAAGGAAGGCAAGATCGACATGGAGCAGGCGCTGCGCGCCGCCGACTCCCGCGACGGCCTTGCGTTGAAGTTCCGCCTCTCCGAAGGCGGCAGCAGCGAACACGATCCCTACGCGGTCGCGTTCGACAGCGGAGAAGGCGGTTTCCAGCACTGAGCTCGCAACAGGCTGCGAACACTAGACGCCCCGGCCGGAAGCCGGGGCGTTTTCATTTCCATGCGTGGATCAAGGGCGCACTTCGATCACTGGAACTTTCGGTTGCGCGGGCCCCGATGTCGGGCTGAAGCCCGACCTACGGCGCGTCAGGCTGGTGTTCGGGCCGTGCCGCGTCGAATTCCGGACGCGCAAGGCAGGCGGCCTCGATCTGCCGGATGTTCGGGAACGGCGCGAGGTCCACGCCGAACCTGCGTGCGTTGTAGACCTGCGGCACCAGGCAGCAGTCGGCGATGCTCGGCGTATCGCCTTCGCAGAACTCGCCGCGCCCCAGGTCTTCGACCAGCATCGCCTCGAACGCGGTGAATCCCTCGACGATCCAGTGCCGCACCCAGGCGTCCCGCTCGGACTGCGGCGCGTTCCATTCGCGCTCGAGGTACTGCAGGACGCGCAGGTTGTTCAGCGGATGGATGTCGCAGGCGACCAGCTGCGCCAGCGCGCGGGTGCGCGCGCGGTCGCGCGGCGTGACCGGCAACAGCGCGGGCTGCGGCCAGAGCTCCTCGAGGTATTCCAGGATGGCCAGCGACTGGCGGATCTTGCGCTCGCCGTGCACCAGCACCGGCACGAGCTTCTGCGGGTTGGTGAACGCGTACTCCGGTGCATGCTGCTCGCCGCCATCGCGGACGAGGTGCACGGGCACCTGCTCGTAGGCCAGGCCCTTGAGGTTGAGTCCGATGCGCACGCGATAGGCCGCGCTGGACCGCCAGTAGCCGTAGAGCTTCAGGGTTTCGTTCATGGCCTTGCCGACTCCTGTGCTTTGCGCCCGGATGGCACGCACGATACGCCCGCCACGCCCGGGCTGGAAGCGTCAGCGCCGCGATGCCAGCCAGCGCAGCAACGCGCCCGTCGCCAGATAGACCAGCAGCAGCCCGCCGGCATTCGCGAACACGCGCGGATAGCCCAGCGTGGCCACGTCGACGAAGGGATAGGGATACTGGCCGATCCATTCGCCCCGGACCAGCGCATAGGCGAAGTACAGCGCGGGATACGCCATCCACGCCAGCGGCGACCAGGCCGGCATCGCAACCCTCGGCGGGTACCACAGCCAATGCGCCAGCGCGGCCACGGGCACCGCGTAATGCAGCAGGTTGTCGGCGATACGCTGCCAACCTTGGGGATCCCAGATCTCGCGAAGCAGCAGGTGGTAACCAATGCCGACCAGCACGATGGCGGTCGTCGCACAGCCACGCAGCGAGGCCCCGGCGAAGCGTGAGCCCGGTGCCCAGGCCTGCGCGCTGGCGGACAGGGCAACGAACAGATTGCTCAGGATGGTGAAGTAGCCGGTGTAGAGCACCAGTGCATCGCGGGTGCTGCCGCCACGCGCGTGCGTCGCGTCCAGCGTGAGATCCAGTTGAAGCAGCAGGGCCGTCCACGCCAGCAATGCGAGCAGGACGGCAGCCGCGCGGGCGCCGCGTCGTTCGACCACGCTCCACCTCCATGGGACCGGGATGACGCGACCAGCATAGCCGGCCAGGATCAGTCGATGCCGGCGAGCCGCTCGCGGACGGCCATCAGCGCGAATCCCAGCAGGTTGAGGCCTGGCCATTGCGCGGGGTCGGCGGCACGCGGATCGGTCGCCGCAAGACCAATCCCCCAGATCGCATCGACCGGACTGGCTTCGACCAGCACCTGGTCGCCCGTCGATAACAGGAAGGCCCGCAGCCGAGGATGATGCGAGAACTTCGCCAGATTGCCTTCGACCACGATGTCGAAGCGATGGGACTGCCAGCGCGCGTCGTCATAGCCGCGAACGCTACGCCCGACCCGCTTGGCGGCATCGGGATCGTCCGTCGCGAGGATCTTCGCCAGCGCGGCAGCGTCACCGAACAGGCGCGCCTTGCCGGCCATCATCCAATGCTCGGCCGTGGCGTAACGCACGTTGTCGACCACGAAGGGCGGCGCGAACCAATGGCTGAAACAGGCTGCGGACGGCGCACCGTCCGCACGCGGACGGTGACCCCAGAAGTTCAGGTATGAAAATCGCTCGCCGTCCGCGATGTGGGCACGCAGCGCGCCCACATCGGCAGGGAGCGACCGACTCATGCGGGACGATCGATCCGCTGCTCGATCGCGCCGAAGATGTCGACGCCGTCGCGGCTGCGCATTTCGATCCGGACCACGTCGCCGTACTTCATGAACGGGGTCTGCGGCTTGCCGGTCTCGAGGGTCTCGACCGTGCGTCGCTCCGCGAAGCAGGAGGCGCCCAGCGAGGTGTCTTCGTTGGCGACCGTGCCCGAACCGACGATCGTGCCGGCGCTGAGCGGACGGGTCTTGGCCGCGTGGGCGACCAGCTGCGCGAAGTCGAACTGCATGTCGACGCCGGCTTCGGGCGCGCCGAACCATTCGCCATTGATGTGGGTAAGCAGCGGCAGGTGGACCTTGCTGCCCTGCCAGGCGTCGCCCAGTTCGTCCGGCGTGACGAAGACCGGCGACAGTGCCGAGCGCGGCTTGGACTGCAGGAAGCCGAAGCCCTTGGCCAGCTCGTTCGGTATGAGGTTGCGCAGCGAGACGTCGTTGACCAGTCCGACGAGCTGGATGTGGCCGGCGGCATCTTCCGGCGTCACCGCCATCGGCACGTCGTCGGTGACGATCACGACTTCGGCTTCGAGATCGATGCCGAAATCCTCGCTGGGGACGCGCACCGGGTCGCGGGGGCCATAGAAACCGGCGCTCACTGCCTGGTACATCAGCGGATCGACGTAGAAGCTTTCCGGCACTTCGGCGCCACGCGCACGGCGCACGCGCTCGACGTGCGGCAGGTAGGCCGAGCCGTCGACGAACTCGTAGGCGCGCGGCAGGGGCGCGGCCAGTTGTGCCATGTCGAGGTCGAAGGCGCCTTCCGCGGTGCCGGCATCCAGCAACTCGGACAGTGCATTCAGCCGTGGCGCGATGTTGGACCAGTCTTCCAGCGCGCGCTGCAGGTTCGGCGCGATGCCGTCCGCGCGCACGGCGCGGGTGAGGTCTCGGGAGACCACGATCAGGGTGCCGTCACGGCCACCTTCCTTCAGAGAGCCCAGCTTCATCGGAACCTCGATTGCCCGTTTGCGAATTGGTTTCAATTGTAACTGATATGCACCCGCACGCCGTCAAGTTTCCGCCTGGAAGCCCCCGGCACGGAAGGTCAGGACGAGGGTGTCGCGGTGCCCGCCCGCGCCATCGTCGTCCGGCAGCGGCTGGATGGGCGTGGACTCGTGGATCACCCGGGTGTCGTCGAGCAGCAGCAGGCTCCACGGCTCGGCCAGGGTGAAGCGCTGCCCATCCGGGCCGTCTGCCTGGAAGACCCGGGTCTCGCCGCCGCGGATGGCGTGTCGCCCCACCATGAACACGGCCACGAAGTCGACGCCGTCGCGGTGCGCACCTTCCGGCGTCGGCCGCCCGATGCCATCGCGGGTGTCGATCCGGAACTGGTGCGCTTCGACGTACCAGGTCTGCACCGGCCGCACCTTGTTCAGGCAGTCACCCAGCGAAGCGAGCACGGCCAGCCAGGCCTCGGCCGTCGCAACGTCATCTTCCACCGGCGCGAACCAGCGCTGGATGCCGCCGTGCAGGGCGTTGTAATCGACCGGCTGGTAGTGCGCGCGGTGCGGTGCCCGCACCACGCCGTCCCCCGCCACCGTGAAGCAGGCATGTCGGCGGCTGCGGTACCGGCCGCCGTCGCGCAGGTACTCGTCCGGCGGCAGGTCGCCCCAGGACGCGGCCAAAGCTTCGAGCGCGACGGCGGAGACCCCGCACAGGGCATGCACGTCCCCGGGAGGAAGCACGGCGTAACCACGCGTGCGCAGATCGGCGAGCAATGTCTCCGGTCGGGTGTAGGGGGCAGGAAAAGTGGCGACCATCGGGGTACTCGATCAGGGGAAGGACGCACCGCGCGGAAGAGGACGCCGGCATCCCGGCCCCTCCTGCAGATCCGCGATTGTCCACTCGACACGGAAGCCTGCTACTTTAACGCCTCGGCTGCGGCCGACGGAGGGCGTCGCCAAGGGGACGGCCACGCTGATGGCAACACGAACGCATAGGATTGCAGGTCAGGACGCAGCTTCGAACCAGGAAGCTTCGAACCAGGAACAGGGGTCATGGGTGGCAGGACGCTGATCGACATCTCGCGGATGCGTGCATTCGAGCGCGCGCCGAACGTGGAAACACTGACCGGCGAGGTCGACGCCGTACTCCGGTCCGTGGGCGTCGAGTACTGGTTCTACGCCGTGGACCTGCCCCTCGTGAACGACCACCCGAACCAGCTGCACATCGGCACCTACCCCGATGCCTGGCTCCAGCATTACGTGGACCAGGACTACATCAGCATCGATCCGATCATCACGCACTGCCATGACCATGCCACGCCCCTGGCCTGGGACGACGCGCAGCAGCTGGATCGTCGCGTGGTCGACCCCCACCTGCAGAAGATCCGCAACCTGTTCGGCGAAGCCCGCGAATTCGGCCTGGGCACCGGCATCAGCGTGCCGCTGCATGGCCCCGGCGTGTCCTGGGGCCTGATGTCCTACTCGTCGAACGTGCTGGATGCCCAGGACTTCAACGATCTGCTGCCCGAGCTGCACCTATTCGCGCACTACGTGCACGAAGCCGCGCGCCGCTTCGCCCGCTCGAAAACGCCTGCGCAGCTGCCGGCATTGACCAAGCGCGAACGCGAATGCCTGTCCTGGGCGGCCGAAGGCAAGACCAGCTGGGAAATCGGGCAACTGCTCAATATCAGCGAGCGCACGTCGATCTTCCACCTGCAGAACGCCACCCACAAGCTCGGCGTCAGCGGCCGCCAGGCCGCCATTGCGCGCGCGGTCTCGCTGGGACTGATCGTCTCCACGTTCCGCAACTGACGCTGGCCGCTTCGCATCGGACCCTTCGCATGCCATGGCGCATGCACGCGTGTTTCGCGCGCGCGAAGCACACAACCATGAATGTGTTTCAGCCAAGTCACGCTCTTTGCTTTTCCGCAGCGCCGGAAAATTCGACGTTGGCCGGAAATGAGCGGTAATCATGATGTTTCGAAACAGTGCGTGTGCGTGCTGATCAACCTGTAAGGTCGATCAGCTGCAAGAAACAACAGGGCATCCGCTCCACTGGCGTCTCCTTCATCACACCAAGGAGACACCATGATCCGCATGTCCATCGGCCGCGCAGGCGAGCCGGAGCTTCACGCCGCCCTTCTCGACAGCATGTACCGCCTGCGTTGCGATGTGTTCCATCAACGCCTTGGCTGGGATGTCCAGGTCGAGAACGGTCGAGAACACGACTGGTTCGACCTCATCGGCCCGCGCTATCTCATCGCGCATGACCAGGCATCGAATGCGCTCGGCTGTTGCCGGCTACTACCGACGCTGGGACCGAACATGCTCCGCGATATCTTCCCGATGCTCTCAGACGGGGCGGTACCGGCTTCGGCCGACACCTGGGAGATCAGTCGCTTCGCGGTAGGTCCGGGATGCGCCGGCCAAGGCTTCGGCTTCGGCAACGTGGCCGGGGCCCTCATCGCGGACGCCCTCAGGCTCGCGGACGCACACGGCATCAAGGACATCGTCGGCGTGACCAGCGCGCCCTTCGAGCGGATGCTGCATCACCTCGGCCTGCACGTGGAGCGACTGGGCGCGCCACGCAGGATCGGTCGCGTCCTCAGCCTCGCGTTCCGCATGCCGGTTGCAGAAGGCATGCACGTGGTCGGCGCGCCTTCCATTTCCGAAGTCGCACGCGCAGCGTGATGCTGCGCGGCATGCATGCGGCAACCATTGGAGAATCAATGCGTCGCAGGATGCGCCGCGCGCAACCGGCAGCTCGCCGGCCCGCGCGGCGCGTTCGACGACCTCAGGCGACCTGCGCCACTTTCCGGGCCGACGCGACCGGAACCGCCGCTTCGCCATGCCGTTCGCGCAGCAGGGCCGCGGTGCCATCCCAGAGTGCGCGACGGGCCGCCATGGCCTCGCGTGCAGCGTCCCGGGCACGCGTCAGGCCATCGGGATCGCGACCCAGCTCGGCCTGGATCAGGCGACTGGCCGCCGGACCATGGCTGTCGCCATCCAGTTCGATGTGGCGCTGCAGGTAGTACACGAAACCCGGCGCCTGGCCTTCGCTCAGCCCCCAATGGTCGAGCAGGCTCTGGAACATGGGCGGAATGACGTTCTCTCGTCCGTAGAAGAAGCTCGACATCACCTCGAGCGTCGTCCCGCGCAGGCAGGTGCCGATGGTGTGCTCGACGAAGGCACGGACAAAGCCCGGCACCTCCGCACGTTCGAGCGCGTCGCTCAGCGAAGCACCGCTGCGCAACGCAACGAGGAACCGGTCGAACTGCTCGGTCGACGCACCGACATCACGCATCGCTTTGAGATACAGATCGAGGTGGCTCGCAGGATGCCCGTCGGCATCGATGTCGCTTTCTTCTGCAAGCACGATGTCGTTGATCAGCCGCGCCGCTTCCGGGTTGGTCGGCGGCATCCACGGCAGCTCGACGCAGGTCAGGTCTCGTTGCAGGCGCTTGGCCAGGGACATGAAGTCCCAGACCGCGAAGACGTGCACCTGCATGAACGAACGCAGGGCCTCGGCATGCGCGATTTCCGCGAATACCGGATGCGTCTCCAGCTCATGGCGAAGACGGCGCATTGCCGGGGTCAGTACCACATCCACTTCCTGTTTCATGTGTCCTCTCCTGATCCGATCATCGTGTGAAAACAGACGGGAATGCCCGACGCCGGCCATCCATGACCGACCGGACCGCAGGGACCGGCGTCGCCGGCCCCGATCCCGCGGAATGCCGGCAACGGCCTCCCGCAGGCGATACATCCTTGTGTCGCCAAACCTGTCGTGATCGTTGGAGATCCGGAGCCTCGACTCCGGCCGGTCGTCAGACCGGGTGGTAGAGCGGATACAGGCTGCCTTCCTCGCGCTGGATGCGCTGGGCAAGCAAGCCGCCTACCGTCTTGTAGTCGGTCATGAATTCGGCGCGCATCTTCTGATCGAAGGCGTCCACCTGGTACTTCTTCACGAAATCCACCACGCCGCGCGCGATCGCGTTCATTTCGCGACGGAAGCTGCGCACCAGGGCGGAGCTTTCCGGGTCATGCTGCATCGCGTTCTCGACGTAGTTGTAGAAGCGCACGTTCTCGGCGATCAGATGCCCTTCCAGGTGCACCTTGAACGCATTGAGCATCTGCGGGATCGGCTGGAAATCGCCATGCTCGGCGCATTCGCCGATGGCACCGAAGAGTTTGACGAGATCTGCGTGGTCGCGCTTCAACGCCGGCACGAGCTCCGGGTCGTAAGCGATGCCGAATCCACTTCGGCGCTGTTCCTGGCTGGGAATTCCCTGCGGCAAGGCCTGAGATCTCGGCCCCTGACCGCCACCCAGCAATTTCCTGATGAAATCGAGCACAACTTCCCCTGTATGTTCATTGCCGGCATCCACCAGCGCTGGCGAACATAGCTGCAGGCCACGGGGATCGGGTACCTGTAAGAAATGACAGGCACGACGAATGTCCGCTCGGGAGTGATTACGCAGTCATGGAATGCTCGCCGTTCTGCGAGCAAATGCATATCCACCAGTTCGCGATTGCGGACAAAATCGGACATGTCCACATGCAGGACAGTCATCATGCGCGCATCTCCGCGCAGACACTGCGACACAGGTCGACCGGAAGCGATCAGAGAAGACAAGAAAAAAGCCTGCCGTGAAGGCAGGCTTTTCGAAGATGGCAGCCCCGGATGGATTCGAACCACCGAATGCCTGAGTCAGAGTCAGGTGCCTTACCGCTTGGCGACGGGGCTGTAGTACTGCGGGGGCGCATTGTAACGCCAAACAGGCGAAACAAGGAACTCCCCCGCAGCGGCCGGGAGCAGGCTCCCGGCAAGTTCCGAAGCGATCAGCGCTTCGAGAACTGGGTGGCGCGACGTGCCTTGTGCAGGCCGACCTTCTTGCGCTCGACTTCGCGAGCGTCGCGGGTCATGAAGCCGGCCTTGCGCAGCTCGGACTTCAGGGTTTCGTCGTACTCGACCAGGGCGCGGGCGATGCCCAGGCGGATCGCACCGGCCTGGCCGGTCGTGCCGCCGCCGGTGGCGGTGACGACGATGTCGAACTTGTCGGTCGTCTTGGTCAGTTCGAGCGGCTGGCGGACGATCATGCGGGCGGTTTCGCGACCGAAGAATTCGTCGAGCGGACGCTCGTTGACGGTGATGTTGCCGGTGCCCTTGCGCAGGAAGACGCGGGCGACGGAGGACTTGCGACGGCCGGTGCCGTAATTCTGCTGAGTAGCCATCGTTTAGATATCCAGGACTTGCGGCTGCTGGGCGGCGTGCGGGTGTTCGGAACCCTTGTACACCTTGAGCTTCTTGTACATGGCGCGGCCGAGCGGATTCTTCGGCAGCATGCCCTTCACGGCGATCTCGATCACGCGTTCCGGGTGGCGCTCGAGCGCCTGGGCCAGGTTCTCGGTCTTCAGGTTGCCGATGTAGCCGGTGAAGCGGTGGTACTTCTTGTCCAGCAGCTTGTTGCCGGTCACCACGATCTTCTCGGCGTTGATCACGACGAAGTAATCGCCAGTGTCGACGTGCGGGGTGTAGACGGGCTTGTGCTTGCCGCGGAGGCGGTGGGCGAGCTCTGCGGCAAGGCGACCGAGGGTCTTGCCGGAGGCGTCGACGAGATACCAGTCGCGCTGGACGGTCTCGTTCTTGGCGATGAAAGTCTTCATGGAGAAACTCTGAGGAATGGGGTGCCTGGTCGGGCTGGTTGCGGCCGTCCCCGTGCTGCCGGGAGGCCGGAACTTCGCCGCGCGTTGTCGTGCGTGGAGCGCTTCGTGACCCGCAGGCGCGGGCCGCAAAGAGGCGGAATGATAGCCCCCGCTTCCGGGCACCGCAAGTCCGGGCCGTGCAGCGCGATGCCGTGGCGTGGCCCGTGCGGCTCGCGCAGAACCCGGGCATGCCGGAAGATGTGCGGGTGACCGACGCCTCCCCTTGCCCCCCTCCCGACGGCCTGTCCCTGCAGGCGCTGGCCGACCGCTGCGTGCAATGCGGTCTCTGCCTGCCATCCTGTCCGACCTACGCCCTCGATGGCCTGGAAAGCGAGTCGCCCCGCGGCAGGATCGCTCTCGCCAGGGCCTTGGACGACGGGCGACTGCCCGCGACAGCCACCACCGAGGCACACCTGGACCACTGCCTGGGCTGCCGTCGCTGCGAAGCCATCTGTCCGGCACAGGTCGACTACGGCGCGATCCTGGCCCGGGCACGCGCAAGCCAGCGCTCCCGGCGACCGCCGGGATACCGGCAGCGCAGCGCGGAATGGCTCGCGGCCCGCCCACGCACGCTGTCGGCCCTGCTCGCGCTGTATCGCTGGATGTGGCCGCTGATTCCCGAGACCTCTCGACCGCTGCCCCGGCCGCCCGCGCGCCCAACCGGCTGGACCCCAAACGTCGACGCCCCCGCCGTCGCGATCTTCATGGGCTGCGTCGCCCGGGGCTACGAGGCAGGGCTGCACCTTGCCATCGCCAGATTGCTGGCCGCGATCGGCGAACGGGCGGTATTCCCGCAAGGCCAGACCTGTTGCGGCACGCTGCACCTGCATGCAGGCGATCCCGGCACAGCGCATGCGCTCGCCAACGCAAACCGAGCGGCGTTCGCGGAAACCGGCATCGCGCTGACCCTGGCCAGCGGTTGCCACGAAGCCGTCTCCAGTGCGGTTGGCGGCGCGCGCGATGCCATTTCCCATCTCGCCGAGCATGGCGGTCGCCTGCGCTTTGCGCCACGGGCCGAACGCGTCGCCCTGCACCTGCCGTGCAGCCAGCGGAACGTGGTGCGAAGCGATGCCGCGCTGCGCGGCCTGCTCGCGCGCGTGCCGGGGCTGGACGTCGTCACGCTCGACGCCGGCTTCGGATGCTGCGGCGCCGCCGGCACGCAGATGCTGGGCGATCCGTCGCGCGCGAACCGATTCCGACAGCCCCTGCTGGACCAGTTCGCAGCCAGCGGCGCGACGCGACTGCTGAGCGCCAACATCGGTTGCCGGCTGCACCTCGGCAACGGAACGGCGGTGCCGGTGCAGCACCCCCTCGAACTGCTGGCGGAGTGCCTGGCATGACCCGCCCGACCCTCGCTTTCGACAATAATATGTCCATGACCACGACCCGCCGCCTGTCTCCGCTCGACCGCCTGATCGCCGATGCCCAGAACGCCCTGGAAACCGTGGCCGGGGCGCCGCGTGCGGCACGCCCCAACCCCGGCGATGCCGAAGCCGATGTCGTGCTGGACGAGACCGAGCGCCGCCATGCCGCCGGCCTGATGCGGATCAACCACGTCGGCGAGGTCTGCGCGCAGGCGCTCTACGTCGGCCAGGCCACGGTGGCGCGCGACGATCGAACCCGCGCCCACCTGCTTGCTGCCGCACAGGAGGAAACCGACCACCTCGCCTGGTGCGCCGACCGCCTGCAGGAGCTCGACAGCCGCCCCAGCCTGCTCAACCCGGTGTGGTACGCCGGCAGCTATGCCATCGGCGTGCTGGCCGGGCTGCGGGGTGACGGCTGGAATCTCGGCTTCGTGGTCGAGACCGAACGCCAGGTCGAAGCCCATCTCGAAGAGCACCTGCAGACCCTGCCCGCCCCCGACGAGCGCAGCCGCGCCATCCTCCGGGTCATGAAGGACGACGAGGTGCGCCATGCCGAACATGCACGGGACGCCGGCGCCCGGATCCTGCCGCCGCCGGTGCCGACGCTGATGGCGCTGGCCTCGAAAGTCATGAAGACGGTGGCCTACCGGATCTGAGTCCTCCGCGGCTCAGCGCGCCAGCAACTTCAGGCCGGCCACGCCGACGACGATCATCGCCAGACAGGCGATCCGCATGGGCGACGCGTTCTCGCCAAACCAGGTCATGCCGACCAGGGCCACGCCCACGGCGCCGATCCCGGTCCAGATCGCGTAGGCGGTCCCGAGCGGAATGCCCTGCAGCGCGCGGGTGAGCAGCCACAGGCTGGCCGCTGCGGCCAGCGCGGTGAACACGCTGGGCCAGACGCGGGTGAATCCTTCGGTGTGTTTCAGTCCCAGGGCGAAGGCGATCTCGAACAGCCCGGCCAGGAACAGGTGCATCCACGACATGGTCGTCTCCTCGTGAAACCGGAGCCGCCGTGCATTCGGTGTCCCGAAAGGGGTTTCCGAAACAGCGACGGCGGCCCGGAAGGTCCGGACCGCCGTCGGTCGTTCGGTTCGCGCATCGTCACGATGCCGCGTGCGGGTCGTCCCGCGAAGTGGTGCAGGGTGGCACGGGCTGGATGACCCGTGCCTGACCCGTCACTCGGCCAGGTTGCGGCCGTGGTAAAGCTCTTCGATTTCCCGCTTCAGGCGCGCTTCGATCTTCATGCGCTCCTTGAACGACAGGTTCTTGGCCTTCTCCTCGAACAGGTAGGTGTCGAGGTCGAACTCCTTGAGGTGCATCTTCGTGTGGAACAGGTTTTCCTGGTACACGTTGACGTCGAGCATCTCGTAGCGGGAACGGATGTTCTTGGCCAGGTAATCCTGGATCGAATTGATCTTGTGGTCGATGTAGTGCTTGCGGCCCTTGATGTCGCGGGTGAAGCCGCGCACGCGGTAGTCCATCACCACGATATCGGATTCGAAGCTTTCGATCAGGTAGTTCAGGGCCTTCAGCGGCGAGATCACGCCGCAGGTGGCGACGTCGATGTCGGCGCGGAAGGTCGCGATGCCGTTGTCCGGATGGGTTTCCGGATAGGTGTGCACCGTGATGTGCGACTTGTCCATGTGCGCGACCACCGCCTCGGAGATCAGCTCCTTGCCGGCATCCTTCTTGTCGATCACCGGTTCCTCGGAAATGAGGATAGTCACCGACGCGCCCTGCGGGTCGTAGTCCTGGCGGGCGATGTTGAGGATGTTCGCGCCGATGATCTCGGCCACGTCCGACAGGATCTGGGTCAGACGGTCGGCGTTGTACTCCTCGTCGATGTACGCGATGTAGCGCTGGCGCTCTTCTTCGGAGACCGCGTAGCAGACGTCGTAGATGTTGAACGACAGCGCTTTGGTCAGGTTGTTGAAGCCTTGCAGCTTCAGACGCGGCAGCGGCTTGACCACGGCATCGGATCCTTGGGGTACGGAGGTTGGGGGCGCGATTATGCGGCAGAGGGGGGGGCGGCGCCACCGTTTCAGGGGCACGTCCGGGCATTCCGGAACCCGGGGCTGACAGGCGGCGCAAGGGGGGCGGGTCCGCGCGCCGGCCGAGGGACTGAAAGCCACGGTTTGCCGGGAACCGAACAAAAGCCTACTCTTGCCCATTCCTTCGTTCTGGCTCGCATGAACACTTCCCCCGTGGCCACGCTGACTCCCCTCCGCCGAAACGCCAATCCGCTCGCTCCGACGGTCGCGACCATCGAGCGTTTCCTCTCCCATTGCCACCGTCGCCGCTACCCGCCGCGGACCGAGGTGTTCCGCCCGGGCGACCCGGCAGGCACCTTGTATTACGTGATCTCGGGCTCGGTGAGCATCATCACGGAGGAAGATGACGGTCGCGAGCTGGTGCTGGGCTACTTCGGCCCGGGCGAGTTCGTGGGCGAAATGGGCCTGTTCGTCGAAAGCGACCGCCGCGAGGTGGTGCTGCGCACCCGCACCCAGTGCGAGCTGGCCGAAATCGGCTACGAGCGCCTGTACCAGTTGCTGGAAGGCCCGCTGTCCAACGATGCCGCCCAGCTGATCTATGCCATCGGCGCCCAGCTGTCCCGGCGCCTGCTGGACACCAGCCGCAAGGCTGGCCGCCTGGCCTTCCTGGACGTGACCGACCGGATCATCCGTGCCCTGCACGACCTGACCCGCGAGCCGGAAGCCATGAGCCATCCGCAGGGCACCCAGTTGCGCGTGTCCCGCCAGGAGCTGGCACGACTGGTCGGCTGCTCCCGCGAGATGGCCGGCCGCGTGCTCAAGAAGCTCCAGGCCGACGGCAAGCTGCACGCCCGCGGCAAGACCGTGGTCGTCTACGGCACCCGCTGACCGGTCGCGCGTTCCGGTGACGCCCACCGCCACGCCCGGCCCGCCGCCGGAGGACATCGACCTCCGCGGCGCCATCCCCGGCGATGCCGGGGACGTGGCGGCGCTGCTGACCCTGCTCGGCTATCCCTGCGAACACGCCGATGCCGCCGAGCGCATCTCGACGGTCCTGCACAATGACCGCCAGGCGCTGATCCTGGCGCGCAGCCGCGGTGTCGCCTGCGGCCTGCTGGCCCTCGACTTCATGTACTACCTGCCGCTGGGCACCACCACCTGCCGGGTCACCGCGCTCGTCGTGGCCGAAGATACCCAGGGCCAGGGGGTCGGTCGCCTGCTGTTGCGCGACGCCGAACGCCGTGCCCGACTGGGCGGCGCCGCCCGCCTGGAAGTCACCAGCGCCGGCCATCGCACCGATGCCCACGCCTTCTACCGCGCCTGCGGCTTCACCGAGGGCGCCGTGCGCTTCGTGAAGCTGCTGGGCGACTGATGTCCTCCACCCAAGCCCCACGCCACGCCCGCCATGACCACACCCATGCAATGCCCGAAATGCCACGCCACCATGCAGATGCTGGAGGGGTACGAGGAAGCCGTCGTCCATCGCTGCGAAGGCTGCCGGGGCATGTGGTTCGAGATCATGGCCCACGAGCAGCTGCGTGAGGACGCCGCGCGCATCGACCTAGGCGAGCCCGTCGCACCGGCCGAAGGCGAGTACTTCGACCCGACGGCGCCCGCTCCGGCCACCCTGCTGTGCCCGGCCTGCGATCACTACCCGCTGATCCACATGGTCGACCCGCACCAGCCGCATATCCGCTTCGAAAGCTGCAAGTACTGCTACGGTCGCTTCTACGACGCCGGCGAGTTCAAGGATTTCGTCGACGACAGCGAGTACGACAGCGCATTCGACAAGCTGCTGAAGAAAGTATCGGCCGCACTGGCCGAGTGACGCCCCCGGCATCCCGTTGCGTGCCGACGGACGAATGCCGGACCAATCGCATCACTCCGTCGTGTCGGACGCGGTCATTGCGTGCCTGAGATCCACGGCCCGCGGATCGTCCTGCACGAAGCGCAGGCCATCGCGCTCACGCTCGATGCCGAGCGCCCTGTAGCTCGCATCGAGCGACGGGAACGCATCCATCGACGCGTAGTCGCGATGCCGGCGCGCGAACAGATCGGTGCCGGCGATACGATCGAGCTCGCGCGCGAAGGCCTCGGGCTCGACATGCGCGAGACCATCGAGACAGCACCGCGCATAGCCGTCGAGCACCTTCGGCAGCGACGTGCCGTGGTCGCGGCGGAGGGCCAGGTCCATTTCCAGCCAATACGCCGCCCCTGCCCAGTAGACCCGCATCGTCGCGCCGCGCCGGCGGCCCAGGGTTGCGAGCGCGCCAGTTGCTCGACTCGCTTCGCCCCGACGAAATCCTGCATCGAGGCGACGCCATGCGTCCTCTGGAGGCAGCAGGCCAGCGCGGGCACGCAGCAGGTTCTGGTGATAGCTCGCCAGTCCTTCGGCCATCCAGCGACCACGCTCGCCCAGATAGGGATGCGCGAGATGCGCGAACTCGTGTACGGCCGTCCAGTCCGCTCGCAATTGTTCGAGCGTCGCATCGGAGCGCACGTACAACTGCACCGACACACCGTCGCGCCGATTGGTCTGCCCCCACGGCACCGGGCTTGGATCGCGGCTGGCGATCTCGCGCACTTCCACGGTCGCCGATTCCAGCGGATAACGGCCGGAGGGAAGCCGCGTCGCACGTGCCGCCTCCTCGACCCAGTTCTGCAGCATGGTCACGCGGGCCGGATCCTGCACGCCGATCACGTCGATCAACAGTCGCGTTCCGCCCGCATGGCGCACGGCGGACGCCTGCGACGTTGACGCCGGGCCCGGTGGCGCGGTCGCAGGCGATGCGAATGCCGCACACAGCAGCAAGAGAGCGAGGGCGGGGACGAGGCGTGGGCGCATGCGGATTCGATGCGTGCCCGGGCCCGGGAGTTCCTGCGCGGCCCGGCGCGGGACTCAGCCCCGCTCCAGCATCGGCGGCAGCGGGCAGTGCAGGACGGCGCAGACGGTGCGCAGCAGTTCGACTTCAGCGACGCGGATGCTGCCATCCCGGCTGACCGCCGCCGTGACGGCCTCGACCAGTAACTGCTTCGCATTCGGATCCAGCGCATCGAGCACGGGCCAGACCGGCTCCAGCGCCACCACCCCTTCGCTCGGCACCCCGAATCCGATGGCCTCGCGCGGCAACACGCGCTGCATGCCGGCATGGTACGCACGCAGCGCGTCCTGCTCGGTGTCGTGGCCGGCGCGCGCCACCACCGCGAGCAGCATCGCGATTTCGCTGCGGCTGTCGGCGATCCGACGACGCCCGAACTGCGGCTGTCGGGACGGGTCCAGCGATGCGCGCAACTGCATCCTCAGCAGCGTGCCCAGGCAGTACTCGAACACCGACACCCGGGCGTCGGTGTTGATGACGGCATGGATGGCGTCGAGCACGCGGCTCATTTCCTGGCGCGGCCTGCGACACAGCACCGGGAAACACAGCGAGGCCAGCGGCAGGCGCAGCATCGGATGCAGGTCGGCCAAGTGCTCCTCCTGCAAGGCGGCTGCCATCACCGCCCGATCGCGCCCCAGCCGCGCGGCGATCTCGGCATGCTGCTTGTCGCGGACAGCCACGTCGGCGTCGAGCAGCAGCGCCAGGACCAGGGTCACCACGTCTTCCCGCTGCGCCGCGAGCGCGCGCAGGGACTCGTGCAGGCTGGCCGCGATGATGTCCGCACGCCGGTAATCGTCGGGATGCGGCTGTGCGACCTGCGCAGCGACCATCGGCGGCGACACCTGCATGACGCTTCCCGCGGGTGGCAACACGCCGGTCGCCCCACCGGACAAGCCACGCCTCAGGTCTTCCTCCAATCCATTCGGCGGGTCGGTGCGCCAGCGCAGCGACAGTTGCGCCAACTGGTCCGCGCGGAACCCGGGCTCCAGCGCCTGGATCCGCTGCAGCAGCGGCGGGTGCGTCGCGAACAGCCCGCCGAGCCCCACGCCGTCACCGAACAGCATGTGGCTGACCTCCTCCGCATCTTCGGCGCGCTCGAGCTTCGCGCCCTCGTGCAGGCCGGCGATCTTCTTCAACGCACCGGACAGGCCCGCCGTCTGGCGCGTGAACTGGACGGCGGATGCGTCCGCCAGCAATTCGCGCGAGCGGCTCACGCTGGCCTTGATCATGCGCGCGAAGAACAAGCCGAGATAGCCGATCGCCATCACCACGAGCGCAACCAGAACCATCACGTCCGCTTCGCGACGGCGCCCGCCCGAACGACCATGCAACAGCATCGCGCGGCCCATCAACGCAACCGCGAGGATGCCGAACAGCACGCCGATCATGCGGATGTTCAAGCGCATGTCGCCGTTGAGGATATGGCTGAATTCATGGGCGATCACGCCCTGCAGTTCGTCCCGGTCGAGGCGCTCGAGCGCGCCGCGCGTGACCGCCACCGCGGCATCGGCCGTCGTGTAGCCCGCAGCGAAGGCATTGATGCCGGCCTCCTGCTCCAGCACGTAGACCTGCGGCATCGGCACGCCGGACGCGATCGCGATTTCTTCCACGACATTGCGCAACCGACGCAGTTGCGGATCCCGTGCCTGTTCCGACACCGGCACGCCGCCCATCTGCAAGGCGATCGCACTGCCACCGCCTCGCAGGCTGCTGATGCGGTAGAGCGAGGCCAGCCCGATCGCAGCGATGACGAGCAGCGAGATCAAGACGATGTTCACGCCGATATCGAAGGACGAACGCTCGTCGCTCAGCGAGAGCAGGCCCCACGCAAGCAGGTCGATGGCGCAGACGATGCCCAGCACTGCGAAGGCGAACAGGAAGACGAGCCGCAAGGAGGCCCTGCGTGCAGTGGCCTGGCGTTCGAAGAAATTCATGGCGGGCTCGCTGCCGGCAGTGACGCGGATCGCATGTTCAGAGCTGCACCCTCGGCGCTTCGCGGACCTGTTCGAAGCGATCCCCGGGGATGGCGAGCTGCAGCGCTGGCACGAAGTCGAACATCTCGGCGACCAGGCTCGACGGAAAGACATCACGCCGGTTGTTGTAGGCCATGACCGCGTCGTTGAATGCCTGGCGCGCGAACGCGACCTTGTTCTCCGTCGTGGTGAGCGCCTCGGTGAGTTGCAGCATGGCGTCGTTCGCCTTGAGGTCCGGGTAGGCCTCCGCGACGGCCAGCATGCGGACGAGCCCGGCATCCAGATCCGCCTGCGCCGCGGCGAGCCGACCCATGGCCTCCGGGTCCCCCGGCCTGGACTTGGCTGCGGCCAGACCGGACTGCGCGACGTTGCGCGCGGCGACCACGGCATCCAGCGTCGCCCGCTCGTGCTGGAGGTACCCCGTGGCGATCTCGACCAGGTTCGGCACCAGGTCGAAACGGCGCTGCAACTGCACGTCGATCTGGGCGAAGGCATTCTTGTAGGCGTTCCGGGCCGTGACCAGTCCGTTGAAGATGCCGATGACCGCAACGCTCGTCACGACGAGAATTGCGAGCAGGATCAACAAAATAAGCACCAAAGCTCCCCTTGTTCATGCAAATCGCGGAACAGGCGCTTATGATCGCCCGAAGGCCGAGCCGCCACCCGCAGCTTGGCTCGTGCCCGGGCCGCCGTTGGTTACGCCGAAGACGCGCTCCGACTTCCGCTACCGACATGACCCGCAGGCGAAGCATACGCAGGGGGGGCGCACGATGAAAGCCAACTACAGACTGTCCACGCGCACGCCGCGCCGCATCCGTGGCGTCGTCGCCGCGAAGGCCGGCCTGATCGCGATGTTCCTGCCCATGGCCGCTGGCCTCTCGGCACAGACGCCCCTGCAATGGGATGGCGGCCCGCAGCCGAACGCAGGCAGCGCGGGCATGAACGGTGTGTACTCACCGAAGGCCACGATGGCCCGCATGTATCCGGGCGCCGGCCTGCGGATCGCACCATTGGCCGCAGGTTTCGATGTCGCCGAATTCGAGCGCCTCGCGCAGGGGCTGGTCGACAGCCAGAAAGTCCCCGGCCTCGCGATGACGATCGTCCAGGGCGGACAGGTCGTCAGCGCACGCGGCTACGGTGTCACCGACGTCAACCAGCCCGAAGTCGTCGATGCGCATACCGTGTTCCGCCTCGCATCGCTGTCGAAGTCGTTCGCGTCGACCGCAGCCGGCATGCTGGTGACCGACGGGCAATTGCGCTGGGACAGCGCGGTGATCGACTACTACCCGTCGCTGCAGTTTTCCGTACCGCGTGCGGCCTACCAGCTCACGCTCGCCGACGTCCTGAGCCACCGCGTCGGCATCACCTCGAATGCGTTCGATCGCGATCTCGAGGGCAATGCCGAGTACGCATCGCTGGTGCACAAGATCGCCTACGCGCCCATGAAATGCGCGCCAGGCGAATGCTATGCCTACCAGAACATCGCCTACAGCCTCGTCGGTGATGTCGTGCAGGGCGCCAGCGGCCAGCGCTTCGAAGACTGGGTGGCACGCCGCATCTTCAAGCCGCTCGGGATGTCCGATGCCAGCTATGGCCTGGACGGAATCACCGCAAGCCAGCGATGGGCCAAACCGCACGTCCGCGCCAAGGCCGGCTGGAGCCCGGTGTTCCCGAAGCCGACCTACTACCGCGTCGCGCCAGCCGCCGGCGTCAACGCCAGCGCGAGCGACATGGCGCAATGGCTGCTGGCCCACAACGGCTATCGCCCGGATGTCCTGAAACCTTCTCTGCTGGCGACGCTGCACGCGCCACTGATCGACACGCCCGCCGAGATGCGCGGGTCGTCATGGCGGCGCCAGCGACTCAATGCGGCCGGCTACGGCCTGGGCTGGCGCATCTTCGATTACGCCGGCCATCGCGTGGTCTTCCATGGCGGCGCCGTGCAGGGCTATCGCGGCGTGGTCGCCCTGATGCCCGAGCGCGACCTCGGCGTCGCGATCATGTGGAATGCCAACAGCAACGCACCTTCGGGCCTGCTGCCCACCATCCTCGACCGCGCGATCGGCGTGACGCCGCAGACCTGGATCGAAGGCGAATCCGAACCGCTCGAAGAAGGCTTGTACGTGCAGGGACTGCCGAAGCTTCCGGACAGCGAAGCGCGCAGCGGTGGCTCGGACGCATCGGTGTCGAACGCCAAGCCCCAGTAAGACATCCTGATCTCGCATGACATGCCAACGGCCACGGAGCGATCCGTGGCCGTTTCATTTCCGGCACGGATGGGAACCAATGGGCAGCGCGCCGCCGCCCAAGGGCATGCCCGGGCACAGCATCCACGCATAAAAAAACGGGTATCCGGAATCTGGTGTGGGTTCTGGCTCCTTGGGTCTTTGTAGCTATCACTTTCAAAGAATGGATTTTGGTGTTGGACGGCTGAGCGGATGTGCTAGAGTAAAAGTCGGATTTCAGTGTGGGTTCGCCCAAGGTGC
>JAEUPQ010000022.1 GCA_016789405.1 Lysobacteraceae bacterium
ATGTTGCTCGTCGAGTTGCCAAGGGGATGGGAAGTCAGCGATCACTTCTGTTGCCACGCAAGACCCACTTTCTCGTACCTGTTCGGACGGTTCTCCGTCGTACTCAAAGCGTAGCCGCACGATCTTCCGTCCTGGATCAGCCTCAATAGACGCTTGCCTCAATTGTGGATGTACTTCACCCCAAAGCGCGCGTTGGAGTGACAGCAATAATCTGGGGCAGTCGTAGAAGTCGGACATGCTGCCTAACGCCTGAGTTAAGCCGCGCCGCGAAGCGGCGTCGGCTTGAATGAATTGTTAGGCGCACGCCGGAAGTCCTGCATCTACTCAATCTCGTAGATGAGAGGCTTGCCAATAGACTCTCGGTGCTTGGCATAGCTCTGTAGCTTATCCATTTCAGGGAGTCTGGCGGCGTACATATCGCCGTTATCCATAGTTACAACAATCCTGTCATGACCCGCAAATATTTTCGCGACAATCCCGCGTTCCATGAATTCCTCTACCTGCTGCGCAGAGAGATGGCCGCGGATACTTTGGCCAGATGCGCAAGCGACCAGTGCGATAAGTACAAAGACGAGAAAAACTTTGCGGAGTGTTTCCATGCGCCTAACGCCTGAGTTTAGCCGCCCCGCAGCGGGGCGGCGGACGCGTGCTAGCGTAGCGCAGGCACGTGGCCGACGCCACGATGCGGGGTCGACTTGAACGAATTGTTAGACGCGGCTAGCGGCAAGACTCACTTCGCTTTGCTCTCACTCTTTCTGGGGAACAAAGCAAACACAAGAAATCCAAAGACGAACAGCCCGGTTGCGGCCATGATCTTGTAAGCATTGATACCGAGCACCCATCCAATGAGCAAGCAGACCGCAGGAAATGCAGACGAGCATATGACGAAGGCTAAAGGCCAGAAGCGCCCACGGCCTGCCCATGCACAGGCACCGAGATAACCGGCTGAGAAAATTCCGAGCATTACGAACAGGGTGGTGGCCAATGTTTATCCTGTCGCGCCTAACGCCTGAGTTAAGCCGCCCCGCAGCGGGGTGGCGGACGCGTGCTAGCGTAGCGTATAGCACGTGGCCGATGCCACGATGCGGGGTCGGCTTGAACGAATTGTTAGGCGCCAAACCACCGAACGAAGGCAGATAAAACATAAAAAGCGCCAACGACCAAAACTAAGAAAAAAGTAGTACGCGCGTAGCTGCGAATGGCTGTACTGCGATAACAAGCATCACACCACGCGCTTGTGTAAGGGATGCCCCCGGGCGCATGGCGTAGATGGCCGGGCTGGCCACAGCACTCGCAGATTCCGCAGTAACCGCGTGGCACGTGTTGTGCCTCTAGCGTATCAGGGCTTTTCTCCCATAAATCACAGTAGCAGTTGCGTGGAGGAACTCCGTCAGAAGTATTGATCGTTGCGACACGCTTCATTTTGGTGCCTAACACCTGAATTAAGCCGACCCGCGAAGCGGGTTCGGCTTGAATGAATTGTTAGCTGCCATTGCTGCTTACCGGGATGAGGACCGCTTTGCGCCGCAGCACGAGCGCAGAGGCGATCTGGGCAATGCCTACGATTGCGGCGAAAGATGCCACAGCGCCGAGCGTGTTCATTGGGATGCGGTGCGTACCCAGCATTGTCATGGCAATTCTAATAACAAGTCCAACGACGGCGATGCTAGCGACCATCGCTGCTACGGACCACGCCTGAGACCTACCGGAAAACTCCGAAACTCCAGAACACAAACTGCACACGAACTCATGCCGGACGAGCCTCAGCCCTGGCAAGAAGCGGAAGAGCCCCGAGCTCGGGGTCTTTCCGCAGTGAGGACACGTGAAGCTAGGCATGGCAGCTAACACCTGAATTAAGGCGACCCGCGAAGCGGGTTCGGCTTGAATGAATTGTTAGGCACCAAGCCCGCCAAGCAGATGCGAGGGCACTGGGCCACGGTAGAAGGTGCCACCAACAGGCACCGCGCGCCAGCCAGTAAATGCGCCTAGCGTGATGTGTTCAAGCGTTGCGACGCAGCCAAGGATGGTGTCGGGCTCGTCCTCACACCAAACGAAGATCGCCATGCCATCTTTTGCCGGTATTGCAGCGAGGGCATCTTTGTCCAGGGCATAGATGCTCTCGTCGCCACCAGCGGCCCAGCCGCAGGCATTGAAGTCGCCCCAAACGAAGGGCATTTGCCGATTTGGTAGATGACCTTCCATTGGTGCCTAACTACAAGTAGACCCCAAATTGGGGCATAGCGCGGAGGCTGACACAGGCTCCGGCGCCCGGTCAATCGCAAAAGCCGAGTGAAAACAGCGCGATGGAATGGCATTGCGCATCGCGATGCCTGCATGGTTGGCGAGATATGCGGCAAGCGCATCCCGATATCTCTTATCGGGGCAGGAATGCCGCGATATTGGATTGATGCAGGGCGCATCCCTGCCGCGGACGTTGGCGGCCGATTGCGATCAATTGCCTTCCCGTTCGCTCCGGATGTAGCCCATCGATGGAGTCCTCGCCGGGATATCCATGCCGGGCGGCAACGCCGATGTCGCTTCTTCACGCGGCGGGCAACGAACGGGAAATGATGATTCGAGGCCTGTCTGATGTTCGAGGGAGTACCTGCGATGTCCTGCCGGTGCCCCGAACATCCGGAGATGATCATCGTTCTTCGTCGCTGCCCCCGTCGTGACATGCCTGCGACACAGGCGCGCCTAGGGCAGCACTGAGGAAGCCCTTCCGAGCCTTGGCAGGAGGGCAAGCCGGCGTGGCCGCCTCGCGCCTGCGCTTGACGAATTAAGTTAGGCATCCTAACTTAATGGCATGAATACCGATCCCGCCAAACGCCTGCAGCTGAAATCCGGCCTGGAGAAGATCGCGGATCTCGTCCGGGCGCAGTCGTGGCGGGAGGACGGGGCCGGGTTGCCGCCGACGCAGCGCGCATTGCTGATCTCTCTGGCACGGAGTCCCCAGGGACTGCGCGCCGGCGAGGTCGCGGCAAGCCTGGGGGTGTCGGCGGCGAGCCTGAGCGATTCGGTGCGTGGCGTGGAGGCGCGGGGCTGGCTGCAGCGCGCGCCTGATCCCGCCGATGCGCGGGCGTCGCGACTGACGCTGACCGCCGAAGGGGCAGCGTTGGCGGCGAAGCTGGATGGGCCGGAATCCGGGCTGGCTCAACTGGTCGCCACCCTGCCCGATGCCGATGCCGATGCGCTGCTGCGCGCGATGCAGCTGCTGATCCGAGAAGCGCAGGCGCGCGGCCTGCTCAGTGGTCTGCGCACCTGCCTGGGCTGCGAGTTCTTCCAGCCGTTCGCCAGCGGCGATCCGGCCACACCCCATTTCTGCGCCTTCGTCGGCGCGCCGTTCGGCGATGCCGCGCTGCGCACCGACTGCGCCGAGCAGCAACCGCAGCGCGATGCCGACGCCCTGGCGGCGGCGGTGCTGCGTTTCCGCGATGGTGCTGCTTGAAGCACCGTCGCACTGCAAGGAGGCATCACCACCGCGCGCACGGATGACGCGCACGAAAAAGGCGGCGCCCGACTGGCATCGGACGCCGCCTCGATTCCCCGACCACCCGCGAGAGCGATCCAAGGAAACCCAAGTATGAAACAGAATGCCGTCTTCTATCACGCCGGCTGTCCGGTGTGCCTGTCCGCCGAACAGCGCATCGCCGATGCGCTGGATCCGGCCCGCTACACCGTCGAACACGTCCACCTCGGCGAACAGCCGCAGCGCGTGGCCGAGGCCGAAACCGCCGGCGTCGTGTCGGTGCCGGCATTGGTCATCGCCGGTCTGCCCTTCCATATCAATTACGGCGCCGCACTGGCCGACCTGCGCTGAGGACATCCGCATGAAGATCTCCCTGCTGGCCGCGGCGCTCGCGCTGACGGCCCCGGTGGCGCTCGCCCATGGCCCTGCAAGACACGCAACTGGCACGCACGACGGCGGCATCGCGGCCAGTCCCGCGAAGGCCGTGCGCGCCGACTTCGACATCGTCCACGCGAAGGTCAGCGTGAAGGACCGCGTCGCCACCTTCCACATGGCGGTGTCCGGCAGCGCCGGTGCATCGCGACCTGCGAAGACCGGCGCCCTCGCCGGCAGCCGCGTGTTCTCCTACGTGTGGCCGGTGTCGCTGGACCCGCACGCGGTCGGATTCGAACGCGGCGCCGGCACGCTGGCGCTGGCGGTGACCGCGCATCCGGATTTCGACGACACGCCGCTCTTCGACGAGAACGGCGACGGCCGCCACGACAACGACGGCGACCTGTGGCACAGCCACTGGGTCGTGCTGAAACCGACGCCGGCCTGCGGCGATGGCGCGCTGGGCGTGGTCGACATTCCGCCGGGCACGACGCCGCGCCTGCCGAAGACCTGGCCGGGCCTGCCGCTGCTGATCGACAGCCCCGGCTGGGACCCGACACTGGCCGGGGACACAGTGGAAGTGCGGGTGCCCTTCGATGCCGGCATCGGACTCGACGACCTGCGCTACGACGGCGTCACTGCCGGCCTGCGCGTGAATGCGAGCGTGCACGCCCCGCTGCTGTGCGTGAGCGATGTGTTCAAGGTGGCGTCCGGTGACCTGAGCCTGCCGGGACGCATCACGCACTGATCGCACGATCGATCGACCGTCACCGCGCCTCTCCCGTTCGCGGCAGAGGCGCGGATGGCGAGTCGATCACGCCGCTTCGCGCACTTCGGTGTTCTGCGGCGACAGTGCCTGCTCGAGATCCGCCCACAGGTCGTCGACGTGTTCGATGCCGACCGACAGACGCAGCAGGCCGGACGTGATGCCGCAGCGCGCACGCGTGGCATCGTCGAGCACGCGATGCGTCAAGCCGGCGGGATGCTGGATCAACGTGTCGACCGAGCCGAGGCTCACCGCCGGCGTCATCAGGGCAACGCGTTGCATCGCGCTTGCCGCAGCGCCGTAGCCGTCGCGCAGTTCGAAGGCGATGAGGCAACCGGGGCCACGCATCTGCGTCGCAACGAGATGCGCGTTGCGCACCGTGCCGAGTCCGGGAAAGAACACCTTGGCGACCGCAGGATGCGCGGCGAGGCGTCGCGCAAGTTCGATCGCATTCGCCTGCGCGCGTTCGACGCGCAATGCCAGCGTCGGCAGGCCGCGATGCAGGAGATAGGCCGCGAGCGGGTGCAGCAATCCCCCCGTCGCGGCGCGCACCTGGCGCAAGGGTTTCGCGTTCGCTTCCGAACAGCAGACGATGCCGGCGATGACGTCGCCGTGTCCGCCGAGGAACTTCGTCGCGCTGTGCAGCACGTAGGCGGCGCCGAGTTCGAACGGTCGCTGCAGGATGGGCGTGGCGAAGGTGGAATCGACCGCGACCGGCACGTCGCCGGCGGCGTCGACCACCGCGCGGATGTCGACGAGATCGAGCGTCGGATTGGCCGGGGTCTCGATGAAGATCAGTGCCGTGTCCGGGCGACGGCGCGCCGCGATCTCGTGCGGCTCGACGAACTCGGCCTCCAGTCCGGCAAGGCCGCTGGCGAACAGATGGTCCGAGGTGCCGTACAGCGGACGCACCACCAGCATGTGCGCACCGCGCGCGCGGCTCGCAAGCAGCAGCGCGGTGGTCGCGGCCATGCCCGAGGCGTAGGCGACGCAGGCCTCGGTGCCTTCGAGCAACGCCAGTGCGCGCTCCACCCGGGCGACGGTCGGGTTGTGCAGACGGGCATAGATGGGATTGGCGGCGCTGGCATCGCCGCCGACCAGGGCATCGAAGCTGGCGGTACCGGCGTCGAGGTCGGCGACCGGATAGGTGGTCGACAGGTCGATCGGTGGCGCGTGTACGCCCAGCGCCTTGAAGTCCTCGCGGCCGGCATGGACGGCCAGGGTCTCGGTGCGGGTCGAATCTGTGGCGGCCATGGGCATCTCGGGTTGCCGGATCGTTCGGAATTGTTCCTCATCGGTGGAACCTCGTGCGCCTGATAGACTCGATTCCGAACATTATTTCGAAACAGGCACCTTGCCATGCTGCTCGACCGAATCGACTTCGACCTGCTGCGGCTGTTGCGCAAGAACGCGCGGATGCCGAACAAGGACCTCGCGGAGAAAGTGGGCGTGGCGCCGTCGACGGCGCTGGAACGGATCCGGCGCATGCGCGAGTCGAAGGCGCTGCTCGGCTTCCATGCCGAGATCGCACCGGAGGCGATCGGCATCGGCCTGCAGGCGCTGGTCGCCGTGCGCCTGCAGCAGCATTCGCGCGCGTTCGTCGAGAACTTCCAGGCGCACCTGCGAGCCCTTCCCGAAGTGCTCGCCTTCTATCACGTGGCCGGCGCTGACGATTTCCTGGTCCACGTGGGCGTGCGCGACAGCGCACACCTGCGCGAGTTCGCCCTCGCCGCGTTCACCGAACGCCCGGAGGTGGTGCACATCCAGACCCACCTGATCTTCGATTTCCACCGCAACACCGGCCTGCCGCCGACGATTCCCTGAGACCGCCGGCATCCCGCAATGCAGGGGCGCTACAGTGGGCGTCCACACGCGGCCGCGCCGCCCACGCACAGGAGCAGCAACATGAGCACGATGACCCAGGATCTCCTCGCCCAGCTCGACGGCGCACCGCTGCAACAGATCTCGCGACAGCTCGGCATCGACCAGGACCAGGCCGCAGGCGCGGTGGGTGCGGCACTGCCGCTGCTGATGGGCGCGCTCGGCAAGAACGCCAGCCAGCCACAAGGCGCGGAAGCGCTGTTCGGCGCACTGCAGAAGGACCATGCCGGCGGCGGTGGCATCGGCGACCTGCTGGGCGCGGTGCTCGGCGGTGCGCAGAGCCGGCAGACCGATGGTGCCGGCGTGCTCGGCCACATCTTCGGCGGCCAGCAGGCGCGCGCGGAGCAGAGCCTGGGTGCGGCCACCGGCCTGGGCGGCGATCGCGCTGGCCAGCTGATGAAGATCCTCGCGCCGATCGTGATGGCCTACCTCGCCAAGCGCATGTTCTCCGGCAACGACGGCGGCAGCGGCCAGTCGATGGGCCTCGGCGGCGGCGGCAATCCGACTGCCGACATCCTCGGCGCCGTGCTCGGCCAGGAACAGCAGCAGGTCCGCCAGCAGGGCGGCATCGGCGGCGGCCTGCTCGGCGCGGTGCTCGACAAAGACGGCGACGGCGATGTCGACCTCAGCGATGTGCTGAAGCTGGGCGGCGGGTTGTTCGGCGGGAACCGCTGAGCGATCCCGACGGAGGTCGCGTGCGTCTCCTCATCCTCGGCAACTCCGGCTCGGGCAAGAGCACGCTGGCGAAGGCGATGGCCGAACGCCACGGGCTGCCGCACCTCGATCTGGACATCATCGTCTGGGAACCCGGGCAGATTGCGATACCGCGAACGGCCGAGGCCGTTCGCGCGGACCTGGACGCGTTCATCGCAGCGCATCCGCGCTGGGTCATCGAGGGCTGCTACGGCGAGCTGATCGAAGCCGCGGCGCCGGCAAGCACGCAGTTGCTGTTCCTCAACCCGGGCATGGAGGCCTGCATCGCGAACAACCGCCAGCGCCCGTGGGAGCCACATAAATATGTGTCTGCCGAAGCGCAGGACGCGATGCTCGGCAACCTCCAGGCGTGGGTGGCGGGCTACTATTCCCGGGACGATGCGTGGTCGCTGGCCGCACATCGCCGGGTCTTCGACAGCCATCGCGGCGAGAAGCGCGAAGCGACCCAACGTTTGTCCCCGGCCGATCTGGACTGAGCCGGGCGCACATTCGAATTGCTCAATCGTGTTGTGCATTGCAATAGGCGTTTTCGATAGTCTCACACTATCGAAACCGTGCAAACAATCGAATTCTCTTTGACATCCGCGAGGCGTACGTTGTCTTCACCACGCCACCCGCGCGGAACGGGATCGTCGCCGGCTGCAACGGATCGCAGCCCCCGGGGATCGCACCGCCGGGTGCCATCGACCACAAGGAGAACACCATGTCCAACGAATCGAAGTGCCCGTTCTCGGGCGGTTTCCGCAGCCAGGCCATGACCGGCGCCTGGTCCAATGCGGACTGGTGGCCCAACCAGCTCAACCTCGACATCCTCCACCAGCATTCCCCGCGGTCCAATCCGATGGGCGAGGACTTCGACTATCGCGCCGAGTTCAAGACGCTCGACCTCGATGCCGTCGTCGCCGACCTCCGCGCACTGATGACCGACTCCCAGTCCTGGTGGCCCGCCGACTACGGCCACTACGGCCCCTTCTTCATCCGCATGGCCTGGCATGCGGCCGGCACCTACCGTACCCACGACGGTCGCGGCGGCGGCGGCACCGGCGACCAGCGCTTCGCACCGCTCAACAGCTGGCCGGACAACGGCAACCTCGACAAGGCGCGTCGCCTGCTGTGGCCGATCAAGCAGAAATACGGGCGCAAGCTGTCGTGGGCCGATCTCTTCATCCTCACCGGCAACGTCGCGATCGAATCGATGGGCGGCCCTGTCTTCGGTTTCGGCGGCGGTCGCGCCGATATCTGGGAACCCAATGCCGAGGTCTACTGGGGCCCCGAGCAGGAATGGCTCTCGACCAGCGACAAGGCGAACAGCCGCTATTCCGGCGACCGCGAGCTCGCCAACCCGCTGGCCGCGGTGCAGATGGGTTTGATCTACGTGAATCCGGAAGGCCCGGACGGCAATCCCGACCCGCTGGCGTCGGCGCGCGACATCCGCGTGACCTTCGCGCGCATGGCGATGAACGACGAAGAGACCGTCGCACTGACCGCCGGCGGCCACACCTTCGGCAAGGCGCATGGCGCCGGCCCGGCCTCGCACGTCGGCGTGAATCCGGAAGGCGGCGACATCGAAGCGCAGGGTTTCGGCTGGCTGAGCGGCTACGAGACCGGCATGGCCGGCTACACCATCACCAGCGGCATCGAAGGCGCGTGGACGCCGACGCCGACGACCTGGGACAACAGCTACTTCGAGACGCTGTTCGGCTTCGAATGGGAACTGACCAAGAGCCCGGCCGGTGCGCACCAGTGGAAGCCGAAGGGCGACGCAGGCCGCAACGTACCCGATGCGTTCGATCCGTCGAAGAAGCACCAGCCGATGATGACCACCGCCGACATGGCGATGCGCATGGATCCGGCCTACGAAAAGATCTCGCGCCGCTTCCTCGCCAATCCGGCCGAGTTCGCCGACGCCTTCTCGCGCGCCTGGTTCAAGCTGACCCATCGCGACATGGGCCCGCGCTCGCGCTACCTCGGCAAGCTGGTCCCGGCCGAAGAACTGATCTGGCAGGACCCGGTGCCGGCCGTCGACCATCCGCTGGTCGATGCGAACGATGTCGCAGCACTGAAGCAGAAGGTGCTCGGCTCCGGGCTGACGACGCAGCAGCTGGTCGCGACCGCGTGGGCCTCTGCATCGACCTTCCGTGGCAGCGACAAGCGCGGCGGCGCCAACGGCGCGCGCATCCGCCTCGCGCCGCAGAAGGACTGGGAAGCGAACCAGCCTGCGCAGCTTGCCAAGGTGCTGGGCGTGCTCGAAGGCATCAAGAAGGAGTTCGACAGCTCTGCAGCCGGCGGCAAGAAGGTCTCGCTGGCCGACCTGATCGTGATCGCCGGCAACGCGGCGGTGGAAGCGGCCGCGAAGAAGGGCGGCCACGACATCACCGTGCCGTTCTCGCCAGGCCGCACCGACGCGACCGACGCACAGACCGATGCCGAATCCTTCGAGCCGCTGGAACCGAAGGTCGACGGTTTCCGCAACTACGTCGCCAAGGGCTTCGAGGGCTCCGAAGCGGAGAGCCTGGTCGATCGCGCCAACCTGCTGACGCTCAGCGCGCCGGAGATGACCGTGCTGATCGGCGGCCTGCGCGCGCTCGATGCCAACCATGGCGGCACCAAGCACGGCGTGTTCACCGATCGACCGGGCACGCTGAGCAACGACTTCTTCGTCAACCTGCTCGACATGCGCACCAAGTGGAAGCGCTCGGATGCGAACCGCGACATCCTCGAAGGACGCGATCGCGCCAGCGGCGAACTGCGCTGGACCGGCACGGTGTCCGACATGGTGTTCGGCTCGAATTCGGTGCTGCGCTCGCTGTGCGAGGTCTACGCCTCGAACGACGCGGGCGGGAAGTTCGTCAACGACTTCGTCGCGGCGTGGACGAAGGTGATGAACCTGGACCGCTTCGACCTGGCCTGACCGCCACGCCCGCACCGGGCGGCAGGACCCGACGGCTGTGCTTCGCTTGGCCGGTCGGATCCTGCAGGCGGCGACCCGGGAACTCTGCGCCGGCGGCGCGATCTCAACAGGCGATCGGCATCCGACTGAGTCCCGGATGCCGATCGGTGCGACCGCCGGAAGCAGGTCGCGCCGGCCCGCAACGGGCACGCTTGGAGACGGTCCGCGTATGCGAGTTGTGTGTTCCTCCGATACCCCACGTCCACTTGCTCCGCGCCGGCCACCCCGCCGGCGTTTTTTTATGGGCGAGCGCCGACAGCCAGATCGAGACGGAAGACATCGTCACGCAAGCGAGGATGACGATGTTCTCGCTTCGGGACCAGGGACGCAGGATCCGCAATCCCCGTCGACACATCACAACGCGTCGATATCCCCCAGCGCGCGGATCAAACGCCGCGCGCGCTTGTCCGGTTTGCTTTCGGGCGGCTGGTAGCCGGCGCGCGCGGCGCGCAGGGTCGCGATGGTTTCGGCGCGACGCGCCTTGGAAGCGTCCGATTCGAGGTACAGCGTCTGCGCGACACTGGCCGGGCCGCGCTGGTCGCTGAGCGCGAGCACTTCGACCTCGAAGGTTTCATCGCCGCGCGCAATGCGCAGGGCGTCGCCGATGCGGACACTGCGCGAGGCCTTGGCGCGCTGTCCGCCCACGTCGACCTTGCCGGTCTCGATCGCCTGCTTCGCGAGGCTGCGGGTCCTGAAGAAACGCGCAGCCCAGAGCCAGAGGTCGAGGCGGACGCTGTCGGCGGCGGGTGCGGGAGCGGTCATGCAGGGTGCGGTCATGCGGGTGCGAAACGGATCGGGAGGCAGAGTGTAGACCCGGCATCAGGGCCGTGAAACGCGAACGGCCCGCTTTCGCGGGCCGTTTCGGAAACACCTTCGCCTGTCGGCGTCAGTGCTGGTGGCCGCCCTCGCCGTGCACGTGGCCGTGCTCGACTTCCTCGGTGCTGGCTTCACGCACTTCGACGATTTCGATGTCGAAATGCAGGTCCTTGCCGGCCATCGGGTGGTTCAGGTCGACGTCGACCACGCTCATGCCGACCTTTTCGATGGTGACCGCGCGCGGACCGAAGTTGGTCTGCAGGACGACCTGCATGCCCGGCATCAGGCGCTGCTCGCCGAAATGCTTCTTCGGGATGCGCTGGCTCAGGCCTTCGCGACGCTCGCCGTAGGCCTCGGCGGCCGGCACGTCCACTTCGAACTTCTCGCCGGCTTCGCGGCCTTCCATCGCCTTTTCCAGGCCCGGGATGATGTTGTTGTGGCCGATCAGGATGGCCAGCGGGTCGCCGCCGTTGGAGCTTTCGTTGGCCGGCTGGCCGACTTCGCCGACGGTGTAGTGGAAACGGACGACGCTGTCTTTCTGGATTTTCATGATGGGCTCGGATGATCCTGATCGGGTCTGGGCCGCCGGGGGCGGCGGAGGCTGGCGAGTTGCCGGCCGAGGGAGATGGGGCCAAGATGGCCGCCGATGAGAGCCGCGCATTATCCGTACTCGACCGCTCCCGCGCCATTGCCGCGGCATCCGTCCGTCGCTCCGGCCTGCGTGGCCCTCGCCCTCGCCGCACTGCTGTCCGCCTGCGGTGGTGGCGGAAACGTCCGCACCGACCGGCCAACCCCGCCCCCGAGCCAGCGCCAGTGGGCCACGGCCAAGCCCGCCGACCCGGTCGCCGCCAACACCGTGCTGATGCGCGCCATCGGCCTGGTCGGCACGCCGTACCGATATGGCGGCAACACCCCGGAGAGCGGGTTCGACTGCAGCGGCCTGGTCAACTACGTCTTCCGAGACACCCTGGACGTGAAGCTGCCGCGGACGTCCCGCGAACTGGCCTCGATGCAGGGCCCGAAGATCGCCCCCGGGCGCCTGGCACCGGCCGACCTGGTGTTCTTCGGCAAGGGCGGCGAGGTCAGCCATGTGGGCATCTACGTGGGTGAAGGCCGCTTCGTGCACGCCCCCCGGACAGGGGGCACGGTCCGCCTGGACCACCTCGACGGCGCCTACTGGCGCGACCACTACACGGGCGCAAAACGCGTACTCGAGTGACCGATCCGCGAACCTGGTCACTTTTTGGGGGCGGGGTCTAACGAAATCTGAACCCCCGGGCGGCCTCGGTCGTGCAAACTCCGGTCTCCTTTTTGCAAAGTGCATGACGCGTGACGACCCCAGCCATTGGCTCCGGCCGCCCCCTCGCCATCCACCGCGCCCTCCGCGGTACCGCCCGAATCCTCATCGCCGGCCTCCTGGCCTGCGCCAGCCTGCAGGCGTTCGCGGCCAATCCGGCCACGGCCCGCGACCCGCTGGACCGCTCCTCGCAGCTCATGGCCCCGGTCAACGACGCGACGCTGGGCAACCCGCTGTCCCTGCCCGAGCGCACATTGATCTTCGCCCGCGATATGCGTTCGATCTTCAATGCGTCCCAGGTCCCCGGCGAAGTGCAGGCAGCTGCCGAAGCGCCGAAGGAAGGCCGCATCAAGGGCATGCTCAAGCGCGGCCTCGCCCTGCTGGGCACGCCGTACCGCTGGGGCGGCAGCACGCCGGAAAGCGGCTTCGACTGCAGCGGCCTGGTCGGCTACGTCTTCCGCAACACCCTCGGCATCGAGCTGCCGCGCATCTCGCGCGACATGGCCAATGTCGGCGAGCTGATCCGCGACCGCGATGCGCTGGTCGAAGGCGACCTGGTGTTCTTCAGCCGCAAGGGCAGCCGCGTCGACCACGTCGGCATCTACCTCGGCAACGGCCAGTTCCTGCACGCCCCGCGCACCGGCAAGGACGTGGAAGTGGCCAGCCTCGCCACCGGCTACTGGAGCCAGAAGTTCCTGCAGGCCCGTCGCGTCGCCACGCAGTAAGCCGCAACGCAGCACATCGAGACACCCCCGGAAGGTCGCGCAAGCGGCCTTCCGCGCATTCGGGGATTGGTGAATCAGTTGTCCGGCAGGAGTCCGGCGCTTGCGGACGCTACGCAGGCCATCGCATGCTGCGCGCATCCAGATCGCTGCCGGGGGACAAGACGATGCTGCGCACCATCCTTGGAATCATCGTGGGCGTGATCACCATGATGATCACCGTCCATGGCATCGAAACGATCGGGCACATGCTCTATCCGCCGCCGCCCGGCCTCGATCCGAACGACCTCGACCAGCTCGACAGCATCGTCGCCGCAGCCCCCGTCGGCGCCATGGCCATGCTGGTCCTGGGCTGGTGCGTGGGCACGATCGTCGGCGGCGGCCTCGCCGCGCGCATCGCCCGTCATCCGCGCGTCGCCGCCTGCTTCGTCGCACTGGTGGTGATCACCGGCGTGGTCGGCATGGCCGTCCTGCTGCCCTCGCACCCCATCTGGGTCGCCATACTGGGCACCCTGCTGCCGATCCCGCTCGCGCTGGTCATGGCGAAAGTCGCAGGGCGGCGGGAAAAGACGCTGCCGCAATAATCGCCGGAGAAGCGCGCCCCATGCGATGACAGGCATCGGGCCGCGCCATCACGCCGCCTTTTCGTCCTCGACTCCGACGTTGCTGTCCGGGTTGTCGTAGACGGCGCGATCGAGCAGGCCAGTCTGCTTGGCGACCAGCACCGGCACCAGCATCTGGCCGGTCACGTTGGTCATCGTGCGCATCATGTCGAGCACGCGGTCGATGGCATAGAGATAACCGATCACTTCCAGCGGCAGGCCAGCGGCACTCAGCACCACGGTCGCCATCACCACGGCGGTGCCGGGCACCCCAGCGGTGCCGAAGCTGCCGAGCACCGAGGCGATCAGCACGATGAGATATTGCTCGGGCGTCAGCGGCGTGCCGGTGTACTGCGCGATGAAGACCGCGCACAGCGCCGGATAGATCGCACCGCAGCCGTCCATCTTGATGCTGGCGCCCAGCGGCACCGCGAACGCAGCGTAGTCCTTGTTCACGCCGAGGTTGTGCGTCACGCAGCGCAGCGACGACGGCAGCGAAGCGAAGCTCGACGAGCTGACGAATGCGACCTGCATGCCGGGCGCGGCGCCCTTGAAGAACTTCAGCGGGTTCAGGCCATGCGCCATCAGCAGGCCGCTGTAGGTGATCAGGATGTGCAGTGCGCAGGCGACGTACAGCGCCAGCACGAAGTTGCCCAGCGGCAGCAGCTTGTCGAAGCCGTAGGCGCCGACGAGGCCGGCGATCAGGCCGAAGGTGCCGATCGGGGTCATTTCCAGCACGAAGCGGGTGAGCTGGATCGCGATCTCGCTCGCCTCGCCCGCCAGCTTGCGCGCCAGCGCGACCTTCTCGCCAAGCTTCACCATCGCGAAACCGACCAGCGCGGCGAAAAAGATCACCGGCAGGATCGAACCCTTGCCCGCGCGCAGCACGGTTTCGCCGGCCGCGTTCTTGACCTCGCCGATGCCTGTCATCGCGTAGAACGGGTTGGAGGGCACCACGTTCAGCAGCACCTGCACCACGCTCGGCACGTCCTTCGGCACGTAGTCCGGCGAGACCGACAGCGGCACCTGCACGATGCCAGGTTGCAGCACGACGCCGACCAGCAGGCCGATGCCCACCGCCAGCACTGCGGTGATCGCGAACCACAGGAAGGTGCGCCCGCCCAGCGCGGCGATGGATTTCTGTCCGTGCAGCGAGGCCACCGCATTGATCACCGCGAAGAACACCAGGGGCACCGCGATCATCTTGATCAGCGTGACGTACAGGTCGCCCAGCGGTTCGAACCAGGTTTTCGCCGCAGGCCCCATCACCCAGCCGGCGATGCCACCGAGCACGAAGGCGCCGAGCACGCGCTGCCAGAACGGGATGCGGAACCACGCTGCGACCAAACCCATGCAGGACCTCTCCGGCGCATCGTGCGCGGCATTCGGGACAAGGCCGCACGATAGCCCAGCGCGGGTTCGCCCGCGAGGGCATGCACCGCGACGCAGCTTTTCATCGTGACCGGGACCCCTTCGGGCAGCAGCCATACCGTGGTGCACGGTGGTCATATCCACCGGGCATAATCGACGCTTTCGTCGAAACGGCCCGTCACGCATGTCAGTCCGCATGTCCCTTCGCCTCGCTCCACTCGTGTCCGCCTGCGTCCTGGTCCTCGGCCTCGTCGTCGCACCCGTGGCAGACGCCCGCAAGTCGCCAAAGGACGCATCTCCCGTCGAAGTGCCGCCGATCCGGCATCCCGACGGCGAGACGGCGGCGTGGTGGTTTCGCGCAGGTGCCGCGCAGGCGGCAGAGCGCGGCGCGATGGCAGGCAAGGCGAAGAACGTGATCCTGTTCGTGGGCGACGGCATGAGCCTGCCGACCGTGGCCGCGGCGCGCATCCTCGATGGCCAGCGCAGGCAGCAACCGGGCGAAGAGAACATGCTGAGCTGGGAGCGCTTCCCGCAGACCGCGCTCAGCAAGACCTACAACACCGACAGCCAGACGCCCGATTCGGCCGGCACGATGAGCGCCATGGCCACCGGCGTGAAGACGCGCGCGGGCGTGCTCAGCATCGGCCAGGACGCCGCGCGCGGCGACTGCGCGGGCGCGCTGCGCGCGCCGATCCTCAGCCTGTGGGAACTGGCGGCATCGACGGGTCTCGCCACGGGCGTGGTCACCACCACCCGCATCACCCACGCCACGCCGGGCGCGACCTTCACCCATTCTCCCGACCGCAACTGGGAGAACGACGAGGAAATGCCGAAGGCCGCTCACCAGGCCGGCTGCCTCGACATCGCCCGGCAATTCATCGAAACGCCCTACGGTCGCGGCCCTGACGTCCTGATGGGTGGCGGCCGCGCCAACTTCATGCCGGCCACGCAGCGCGATCCGGAATACGACGACAAGGTCGGCCAGCGCCTCGACGGCCGCGACCTCGTCGCCGAATGGAAGCAGCGCCACGCAGACGGCACCTATGTCTGGAATGCCAAGCAGTTCGCCGAAGCACCGATCGATGGTCCTTTGCTGGCCTTGTTCGAACCCAGCCACATGCAGTTCGAACACGATCGACCGAAGGACCGCGCCGGAGAACCCTCGCTGGCCGAGATGACACGCGCGGCGATCGCGCGCCTGCAGCGCGATCCGCAAGGCTACGTGCTGCTGGTCGAAGGCGGCCGCATCGATCACGCGCACCACTATGGCAATGCGTATCGCGCGCTGACCGACACCATCGCATTGAGCGAAGCGGTCGCCGTCGCCGCAGAGATGACCTCCACCGAAGACACGCTGATCCTGGTCACTGCCGACCACGCGCACACCATGACGTTCGCCGGCTATCCGGTACGCGGCAATCCGATCCTGGGCAAGGTCAAGGGCAGCAGCGGCGAAGGCAACGACTCCAGCGGCTATGCCGCAGATGCCACCGGCCTGCCCTACACCACCCTGGGTTACGCCAACGGCCCCGGCCATGTCGGCGCCACCGACCAGCAGGCCGAAGGCCCGAAGACCTTCCTGCACGAAGTCAGTGGCTACCAGCCGGCCTCCGGTCGGCCCAACCTCACCGATGTCGACACCGAGCATCCGGACTACATGCAGGAGTCAACCGTACCGATGAGCAACGAAAGCCACGGTGGCGACGACGTCGGCATCTGGGCGCGCGGCCCCGGCGCGCACGCGGTGCGCGGTTCGCTCGAACAGAACGCGATCTTCCACATCTTCCTGCAGGCCATGCCCGCACTGCGCAAGCCGCTGTGCGCTCGCAAGCTCTGCAACGACGACGGCGTTCCGGTGGAACTGCCGGATCCGGAGATGTTCGCGAAGTGATGTCCTGATCGCTCGTCGCCTTGGATCCGAGCGTCCCCCCCCCCCCCCCCGGGGGGGGGGGGGGGGGGGGGGGGGGGGGGGGGGGGGGGGGGGGGGGGGGGGGTAGGTCGCTAGAAGACTTCTCGGACGAAGCGGCGCTTGGCGAGCGTGGCCTGGTCGTCGTAGGCGTGTTTGGTGGAGCGCTTGGGGATGGTGATGCGATCGCGGCGGATGGACTTGTGGGGGATGGTGTCGAGGATGTGGCGGATGCAGTTGAGGCGGGCGCGTTTCTTGTCGTCGGAGCGGACGATGTGCCACGGCGCGTGTTCGGTGTCGGTGGCGTCGAGCATCATGTCGCGGGCGCGGGAGTACTCGTACCACTTGCTGCGCGAGGGCAGGTCCATGGGGCTCAGTTTCCACTGGCGGAGCGGGTCGTGGACGCGGGCCTCGAAGCGTCGCTTCTGCTCTTTGTCGCTGACCTCGAGCCATATCTTGATAAGGATGATGCCCGCGTCGGTGATGTACTTCTCGACCATCGGGCAAAGTTCGAGGAAGCGGCGGTGCTGCTCTTTGGAGCAGAAGCCCATCACGTACTCGACGCCGGCGCGGTTGTACCAGGAGCGATCGAAGATGACGACCTCGCCCGCGGCGGGGAAGTGCTGCATGTAGCGTTGCAGATACATCTGCGACTTCTCGCGGTCGGAGGGCGCGGGGAGCGCGACGAGCCGGAAGACGCGGGGGCTGACGCGCTCGGTGATGGCCTTGATGACGCCGCCTTTGCCGGCCGCGTCGCGGCCCTCGAAGACGATGATGGCCCGCAGGCCCTTGTGCTTCACCCAGTCCTGCAGGATGCACAGTTCGGTCTGGAGGGACTTCAAGTGGCGGTCGTAGTCCTTGCCCTTGAGCGTCTTGGACTCGTTGGTGGCGGCGTCGCGAGACATGTCGACCTCCCATTCCGCGTCGCCGGGAGGGGGTCTCGAAAGGGGCCCGATCGCACGGGCGGACGCAAAGAAGATGTCGCGGTATGGTATTCCGAGCGGGGCGGAGAGTCACGCGGGAAGCTCGAACGCATCAGGCCGCGGCGATGGGCTGTGCCGGTCGCGCGGATGTTCGCAACATAGAAGCATGACATGGAGAGAGATGACCGGCAGATGAATCCGCCAGCAGCGGTCGTGCGCGCTCGGACAGAAGGTGGTCGTTGGGGGGCCTGCGTCGCGGCGAATGCGACTGCTGGCCCCGAGACACACGGGCCGTCAGGGCTTCTTCAGAGCGCGAGCCAAAGGCTCAAATCCGGGCGGGGATGCCTT
>JAEUPQ010000037.1 GCA_016789405.1 Lysobacteraceae bacterium
TGCGGAAGATCCCGCGCAGCGCTATCCCGCCGCGAGCGCCTTCGCCGCGGACCTTGAGCGCTGGCTCGACGGCCTGCCGGTGTCCGCCCGCGACACCGAACGCGGCTATCGCATGAAGCGCGCAGCTCGACGCCATTGGCCGGTACTTGCGGCCGTGATCGCGGCGCTGGCCTTTCTCGGTTACCACGTCCGCCAGCTCGATGCCGAGCGCGAACGCGCGGTGCGTGCGCAGGCGGAGGAAGCGCGGCAGCGGCAGCTTGCGGAGCAGCAGCGCGACAAGGCCAATGCCACCGCGGACTATTTCGCGACCCTGTTCGAGATGCAGGCGCCTTCGAACATCGCCGACGACGAGATCAGCGCGCGCGAACTGCTCGACAACGGACGCCGCACCCTCGAGGCGGATCCGCGGATTCCGCACGAGATCCGCATGCACCTGCTGATCGCGACATCGAGCGCCTACGGCGAGATCGGACGCACATCGCAGCAGATCGAACTGCTCGACTCGGCCATCCGTGCGATGGAGCAACACCCGACACCGACGCCCGATACCCTCGCGGACGCCTACCAGGCCCAGGCGCTTGCGAAGAACCTGTCCGGCGACTACGCCGGTGCCCAGCAGGCGACGGACAAGGGCATGGCCCTCTACGACACCGGCAAAGCGACGGAACCCGGCGCACGCCTGTCGCTGCTGCACGTGCAGGCGATGCTGCATTCGCGCGCCTCGCGTTCCGACGATGCAGCGAAGATCTATCGCCGCATCCTCGCGGAAAGCCGCGACCTCAGCCATCGCACCGACATCATGACCACGCGCGTCGGCGCGCTGACCAACCTCGCCACGCGCTCCAAGGACGCCGCGGAGGCGGAAACGATGTACCGCGAGGCACTGGCCCTGAGCTTCAAGGGTGATCCGCTCAACGTCTCCTCGCGACTGGTCATCACCAACTACCTCGCGTCGGCGCTGTCTCGCCAGCAGAAGTTCGAGGAGGCGGAAGCGCTGATCGAGCGCAACCTCGTCGACGCACGCGCGCATTTCGTCGGCGACGAAGCCTGGCTCGGCATCATCCTGCTGACTGCCGGCAAGATCGATCTCATCCGCGGTCGCGAGGCGCGAGGCGCGGAGCGCACGCTTGCCGCCTACGAACTGCTGCTTTCCAAGCTCGGGCCGACGAATCCGATCGTCGTGAACTCGGCGGAGGATGCGCTGCTCGGTGCGATGGCGATCGATGCCCTGGACGATGCCCGCAGGCTCGCCGACGCAGTCGCGCGCGCGCCGCAGCACCGGAAGACACCGGCGATCTTCGACATGGCGACCGCATACCTGCCCTGCATGCGTCGACCGACGCCCGAAGCCGTCGCCAGGGTCGCCTCGACGGCGCAGCGCATCATCGACCCCTCGCTCAAGCAACGGCCGCTCATCGAATCGATCGACTGGGCCGGGCGCTGCCGGCAAAGGCTGCCGGGCGCGGCATCGCATCGCGTCACTCCTTCGCCCACGCCATGACCGAAGACGCCCTTCCGCGCGACGATGCGATCGAAAGCCGCGCGCTCGCGCTGCTGCGGGAATTGCTCGATCTCGACGCCGCGGCCCGCGACGGCATCCTGCAGCAGCGCACCGACGAGCCCGCGCTCATCGCACGCGTCCGACAGCTGCTCGCGCAGGTGGACGAATCCGAACTCGACGCGCCCGCGCCGATCGACCTGCAGTTCGGGCCCTACCGCGCACGCGAACGCATCGGCCAGGGCGGCATGGGCGAAGTCTTCCGCGCCGAACGCGCCGACGGCAGCTTCCAGCGCCATGTCGCGATCAAGCGCATGCACGGCGGCTACGCCGGTCTCGCCGCACGCTTCCTG
>JAEUPQ010000028.1 GCA_016789405.1 Lysobacteraceae bacterium
GAAGTGACGGTGGCCCCGGGTACGCCTGCCGGCACGTACGTGGTGACGTACGAGATCTGCGAGATCCTCAACCCGAGCAACTGCGACACGGCGACGGCGACCATCACGGTCGGCGCTGCGGTGATCGACGCGGTGGACGACGACTTCTCGGGCACGCCGGTGAACGGCGCCTCGGGTGGCACGACCGCTTCGGTGCTGGTCAACGACACGCTGAATGGCGGCGCGGTCACGGCCGGTGCGGGCGGCAACGTCACGCTCATCCCGGGTGCTGCGCCGACGCCTGCGGCCGGCTCGATCACAATGAATGCCGACGGCACGATCACGATCGCAGCCGGTACCACGGCGGGCGTGTACACGTATCCGTACCAGATCTGCGAGCAGCTGAACCCGACGAACTGCGACACGGCGACGGCCACCATCGTGGTGGGTGCCGCGGTGATCGACGCAGTCGACGATGCCGGCAACGTGGCGAATGGTGCGACGGGTGGCAGTGCGGTGGCGAACGTCCTGGTCAACGACACGCTCAACGGCGCGCCGGCGACCCTGGCGACGGTGACGCTGGCCCAGCTGGCGACGACGCACCCGAACGTGACGCTGAACCCGGCGACGGGCGAAGTGACGGTGGCGCCGAATACGCCGGCAGGCACCTACATCGTGACCTACGAGATCTGCGAGATCCTCAACCCGACCAACTGCGACACCGCACAGGTGACGGTGACGGTCGGTGCGGCGCCGATCGACGCGGTGGACGATGCCTTCGGTCCGGTGAGCGGCGCGACCGGCAACGCCAACGCCGGCAATGCCTACGCCAACGACACGCTCAACGGTGTCGCGGTGAACGTGGCCGACATCACGGGCACGGTGGTGACGCCTGCGACGCCGATCGGTGGCGGTCCGGTACCGGTGCTGGATCCGGCGACGGGCGTGGTGAGCGTGCCGGCCGGCACGCCGGCAGGCACGTACACGATCGAGTACCGGATCTGCGAGAACCTGAACCCGACGAACTGCGATACCGCCTTCATCACGGTGACGGTGGCTGCAGCGCCGATCGACGCGGTCGACGACAACTTCGGCGCGGTGAACGGCGTGACTGGCGGCACGACCACATCGGTGCTCGTCAACGACACGCTGAACGGCGCTCCGGTGAATCCGGCCGACGTGACGCTGACCCCGGGTACGGCACCGACGCCGGTCTCGGGCAGCATCACGATGAATCCGGACGGCACGATCACGATCGCGCCGAATACCGAGGCGGGCACGTACACGTATCCGTACACGATCTGCGAAGTGCTGAACCCGACGAACTGCGACACGGCCATCGCGACGGTGGTGGTGTCGGCACAGCCGGGCCTGGCGCTGGACAAGACCGCGGGCACGCCGAGCGGCAACACGGCGGGTTCCACGATCCCGTACAGCTTCGCGGTGACGAACACCGGCAACGTGACGATCACCGGCCTGGTCATCGACGACGCCTTGCTGGATGCGCCGGCGACCTGCCCGGTGACCACGCTGGCGCCGGGTGCGACGACCACGTGCACGGGCACGCACACGATCACCCAGGCTGAAGTGGATGCGGGCCAGGTGGTGAACACCGCGACCGCGACCGGCTCGCTGCCGGGCGGCGGCACCACGGTGTCCCAGCCCGACTCGACCACGACGGTCATCGTGCGTGCGCCGGCGATCTCCGCGTCCAAGACGGCGACCCTGACCACCGACGGTGGCGTGGCCGGCGCAGCGGACGTGGGCGACGTGGTCACCTACGCGGTGACGGTGACCAACACCGGCAACGTGACGATGACGCTGAACTCGGTGATGGACAGCCTGGAAGGCCGCACGGCCACCGCGCTGACCTGCACGCCGACGACGCTGGCCCCGGGCCAGATGGCGACCTGCAACAGCTACACCTACACGCTGACCGACAGCGACATCACGTCGGTCGGCCCGACCCTGGACAACATGGTCACGGCCACGGGCACGTCCTCGGGTTCGGCGCAGTCGGTGAGCTCCAGCAGCACGGCAGTGGTCGCGGTGAACGCCGCGCCGGCGACCGTGCGAGTGGTCAAGGTGGCTTCGCCGCGCGACGTGAAGGTCGGTGACCTGGTGCGCTACACGGTGACGATGCACAACACCAGCCAGACTCCGGTGGTGGACGGCACGCTGATCGATACGCCGCCTGCGGGCTTCACTTACGTCGACGGCTCGTTGACGGTCGCCGACAGCGACAACAACGGCCGCCTGGTCGGCACGTACCCGATCCGCGTCGACCAGATCGACATCCCGGGCGACGGTCGCGCCACGATCACCTACCTGCTGCGCGTGGGCGCGGGCGTCCGCCCGGGCATCCACACCAACAGCGCGGTGGTCGAGGACAACGGCGGCGTGGTGTCGAACGTGGCCACGGCGGACGTGCAGCTGACGGGCGACCCGATGCTGGACGAATCGCTGATCGTCGGTACGGTGTTCAACGACACCAACGGCAACGGCCTGCAGGACGACGGCGAACGCGGCGTTCCGGGCGTGCGCATCGCGACGGTGGAAGGCATCCTGGTCGAGACCGACCAGCACGGCCGCTACCACCTGACCGGCATGAACGGCGGACGCTGGGAGCGTGGTCGCAACTTGATCCTGAAGGTCGATCCCGCCACGCTGCCGCCGGGCACCACCTTCACCACGGACAATCCGCTGGTGAAGCGCGTGACCCCGGGCCTGCCGGCGCGCTTCGACTTCGGCGTGAAGCTGGCGCAGGAGACGTTCGAGGGCGGTACGAAGGCCGTGGAAATGGAGCTGGGTTCGGTGATGTTCGCACCGGGCAGCGCCGAGATCCGACCGGAGTACCGCGCGGCGATCGACAAGATGGCCGAGACCACGCAGAAGTTCGGTGGCGGCGAAGTGATCGTCGCCGCCGAGGGCGACAGCGACCTGCTCGCCTTCGAGCGTGCGATCGCCGTGCGCGACGCGCTGGTGGCGAAACTGCCGCCGGCCGTCTCTTCCGCACTGCGCATCACGGTCCGCGCCAATCCGCAGGATCCGGCGAGCACGGTGGTCGGCGTGATGGATTGGCCGTTGATCGGCACGTTCCTGTTCGAAACGGACAGTGCGGAGATCAAGGCCGAATACATGCCGCTGATCCGCAGGATCGCCGAGTACATGGTGGAAATCGGCACCACGCGCATCGCGGTGGTGGGCCACGCCGACAAGCGCGGTTCCGAGGAGTACAACGTGGCGCTGGGCATGCGTCGCGCCAAGGCAGTCCAGGAGGCCATCGCGAATGCGTTGCCGGCAGAAATGCGCAACGGTGTGAAGGTCGATTTCAACGATGATCCGGCAGCCCCTGCCGGAATGAATGGTCAGTGAGGGGCGCCGACATGAAGATGAAACTGCTCGACTACACCCTGATCGGCATCCTCGCCAGCGGCCTGGCCTCGAACGCGCTTGCGCAGGACGGAGCACAGGCCGTGCCGCCGGCCGATGCGCCGCAATGCGGCGAGGCCGGCTGCGAGTCCACCGAAGGCGTGCTCTTCAAGGTGCGCACCCGCGGCGAACAGCGTCCGGCGACGAGCGCGACCAGCGACCGCGCCGACTCGACCACGCTGCAGCCTGACCGTCGCGTGACGGTCGAGGCCGAGCGCATCGATTCAAAGTGGGAGTACAACCTGCAGCCAGGGCAGGCGATGGCGATCGGTCGCTGGTCGACCGACCTGCCCGGTGGTGGCGTGATCTGGGCCACCGAGGATCCCAACCTCGGCCAGCCGCAGTTCAACGTGTCCGCGCCGTCGCTGGTGCCGTTCGACGGCAGCCGCATCACCAAGCCGGTGCGCTTCTACGCGTACAACAACTATCCGGCCTTCATCCAGCGTGCCGAAGTGCTGATCTTCCGCGCCACCGACGCCGACCTGGTCGCGCCGCTGGCCAGGGTCGACCTGCCGGTCGCGGGCGTGAGCGAGGTGCAGTGGGATGGCACGCTGCCGTCCGGCTACCAGCCGAAGGCCGGCGACGAGCTGCTGTATCTCGTGCGCGCCTACGGTGCCGACGGTGCGTTCGACGAAACCTTCCCGCGCCGCCTGCAGCTGGTGCGCCCGGAAGAAGTGGAACGCGGCAACCAGATCCTGCGCAGCTCGGTGGAACGCAGCACCAGCACCGCGATGAGCGCCGAGGAAGCCGAACAGCGCAGCCTCGTGGAAGGCGTGTTCGGCGAGAACTCGCTGCGCCAGCAGAACATCCCGATCTACGGCTCGCGCATCCGCATCCAGGGACGCGACATCCCGGACGGCATGAGCGTGCGCATCAACGGCCAGAGCCATCCGATCGACCTGCAGCGCAAGCTGGTCGCCGAATACCTGGTCCCGGTGGGCCGCCACCAGTTCGACGTCGAAGCCAGCGGTCGCGACCAGCAGGTCGCGCGTGAGCGCCTCGACATCGACGTCAGCGGCAAGTACATGTTCGCGGTCGCGATCGCCGACTTCACCGCATCCGGCAACAGCGTGTCCGGTTCGATCGAACCGCTGGCCGGCGACGATCGCTACGACGACAGCTTCCTGCTCGATGGCCGCCTGGCCTTCTACCTGAAGGGCAAAGTCAAGGGCAAATACCTCATCACCGCGCAGGCCGACACCCAGGAGCGCGAACTGCGCGAACTGTTCGACGGCTTCTGGGATGCCGATCCGCAGGACGTGTTCCGCCGCCTCGATCCGGATGCCTACTACCCGGTCTACGGCGACGACTCCACGACCTATCGCGATGTCGACACCATGGGCAGGCTGTACGTCCGCGTCGACTGGGACAAGAACCAGGCGCTGTGGGGCAACTTCAACACCGGCGTCACCGGGACCGAATACGGCCAGTATTCGCGTTCGCTCTACGGCGCTGCGCTGAGCTGGCGTTCGCGCCGCGCGACCGACCTGGGCGAACCCGGCACGCAGGTCAAGGCCTTCGGCTCCGAGGCGCAGACCGCGCCGGGGCACAGCGAATTCCTCGGCACCGGCGGCAGCCTGTACTACCTCAAGCACACCGACGTGTTGCCCGGTTCGGACAAGGTCGTGCTGGAAGTGCGCGACAACACCACCGGTCGCGTCGAGCGCCGGATCGACCTGGCGCGCGGCGCCGACTACGAGATCGACGAATTCCAGGGGCGCCTGCTCCTGACCCGTCCGCTCTCGCAGATCACCCGCGAGAACATTCCGACGCTCACCCGCGATGCACCGCTCGACGGTTTCGCGCAGGTGCTGCTGGTCGACTACGAATTCGTGCCGAATGGTTTCGATGCCGACGACACGACGATGGGTTTCCGCGGCAAGCACTGGTTCGGCAACCACGTCGCCGTCGGCGCCACGTGGATCGACGAGAACCGTGCCGGCGAGGACTACTCGCTCAAGGGCCTGGACCTCACGCTGCAGGCCGGTCGCGGCACCTACCTCAAGCTCGAACAGAGCCGCACCGAGTCCACCAGCGCGCCGATCTTCTATTCCGACAACGGCGGCCTGAGCTTCACCGAACTCAACCCGGTGACCGGTCCGCGCGAGGGCGATGCCCGCGCCGTGGAGGCACGCGCCAACTTCAAGGAACTGGGCTGGACCGACCTCGACTGGTCGGTCGGTGCCTGGTGGCGCAAGGTCGATGCCGGCTTCTCCGTCGGTCGTTTCGATCGCGGCATGGAAGTGCGCGAATACGGCGCCGAGGTGCTGGGCCAGTTCGCGCCGAACGTCAACGTCCGCGGCCGTTACAGCCGCGCCGAGCGGGGCACCGATGCCCTGATCCAGGCGCAGCTGACCGGCGAATGGCAGATCAACGACCACAACCGTCTGTCTGCGGAATTGCGTCGCGTCGAAGAACAGCGTGTGTCCGGCGATGCCGCAGGCCTGCTTGCCGCCCTGCAGTACACGCATCGCTTCGGCAGCAGCCTCGATCTCTACGGCACAGCGCAGTTCACGGTGGACGACGACGATGGTCGCTATGCCGACAACGACGCGCTCACGCTCGGTGCGAAGTACCTGTTCGGCGACCTGTCGAGCATCGGCGCGGAAGTGACCAGCGGCGACCGCGGCGACGCGGCGCAGATCAACGGCGAATACCGGATCAGCCCGGAGCACACCGTCTACGGCCGCTACACCTATTCGACTGACCGCTCCGACTACGACCCGCTGTTCAACGACCGCCTCAATTCGGGCTGGACGCTGGGCCAGCGCTGGCGCCTGTCGAACCAGGTGAACCTGTTCAACGAGAGCCAGTTCCTCAAGGCGCCGAACGAATCCGGCCTGGCGCACACCTTCGGCATGGATTTCTATCCGGGCGTGGGCTGGACCCTGGGCTTCACCCTGCAGAACGCCAACCTCGACCGCGAAGTCGGCAACGTCGATCGTCGCGCGATCAGCATCAGCGGCGGCCGCAGTTCCAACGACACCCAGTGGCAGAGCAAGCTGGAGTGGCGTGACGACAGCGGTGCGGAAGAGCGCACGCAGTGGGTGACGACCAACAACTTCACCCACAAGATCAACGACAGCTGGCGGATCGCGGCGCGCTTCAATTACTCGAAGACCACCGACGACCTGCTGGCCACCGCGGGCGCGAAGTTCATCGAAGGCAACTTCGGCTTCGCCTACCGGCCGTTCGATTCCGGCAAGTGGGCGCTGCTCGGCCGCTACACCTACCTGTACGACGTCTCCGCGCTGCAGCAGGTGGGCGACAACGTCGCCAACTACGACCAGCGCAGCCAGGTGCTCTCGCTCGAGGGCATCTACAAGCCGAACGTCTCGTGGGAGTTCGCCGGCAAGCTGCTGCGTCGCGAAGGCGAGGTTCGTTTCGGCCGCCTGAGCGGGCAGTGGGCGGATTCGTCCGCCACGTTCGCCGCGTTCCAGGCGCGCTATGCCTTCGCCGACCATTGGCACACGCTGGGCGAGTACCGCTGGCTGGGCGTGAAGGACGGCGGCGACCGCCAGGGTTTCCTGCTCGGCATCGATCGCGACCTCGGCAAGCACCTGCGCCTCGGCGTGGGCTACAACTTCACCGAGTTCAGCGACGACCTCACCGATTTCGATTACGACCACAAGGGGTGGTTCGTCAATCTGGTCGGCTGGTACTGATTTTTCCCCCAAGCAACCACGGAGCCGTGCGTATGGATACGCACGGCACGGAACCGCTCAGCCTCTCGAAGCCGAAGTGACCATGCACAAGATGATCGTCGATACACGCCATTCCTTCCGCAAGCGATTGGCCGCGACCGCGTCCGCAGCAGTGCTGATGCTGGGCGCCGCGCTGCCCGTGCAGGCCGCGCAGATCTACACCACGCAGGGCTATGTCGATTACGCCATGAATGGTTCCGGCTTCCGCCTGCAGAATTCCAGTGCCACCGGGACATGCGCGGCAACCGCGGATGCGGCCTACTGGGCGGCCTCGCGGACCTTCAACGTCACCTTTCCGGCGACGGCGACCGGCATCGACCGTGCCTACCTGATCTGGGGTGGCAGCTCCGATGTCGCCGACACCACCGCGACGCTGCAGCTCAATGGTGGCGCCGCCACTGCGGTCACCGGGACCGCGCAGACCGCCGCCAGGCCGACGGCACCCAATACGCGGTATTACGAAACCGTCGCGAATGTCACGACGCAGGTCGCTGCCGCGTACACGGGCCCGGGTGCGATGTCCGTGACCGTGAGCAATGTGACGTTCAAGGCGGCAGCCCCGGATGACTGGAGGGACAGCTGCGGCGCAGCGGGCGCGGCGACGCTGGTCGTCGTCTACAGCACCGACTTGAACAATCCCGCGGTCGTGCCGCGTGCGGTCGTGCTGGACGACATCACGGTGCTGATGGCGGGTTCGGTTGCGACGCCGGCCAGCTATACCGGCAATATTTCCGGCGTGGCCGCTGCGGCCAATCCGTCGAACGGGCGCATGAACGTGGTCACGATCGAGGGCGACTCGGCGATCTCGACTTCCGAATCCTTCTCCATGACGATCGGCGGGACGACGACCAACTACGATGCCCAGGTGAACTGGGACGCAGGCGACCAGAACACGCCGGGCGCGGGTGGCAACGGCAATTCCTGGGAGCTGGACGGCATCAATGCGCCGACGCTGATCATTCCGGCCGGCACGACGGCGATCACCTACAACCTGACCAGCGGCCAGGACACGATCATGCCGTCGGTGATGGCCCTGAGCTGGGACATCCGCTCCGATTTCGGCGATGCGCCCGCGAGCTATGGCGTGGCCCGTCACGCGCCGCCCGACATCACCGATACGGCCACGCGCCTCAGTGCGGGCCTGGATTTCGAGGACGGCGCGCTCGCCAGCGCGGATGCCAATCTCGACGACACCAGCACCAGCGACGACGAGTCGGGCGTGACCGCGCTGCCGCTGCTCACCGTGGCCACGACCAGCTACACCATCAGCACGGCATGCGCCGGAGGCACCGATGGCGCCACGGCGACCACCGCCCAGGTATCGGCCTGGATCGACTTCAATCGCGACGGGACGTTCGACAGCACCGAGCGCGCGCAGGCCGCCTGCCCGTCGGCAGCGAGCACGGTCAATCTCACCTGGACGATCGCGCCCACCCAGATCGTCGCCGGCCCGACCTACCTGCGTCTGCGCATCGCACGCGCGGCCGCGCAGGTCGCCAATCCAATCGGCAACGCAGCCGAGGGCGAGGCCGAGGATTACCAGATGGACATCGTGCCCACGCTTGCGGTGAACAAGCAGGTGTGGCCGGATTCCGACACCGGCGTGTTCAACTTCGCGATCGGTGCGACCAGCATCGCCACCGATCTCGGCGACGACCAGGCCACCCCGGCACGCACGCTGTACCACAAGCAGATCAACAACTACAACGGCATGACCGGCGTCGCGCCGAGCGTCAACGTCGCCCTGAACGTCAGCACGAATGCGCTGGATTTCTCGGTGACGGAGACCGGTGGCACCGGTACGAGCCTGGCCGACTACACCTCGGCGTATACCTGCACCAATGGCGCAGGCGCGACTGTGGCCAGCGCCGATCCGGGCACCAGCGCGAACCTGACCATCCCCTTGTCGGTCACGGGCGCGACGCCGAACGGTCGCCAGCAGAACATCACCTGTGCCTTCGTCAACCAGACGGCACGGATCGTGATGGTGAAGAACACCACGCTGGGCGATGGCACCTTCGCGTTCGCGGCAACCGGCAACCGCGTGGCGAACTTCAACATCACGACCGTGGCAGGCACCGGCACGACTGCGCTCGCGCTGCAGCGCATCTACCCGGATCCGGCCGGCAGCACCGAGACCGTGACCGAAACCGTGCCGGCCGGCTGGCGCCTGGACAACATCGCCTGCACCTTCCTTGCGCCGAACGGCACGACCGGCACGGTGGGCAGCGTGACGATCCCGGCGGTCACCGTGCCGCTGACCCGCGGCTACGACTACACCTGCACCTTCGCGAACCACAAGCTCACCGCCGACGTGGTGCTGACCAAGACGAACACGCCGGGCGTCAACGGCAATGTCGACCAGCCCGCCGACAGCGTGGTGTCCGGCGCGCCGAGCAGCTACACCATCACCGTGACCAACAACGGCCCGGATGGCGCGAACGGTACGGTCGTCACCGATCCGGTGCCGACCAACCTCAGCTGCGGCACGGCGACGTGCAGCGCGGCAGGCGGTGCGGCCTGCCCGGCCCAGACCGGTGCTGCGCTCGTGACGGCGCTGCAGGGTGCGGGCACGACGGTTCCGACGCTGCCCAATGGTGGCTCGGTGACGTTCACCCTGAGCTGCACGGTGCAGTGATCGCGACCGTGACGGCGACCACCAGCGTCATGCGATGAGCACGGGGCCCTGCGGGGCCCCGTTTTTTTGCGGCGCGGCATCGTCATGTCGCCGATCGGACCGTGCCATGTGGCGCCATGTCGCGCCCATGCGTTCTTCCGATGAACGGCAACCATTCCGTTGCGGATGGTCTATCCTGTCAGACGTAACAGCATGATCGCGGACGTGCACGCGCCGTATGGTGCAAGCATGGCCGAGGGGCCGACAGGACACGACTTCTTCCCACGGGCAGTTTCCGTGTCTTCCGGATGGGCGATTCGCATCCGGGGGCTCATGCAGGTCGTAGTGCCTTGATGTTGGATGCGTCAACGTTACGAGGTGACTCCATGCAAGTGAATGCACGGGCAGTGGTGGTTCATCGTCTGGACAAGACAGCGCCGATGAGGCCGAAATGGCGCGCATGGCTGGTCAGCGCCGTGCTTTCGCTGATGCTTGTGGCGCCGTTCGCGCAGGCTGCGCAGGTGCAGCATCTGAATACGCAGGCGGGCACCGCCTCGGGTGCTGGTGCTGGGGGTACACCGACCATTGCCAGTTTCAACATCCCCAGCGGCAAGAACCGCGTGTTGTTCATCTGGCCGACCTTCGAGCGCGATCATTGCGCGCCCGCCGACAATTGCACGAACAACCTGACTGGCGCCGGCCTCGGCGACAATTTTCCGGAACCCCGCACCGGGACGCCGCCGACGACGACGACGAACAATCAGGTCACTGCACGCGTCGTCGGGCCTGGCGGAACGATCAACAAGCAGAATGCCCTCGTCATCGGCGGCACGCCCAGCGGCGATACTCGTTTCATCAACATCACGATATTCCCCACGCTCACGCCAGCGAACCCGACGGCGGCCTATTTCAGCTTGAGCAGCTTTCACATCGTGTTGTTCGAGGACGAGATCAATACATTGCTTGGCGGTGCCGCATCGGGCACGGTCACCATCACGCTGCCCGATGTCATCACGCCGAGCGGTGCGGGCGACGATGCCATGATGATTGCCTCGGCCTTCCAGAACGTCGAGCAGACCGTGAACGGTTTCGTGCGCAACGCCACCGCGACCGCGCAGATCGTGGCGGGCACGCCCGGCAACTACAGCCTGGCGCCTGCGGCCTACGATGCAGGTCAGGCGCCGGACGAAGCAGACGACGGCAAGCTGGTCATGGGCGCCAACAGCAGCGTGGCCGGCTTCACCCTGCCGGCAGGCCATGTCGCACTGGCGACGCCTTCGGTGACCAATGCAGGCGGCGTTTACGACACGCCCAGCGGCAATGTTCACGATGAGCCCAACGGATTGACCGGCGGCGCTTACTTCCGCAACGGCGGCGGCACGCCCGGCAGTCTCTACACGCTGCAGGCTGCTGGCGCGGCCGCCACACTGGTCTACGGCGGTACCAACGCCTCCTTCCTGCTTGAATCGGACAACGCCGACGTCGGTGATGCGCCGATCAGCTACGGCAACCCGACGCATACGCTGTCGGGCATCCGCATGGGCGCGACCGTCGATGCCGATGCCTCGCTGCTCAACAATGCCACCGCCACCGGAGACGACGTCAACAACACCGACGACGAGGACGGCGTGACCCTGGTGCCGCTGCTGCCGACCGGCGAAATCACCGTCGTGCCGGTCAATATCCAGAACGCGGGTGGTTTTCTCAGCGTATGGTTCGACTGGAATGCCGACGGCGACTTCAACGATGCCGGCGAGCAGATGATCACTGCCCAGGCGGTCGCGGTGGGCACGACCAATATCAACATCGCCGTGCCGCTGACCGCGATCATTGGCCCGACCTTCGCCCGCTTCCGCGTCTGCACCAACAATGCTGCGCTGGACAACTGCAACACACCGGTCGGCACCGTGCAGTCGGGTGAGGTCGAGGACTACCAGTTCACGGTGTCGCGCAGGCTGATTCTGCGCAAGACCACGCTGGGTGGTGTCGGTGGCGCATTCGGTTTTGCCCTGACCAACACCCAGCAGACCACAGGCACGGTCACGACCACCGTGGTGAACACGCCGACTGTGGTGGATGGCAACACCGGCAGTGCGGCGACGACGGCCTACACCATCGTATCGCCGACGACTGCGGTGACGATCGACGAAAGCACATTGCCTGCCGGCTGGCAGCTGACGGGCGCCACCTGCGTCAACAACGCCAGCGTCACCGTGGGCAGCCTCAGTGGCAGCACCTACACCATCACCGGCGCAGAAATCGGTGCCAGTGTCAGCTTCACCTGCACCTTCACCAACAGCAGGTTGCCGATCCTGCGTCTGCAGAAGGCGTTGCCGAATGGACGCTTCGTCGCCGGCGACCAGTTCACCCTCAGCATCGCCGGCACCGGCGGCCCGGCCTCGGCCACCACCACCGGCGCCGGCAACACCGCGACCGGCGTGGCGACGCTCAACCCCGGTGCATTGGGTGCGGTGTACACCTTCAGCGAGGCCGGCGCATCGGGCGCGAACCTCGCCAACTACGCCACGACCTACGCCTGCACCAACGCACTGGGCGGCGGGCAGACGCCCTCCGGCAGCGGCACCACGTTCAACGTCACCGCCGTCGTCGGCGACGACCTGACCTGCACCTTCGCCAACACGCGCAATGCGGCGGCCGACCTGCGCCTGACCAAGACCAACACGCCGGGCGTCAACGGCGAGGCCGACCAGGGCGCGGACACGGTGGTGTCCGGCACCCCGACCACCTACACGATCACCGTCACCAATCTCGGCCCTGATGCGGCCAACGGGTCCGTGATCACCGATCCGGCGCCGACCAACCTGAGCTGCACCACCGCCACCTGCGCCGCAGCCGGCGGAGCGGCCTGCCCGGTGCCCACCGGCGCTGCCCTGGTGACCGCCCTGCAGGGCGCGGGGGCCACGGTGCCGACACTGCCGAACGGCGGCTCGGTCGTGATCACCCTCAACTGCACGGTCAACTGATCCGCACCGCCGTCGCCGCCAGACGGCGGCGGTGTCCGATCGATGGCGGTTTCCACGTTAAGCTGTCCGATCATTCACGCCTATGGCTGCGCGGTGCGGCCGTGGCCGCGCGACCGGGGACGGGAACATGGCGGCAGGTGCAGGGAATCCGAAGCAGCACGACCGCGGTGCACAGGCGCGCCGCCACAACCACGCGCTGGTCGCGATGGGTCGCCGGGTCTGGAGCGAGGACTGCACGCTCGAGTCCGCCATCGCGCTGATCTGCGAGATCGCCGCCGACACCCTCGAGATCGAGCGCGTCAACGTGTGGCGCTGCGACCACGAGCGCAACCGTCTGCGCTGCATCCATTCCTACGAACGCAGCCGCCGTCGCCACAACCCGCCCGGGTTCGATGAAGAGCTGCCCCTCGTCGGCGAATACGCCGACCAGCTCGACGACGTGCGCGTGATCGATGTCGCCGACGTGCGCGTGGGCGACAGTCCCGCGGCCGACGACAGCTTCCAGGCCTATTTCGAGCGTCATCGCGTGCAGTCCCTGCTGGATGCGCCGATCCGCAGCCAGGGTGAACTGCTCGGCGTGGTCTGCCACGAGCACATCGGCTGCGCCCGCATGTGGACGCCGGAGGACCAGGCTTTCGCCGGCAGCATCGGCGACTACATCGCCGCCGCCTACGAGATCAGCCGCCGTCGCGAAGTCGAAAGCCGCCTGCGCTACATCGAGCGCCACGATCCGGAAACCAACCTGCCCAATCGCGACCATCTGCTGGAGGTCGCGCATACCGCGCTGCGGCCGATGCACGACCACGACAATGGCCTGGTCGTGGTCCACATGCAGCTGGAAATCCCGCTGGAAGTAGCCAGCGACGACGAGGATCGCCAGCGCATCGTCACCGAGGCCGCGGATCGCCTGCGCGACTCGCTCGGACATACCGCGACCCTCGCGCGGGTTCGCGAGGATGCGTTCGCGGTGATCCCGCACCGGCACCTGCAGGAAGTGGAGGCACTGGAACTGGCCGAGCGCTGCATCGACCTGCTGCAATCGAGTTTCGAACCCGCAGGCGACGACGCGCACCCGGTGGTGGTGTCGGCCGGCATCGCCTTTTCGCGCGACCTCGTGGCGCCTTCGGCCGATGCCTTGCTGCGCAATGCCGAGAACGCCTGTCATCGCGCGCGGGAGACCGGTTTCAACCGGTGCGAAGTATTCGATGCCGATCGGCATCGCGGTCTGCTCGAGCGGCTGCGCACCGAGCAGGCGCTGCGCGAAGCCTTCGCCAACGGCCATCTGCTGCTGCACTACATGCCCGAGATCGATCTGCGGGACGGACGCTGGCGTTCCGCCGAAGCGCTGATGCGCTGGCGCGATGACGACGGGAAGATCATTCCGGCCGGGGAATTCATCGAGATCGCGGAAGCGTCCGGCCTGATCGTGCGCCTGGGACGCTGGGTCCTGCTCGAAGCCTGCTGTGCCGCGATGCGCTGGCCCGCACGCGATGGCCTCGCGCCACTGCTGCGCGTGAACGTATCGGCACGACAGTTCGAACAGGCCGGGCTGGTCAACGATGTGCAACTGGCATTGAGCGAATCGCACCTGCCGCCGGAACGCCTGTGCCTGGAGCTGACCGAGACGATGCTGCTGCGCGAGCAGGATGCGGCCGCGAAGACCTTGGCGCGCATCCGTGCGCTGGGCGTGCGCGTGGCCCTCGACGACTTCGGCAGCGGCTACTGCTCGCTCAACTACCTCAAGCACCTGCCGATCGACACGCTGAAGATCGACCGCGGCTTCGTCGCCGGCCTGCCGCAGGACCATGCAGACCTCGCCATCGTCCGTGCGGTTTCGCAACTGGCGAACAGCCTGGGGATCGACGTGGTCGCCGAGGGCGTCGAGACGACGGCGCAGGCCGACTGCCTGCGCGAATGCGGCGTGCAGGGCGCGCAGGGCTGGCTGTATTCGCCGGCGATCGACAACGAGACGCTCGTCGCGGCGCTGTCGGCGCAGCACTGATCGGTTTCGCCTGCGGCCTGCGGCCTGCGGCCTGCGGCGAACAGGGCGCAAGGCGCCAATCCCGGTCCATTCCGCGGCCCTTCGCCGCGCTACCCTGTAGGCCTAGCCTCCGGGAGCGCGCCGATGTCCATCCGTCCGAATCGTCCTGTCGCCGTGTCCGTGCCCTGGCGCGTGGCCCTGCTGGCCGCGTCGCTGGCCTGCGCCGTGGGCGCCGTCGCTGCCGATCGCGTCACCGGCAAGCCCTTCGCGACGCGCAGCGAGGTCTACGCACCGCACGCGATGGCCGCGACCTCGCACCCGCTGGCGACGCAGATCGCACTGCAGACGATGCGCGATGGTGGCAGCGCGATGGATGCCGCCATCGCAGCGAACGCGGCGCTCGGCCTGATGGAGCCGACCGGCAACGGCATCGGTGGAGACCTGTTCGCGATCGTCTGGGATCCGAAGACGAAGAAACTCCATGGTTACAACGGTTCGGGCCGTTCGCCGAAGGCGCTGACGCTGGAAGAATTCGAGCGTCGCGGCCTGAAGGACATCCCGCCGCACGGGCCGCTGCCGGTGACGGTGCCGGGCACCGTCGATGCGTGGTTCGCGCTGCACGCGAAATTCGGCAAGCGCACGATGGCGCAGAACCTCGCGCCGACGATCCGCTATGCGCGCGAAGGCCACCCGGTGCACGAAGTGATCGCCTACTACTGGGGACGCAGCGTGCCGGTGCTGTCGAAGTGGCCGGGCTTCGCGGAGCAGTTCACCGTCGACCACGGCACCCCGGAAGGCCGGCGCGGGCCGCGTCGCGGCGAAATGTGGCGCAATCCGAACCTGGCGAACACGCTGCAGAAGATCGCCGATGGCGGACGCGACGCCTTCTACAAGGGCGACATCGCGCGCACCATCGATGCGTACTTCAAGGCGAACGATGGTTTCCTGCGTTACGAGGACATGGCCGCGCATCGCGGTGAATGGGTCGACCCGGTCAGCACGAACTATCGCGGCTACGACGTGTGGGAGCTGCCGCCGAACGGGCAGGGCATCGCCGCGCTGCAGATCCTCAACCTGCTCGAACCCTACGACCTGAAATCCTACGGTTTCGGCAGCCCGGAACACGTGCACCTGTTCGTCGAAGCGAAGAAGCTCGCGTTCGCGGATCGCGCGGCGTCCTATGCCGATCCCGATCACTACAGGACCCCGGTCGCGCGCCTCATCTCGAAGGAGTACGCGCGCGAACGCGGCAAGCTGATCTCGATGGATCGCGCGATGAAGGCCGCCGAGCCGGGCATCATTCCGGAGCTCAACGAAGGCGACACCATCTACATGACCGTCGCCGACAAGGACGGGATGATGGTCTCGCTGATCCAGTCGAACTATCGCGGCATGGGCAGCGGCATGGCGCCGCCGGGGCTGGGCTTCATCTTCCAGGATCGCGGCGAGCAGTTCGTGCTCAAGCGCGGGCATCCCAACAGCTTCGAACCGGGCAAGCGCCCGTTCCACACCATCATTCCCGCCTTCGTGACAAAGGACGGCAAACCGTGGCTCAGCTACGGCGTGATGGGCGGCGCGATGCAGCCGCAGGGCCACGTGCAGATCCTGCTCAACATGATCGATTTCGGCATGAACCTGCAGGAAGCCGGCGATGCGCCGCGCATCCAGCATGACGGCAGCACCGAACCGGCGGGGCAGGCGACCGCGATGACCGACGGCGGCGAGACCGACCTCGAAAGCGGCTATTCGATCGAGACCATCCGCGCGCTGATGCGAAAGGGCCACTCGGTCCGCTTCGCCGACGGCCCCTACGGCGGCTACCAGGCGATCATGGTCAATCCCGAAGGCGGCTACGTCGGCGCCAGCGAGTCGCGCAAGGACGGCATGGCGGCCGGTTACTGAGCACACATCCTCTCCTCGCGCGAGGAGAGGATGCGGGCGGTCACCGCTGCCGTGCTCAGCCGCAGCCGCGACGCGTGAGACAATCGAAATACTCGCTGGTGCAGTATTCGTCCTCGCCGCCGTTGACGATGCAGGACTCGTACTGCTCCCAGCAGTAGGCGTAGGTCGATGGGCTGCAGGCGGCGCTCGCGTAGCCTGCGCTGCCCAGCGTCAGCAGCATTGCGGCAAGGATCGGATGAACGAAATGACGTTTCGCTTTCATGGCATGTCCTATGCACTCGCCCCGAGGCGGGGCGCACCCATGCTACTGCGGATGCTTTGCGCGGGCATGCCCCGCAGGATGAGCGCCTCGGGTTGGAACGGTGCCGTCATTCTGGCGGTGCTGGCGCTGATGTCGGCCTCCGGGTGCCGGCCCGATGCGGCGCCGGCAGGCAAGACAGGCCACGGTGCATCGTCGGCATCCGTCGAAGCGGCCAGTGAATGGACAACTGATCCGACAAGTGAGTCGACTGCTTCCGATGACACCGCAGTGGCTCCGCCTGCGAACCCGCAAGACCCCGACAGCGAGCGTCTTTCCCCTCAGGACACGCTCGCGCTGGCCGACGATATGGCAGCGCTGGGAGATCCACCTGCGCTTGCATTCGCAGCGCTGCTGCGCGACTCGGTGCTGCGGCCGCCGTCCGAGGATGATTCCGGCAAGCCGTCGGCGATCGACGCGGAAGTGATGCGGTGGCGGGACGAGGCGGAACGACGGGCGGGCCAGGACATCACGACCCTGGTGATGCTGCTGTATCTGGAGCGAGGCGACACGCCGACACGCCGTGAGCTCATCGCGCGCTGGCGTAGCCTGGAACCGCAGAATCTTGTGCCGCTGCTGTATGACGAAGTGTCTGGCGTCGACCTGCTCGATGCCGCTGCAGCGATGTCGGCGTCGGATGCCCACTATGACGACGTCCTGCGTGCCTTCGTCGACATCCTGTCGAGAGCGTCGTCGCCCACCATGTCGCGGCTGCAGGCGACGAGGTCAGGGGAAGAGCGAATGTTGGCCATGGCAATGTCGTTCTGGAGTTCGGTGGCGATTCCGCCGATCCAGCGCATCGCCACGCCGTGCAGGGACGCGTCCATGCCGGAACAGAGGCGTGGGCACTGCCGGGACATCGCGCGGGTCATGTGGCATCGAGGCGATCTTCTCCTGTTCGATGTGGTCGGTGCGTCGATTGCGCGCAGGCTTTCGGAGTCCGCTGAAGAAAAGGCGGCTGCCGAAGCGTTCCGTCGCGAATACGAGTGGCTGACTGCTCGCATGGCGGAAGCGTACGGCCAGGACAGTCGACGCTATGCGAAGCGATTCCTCCATTGGCTGTCCGCGGCGCCGCACGTCACCGAACGCGGCATGATGCGACAGCTGGTGGTCGAAGCCGGATTCCCCCCGGCGCCGCCGGCAGACTGGGGTCGCCAGACGTCGTGATCATCCCCACGCAAGCCTGACCATGGCCCACGACGCTTTCGCCCTGATCCTGCTGATGCTCGCGTTGGGCTATGCCTTCCAGCGCCTGCGCGTGCTGCCGGACAATGCGGCGCAGACGCTCAACCTCGTCGTGCTGTACGTGTGCCTGCCCGCGGCGGTGCTGCGCTATGCACCGCGCCTGCACCTGGAGCCGTCGCTGGTCGGCGTGGCGCTGGTGCCGTGGCTGCTGTTGCTCGCATCGATCCTGCTGGTTGGACTGTTCGCAAGGCTGCTGCATTTCCGCGACGACGAACGCGCGGTGCTGCTGCTCACCGTGGCGCTGGGCAACACGAGCTTCCTCGGCTATCCGCTCACGCGTGCGTTGATCGGCGAGCACGCGTTGCCGTATGCGGTGATCTACGACCAGTTCGGCGCGTTCCTCATCCTGTCGACCTACGGCCTGTGGGTCCTGGCGCGCTATGGCGGCGAGCGTCCGCCGACCGGCGCAGCGATGCTGCGCCGCATCGCGACCTTTCCGCCGATCCTGGCGCTGCTGGTCGGGTTCACCGTGATGCCCGCGGAGCCGCCGGCCTGGTTCGCCGGTGCACTGCAGCGGTTGTCCGACGCGCTGCTGCCGCTGGCGATGCTGACCATCGGGCTGTCGGTGAAGCTGGCGCTGCCTCGCGACGAACTGAAGCCGCTCGCGACCGGACTGATGCTGAAGCTGCTGGCGATGCCTGCGCTCGCATGGTTGCTGGTGAGATTGATCGGCATGCAGGGCGACATGGCGCGCACCACCGTGCTGGAAGCGGCCATGCCTTCGATGGTCACCGCCGGTGCGCTGGCGATCTCGCACAACCTAGCGCCCCGTTTGGCCGCGGCGATGGTCGGTTACGGCGTGTTGCTGTCGCTGCTGACCCTGCCCTTGTGGGCGCGGTAGGATGCGCGCACCACGTCCCGGCACGCTCGCATGATCAACAACGACATCGACATCGAGCACTGGCGTCGCCAGCTCGCACTGCGGTCCCGCGTGCAGATCCCGGATTTCCTGCAGCTCGACGCCGCCGAGGCGCTGGCCGACGAAATGTCGACGCGCACGCCCTGGCAGCTGGCCGAACGCAGCAGCGGCGAGTCGCGCACCACGCCGCGCGGTGCCTATCCCGATGACGAAACGTTCGGCCGTCTGCTGCACAGTGGCTATGCTCAGGCATCCGACAGCTACCAGTTCGCCTACGACAGCTACATGCTGGTCCGCGCTGCCAAGGAGGGTTGGGATCCGGACCTGCTCGCCCACCACGTCCTGCGTTTCCTCAATACGCCGATGTTCGTGGAATTCGCGCGCCATCTCGGCAGCGATCCGCTGATCACGCATGCCAGCGCGCAGTGCACGCGGTATCGACCCGGGCAGTTCCTGATGCCGCACCAGGACGAGGACGTGAAGGAAGGCCGACGCTACGCCTTCGTGATCAACCTCAGTCGCGAATGGAAGCCGGACTGGGGCGGGCAGCTGCAGTTCATCGATGACGCGAGTGGTGCGATCACCGAGACCTTCCTGCCGCGCTGGAACTCGCTGAGCCTGTTCCGCGTGCCGCAGACGCACCAGGTGACCCTGGTGGCGCCCTGGGCCGCCCGGCCCCGGCATGCCATCACCGGGTGGTGGCTGGCCCGATCGGCGGCCTGAGCGCGTCGTTGCCGGGGCACGTGCAAACGCCGGTCAGCGTCGCTAGGGTGGGGGTCGGCGCAGGCCGCCAGTGTGCGCCGCCATGCCGCCGCGCGCGGCATCATCGCCAAGGAGAGGACCCATGCGTGATTTCGCTTCCAGCACGTGCCGCGTTGCCCTGACCGTCGCCCTCGCCACCATCGCCTCGACTGCAGTCGCCGCTTCCGACCCCGCCGCGCGCCTGCAGGACACCGCCAGACGCACGGACGACGCGCCAGTCAGGTTCGTGCGCACCAGCAACCAGACGCCCTGGATCTACATCAACCACTACATCACCAACTACGCGCTCGACATCACCGTCGGTGCGTACGATCCCGACGGCAGCGTGGTCTACCTGGTCGTCGATTTCGGCGATGGCACGACCGCCAGCGTCGCCGGCAGCGAGATCACCACCCAACACGTCTATGTCACTTCCGGCACCTACACCATCACCGTCACTGCGCTGGACAATGGTGGCGGCTACAGCGTCGGCACGCGCAGCGTCTGGATCAGTGGCAGCGATTCCACCTGAGCACTCTGGCGCCCTCGGCGCCGGTGCGAACCGGCGCCACACCTCGTTCCCTTCCTGCAGGTACCCCATGATTCGATCGTCGCTGTTCCTTGCCCTGGTCCTGTCGCTTTCGCCTGCGACGGCATCCTTCGCCACCGAGATTCCGCCGGTGTCCGAACAGGCCGCCATGGCCGCACGCGAAATCGAAGCGCTGCTGGCGCGCAGTTTCCCCGCGGACGCCCCCGGCGTTGCCGTACTGGTCGCGCGTGGAGACAAGGTGCTGTATCGCGGCGCGCATGGTCGCGCCGATCTCGCTGCCGGCACGCCGCTGAAGCCGGAAGACCGCTTCCGCATCGGCTCGATCACCAAGCAGTTCGCCGCCGCCGGCGTCCTGTCGCTGGTCGAGGCGGGCAAGGTGAAGCTCGACGATCCGCTGTCGAAGTACGTGCCCGGCTATCCGGGCGGCGACAGGATCACCGTCTTGCAATTGCTCAACCACACCTCGGGCGTGAAGAGCTACACCGGCATCCCGGGCCACATGGCGGGCCCGATCCGCAATGATCTGACCACCGCGCAGCTGATCGACGTGTTCAAGGATCATCCGGTGGATTTCGCACCCGGCGCGCAATGGGCCTACAACAACTCCGGCTACGTGCTGGTGGGTGCGGTGATCGAAGCGGCGAGCGGCCAGCCCTGGCATGAGTACCTGCGCACGACCTTCTTCGAACCGCTGGGCATGCGCGACACCGGCTACGGACACGATCCGGCGGTGATCGCGAAACAGGTGAACGGCTACAGCCATGACGGCACCAAGCCGGTGCCCGCGATGCTGCTGAGCATGACCCAGCCGCATGCCGCCGGTGCGCTGGTATCGAATGTCGACGACCTGCTGCGCTGGAATCGCGCGCTGCACGAAGGTCGCGTGCTCAAGTCGGAGACCTACCGCCAGATGATCACCCCAGTCGGCAAGGCCGCGGAGCCTGGTGCGAGCTACGGCTTCGGCCTGGCGGTCGATACCGTGCGCGGCCAACCGCAGCTGCAGCACGGCGGCGGCATCTTCGGTTTCTCCACGCAGCTGAGCTACGTGCCCGGACTGGACATCACCGTCGTGGTGCTGGAGAACGACGACAACTATCCCGGGCGCGAACGCCCCGGCGCCATCGCGCGCAGGCTCGCCGCGATCGCGCTGGGCAATCCCTATCCCGTGCCGACGCCGATCGCGGTCGAGCCCGCCGCGCTGAAAGCCGCCGAAGCGGTGTACCGCTTCGATCCGACGACGCGCACCTTGCGTGTCGTCGATGGTCGGCTGACCGCGCAGCGCACCGGTGGCGCGCGCTCGGCGCTGGTGCCGATCGCGGCCGACGAATTCCTGTACGAGGACGGTTTCAACCGGCTCAGGCTGGAACGCGATGCGCAGGGCCGCATCGCCGGCATGCGCTTCTTCGCCAACGGCGAAGGCGAGGGCGTCGTCGGCACGCGAAGCGACGAACCGCTGCCGGTCGAAGCGCAGGGCATCACATTGCCACGCGAAACGCTGGACCGCCTCGCCGGCAACTACATGGCCGTGGACATGCTCCTGAAGGTCTTCATCGACGGAACGAGCCTCAAGGCGCAGCTCGTCGGCCAGCCCGCCTTCACGCTGCAGGCCTCGTCGCCCGTGCGCTTCGCGGTGCCCGAAGTCGGCGCCGACGTGGAATTCGCGAGGGGTGATGGCCCCGCTGCGTCGCTGACCCTGCGTCAGGGTGGGCAGACGATCGAGTTCAAGCGGGCGCCGTGAATACTGTGAGCGATCCGTTGCGACCTCTTGCTTGAGTTGCGTCGCGAGGAACGACAATGCGGGAGGTTTTGTCATCCCGAGCCGAAGGCGAGGGACCTGCTTGTCCTCTCATTACAGAGAAAGCATGCGCGGCAGGTTTTCCTCGGCGGCCCACTGTTTCGCTCGCTGTCGCGAGCGAGTTACTTTTCTTTGCTTGTGCAAAGAAGAAGTAACCAAAAGAAAGCACACCCCGTAGGTGGCGCCCGGCGCTGCGCGCCGGGTCCACGGGCTTCGCGGGGTTTTTCGACAAGACGTCCCTGTCTTGTCGAAAAACGCGCGGCGTCCTGCCGCGCGCCCTGCGGGCCTGATCCGCGAAACCCGTCGCAACCAGGGGACCCGGTAGATCAAGATCAAAGCCAGCGGCGGCCGACAGACGGCTTCTTGAGCGAAGATCCTTGGGATTCCTTGAAAAAAGTATGGATACATCAGGGTCAGTCGCAACCTGTTCCTGAGCGAGCATGCGCCAGGAAGTGTGTGCGCAGCGCAGATTATTCATCGCATGCAATGAGCCTCGTGCTGAACCTTGACGGATGCTGGTAGATATTCTGCCGGCAGATGGATTCAGTGATCGAACAGGTTGCGAGGCGTGTCGTTATCTTCCGGCCTGAAAACTATCAGCTCGCCGTCGTTGCGCATGATGTATAGGCGAGCGCACTCACTGCACTGGTAGAGCATCATAGTGCTGTAGCCTGGCCTCCGCAGTGCCATACAAGCGCTCTCGCGTTCGAAATCGCTGTTCCAGTGCGTCTCGATCGCCTTGTCGATTGCGTCCCAGAAAGGAAGCCATCGTTTGTCGGTCACCGCATGCGCCTTGAAGTAGTGCGCATCGGAAGTGTCGTGAATACTGTGTCCGCAATAGCATTCGAACCACATGACCAAATCTCCAGGGATGGCGTGAGATGAGTTTCAGCTGCGCATGGGATGCAGCGTCTCCCATCAGCCGAGGGTCTTGGTGATGTCTTCGTCGGCGAGGTCGCGCAGGAGCTGTTCCGGGATCGGATGCATGAGCTTCATGGGCTTGCGAGGAGGCGCGCCTTGACGTATCCGGGCGATGTGAAATGGATGTGGCTGAGGTTGTCGTCGCGGTACAGGCCAAGCCAGTAATGGCGACGCGTCATCGATTCGAGATGCAGGTTGCAGGCGTCGGTTTCGAGGACGCAGCCGCCAACCGGCGCCGATGCCTCCATGCGGATCCAGTCCATCAGGTCGATCGGGTCCAGCGCCAGGGGAACGCGGCGCGTGCCCCACACGTCGATGGCCAGTGCCGACGCACCGGTGATGTGAAGCGTGTACCTGGAGTCTCCCGTGCGTTCGATGCGCAGCGCGCAATCTTCGACGACGAGATCGTCGATCAGGCCGTTCGGGAAGAGGTCGATGCGCATGGCAGGTTCCGGGCTGAAGCGGGATCGCGCGCAGTCAGCGCGCCAGTCCGTCGTACAGGATCGCGACTGCGGCCAAGAAAAACAGCCCGAAGATGATCAACGGTGCATGCAGGAGGTAGCGATTGTGCAGTCTGCGTCGTTCCTCCGGGCTCAGCAGCGTGGCATAGGCCTGCAGTTGGGCGAACGGCAGGCCGCGCATCACGAGGAAATCCCAGCGTCCTTCCTCGACCTTGATGTCGGCTTTCGCCAGCCTTCGGGGTACGAAGATTGCGTAGAGCAGCAGGAATACGAAGCTGGCGCACATCGCCGCCGTGACCGCCACGGAGAAGAGTGAAATAGCCGACATTTCGGAATGTGCTCCCATGGTGTGCGCAGGTGTCGGCGCAAGCTGTGGCTCAATCCGCCGGCACCGTCCTCGGCCCTGCCCATTCGCGCAGTGCGGTGACCTGTTCTTCCATCAGCACCGACAGCGGGCGCGTGTTCTTGAGTTCGGCGCGCAGCTGGAATTCGCTCAGCGGCAGGCTGCTGGCGTGGGCGGCGTACAGCGCGGCGACGATGGCCTGTTCGATCTCGGCACCGGAGAAGCCATCGGAGGCGCCGGCGAGCGCGGCGAAGTCGAAGGCGTCGCATTCGACCTGGCGGCGGCGCAGGTGCAGGCCGAACAATTCTGCGCGCGACTCGGCGCTGGGCAGGTCGACGAAGAAGATTTCGTCGAAGCGGCCCTTGCGAAGCAGTTCGGCGGGCAGTTCGTGCACCTGGTTGGCGGTGGCGACCATGAACACCGGATGCTTGCGTTCGGCCATCCAGGTGAGGAAGGTGCCGAGCACGCGGCGCGAGACGCCGCCGTCTTCGCCGGAATTCGCCAGGCCTTTCTCGAGCTCGTCGATCCACAGCACGCAGGGCGACAGCTGTTCGGAGGAGGCGAGCGCGTCGCGCAGGTTCTTCTCGGTCTCGCCGTGGAACTTGTTGTACAGCGCGCCGAAATCCAGGCGCAGCAGCGGCACGCCGAAGCCGGCGGCGATGGCCTTGGCCAGCATCGACTTGCCGCAGCCCTGCACGCCGAGCAGCAGCAGGCCCTTCGGCGGGTCCAGGCCGGGCGGGACGTTGCCGTCGACGAAGGCGGCGCGACGCAGTTCGATCCAGCGCTTCACGCGCTTCGCGCCGATCACGTGCTCCAGCTTCACCGGATCGAATTCGTAATGCAGGTGTCCGCTGCGGTTGATCAGCTCGAATTTGAGCTTGGCCAGTTCCGGCAGGTCGTCGGCGTTGAGCACGCCATCGCGGAAGATCAGGTGGCGCGCGATGCGGCGTGCGTCGGTCTCGCTCAGGCCGCGCAGGTTGCGCACGATCTGCTTCACCGCGTCCGGGTCCACTTCCACGCGCTTGCCGCCGTGTTCGCGGGTGTAGGCGGCAGCTTCTTCCTTGACCATCTTCAGCAGCGCTTCGCCGGCGGGCAGCTTCGGACGGTAGCGCACGGCGTGCGCTTCCAGGTCCTCGGGCAGCTCGACCTTGTTGCCGACCAGCACCAGCACGTGTGGCAGGCAGTTGCGGCGCTGCAGGATGTCGCGCACCTGGCGCTGGGTGCCGGCGTATTTCAGGTAGGGCGCGAAGTCGAGCAGCAGGAACACGCCGCGCTGGTCGTGTCGGTAGATCGCCTGCAGGGTGGCCCCGGCGTCGGGCGCGACGTCGGCCTCGTCCTCGCGGTCCATGTCGATCCGGCGCATGCCCTCGGTGATCGACCAGCGGAACAGGGAGCGCCACACGTGCATCAGCGACTGGCGGAACAGTTCCACCACCCGGGGCTCGTCCGGGGTCTCGATCACGATGAGGGGGGTGTCGGCGCGAATCAGCGCCACGAGATCCTGCAAGCCGTTCATGCTGTCCTGGTGTAGCGGGTGGGGTACCGGGTCGCGTACCGGGTAGGCGTACCGGGTAGGCGTACCGGCCTGGAGCGGAGCGGGTGGAATGCCCGAAAACGCCGCAGACGATAGCAAAGCGGGGCCTGCATCGCCCGGATTTCCGGGGGCGACGGCGGCAAGTGCTTGAATTCCGCGGCGATGCGGGTGGTAAGCTGCGGCATCTTCACTGCGGAGGTGCCGATGAAAACGGTTCTGGTCGCCAGTTCGAAGGGCGGGGTGGGCAAGACCACCATCGCCACCCATCTCGCCGCGCAAGCGGCGCTGGACGGGCATCGCACCGTGCTGGTCGACGCCGACCCGCAGCATTCGTCCACCCGCTGGGCCGAACGCCGCGCCGATCTGGAAAGCGCTGTGCTGCCGGTCGACGGTTCGCGGCGCAACTGGCCGAAGCACGTGCCGGACGACGCCCAGCGCATCATCGTCGACGCACCCGCAGGCTCCACCGCCGACAGCCTCGAAGGCTTCCTCGACATCGCCGACGGCCTGGTCGTCCCGGTGTTGCCATCGACCCTCGACATCGACGCCACCGTGCCCTTCCTCAATGGCATCGCCAAGCACCCGCGCGTGCGTCGCGGCCAGCTGAAGGTGGCGCTGGTCGGCAACCGCCTGCGGCCGTGGACCAACGCCTCGCAGCAGGCGGTGGACCTGCTGAAGCAATGGCCCTACCCGGTCGTCGCGGAACTGCGCGACAGCCAGGCCTACGTGATGCTGGTCGGCCTGGGCCGCAGCCTGTTCGACTACCACTCGCAGCACGTCCGCGAGCACCAGGAAGACTGGGCGCCGCTGCTGAAGTGGGTGAAGAAGGGGTAAGTCGCTTCAGCGATCCCCGCTGGTTCACGCCGCCGGCAGCGCCCCGATCGACACCAGCGCCTTGCGCACGATCGCCTCGCGCTTCGGCGCATCCGCGGCGCCGCCGGGCATGTCGACGTTCAGCGCGAAGAACACCGCGCCATCGGCGGTGTCGACCCAGCCGATGAACCAGCCGAGCTGTGGTTCTGCATCGAAGGTCCAGCCGGTCTTGCCGTACAGCACGAACCCCGGGCCGCGTTCGATCAGGATCAGGTCCTTCACCAGGCGCTGGTGCGCCACCTCGAACGGCAGGGCATCGCGCCGCAACCGCCGCAGCATGTCGACCTGCTCGACCGCCGAGATCGCCAGCCCGCCGTCGAGCCAGAAGCGGTCGATGCCGCCGGCGACGCTGCGGTTGCCGTAATCCAGGCGCCGCAGGTATCGCCGTTCGCGACGTTCGCCCAGCGCTTTCGCGAATCCCTGGAACACCCAGACCGTGGAGCCGCGCATCGCCTCGGCCAGGGTCTGGTCGCGGTTCCAGTGCGCGAAGCGACGCTGCACGCCGTCCCAGCGGAAGGGCTGGGAAGCGTCCGTTGCGATGCCGGCATCCAGCGCGAACAGCAGGTGCGGGATCTTGAACGTGGACGCCGGGACGAAACGCTGCCGGGCGCGGGCGTCGTCGTGCACGTACTGCCTGCCGTTGCGTTTGATGGCACGCCCGTCGACGGCACGCTCATCGACGACCAGCAGCGTGCCCGTCACGCCCGCGTCCTCGAACAGCCTCGCCCCGTCTTCGCGTGGGGTTCCGTCGTCGGCGACGGCGCCGGTGGTGCTGGTCAGCAGCAGAACGAGCGCGAGCGCCCGGGCGAACGGTCCGATCACAGTGCGCCTGCGTCGCGCAGCAACTGCCTGCCCAGCGGGATGCGCTTGCCCAATGCGTTGCTCCTCGCCTGCTCGTCGGCCGACGTGAGATCGATGCCCAGCACGAAGCTCGCTGCCGGCTTCCTGCTGCCGCCTTCGACCCAGCCCACCCACCAGGCGGTGCCGCTGCCGTTGCCGAAATGGGTGCCGGTCTTGCCGTAGATGCGTCGGCCATCGAGTTCGCCGCTGGCCATCGCCGCCTTGACCGTGGCGATGTGCGCCGGCGACACGGGCAGCGCACCGCGACGCAGTCGGTCGATGAAGTCGAGCTGCTGGCGCGCTGTGATGGTCAGCACGCCGTCGTGCCAGGCCAGCGCCGGTACTTCGCCGATGCGGCCGTTGCCGTACTGCAGGCGCTGCACCCAGGTGGCCAGCCGCTCGCGGCCGATGCGGTTGGCGAGCACGCCGAAGAAGCTCTCGCTGGAGGTCTGCATGGCCTCGCGCAGGGCCATGTCGCGCTCCCACTCCGGCTTGCCGGGGTAGCGCTTGCCGTTCCACGGCACGACTTCGTTGCCGTCGCGCAGCGTGCCTGTCTGCAGGGCGACCAGCGCCACCAGCACCTTGAAGGTCGAGGCCGGGCGCAGCGCAGCGTCGGCGCGATCCGCGCCATGCACCACGTCCACCGCCTTGCCGTCGCGCTTGAGCAGGAACGTGCCCGGGTGTCCGTAGGCGGCGAAGCGCGCGGCCGGCGCCATCGCCGCGTTCGCAGGTGCCGCAGGCTTCGCGGGCGGCGCGCCATGGGCGAGAGCCGGAACGATCGCGATGAGCGCGGCGGCGAGCAGGGCGCGCGGGCTGCGCACGAAAATGGCGGACGAGCGGGGGGCGGGGTGGCACGACATCGGGCGGCTCCGGCGACGGGTAGGTGCCTGCAGTGTCGATGCCGGCATCGGCGATCCCAATGGCGGCTGCCGTCGCGGTCGTCACTCATGTAACTTTTGTCACCCGGCAGGGATGCGCGTGACAGACTCGGCGCATCAGCCACGACCACGACGACGCAGACGTGAAGACCCAGGGCAGTGCGGGAAGCAGGATCGAGATCGAACTGGAAGCGCCCGCCCGGGTGCAGGGCAAGCCGGTGCGCCACCAGTCGCTGTGGATCCTGCTGCGGCTGTGGCTGGCCTCGCAGGCCGGGGAGGGCTGGGTGCGCGAGACGCAGCTGCGCGAGCAGTTCGCCAGCGCGCGCAACCTGCGCATGGTCATCAGCCGTGCCTACGGGGACTTCGCGCGCTGGGGCCTGCACGTGGGCTGGGGCAAGGATCGCGGTCGCGATCCCGACCTGCTGCCGCTGGCCGGACGCAATCGCGGCCCGTACTGGCTGGTGGAAGGTGAGGCAGCGCGCCTGCGCATCCTGCTCCATGGCGAGGAGGTCGGTGCCGATGCCGTCGCGTCCTGGCTGGGCAAGCCTGCACTGCAGCCCGCCGCGAACGCGGTGGCCCGCGCGAGCCGTGCCCACCCGGCCTACTGGCATGCCTGGGCCGGTGCGCGTCGCGACATGCTCGACGGCCGGTTGATCCTGGATCGCGAGCGCGGCGCGCTGGCCGGCTATCGACGCGCACAGACGCTCGCACCGGACCCGTGGCTGCAGGCCCTGGCGCTGCTGCAGCAGGCGATGGTCTGGCGCCGCGCCGGCAATGCCGATGCCGCGCGCGCGGTGCTGGCCGAACTCGACAAGCACTGGCACGACGAACAGGCGCCGGAGCACGCCTGGCTCGGCGCGATGGCCGCGATCGTGCAGGCCTGGTGCGCCTATGCCGGCCGCGATCCCCTCGGTGCCAAGCAGATCCTGCGCCAGGCCACCGAAGATCCGCGCTGGGTCGGCCTGTTCCAGTACCACCCGCGCGTGCGCAGCGAACACGCCAACCTGCAGGCCCTGATCCACCGTGCACTGGCGCTGGACGAAAGCGTCGACCCGGCCGAGCGCAACGCCGCCGCGCGCACCGCGCTGGACCACTACCGCCTGGCGCTCGCACTGGCCAACGAGGCCGAGATGTTCGACGCCGCTGCGTCCACGGCCAGCAACCTCGGCTGGTCGCTGTGGCTGTTCGAGCGTTGCGGACTGGACGTGCCGAGGGATGACGGCCATCCGCTGGCGTGGATCGCGCTGGCGGCCTGGCTGAACGAGCGCCACGGCCTGGGCGTGGGATTCTGGAACACCATCTACCTGCTGCGGATGGTGCGCGCGAACGGCCCGGACAGCGCGCATCCGCGCCTCGATGCCTTCCAGCGCTGGCCGGTGATCACGCCGACGACGTTCCGCGAACTCACCGCGCCGATCGTGCTGTCGACCGACTGGCCGGACTGGCGCGCGCTGGCCGTGTCGCTGCTGGCGGATGTCGATGCCGGTCGCGTGCAGGTCGATGCCCTGCAGCGCGCCAACCTGCTGTACGAAGTCGCCTGGTACGAGGCCCACGACGGCGACATCCAGCGCAGCACCGATGCACTGGCGCGACTGCGCCGTCGGCTGCGCGAGCTCACGCCCTCGGACCGCCTGTTCTTCCGCGAGGCGATCCGCAAGCTGCCGGAGACCTGAGCAATCCGATCGGCAAGCGGGCCGCGATGGGGGTCGCTCGCGGCGTTCTCGGGTAAGCTGACTCGACCATTCCGGCCGAGGACCGTGCGCCCATGCGAACCCTGATCCTGCTCCGCCACGCCCACGCCGAACCCGCGTCCACCGAACAGGCCGACCTCGATCGCCCGCTGTCCGCCGAGGGACTCGCCGAGGCCGAAGCCGCCGGGCGCTGGCTGTCGGAGCAGGGACTGATCCCCGACCGGGTGCTGTGCTCGCCTGCACGACGCACGCGCGAGACCCTCGAATCGGTCATGGGCACGATCGGTTTCGTCGAGCAGCGACTGGTCGACCAGATCTACGAAGCGACCCCGGGCGCCCTGGCGGCGCTGGTGGACGAACACCGCGAAGCCGAGCGACTGCTGCTGGTCGGCCACAACCCCGGCCTGGAGCGGCTGGCGGCGTTGATGCACAGCGGACAGTCCGGCGATTACCGGGGCATGCCCCCTGCCGGCATCGTGGTGCTGGATTTCCCCGTCGAGGCCATGGTCGAGCCCGGCGTGGCCCGTCTTTCCGCGTTCTGGTGGCCGTGAAGCCGTTCGTTCCTTTCCTGCTCCTGCCCGTCGTCGCGATTGCACTGGCCACGGGGCGGCCCGCCTCGGCGGCCGACATCGACACCCAGCACACCCGCATCGGCTTCACCCTGAAGACCCGGTGGGGCCAGGTGCTGCGCGGGCGCTTCCCGCGCCACGAGGGGCGGATCGAGGTCCTCGACGACGGCCGCAAGCGGGTGTCCCTGCGCATGGCCACCGGCGACATCGAGATCGTCGGTCATCCCAGCTACACGGCGATCACGCGCGGTGACGGCTTCTTCGAGGCCGACCGGTTCCCAGAGATCGAGTTCGTGTCCGAGCCCTACGTCCACCAGCTCGTCGTCGACGGCGGCAAGCTCGGCGGCGAACTGCGCATCCGCGACGTGCGTCGTCGCGAGACCTTCGTGATCGAACGCGCCGGCTGCGCGCGACCTGGCCTGGATTGCGACGTGATCGCCAACGGCAGCGTGCGTCGCCGCGACTACGGCGTGGACCGCTGGATGTTCGCTGTGTCCGACGTGGTGCGGTTCCAGTTGCGTCTGCGGCTGCGCGAGGCGGTGGAATGAATCGCTTCGCCCTGCTCGCCGCCGCGCTGCTGGCGCTGGCGCAGACCGCCTGCGGCACCCTGTCCGAACGCGAACACGCCCGCGTCGTCGAAGTGGTGGACGCCGCGCGGGGCAGCGATTCCACCTGCGATCGCGCCGATGCCTGCGCGCGGCCATCGCCGCTGCGCGAGCTGGGCGTGCGGGCCATGGGCGGCGACGCATCCGCGTCATCGAGCATCGCGCCGCAGGCGACGACCGACACGTCGCACGACGCATCGCATGACGCATCCCGCGACGCAGCTGCATCGACCGATACGGCCGTTGCGCCGACGCCGATGCCGACCTCCGGCGCGCAGCACTACGCGCTGATCCTCGATTACGGACAGGATGCGCTGCTTGCGCGCCTGGACCTGATCCGCGGTGCGCAGCGCAGCATCGACATCCAGACCTACATCTTCGACGAAGACGACGCGGGCCACCTCATCCTCGACGAGCTGCTGGCCGCGGCACGGCGCGGGGTCAAAGTGCGCCTGCTCGCCGACCAGCTGGCGGCGCTCAAGCGCGTGGACACGGTCGCCGCGCTGGCCGGCGCGCATCGCAACTTCGAGATGCGCGTGTACAACCCGGTGCTGGGTCGCGCGCGCTTCGGCTATCCGATGTACGCGGTCGCCACGCTGTGCTGCTTCCGTCGCCTCAACCAGCGCATGCACAACAAGCTGATGGTCGTCGACGGGCTGGTCGCGATCACCGGCGGGCGCAATTACCAGAACGATTACTTCGATTGGGATGCGCGCTACAACTTCCGCGATCGCGACATCCTCGTCGCGGGGCCATCGCTGCCCGACATGGCCGCGCACTTCGAAGCGTTCTGGAATGCGCCGCTGAGCACGCCGCTGACCAAGCTCTCCGACGTCGGCCGACTGGTGATGACGCAAGGCGTGCCTCCGCTGACGTACCCGGAGCCCGAGCATCCGCGGCGGCTGGAGGCGATCGGCCGCGATGCCGACGACGCGGCGCTGGTGCACAGCCGCCTGGTCGATGCCGCACTGCCGGTGCGCCACCTGCGCTACATCGGCGATCTGCCGACGAAACATGGGCATGAGGAGACGCCGGATGCCACGGCCTCGTCGCGGCTGCTGCGCGACCTGATCGTCTCCGCGCAGGATCGCGTGCTGCTGCAGACCCCCTACCTCGTGATGTCAAAACCGGCGCAGCGCATGTTCCTGCAGATGCAGGCGCGGCCGAAGCCGCCGCGCGTGCAGGTGTCGACCAACAGCCTGGCCGCCACCGACGCCTTCATTCCCTATGCGTTGTCGTACAAGTACAAGCGTCGCTACCTGCGCGACTACAAGTTCGAGATCCACGAATTCAAGCCGTTCCCGCAGAGCGCTCCGATCGACGTCGAGGCCACCGGCACGGTCGACGTCGAATGGCTGGAAGACGGCACGCCTGTGGTGCATGGCGAGCCCGTGCGCAGGACCCTGGACATGTCGCCGAACGTGGGCCCGCTTGGCTCGGGTTCCTCCGGCGGTGCGGGTTCGTCCGGTGCGTCCGGCTTCGGCGGCAGCCGTTCGCCGGATCGGCCGACGCCGCTGGCCCGCGAGTATTCCGCGCTGCGCTATTCCAAGCGCGGCAGCAACGAGCAGGTGCCGCTCAAGCGCGGCGGCGTGCGTTTCGGCCTGCATGCCAAGTCGCTGGTGATCGACGAGCGTTTCGGCGTGATCGGCACGCACAACTTCGATCCGCGCGGCGACATCTACAACACCGAAGCGGTGGTGGTGATCGACGACCCGGTGTTCGCCCGCGCGCTCGCCGACAGCATCGAGCGCGACATGCGTCCGGAAAACTCCTGGATCATTGCGCCGCGCGACAAGGCGCCGGTGTTCTCGGGCCTCGAATATTCGCTGGCGAAGATCTCCGAGCACCTGCCGTTGTTCGATTTCTGGCCGGTGCGCTATGCGACCAGCTACGAATTCAAGCCCGGGCCCGACTGCCCGAAACCACTGTCGCCCCGTGACCCGAAGTTCCGCAGGTGCCACGAGCCGGTCGGCGACTTCCCCGAGGTCGACATGCTGATCCGACCGCTGACCCGCATCTTCACCGCGTTCGGCGCGGGGCTGGCGCCGATCCTGTAGCGCCGGATGCGTTGATCCGCTTGCCGGCGGACGCGCATCGCGCCGGCCAATCGATGCGTGCGATCAATGCGTTCGATCCAGCGATGGCCCGCGCGCGTTCGACCACGACTGCCGTCTGCGCGGCCGCTGGCGCGTGCCTGCAGGCCAGGTAGGCGCTCGCGAGCGCGCGTGATTTCGATTGCGCGGACACTGCGCCGGCGGCTGCGAGCGATGCATGCAGCCTGGCGATCATGGCCATGTCGTCGATGACGAGTGCACCGAGCAGGGCTTCGCCTGCGGCCATCAGCACCAGGCGATCCGTCGCGCCATGGCGTTCGCGGAGGCGGCCATGGGCGTCCTCGAGGCGACGCGCGCCACGCACGAGGTGCCCGCGCCGTTGGTCGATGGATCCTGCGGTCGACAGCAGGATCCCGTACTCGCGGGACGCTTCGAGTCCGAGTCGGGTTCCATCGCGCAAACCTGTTTCCACAATGTCCGCAGCCTCCTCCGTCCGGTCGAGCGAAGCGAGGGTCACGGCCAGGCCATTGGTCAGCGACAGCCGCATGGCGTGGTTGTCGGGATCCCGGCTCGAACTCAATGCCAGGGCATCGCGATACAACGACGCGGCCTCTTCGGGATCCGTCGCCGAGTGGGCAAGGTTCGCGAGCGCCGTCACGCGGTAGCGGACGGCATGCTGCCGATGCAGCGACTGCGCTGTTTCCGCCAGGATCCGGCGGTAGGCCTCGCGGGCGGACGCGTGGTCGCCGGTATTCGTCGCCACGATTCCGCGCCACTGCAGCAGTTCGACTTTCGCGTTGGGATCGTGCGCCTGCTTCCTGTCGTACAGCGCGAGGCCGGCTTCGATCGCGCGGGATGCCTCCGCGAACGCGCGTTGCGAGATCAGCGCCATCGCGAGCGACAGCTGGCCATTGGCGAGCACGTCCGGATCGGTATCGCGGCGACGCTCGAGTGATGCGACCGTGTCGCGCAGGATGTCGAGGCGTTCCTTCGGCATCGACAGATGGCCGTAGGCGTCCGCAGTCGCGATCAGCAGCATCGCGCGCACGTTTCCGGGCATGCGCGCGTCGTCGGCGAGCCGGCGATGCCCGGCATCGAGCAGGTCGCGTGCGGGCATGCTGCCCGCGACGGTATCCGGCGTGGACGGCGCTTCGAAGAGTTTCGCGAAGTAGTCGGCGAGCGCGCTGGCCTGGTCGCGCTGCCGTTCGGCTTCGATGCGTTGCCGACTCTCGCGTTCCCTCGCGGCGACGGCCCCGGCGCGTTCGGCCTCCACGCGACGCAGCGCATCGTTGATGCTGTGCAGGTGATAGCCGAGGAACGCCAGCGCCGCGAGGGCGGCCGCGAGCACGGGCCAATGGCGTCGAGCTGCGCGCTTCATGCGATAGCCGCGTTCGGTGTCGCGGGCGGACACCGGCAGGCCGTCGAGCCAGCGCTCAAGGTCCGCGGCGAAGGCGCTCGCGGCGGGATAGCGCTGCGCGGGATCTTCCGCA
>JAEUPQ010000025.1 GCA_016789405.1 Lysobacteraceae bacterium
TCACGCGGACCTTCGGCTTCGCCCCCACCGCCTGGACCGCGCAGCTCGACGCCTGCGTGGCCGCGCTGCCGGAATCCTGACCTTCCGTCCGGCCGCCGGGAACCTCGGCGTCCGCCCCCGCTCCTAACAGGGGCATTACCCCCCTCGGCTATAATTTTCGACCATGTCCGCCCTGCCTGCCGAAACGCCGGTCCGCCGCCTCGGGGAGATCCTCGTGGCCCGGGGCAAGCTCGACCCGGCCAACCTCGAGCGCGCGCTGCGCCTGCAGGAGGGCGAGACGCGCGAGAAGCTCGGCGTGATCCTTTCGCGCCTGGGACTCGTCTCGGCCCGCGACCTGGCCGATGCCCTGTCGGCCCAGTCCGGCATCGCCGTGGCCGCGGCCTCGGAATACCCGGAGCTGCCCCTGCTCGAGGAGCAGGTCTCCTACCGCTTCCTGCGCGAAGCCAAGGCGCTGCCGCTTCGCGAGACGGACGAAGGCGTGGTGGTCGCGATGGCCGATCCCGCCGACGCCTTCACGCTGCGGGCGCTCGCCATGGTGTGTGGCAAGCCCGTCGTGCCGCGCCTCGCCGTGGCGACGGACCTGGACGCCGCCCTCGAGCGCCTCTACGGCGCGGGCCGCTCGTCCATGGGCCAGATCGTGGACGACATCGCCACCCGCGACGAGGAGCAGGATTTCGGCGACGTCGAGCACCTGCGCGACCTCGCGTCGGAAGCGCCGGTCATCCGGCTTGTGAACCTGATCATCCAGCGCGCCGTCGAACTGCGCGCGTCCGACATCCACATCGAGCCTTTCGAGAACCGCCTGAAAGTGCGCTACCGCATCGACGGCGTGCTGGAGGAGGGCGAAAGCCCGCCGGCCAATCTCACCGCCGCGGTCATCTCGCGCGTGAAGATCATGGCCAAGCTCAACATCGCCGAGCGCCGCCTGCCGCAGGACGGTCGCATCATGATCCGCGTGCAGGGCAAGGAACTGGACCTGCGCGTGAGCACCGTGCCCACCGCGCACGGCGAATCGGTGGTGATGCGTCTGCTCGACCGCGAGACCGTGGTCTTCGATTTCAAGAAGCTCGGCTTCACCGACGAGTTCCTGCCGCAGTTCGAGCACGTGCTGGAGCAGCCGCACGGCATCCTGCTGGTCACCGGCCCCACCGGTTCGGGCAAGACCACCACGCTGTACACGGCGCTGAGCCGGATCAACACGCCCGACGTGAAGATCATCACCGTCGAGGATCCGGTCGAATACCAGATCGAGGGCATCAACCAGATCCAGGCCAAGCCGCAGATCGGCCTGGATTTCGCGCATGCGCTGCGCAGCATCGTGCGACAGGATCCGGACATCATCATGATCGGCGAAATGCGCGACCTGGAGACGTGCAAGATCGCGATCCAGTCCGCGCTCACCGGCCACCTGGTGCTGAGCACGCTGCACACCAACAACGCCGCTGGCGGCATCACCCGCCTGCTCGACATGGGCGTCGAGGATTACCTGCTGACGTCCACCATCAACGGCATCCTCGCCCAGCGCCTGGTGCGCCGGCTCGAACCGACCCACGCCGAGCGCTACGAAGCCTCGCCGGAGGAGATCGAGAAGTTCAGCCTGCGCCGCTACCAGCCCGAAGGCACGATCCATCTGTACCGCCCGCGCGGTTCGACGATCGCCCCCAGCGGGTACATCGGCCGGACCACGATCATGGAATTCCTCGTGATGAACGACGAGATCCGCCGCGCGGTGATGCGCCATGCCGGCATGGGCGAACTGGAGCAGCTGGCGAAGCAGGCCGGGATGCGCACGATGTACGAGGACGGCATCGTCAAGGCGATGGCCGGTCTCACCACCATCGAGGAAGTGCTGCGGGTCACCGAGGATGCCTGAGGATCTCGCGCCGGGTGCGGCGCCCGTGTTCCGCTGGGCCAGGCTCGAAGAATTGTCGGGTCCCGAGGTGCATGCGCTTCTGTCGGCGCGCGAGCGGGTGTTCGTGGTCGAGCAGGCCTGCGCCTACCAGGATGCCGACGACCTCGACCCGGTGTCCTGGCACCTCGTGATGCATGTCGACGGGGCGCTCGCAGCCTGCGCGCGCGTGGTCGATCCGGGGAAGAAGTACGAGGAACCGTCGATCGGCCGGGTCATGACCGTGGCGGAATTCCGCGGGCGCGGGCTGGGTGACGCGCTGATGCGCGAAGCCATCGCCGGGACCTGCTCGCGTTTTCCGGGGCAGGGAATCCGGATCAGCGCGCAGGCCTACCTGCTCGGCTTCTACAATGCGCTCGGCTTCGAGGCCGAGGGCGAGCCTTATCTCGAGGACGGGATCCCGCATGTCGGGATGCGCCTGGCGCCCGGACAGGCTCGGGCATCAAGCCAGGCTTGAGCGGCATCAGGCGCCTGGCACGCCCGCTTCGGGGTGTGGCTTGATCCGCAGCGGGCCGGGCATGGAATATCGACAGACAGGGTTCGAACGATCAAGGGGCAAGGGATGAGGAAGGGAGTCGTGATCGCCGTGGCCGGCGTGGTGCTGGTCGCGGTGGCCGCCGTCGGTGGCTGGTGGATGTTCGGGCGCAAGCCGGTCGAACGCGTGGCGCCGGCACCGCCGAAGATCGAGAAGGCTGCGCCGGTCGTGGTCATTGCTGACCCGGTGAAGCGCGCCGAAGGCATTCGCGCGCACACGGCCCGCTTCCGCCACCTGTGGCGCGAGGCCAGCTACATCGAGGTGCGCCAGCTCGCTTCCGATGGCGATGCCCTGGCCCAGCGCAGGCTGTCCGAGATCTACGAGGACTGCCTGGCCTACGCCGGTCCGCTGCGCAACAACCTGGAAATGCTCCGCGAATTCGCCAAGAGCGAGCCGGCGTCCAAGCCGGCCATCAAGGTGATCTACAACGACCGCAACCGCTTGTGCATGCAGGCCGCCGCCGATCTCAGGCGCAACATGAAGGCCGGCGAATACTGGTTGCACCGCAGTGCGAAGGGCGGCGACCAGGTGGCGGAAATGCGCTTCTTCAGCCGCAGCGTGAGCACGCTCAGCCAGGCCCAGCTGAAGCACTTCCTCGACCGTGTCCGCGCCAACGGCCACCCCGACGCGATGTTCGAGATGTCGCTGCTGCTGTCCCGCGTCGACCCGAGGTCGACCTGGCCCGATGCGACGCAGGCCCCGGCGCTGCGAGGCTCGAATGCCGAACTGGCCTGGGCGCTGGCGGCCTGCCGCGCAGGCTTCGATTGCTCGCGCGGTTCGAGGCTGATGGCGATGGTCTGCATCAACGCGCTGTCCTGCCGTTTCGAGGACTACGAGCGCCACCTGATGTCCACCGCCGGCTATCCGCCGCAGAGGCCCGAGGTCGAAGCGCTGATCAAGCTCATCGACGGCAACCTCATCAAGCCGGCGCCCTGATCCCGTCGAAGGCCTGATCCGCCATCGAGACGCCGCCGGCGTCTCGGGCCGTGAGCCGGCCATCGCCGATCATCATCGCCACCCGGGGCCTCGCATGGCCCCGGAACCGTGACAGCGTCCGCCCCGGGGAACCTTTCCGGGCCGTGCGGTTCCCAATGGGGGGCGCCGGCCGATATGCTCCGGGGCCCCGTTCCGCGGGGTGGTCCGGGTGCCATTGGCCGATCCGGACGCCTCCCGCCCACCTGCCACAGCCGAGTTTCCTTCCGACGCCGCCCATGCCCCTGTACCGCTACAAAGCCCTGAACAGCCGCGGCGAAGTCCTGGATGGCCAGATGGAGGCCGCCAGCGACGCCGACGTCGCCCTGCGGCTGCAGGAGCAGGGGCATCTGCCGGTCGAAGCGGTGCTCGCCAGTGCGGCGGGCGAATCGGCCTGGCGCACGCTGTTCAAGCCCAAACCCTTCGCAGGCGCGCGCCTGGTGCAGTTCACCCAGCAGCTCGCGACGCTGCTCGGCGCAGGCCAGCCGCTGGATCGCGCGCTGTCGATCCTCCTGGAGCTGCCTGAAGACGAGGCCGCGCGCCGGACCATCCTCGATGTGCGCGATGCGGTGCGCGGCGGCACGTCGCTGTCCGTGGCGCTGGAGCGCCAGCACGGCGCGTTCTCGCGCCTGTACGTGAACATGATCCGCGCCGGCGAAACCGGCGGCAGCCTGCAGGACACCCTGCAGCGCCTGGCGGACTACCTCGAGCGCAGCCGCGCGCTGCGCGGCCGCGTCATCAACGCGCTCATCTATCCGGCGATCCTGCTGACCATGGTCGGCTTCTCGCTGCTGTTCCTGCTCGGCTACGTGGTGCCGCAGTTCTCCGAGATGTACGAGAACCTCGATGCCGAGCTGCCGCTGTTCTCGCAGTTCGTGCTCTGGCTGGGTCTGTTCGTGCGCGACTGGTGGTGGCTGTTCGTCGTGGTGCCCGGCGCCGCGGTCTGGTGGTTCGACCGCAAGCGCCGCGAACCGGCCTTCCGCGCGAAGTTCGACGAATGGTTGCTGCGCCAGCGCGTCGCAGGCCCGATCGTCGCCAAGATGGAGACGGCCCGGCTGGCGCGCACGGTCGGCACGCTGCTGCGCAACGGCGTGCCGCTGCTCACCGCGATGGGCATCGGTGGACGGATCCTGGGGAACCAGGCCCTGATCGCCGATGTCGAAGCTGCAGCAGGTGAAGTGAAGAACGGCGTCGGCTTGTCGACCGCGCTGGGCAAGGGCAAGAAATTCCCGCGCCTGGCGCTGCAGATGATCCAGGTCGGCGAGGAGTCAGGCGCGCTCGACACGATGCTCCTCAAGACCGCCGACACCTTCGAGGCCGAAACCGGGCAGGCGCTGGACCGCATGCTCGCGGCGCTGGTGCCGTTGATCACGGTGGTGCTGGCGGTGGTGATCGGCTTCGTGATCATGGCCGTGCTGCTTCCGATGTACCAGCTCAGCGGTTCGATTTGACCCCGCCGGCCTGCCGGCTTTTCCTTACTTACCGAACGGACTTATCGCCATGCGCCCTTCCCGCCGACCCGCCCGCCGCAACTCCCGCCGTCCTTCGCCGCGTCGCTCGCAGGGCGGCATGACCCTCATCGAGATCATCATCGTCATCGTGCTGATCGGCGGCGTGCTCGCGGTGGTCGGCAGCCAGATCTTCGGCAACAAGGACAAGGCCAACCACAAGCTGGCCAAGCTGCAGGTCGAAAAGGTCGCCGCCAGCATCGAGCAGTACAACTCCGATGTCGGCGAATACCCGCGTTCGCTGGAAGACCTGACCACCGATCCGCAGATCAGTGGCTGGCTGGGCCCGTACGGCAAGCAGGAAGACCTGAAGGATCCCTTCAACAAGCCGCTGCAGTACACCGTGCCCGGGGAAGACGGCCCGTTCGACCTTGTCAGCTACGGCAAGGACGGCCAGCCGGGCGGCAGCAGCGTCGATTCCGACATCAAGTACGAACAGTAAGCAGGTCGGCGGCGCTTCGGCGTCGCAGCCCGGGCGCCCGCCATGCTCACCGTCCACCGCTCCAGGCGTGACGCCCCGGCCCGACATCGGGCTTCGAGCGGCTTCACCCTGATCGAGATCCTGATCGTCGTCAGCCTCATCGCAGCGCTGACGGTGATCCTGATGATGTCGATGAATGGCGGGATGACCGGCATCCGCCTGCGATCCGAAGCCAAGGCCATCGCGTCCGAACTGCGCCGCGCGCGTTCGACGGCGATTTCCACCGGCACCGTGCAGAAGTTCCGCATCGTTCCCGACGATCGCACCTGGGTCGGGGCCAAAGGGCGCAAGGGCGAGATTTCGAAGCCGCTCGTCGTCACGTTCACCGGTGTGCGCCAGGTGCTGGAACGCGACGGCGAGGGCGTGATCCTGTTCTTCGAGGACGGCGCGTCCACGGGTGGCCGCATCCAGCTCAAGCACGAGCGTGCCGCGTGGAATGTCGACGTGGCCTGGCTCACCGGTGAAGTCAGCCTGCATCGCGGCGAGGCGGACGCACGATGAGCCGGTCCTTCGTCCATGCGCGGCGCCAGCGCGGCTACACCCTGATCGAAGTGGTGGTGGCCTTCGGGCTGCTCGCCTTCGGCATGACCCTGCTGCTGGGCATGCTCACCAACGCCAGCCGCCAGGTGCGCGCGTCCGACCAGTACGGTCGCGCCGCGCTGCATGCGCAGAGCCTGCTGGCGCAGATCGGCGTCGGGCAGGCGATCGCCGTCGGACGGCGCAATGGCCGGCTCGATGAAGGTCGTTATCGCTGGGAAGTCGTGGTCTCGGCTTGGCGCGACCCGCAGGCCGCGCGCCAGCCGGCGCAGCCGCAGGCGCTGGTCGGACCGAAACTGATGCACGTCGAAGTGTCGGTGGCCTGGGGCGAGGGTGGCCCGCGGGAACGGCTGCGCCTGGAGACCCTGCGCCTGGTCGCGCCGACCGATCCCAATGCCGGCGGGGTGGTGCCGTGATCGCTGCGCGCCGCACCGTTCGCCGCCGCACGCGCGGCTTCACGCTCATGGAAGTGCTGGTGGCGACCATGCTGCTGGCCGCCGCGCTGTCGCTGGGCTTCGCCACGCTGCGCGCATCGTCGGCTGCGGCCACGCGCGGCGAGGAGCGCTCGGCGCGCAACGAGCGCATGCGCTCGGTGCAGAACTTCCTGCGCAAGCGGATCGGCTCGGCGCTGCCGATCGCCTTCGACCTCAACGAATCCACCGGCCAGCCGCTGCGCTTCGTCGGCGAGGAAGACCAGATGAAATTCGTCGCCGATCTGCCGGCCTATCTCGGCCGCGGCGGCCCGCACCTGCACGACGTGACGGTGGTCGACGACGAGGATGGCGGCCTGCGCCTGCAGGTCGAATTCTCCGTCGTGCTGGTCAACGAGGTCTTCGGCGAACGCCAGGCGGGCCCGCCGGAGCGACTGGTGGGTGGCCTGAAGTCCGTGAAGTTCGAATACCGCGCGCTCGATGCGCAGAACCGCATGGGCGACTGGCAGGATCGCTGGGAACAGGTCGACCGCATGCCGCTGCAGGTGCGGGTGACCATCGTCGACGATCGCGGCGACACCTGGCCGCCGATGGTGGTCGCGCTGCCGCAGGGCGCCAGCTTCAGCGTGTCGCAGGTGCCGATATGAGCCGCGTCGCGAGCCGGCGCGCACGCGGTGCCGCGCTGCTGATGGTGCTGTGGCTGATCGCGATGCTGACCGCGGTCATCGGCGCGTTCGCGCTGACCGCCCGCATCGAATACCTGCAGGGACGCGTGCTAAGCCAGGGCGTCCTGGCCGACCAGGCCGCCCGCGCGGGACTGGAATACGCGATGACCCGCGTCGTCGACATGGAACCCACGCGGCAGTGGCTGCCCGATGGTCGCGAGTATCCCTGGGAGTTCGTGGGTGCCGAAGTCACGGTCACCCTCGTCGACGAATCCGGCAAGGTCGATCTCAACGGTGCGGACCTCGACCTCGTAGCCAACCTGATGCAGGCCGTCGGCGCCGAGCGCACCCAGGCCCGCAAGCTGGCCGCGGCGGTGATGGACTGGCGGGATTCGGACGTGCTCACCCAGCCCGAGGGCGGGGCCGAGGACGCCGACTACGAAAGCGCCGACTTGCCGTACGGGGCCAAGGACGCGCCGTTCGAGACCGTGGCCGAGCTGCGCCTGGTCCTGGGCATGACCGGCGAGCTTTACGAGAAACTTGAGCCGCATTTGACGGTCTACAGCGGGCAGGGGCGACCGAACGAGCAGTACGCGAGTGCGGAAGTCCTGAAGGCGATGGGCATCGACCCGGCGCGTGCGCTGGCCGAGCGGCGGCGTCCGCGCCTCCCCGGCGAGACCCAGCCGCTCGTCGGTGCCGGCACGGGGACGTATAGTATCGACAGCCGGGCGCGCCTCCGGGACGGGCGCGTGTCGATCCTGCGCGCCGTCGTGCGCGCCGGGAGCAGCGGGTTGCCGGGTTCGGCCTACACCCCGCTGCGCTGGGAGGAGGGTGCCCTCGCGCGCACCGCCACTCCACCGCCCGGTTCGCCCAACACCGACGCGCGCCGCCCTGGCGGCGCGTCTTCCAAGTGATCGAGTTTTGATCGCGCTTTCTATCGGGAATTGATCGAGGGACTGCATCTGAGCGCCGTGACCACCGACAACACGACGTCCCCCGGGACGGGCTCGAAGAGGACGCAGTCCGGGCTGGCCCGGGCGTGGCCGGGCCTGCGCGGCTTCCTGGGCTGGTGGCAGGACGCGCTGGCGAGCTGGCTGCCGCAGCGCGTGCGCGCCGTGTTCGGCCTGGGCCAGCAGCGCCTGCTGCTGCGCCGCGATGCCGACAACCTGACCCTCGCCATGACCTTGCCGGTGCAACCCGGCGAACCGGCGGTCCGCGACCTGGCCGAATTGCCCTGGGATGCGGTCGCCGGCGAGCAGGAGCCGCTGGCACGCCTGCTCAGTCCGCGCATCGCCAACCTGCCGCGCTGGCTGCTGCTGCCGTCGCGCAGCGGCCTGCGCCGCCGCCTGCAGCTTCCCGCCGCCGCCGCCGAGCGTTTGCGCGAGGTGCTGGGCTTCGAAATCGACCGCCAGACCCCGTTCGCCGCCAACGACGTCTTCTACGACGCGCGCCTGATCGGCCGTCGTGGCGACGGTCAGATCGACGCGGAACTCATCGTCGTGCCGAAGGCCAGTCTGGAGGCCGCCGTGGCCGCACTGGGCCCCGCGCTGGGCGCGACCCTGTCCGGCGTGGACATGGCCGATGCCGAGGGCCAGCCGCTGGGCGTGAACCTGCTGCCGGTCGCGCAGCGTCGCCGTCGTCGCGACCCGCGCGCGGCCTGGAACATCGGCCTGGTCTCGGTGCTGCTGATCGCCGCAGCCGCCGGCCTGTGGCAGATCCGCGCCAATCGCGAGTCGGCCGCCGACGCCTTCGAGGTCGAAGCCAAGCGCCGCGCCAAGCAGGCGCAGAAAGTGGCCGACGAAAAGCGCCTGCTGGTCGATACCGTCGAAGGCCTGCGCTTCCTCCAGGAAACCCGCAACGGTCGTCCCACCACCGTCGAGGTGCTCGACGAAATCACTCGCCTGCTGCCCGATGGCACCTATCTCGAAAAGGTCTCGGTCGAAGGCGAGAAGGTGATGATCATCGGCCTCAGCTCCGAAGCCGCCAGCCTCGTCGAACGGCTTCGCCCGTCGAAGCTGTGGAAGGCACCGCAGCTGACCGGCGCGCTGATGCCCGACCAGGCCAAGGGCAAGGATCGATTCACCATCACCGCCGACCTGGCCGTGATCGAACCCCGCAGCGGCAACAAGCCCGCGAGAGGGCAGAAGCCCCGTCCGGAGGGGGCGCCATGACCGCCGCGACCAAATCACCTTCGCCGCGCGACCGCTGGTTGGCGCTCGGCCTGCTGGCCGCCGCGCTGGCGCTGGCTTATTTCGCCGTGATCCACCCCTGGTGGAGCGTGCCGATGATGGAGCTGCAGGGACGCATCGATACCCTCCAGGAGCGCGATGCGCGCTCGCGCGCCACGCTGGCCCAGGCCGGGGAAGTGCGCAAGCGACTCGCGAGCGTGCGCGAGCAGTCCGCGCGGATGCCCGGTTTCATGGACGGCACCGTCGAATCGGCCACCTCGGCACTCGTCGCGCGCCTGGAAACGGCGGTGCTCGAAGCCAGTCCGAAGAACCGCAGCTGCGCGATCCAGAACCGGTCGCCGCTGACCGAGCCGCGCAAGGAACGCTTCCCGCGCGCGGTCGTGCAGGTGCGACTGCGCTGCGGCACGCCGGAGCTGGCGATGGTGCTGCACTCGCTGGAAAGCGGCACGCCGCGCCTGTTCGTGGACAACCTCAACGTGGTCGCCAATCGCTTCTATTTCTCGCCCGACCAGTCTTCCGCGAACGGTGGCCTGGACGTGAACTTCGATCTCTACGGCTACGTTGCGCCGACGGCAGGAGGCAACGCCGATGCGCGCTGACAGCCTGAGCCCGCGCACCTGGGTGCTGGCCGGTGCGGCCGGCTGGGCGATCGCCGTGTGGGTGCTGGCGCTGGCCGGCATGGGCGGACGCCTGGGCGAGGGCGAAACCGATGCCGCCGGACAGAAACTGCCCGAGACCAAGCTGCCGGCCTCCGCCCGTCCGGGCGTGATGGAGCAGTACGCCGAGATCAAGAACCGCCCGCTGTTCTCCGAGAACCGCCGGCACCAGCCGTTCACCATCGACGCCGGCGGCGAGGAAGGACAGGCCAACACCTTCGACTACACCCTCACCAGCGTGGTGATCAGCGGCGACGTGCAGCTGGCCATCCTCAAGCCGGCCGCCGAGGGCGCGCAGCCGGTGCGCGTGAAGCTCGGCACGGCGGTGGATACCGCGCCGCAATGGACCCTCGCCAGCCTGGAGCCCCGCGCCGCGGTGTTCCGCGGCCCCGAAGGCGACCGGCGCCTGGACCTGCGCGTGTTCAACGGCGTCGGCGGTGCGAATCCGCCGCCCACGGGCGCGCCGCCCCAGCAGGCGGTCATCAACGAAACACTGCCGGGCCAGCCGGGCAATGAAGTGCCCGCTCCCCAGCCCGCGCCGCCGCCACCGCCGCCACCGCCCAGCGGCAACGTGTCGACCGAAGTGCAGCTCGAGGCGATCCGCAAGCGGATCGAGGAGCGCCGCGCCCAGTTGAGGCAGCAAGCCGCACAGGAAGCGCAGAACGCCGCGCCGCCTGGACAGACACCATGAAGATTGCCCCGAGAGTTCACAGAATGAATCTCCAAGCCGCAGCCCGCACCACTTTCGCCGCCGCGCTTTGCGCGATCTTTGCGGCCCATGCCGCGTCGCCGACGCCGGTGATCAAGCGCAACACGCAGCGCAGCACGCCGAGCACGCCTGCGGATGCGCCGATCGAAGCGCCCGCCAAACCCGATGCGGACGAGGATGCGCGCGCCAAGCCGGTGATCCATCGCGGCAGCGGCCAGGTCATCAATCGCGATGCGGCCAGTTCGCCGATGCCCGACCTGGGCGCGACGACGGGCGAGACCACCTTCAACTTCGAAGGCGAGTCGCTGCACGCGGTCGTGAAGGCGATCCTCGGCGACCTGCTCGGCCAGAACTACACCATCGCGCCGAACGTGCAGGGCACGGTCACCTACGTCACGCCGAAGAAGATCAGCCCCGCGCAGGCGCTGTCGGTGCTGGAGATGATCCTGGGCTGGAACAACGCCCGCATGATCTACAGCGACGGCCGCTACAGCATCGTGCCCGCCGACCAGGCGCTGGCGACCGGCGTGGTCGCGCCGCGCAGCAACTCCCCGGCGAGCGCGCGCGGCTTCGAGTCGCGCGTGGTGCCGCTGCGCTACATCTCGGCCACCGAGATGGAGAAGCTGCTCAAGCCGTATGCGCGCCCCGGCGCGATCGTGACCGTCGACCCGGGCCGCAACGTGATGACCCTCGCCGGTTCGCGCGCCGAACTGGAAAGCTACCTGCGCACCATCGAGGTCTTCGACGTCGACTGGATGGCGAGCATGTCGGTCGGCGTGTTCCCGCTGGAATCGAGCCGCGCCGGCAAGGTCGTGCAGGATCTCGAGAAGGTGTTCGGCGAAGGCAGCAAGTCGCCGGTCGCCGGCATGTTCCGCTTCATGCCGATCGAAAGCGCCAACGCGGTGCTGGCGATCACCGCGCAGCCGGAATACCTCGACGACATCCAGCAGTGGGTCGAGCGCATCGACGGCGCCGGCGAGGGCCTGCGCCTGTACTCCTATGAATTGAAATACGTCACCGCGAAGGATCTCGCCGCGCGCCTGGGCGAAGTGTTCGGCGGAAGCGGTGGCAGCAGCGGCGGCAACGACAGCGGTGGCGGCATCTCGCTGATCCCCGGCGGCCAGTCCGCCACGATCGGCGGTGGCGGCGGCAAGGATGGCGGCAGCGTCGACGGCGGCGGTCCGGGGGGTTCCGGCGGTGGCGGTCTCGGTGGCGGTTCGCTGTCCCTGGGCAGCGGCAACCAGGGCGGCAGCAGCAGCGTCGTGATCGAAGTCGGTGGCGACAAGGTCGCGGTGTCGGCGATCGAAGAGAACAACACCCTGCTGGTCCGCTCCACGCCGTCCGCGTGGCGCTCGATCATGGACGTGATCGAGAAGCTCGACACGCTGCCGCTGCAGGTGCACATCGAATCGCAGGTTGTCGAGGTGAAGCTCAACGGCGAACTGGCCTACGGCGTGAACTGGTTCATCGAGAACGCCGCGCAGGAGAACGGCCTGCCCAACGTGTCCGACCCGCTCGGTTCGATTCCGCGCAAGTGGAGCACGCTCGGCGCCAGCGTCGGTGGTCGCGGCACCGGTGGGGGCCTGGCCTGGACCCTGCTCAAGAACGACGCCGCGGCGATCATCACCGCGCTGGACAAGGTGACCGACGTGCGCCTGCTGCAGACCGGTTCGCTGCTGGCGCGCAACAACTCCGAGGCCACCCTGAACGTGGGCAGCCGCATCCCGGTGACCTCGGTGTCGGTCAATCCGATCCTCGGCAACAACAACAGCATCAGCCAGGTGCAGTACCTCGACACCGGCGTGATCCTGAAGGTGCGCCCGCGCGTGACCAAGGACGGCACCGTGTTCCTCGAGATCGTGCAGGAAGTCAGCTCGCCGGGTTCGGCCGCCGACGTCAACGGCAACGTGCGCATCGACACGCGCCGCTTCAAGACCGAGGCGATCGTGCCGACCGGCGACACCGTGATCCTCGCCGGCCTCATCCAGGATGGCAGCAGCAAGGGTTCCACCGGCATCCCGGGCCTGAGCCGCATCCCGTGGGTCGGTGGACTGTTCGGACGCCAGACCACCAGCAAGGATCGCACCGAAGTCGTGCTGCTGATCACGCCGACGATCATCCGCGACCAGAAGGAACTGCGCGACTTCACCGACGACTACACACGCGGATTCCGCTCCATGGAACCGATCAACGCGCCGAAGAAGCCGCGCCGCGCGCGCGGCGGCTGATCGCGAGCGCGCCCGCGCGGATGAGCGCAGTGCCGGTCGTGCTGGTGCCGGTGGGCGTCGATGACGACGCCCTCGACGCCTGCCTCGCCGCGCTCGAGCAGGGCACGCCGCCGCAGACGCGGGTCTGGCTCGCGGACGATGCCCAGGCCGGCCCGCGCGGTCGCGCCATCATCGACCGCTGGCTGGCACGCACCGCCCTGCAGGCCGGCTACACGCGCCGCGCACGACCGATCGGCGAATCTGCCCATCTCGACGACATGCTGCGCGCCTGCGGCGACGAGGATGTCCTCGTCCTCGCCGGCGATGCGGTGCCGCTGCCCGGCTGGGCCACGCAACTCGCCGCCTGCGCGGCGCGCGATCCCGCCATCGCCACTGCGACACCGTGGTGCAATGCCGGCGAGGCGGCGTCCTGGCCGCGGATCGGCGAAGTGCTGCCGGTGCCGGACGAACCCGTGCGCCTCGCGCGCGCCGCCGCCAGGCTGCCGCCGCACCACCCGGAGTTGCCGGGTGCGGTGAGCCACGCGCTGTTCCTGCGTGGCAGCGCGCGCGTGAAAGCCGGTGGCCTGGATGCGGATACCTATGCGTCGTCGTATGCGGCGTTGATCGACCTGTCGCTGCGCATGGCCGGACTGGGCTGGCGCAACGTGCTGTGCGAAACCGCGTTCGTCGCGCGCAGCGGCGAAGGCGTACCGCTGGGCGACGATGTCGAAACCCTGGGCGTGCGCTGGCCGACCTGGCATGCGCGCCTGGCGCAGTTCCTGATGGACGATCCGCTGCATGCGTTGCGCCAGCGGCTTGCCGATGCCCATGCGGCCGAGGGTCTGCACGACGGTCTTCATGACGGTCTTCATGACCAGCCGGACCTGTTCGGCGGCGACACGGCCTCGGACGGAGAGCGCGCATGAAGGATGCGCCTTCGTTCGAGCTTGCCGCCGTCGTCGTCACCTACCGCAGCGCAGAGACGATCGTCGACTGCCTGCAGCGCCTGCGTGCCGCAACAGGGGTTTCCGAGATCCGCGTGGTCGACAACGGCTCCGACGATGGCACGGTCGAGCTCGTGCAGCGCATGGCGCTGCAGGATGCGCGCCTGCGCTTCATCGCCAATCCCGACAACCCCGGCTTCGCCGTTGCCTGCAACCAGGGCGCCCGCGACAGTGCCGCACGCTGGCTGGCGTTCGTGAATCCCGATTGCCTGGTCGAACCGGACACCTTCCTGTGCCTGCATGGACAGGTCGCTGCGGCCAGGTCGAAGGGCGCTGACAGCGTCCTGCTCGGTGTCGACCTGGTCGATGAACAGGGCGTGCGCGACGGTGCCGCGCGACGTCGCGATCCGGATTTCGCAGCGATGCTGCGCGACGCGTCGGCGCGACGCCTGGACGTGGCCATCGATCGGTCGACGTCCCTGCAAGCCGTGCCGGCGATCTCCGGCGCCCTGATGTTCCTGCCGCGCAGCCTGTTCGAGCGGATCGGCGGCTTCGACGAAGGCTATCGATTGCACGCCGAGGACCTCGACTTGTGCAGGCGCGCGCGTGATGCAGGTGCCTGCGTTGCCGTTGCCAACGATGTGACGGTCGTGCATGTGCGCGGCGTGTCGAGCCGCTCGCGGCCGTGGTTCGTGGAATGGCACAAGCATCGCGGCCTCGCCCGCTATTTCCTCAAGTTCGAAGCGTCGCGTCGCGGCTGGCCGCTGCGCCTGCTGGTGCTGGCGACGATCTGGGCGCGCTTCCCGCTTGCGGGGTTGCGCGCATGGCGTCGCAAATGAATGCAATGCGCATCGCCGGGCTCTGCCTGGGCCTGTGGCTGTGCGTCGCGCCGGTCGCCGCCGCATTGGAGCCGCCTTCCACGTTCGACCGAGACGAGTCCGCCGAACTCGATCGCCTGGTCCGCGACGTCTGTCGCAAGGACATCGTCCTGCTCGGCGAGGACGCGAACCACGGAGGCGGTCGCACCCTGGAGGTCAAGGTCGAACTGGTGAAGCGCCTCGTTGATCGCTGCGGCTTCGGCGGCATCGTGTTCGAATCGTCGATCCATGCCTCGCTCGAACTCGAACGACGGCTCGCCCAGGGCGTCGAGACCGAGGAGGATGTCGTCGACGCCGCCGGCCAGCTGTGGTTCCGTGCCCGCGAAGCCCAGGCCTTGCCCGGGTACCTGCTGCAGGCGTTGCGCGACGGTCGCCTGCTCGTGGGCGGCATGGACATCCAGCCGGTCGCCTTGCCCGGCCGCTACACGCGCAGCCGGCAGGCCGCAGAGCTCGCCGCGCTGCTCGATGACGCGCAGCGCGAAGCATGCGAAGCCATCATCCAGCGGCACAACCGGTACGCCTACGACGATGCGCATCCGTTCGACGACGCAGAGCAGGCGCGGCTGCGCGACTGCATCGACGCGGTGCGCGCCGCGAGCGCGTCTCCCGGCGGAATCGTGTCGCTGTCCAGCCGGATGGCCGAAGCCTACGGACGCTATCTCGACATGGCCATGACCGGCGATGGCGACGTGCGCGAGCGCGCGATGTTCGACAACCTGATGTGGTACCGGGATCGCTGGCCACGCAAGACGAAGATCCTGGTCTGGTGCGCGACCGTGCATGCAGCGAAGGACCTGCACAACGTCGCGCCCGCGATGCGCCCGATGGGCGCCGATGTGCACGCACGCTTCGGCAAACGCGCTGCGGTGATCGGCTTCACCGCGCTGGCCGGATCGTTCGGCCACGCAGGGAGCGGGAATCCGCCGCTGCGCCTTTCCGATGCGCTGCCGGAGGCGCTCGAACGGAAGGCGCTGGCCGACGGCGCCGGCCTGCGCTATCTCGATGCGAAACGCCTGGCGAAACTCGGCATCGCCGCCGCGCGGCCGATCAACTACCGCACCGTCCAGGCTGCGGAGTGGGTGGAGATCGTCGACGGCCTGGTCGTGCTGCGCGAGGAGCGCCCGGTCACGCCACGCCCGCGTTGAGGCCCGGCGGCAGCGTCACCCGCTTGCCGCGTGCGCATACGATCGATGGTCGCGCGTTTTACCGGTCGCTGCCGAACGTGATGTCCAGGCCCTTCTTCACGCCGACGCGCGGCGTCCAGCCGAGCACCTCTCTCGCGGCGGCGGTGTCGAAGTTCGTCAGCGGACGCAGCGAGCGCACGCGGTAGCGGGTGAGCGGCACGTCGCGCTTGAGCACCTTGCCCAGCAGCTCGACGCCGATGGCCAGGCACATGAACACCCACTCGGGCATCCACATCAGCTTCAGCGATGCGCCGAGCTTGGCCTTGCAGCGGCGGAGATACGTGGTGCGGTCGACCGAATCGGTGTCGACGAGGTTGAAGATGCGGCCCAGCGCCTGCGGCGATTCGCCGGCCTGCAGCAATGCATCGACGATGTCGTCGCGATAGACCAGCGGCAGGGACTGCGAGCCATTGCCGATCGCGATCCAGCGTCCTGCCAGTGCGATCGTGCCATTGGGCGTGACCTGTTCCGCGCCGGGGCCGAAGATCTGTCCCGGCCGCAGGATCACTGCCGGCAGATGCTCCTTCACGATCGCGTCGGCCACCATCTGTTCGGCATTGAGCTTGGTCTGCGTGTACGCGCCGCGCAGCTGCGGATGCGGCTCGAAACGATAGTCCTCGGTCAGCACTTCGCCCTTGCGGCGCCCGGCGTGGTCGAACACGCTCATCGAACTGACGTAGACCAGTCGCGTGGTCGCATGCTTTCGGCAGGCGTCGAGCACGTTGCGCGTGCCCCAGATGGTGCCGGCTTCGAAGTCGCGCGGACCGCCGCGCATCGCGGCGCCCACGTGGTAGACGATGCCAACGCCGGCGACCGCGTGCTCGACGATGCGCGGATCGCCCAGGTCGCCGATCACCGTCTGCACGCCGTCGTCGTCGCGATATGCCGCGACCGGGCGGCGGACCAGCACGCGCACGGTCTTGCCCTTTGCGCGCAGGGCCGCAACCACCGCCTTGCCGAGGAATCCGGCGGCGCCCGTGACCAGTGCGTCCGCCGGCGGCAGCGCGGTGTAGCGCGCTTCCAGCTGCTGCAGGCGCTGGCGGTCGGGCTCTGCGCACAGCGGGTCGAGCAGGCGTGCGATGCGCAGGCCGTCTTCAGCGGTGAAGGGCGGAGCTTCGCCGCGATGCACGGCATGCGCGAAGGCTTCGGCACCCTTCTGGATGCCGGGCGACGGCTTCAGGCGGCCGGTGGCGAAGCGCAGCACGTTCAGCGGGATGCGCACGCTGTCCTTCACTGCGCTGAAGAACGCATTGAGGATGATGCCGATGAACTTCGGGCCAGGCAGCACGCGATGCACGCGACAGGTCTGGGTGAAGCGGTCGACCTCGATCGTGCCCTTCGTGCCGCGCACGAACAGGCGGTTTTCCATGGGTCGCGCATTCCACGACAGCAGCAGGCGGCCCACGCCGGTGGCGGTCTGCGCGCGCGCCTGCCATTCGTCGAAGCCGAGGTTGGGATCCGTGCCGCGCGACTGCTGGTGCACCTCGGCCTGCGCGATCGGGCCGAGAAAGGCTTCGATCGTGTAGAAACCGTGCACGCCGAGATCGCGGAACGGATACGAGCCCTGCTTCACCTGGCCGGGCAGCGGGCCGCCGGCATACGGCGGGTATTCGGAATTGCGGATGATGTCGACCGACAGCACCTCGCCGATCGCGCCGGATTTCGCCGTGTCCAGCGCCTGCATCAGCACCGGGTCGAACAGGTCGGAATGGTTCACGCCGAGCGTCAGGCCGGTGGCCTTCGACTTGGCGAGCATCGCCTCGCAGTCGGCAGCGCTGTCGGCCATCGGCTTCTCGACCAGCACGTGGCAGCCCATGTCCATCGCCTGGATGGCGAGCGTGGCGTGCGAGGCCGGCGGCGTCAGCACGTAGACCACGTTGGGCTTCGCATCGGCCAGTTCGGCGAGCGTGGCCACCACCCTGCCGACCTTGAAGCGCGCCGCCAGCGCTTCGGCCGCGGCGCGGTTGCTGTCGCAGAGGCCGACGACTTCGACGAAGTCCAGGCGCGACAGGGCCGCGAGGTGGTGCGTGGCGACATAGCCCGCGCCGACGACGGCGACGCGGAGGGAACGGGAAGCTTGGGGGGTCATGAGCGGGCTGCGGAGGAGGAATTCTGGGAGAGGGGCATCGGGGAAAGATGCGTCGCGACATCGGCCAGCACGGACTCGACGCGCGCGTCCCAGGTCTGGTCCGCGACGCTGGCCATGCGCGCATGCACGGCATCGGCGGCGTTGTCGTCCACGGCGGCATCGAGCGCGGCGAGGAAGTCGTCGTGGCCGTCGACCAGGCGGACGACGTGCGCGAACTTCTCGATCTCGGGATTGCGCACGCTGACCACCGCCTTGCCTGCGGCGAGGTACTCGCGCAGCTTCAGAGGATTGGCGTTCGCGACCTGCCGGTTCAGCCGATAGGGAATGATCGCGGCGTCGAAGGCCTTCGACCACTGCGGCAGCGATGCGTAGGGATGCGGCCCCGCGAGCACCACGTTCGGCAGTGCGCGCAGGCCATCGACGTTCACGTGTGCGTGACCGACGAGCAGGAAGGTCCATTGCGGCCGCGCGCGGGCCAGCGATTCGATCAGCGGCACGTCGATCCATTCGTGGATCGAACCGATGTAGCCGACGACCGGGCGCGGCAGGTCCCGGGCGAGGTCGGGCGTCCGCGTCGCGGGATCCTGCGCTTGCGCGAACAGGTCGACGTCGACGCCATGCGGCGAGAACACCGTGTGCGGATTGAGCGCGCGCTTGGCATCGAGCAGCGCCGGCGGCGCAACGCAGAGCAGGTCCGCCCGACGGCTCAGGGCTTCGTCGCGGCTCGCGATCAGCGTGGCATCCACGCCCGGATGGGCGGCGTAGTCGTCGATGCAGTAGTACACGACGAGGTCTTCGCCGAGCTTGCCCGCATGCACGCCCGGATGCGGCACGACGAACCACGAAATGCGCTTGCGGATGCCGGCCAGGCGCAGCGCGCGACGCACGGCCCAGCGTCCGAACAGGCGGTTGAATGCGTCCACGCCCGGCAGGCGCCGGAACGGCAGCTGCGGGACGGTGCAATGCCACAGGCCGTCGGCGACGCGGGTCGGTCGTTTGAAGGCCGCGAGCAGCTTGCGCACCGCGCGCTTGAGGTCGCGCCCGGAGGCGTTCGGTGCGCGCATGCCGGGCGAATCGACGTAGAGCACCGGCATGCGTCGCGCGAGGCGCGTGGCGACGTGATGGCTGCTGGTGCGGTTCTCCGCGAACCAGTCGTTGCCGAAATAGACGATGCCGTGGTCGCGCAGCACCGCCGGCAGTGCCGCGTCACTCATCGCGCCACCAGGCCACCAGCCATGCGGTGCCGCCGTGGAACATCCAGTCGCGCTGCAGGCCGGGAATCGCGTCGAGGTGCGGACCCACGCGGCCGCAGGCCGGGGCGAAGAAGGTCACCAGGCCATTGCGCCCGAGGTGGCGCATCTGCGCGATGGTCTTCTCCGGTTCGCTCAGGTAGTACAGCACTTCGCAGGCGGTGACCAGGTCGAAGCGATGGCGCGCGTCGCCCCAGGGTTGTCCGAACACGTCGGTCGCCTCGAATTTCGCCGCGGGCAGTCGCTTGCGCGCGCGTTCGACGGCCTGCGGGCTGACGTCGACGCCGAACTGCTCGTCGCTCAGCCTGGCGAAGTACTCGGTCTGGTGGCCTTCGCCGCAGCCCAGTTCCAGCACCGAACCGACGCGTCCGAATGCGCGTTCGATCACCCGGTTCGTGGCCTCGAAGCGTGCGCGCTCCAGGTCCGATGCCATGTTCCACGGATCTTCGACCGTGTAGGCGAGGTCCAGGCGCTCGAAGTTGTCGCTGCCGCCGACGCCGCGCAGCGCGTATTTCATCCACAACCGGCGTCGCGCCTTGCGCAACAGGGTGGCCGCTCGGTTCAGCACCGGTGTGTACTCCAGGACGTCGTGCGCCGGGCGTCGCGACTCAGTCGCAGGACGCGCCGGCAGGGGTGGTGTCGGCCCAGGACTCGCGTCCGTCGGCCACGTTGAGCGGGCGCTGTGGCGCGCTGTACCAGCCGACCACGCGATCGCAGCGGAATTCGACCCACGAGGGGCCATAGCTCCAGCGCAGTTCGTGCATCTGCAGCGGTTCCCCGAGGATCGCGCGCACCCGCGGCTTGTCCATCCCCGGAGACACGGCGAGCACCTCGATCGCGACCCGCGCGGCGTGCTCCGCACCGCTGCCGCCATGGGCATCGGCTGCGAGCACCTCGCGCGCTGGACCGCGGCCGCTGTCCTCGCCGGTCTGCACGATGCGCCAGCCGAGCACGCAGATCCCCAACAGCCCGACTGCGACGAAATAACGCGAGATCCTGCCCAAAGCGGCCGTCGAATCGCCGCCGGAGGGCGACGCCGTCCCTCGGAGTGGCGTGCCGGACTGCGCAAGTGCCCGGGACAAGGGGGCGCCGGGGAGGCGACCGAATCGGGCGTGGAAATCGATGGCCGCATCGAACTGCCGGTTCAATTCCTGCAGGCGTCCGGTATCCTCGGCGTCCCCGCCCTGGTCGGGGTGCAGCTTCGCCACGCGGCGACGCCACGCACCGCGCAGGTCGGCCAGCGAACAGGTCGCATCGACCCCGAGCTCGCGGTAAAGCGCTGCGAAATCGGTGTCTTCGGCCATCCCGCGTCGCCCCCGGTCGGTGTTGGAGGCGCGCAGTGGACCGCGTTCGATGCCTGAATGCAAGCATCGAACGCGATGTCGGCGCGCGTCGTCCCGGACGGGGCGGAAAATGCCGCGCACGCCGTCCTGCGGCGGGCGGAAAATGCGTTGACTGCGGGATCAGGGGGCTTGACTCGACACGTGATGACTTCGCGATCCGCGACATGCCCGGCTGCGGGACCACCTTCCGCTGGCCGGCGCCCGAAACTGGCACGTCTGCTTTGCCGCGTCGGCGCGATGCCGCTGGTGGGCGGGTTGCGCGCGGCCATGCATCGCGATGTCCGGATCCTGGCGTACCACCGGGTGCTGCCCTCCGCGGAGCCGAGCGACTTCCGTTTCGACCTGGACCTGGTCAGCGCATCGAGCGAGGCCTTCAGCCGGCAACTGGCGATCGTGCGTCGACGCTTCGCGCCGATGCGTTTCGAGGAACTGGCCGACTGCCTGGATCGCGGTCGCCGCATCCCGCCGCGCGCCGTGCTGATCACCTTCGACGATGGCTACGACGACAACTACCGCATCGCCTTCCCGCTGCTGCGCGACGCGGGGCTGTCGGCGATGTTCTTCGTGTCCAGCGGACACATCGCGACCGGTCGACCCTACGCCTACGACTGGCTGGTCTACATGGTGTGCACCACGACGCAGCCACGCCTGCTGGCGCCGGAGCTGGGCATCGACTGGGCTTTGCCGGACGGCCCGGACGCGCTGGCGGAGCGCCGCTCGCTGGCGGGCCGACTGCTCGATCGCATCAAGATGCTGGATGCCGCCGGCCAGCAGGCGCTCGTCGATCGGCTGCAGCGCGAATGGGACATGCCCGATGCCGAGGGGCATCCCGACTGCAAGCCGATGAACTGGGCACAGTTGCGCGAGATGCACGCGGCCGGCATGGAGATCGGCTCGCACGGCGTGGACCACCGCATGCTCGCGAAACTGTCGGCGGACGCCATGCGCGATGAAGTCGCCGGTTCGAAGCAGGCGATCGAGGCGGCCCTTGGCGCCCCGGTCATCGCGATGTCGTATCCGGTCGGGGGGCGCGACGCCTACAACGACACGGTGATGACCGCGGCCCGCGAGACGGGGTACCGCATCGCCTGCAGCTACCTGGCCGGTTGCGAACGCCTGAAGCCCGATGCGCGCTTCCAGATGCGCCGCTTGCCGGTGGAACGCCACGTCGACGCCGAATGGTTCGAGGGCATGCTCTCGTTGCCGGAGCTCTTCTGCCATCGTTCGCGCGACACGGGGCGGTAGCGACCATGTTCCTGGCGATGCTGGCCTACCTGTTGCTGGTGCTGATCCGGCCGCAGGACTACCCGGAACTGGTCGACAGTTTCTCGCTGCCGTTGCAGCCGATCGCGCTGCTCTTGGCCGCCGGCTTCTGGATGTTCTCGCCGCGCAAGAACTTCGATGCACCGCAGTACCCGGTGCTGCTGATGTTCTTCGTCGTGCTGATGGTGTCGCACGTGTTCAACGGTTACTTCGGCGGCGCCGTGGTGCAGCTGAACAAGTTCGCGCCGGTGCTGCTGGCCTTCGTCGTGTTCGCCAACGGACTGGACAGCCGCGAGCGCATCCTGAAGATCATGGCGATGTTCTCGCTCTGCGCGGCGATCATCTCGATCCACGGCATCGAACAGGTGAAGCTGGGCACCGGCTGGACCGGCATCGGCCTGTCGCAGGGCACGCGCATCCAGTACGTCGGCATCTTCAACGACCCCAACGACCTGGGGATGCTGTTCGTGGCCTGCGTGCCGATGGCGGCCTACCTGAGCAGTCGCGGCGGCCTGATGGGCCTGCGCCGGCTGTTCTGGTGGATCGTCACCGGCATCCTGGTCTACGGCATCTACCTCACCGACTCCCGCGGCTCGCTGCTCGGGCTGCTGCTGGTGTTGGGCCTGTACGTGTGGCAGACGCGAGGCATGTTCATCGCCGGCACCCTCGGCGCGATGGCCGTGGGCGTGCTGCTCGCGCTGCCTTCGCGCTTCAACGAGATCGACGTGGAGGAAGCCTCGGCGCAGGGGCGCGTGGATTCGTGGTACGAAGGCGTGCAGATGTTCATCGGCCACCCGATCTTCGGCGTCGGGCCGGACATGTATTCCGACTACCACCATCTCACCGCGCACAATTCCTTCGTGCTGGTGATGGCCGAGACCGGCATCATCGGCTACACGCTGTGGCTGGCCTTCATCCTCTACGGTTTCCGGATGATGTGGGCCGCGTCGCGCGGCATGGGCCAGCCGGTCTTGCGCGACGAAGACGCCTTCGAGGCCGAACTCGAAGCCGCAGCCGAGTCGGGTGGCGATGTCGACGCGCTGGTCGCGAGCGAAGACGCGCGCGATGCGAGCATCGCCGAAGGGCGCGGCATCGCCATGGCGCTGCTGCTGTCGCTGGCCGGCTTCTTCACCTGCGCCTTCTTCCTGAGCCGCAGCTACGTGGTGATCCTGTATCTTCTCGCGGCCGTCGTGGTGGCGCATTACGTCGACATGCGCCGCGACGACCCTTCGCTTCCCCATTTCACGCTGTCCAAGGACCTCCTGCTGCTGCCCATCGTCGGCGTAATCGCCACGATCGGCCTGATGGTGGTGGTCAAGGTCCTCCTGGTGATCCAATGACGCTGCGCGCGCGCACCCTCCGCAACACCCTGTTCTCCTCGGTGGCTATGTACACCGAGTTCGCGCTGGGCATGCTGACCTCGATCCTGATCGCACGCCATCTCGGGCCCGAGGGGTTCGGTTCCTACAGTGCGGTGATCTGGCTGGTGGGCATGGGCGTCGCCGCCTCCAACTCGGGCACGGCCAGCGCGGCGATCAAGTTCGTGGCCGAGCTGCGCGGCGCCGATCGCGGACACCTGGTCCGGCCGCTCGTGGCCTACCTGCGCCGCGCCCAGCGGGTCTATGTCGCGATCGTGCTGGCGCTCGGCGCGCTGGCGCTGTGGATCGCGGGGCATCGCGTCGCGCCGGATTTCCACCATGGCATGCTGTTCGTGTTCCTCGCCGTGGCCATTTCGCTGCGCGCCGGCTACATGTTCAACATCGGCATCGCGAAGGGCCTGGAGAATTTCCGGATCAACGCGATGGTCGCGCTGGTCTCCACGCCGCTGAACCTCGCGATGGTGTTCGCGGTGATGTCCACCGACCTGCCCGTCGAATGGCTGCTCGGCGTGTTCCTCGTGTCCAGCGTGATCTTCTACGCGATGTCGCGCGCGCAGGTGAAGCCGCTGCTGCCGCCCGGCGACGACGTGCCGTCGCTGCCGTTGGACCTGGTGCCGCGCGTGCGCAGGCAGATGCTGTACAGCACCGCGATCGTCACCATCGGGTTCATCGTCTCCAGCGAAGTCGAAGTGCTGTTCCTCACGGCCTACGCCGATCCGCACGCCGCCGGCCAGTTCAAGGTCGGCTACCAGCTGGCCAGCGGCGCATCCGCGCTGGTGCCGGGCGTGTTCGGCGCGCTGCTGCTGCCGATGATGGCGAACGCGCTGAGCCAGGGGCGCGAGGTCGCCGGGCATCGCTTCGCGGCCTCCACCGCGTACCTGATGCTGCTGTCCGCGCCGCTGGTCGCGTTCGGCATGGTGCTGTCCGATCCGCTGATCCACCTGCTGTACGGCAACGCGTACGAAGAAGGCGCAACGGCGTTCGCCGTCTGTCTCGCCGGCTGCGCGGCGATCGCGACGGCCCAGGGCGCGTCGAGCCTGCTGATCAGCGCCGATCGCCAGCGCGCCGTGCTGGCATTGATCGTGATCTGCGGCGTGCTCAAGCTGGTGCTCGATGCCTGGCTGATCCACGTCGACGGCCTGCGCGGCGCGCTGATCGCCTTCGCCGTGATCGCGGTGCTCAACGTCGCGTCGTACATCACGCTGGCGATCCGCGAATGCGGCATGTCGCCAGACTGGGGGCGCCTGCTGCGCACGATGCTGGCCGCCGCGCTGGCCGCGACGCCGCTGCTGCTGGTGCACCACCATTTGCCGTCGCTGGCGGAAATCGCGGTCGGTGGCCTGCTGGCCCTGACCTACCTGCCGTGGTCGCTGGCCCTGAACTGCTGGACCCGCAACGACATCGCGCACATGCAGCAACTGCACCAGCGTCTGCTGCGCGGCCATCCACGCCTGGGCGCCCGCCTGCTGGCGTGGGCGCACGCACGTACGGAGGCACCCGCCGCGTGAGCCTGTACGAACCCATCTTCCGTCGCGTGCTGTACCCGGCCTACGAGTCGGGACTGCGTCGTCGCGACACCCTGCGCCACCTGCGCGACTACGAGCGCGACCAGTGGCTGTCCGCGGACGAGCTCGACGCGTTGCAGTGGCAGCGCCTGCGCACGCTGATCGCGCACTGCTGGGAGCACGTGCCGTTCTACCGTCGCTGGTGGGGCGATGCGGGCATGACCGGTGTCGGCGACATCCGCGATCGCGAGGACTACGCGCGCCTGCCGGCGCTGACCAAGCCGGTGATTCGCGCGAATGCAGAGGACATGGTGTCGCCGGCGCACCGCGCGGGCCTGTACTACAAGACCACCGGCGGATCGACCGGCGAACCGCTGCGCTTCGGCTACACGCGCGAGAGCTACGAGCGTCGCATCGCGGTGATGTTCCGGGGTTACGGCTGGGCCGGGGCCCACCTCGGCCAGAAGACCGTGTACCTGTGGGGCGCGCCGGTGGCGGCGCCTGCCGGCTACGCGCTGTTCAAGGACCGGCTGTACCACGCCGCGTTCAACCGGCGCATGCTCAACGCGTTCGACATGGACGAACGTCGCATGGCGCAGTACGCAGGCGCCATCGACCGGTTCAAGCCCGAAACGGTCGTCTCCTACGTCGGCCCCATCGTCGAACTGGCGCAGTGGATCGAGCGCAACGGCCACGCCATCCACCGTCCGAAGCGCATCCTCGGCGCCGCCGAGGCCCTGCATCCGCACCAGCGCGAACTGCTGCAGCGGGTGTTCGGCGCGCAGGCCTACGACACCTACGGCTGTCGCGAATTCATGCTGATCGCCGCCGAGTGCGAGCATGGCGGCGGCCTGCACCTCAACACAGACCACCTGCACGTGGAGTTCGCCGCCGGAGCGGATGCGGGCGAACCGAGCGACCTGATCGTCACCGACCTGCACAATCTCGGCATGCCGTTGATGCGCTACGTCAACGGCGACCTGGGCACGCCCGGCGCCCGGACCTGCGCCTGCGGACGCGGGTTGCCGAAACTGGCGAAGGTCGACGGCCGCAAGCTCGATGCGCTGCGCCTGCGCGACGGCCGCCTGGTGCCGGGCGAATACATCGTCTACGTGTTCCTGCCGGTGAAGGGCGTGAAGCAGTACCAGGTCGTGCAGCGCGAAGAGGATGCACTGTGCGTGCGTCTGGTGGCCGACGGCGCCTACGCCCCTTCGGTGCAGGCGCAGATCGTCGAGGGCATCCGCAAGGTGGCCGGCGACGATGTCCGGATCGATTTCGAGATGGTGGAGCACATCGCCCTCACGCCCAGCGGCAAACGTCGCGTCACCGTCTGCGAACTGCCGGCATGAGCATGGCTGCACCGGCCTTGGACATCGCACACGTCGTCGAGAACCTCGAACGCGGCGGACTGGAGCGCATGGTGATCGATCTCGCGGTCGCGCAGCGCGCTGCCGGGCATCGTCCGCGCGTGGCCTGCCTGTTCGAGCCCGGCGCGCTGGCAGGCGAACTGGAAGGGCAGGGCATCGAAGTCTTCGCCTGCCGCAAGCAGGGCGGGCTCGATCTGCGCGCCGTGCGCCGGCTGCGCGACTGGCTCGCCGCGACGCCGGGCACCGTGGTCCACACCCACAACGCCAATGCGCACTACCACACCGTTGCGGCCAGCTTCGGTCGCGCGCCTGCGCGGCTGGTCAACACCCGCCATGGCATGGGCGCATCGCGGCCGCGCAGTCGCGGCGAATGGCTGTATCGCCGCTCGATGTGGCGCACCGATACCGTGGCGGCCGTCTGCGAGGCCGCGCGTGCGCGTTTCGCGGCCCAGGGCGTACGTCCGCGCAGCGCCCTGATCTCGGTGCCCAACGGCATCCGCGTCGAGACCTTCGTCGCCGCGAACGAGGAGCGGCGCACCGCGCTGCGCAACGTGCTCGGGCTTGCACCGGGCACGCGCATCATCGGTACGGTCGGGCGCCTGAACCCGGTCAAGGACCAGGCGATGCTGCTGCGCGCCTTCGCGCGCGTGCACGCCGAGGCGGCCGATACCGCGCTGCTGCTGGTGGGCGACGGCGCGCTGCGCATGGAGCTCGAAGCGCAGGCCATGGCCGGTGGCGCGGGCGATGCGGTGCACTTCCTCGGCGATCGCGGCGACGTGCGCCAGCTGCTGCAGGGGTTCGACGTCTTCGCGCTTTCCTCGCGCAGCGAAGGCTATTCGATGGCCCTGCTCGAAGCCTGCGCCAGCGGCCTGCCGATCGTGGCCACCGATGTCGGCGGCAACCGCGAGATCGTGCGCCACGATGCCAATGGCGCACTCGTGCCGGCGGCGGACGAACAGGCGATGTCGACAGCCCTGCTGGGCCTGCTGCGCGACCCGGCGCGCGCCCAGCGCCTCGGCGGTGCCGGCCGTGCCTGGGCGCTGCGAGAGGCCTCTGTCCAGGCCATGGCGACCCGCTACGACGCCCTGTATCGGGGTGGCTCGCCATGAGGCCGCACCGATCCGGTATCAGTTTCCAGTGTCGCGGGCCGGCCGGTGCCGCGAACCGCGTTCCCTTCCAGCAAAGCCCTCCATGAATCCTCGCCCCAAGAAACTGCAGGTGCTGCAATGGCTGCCGACCCGCTGGGTGCTCACCCGCGGCAGCCGGCGTCGACGCGTGCTGTACCTGACCTTCGACGACGGCCCGCATCCGGAACATACGCCGGTCCTGCTGGACCTGCTGGCGAAGCATCGCGTGCGCGCGACCTTCTACCTGATCGGCCAGCAGGTGGAGCGTCATGCGGAAGTGGTGCGGCGGATCGTGTCCGAGGGGCATGGGCTGGGCAACCATTCGTGGAGCCATCCGCACTTCGACCGGCTGCCGCTGGCCGAGCAGCGCCGGGAGATCGAGCACACCGAGCGCCTGCTCGCGCGCTTCGACGGCCTGGCGCGACACGATTTCAGGCCGCCGCGCGGCGTGATGCCGGTGCCGATGGTGCTGGATTGCATCCGTCGCGGCCGCCGCATCGCGTTCTGGTCCTACGACAGCCTGGACTACAGCCAGCGTGCGGCGGAAGCGCTGGTCGAGGTGGCGCGCAGGCATCCGCCGCGTTCGGGGGACATCGTGCTGATGCACGACGACGGCGGGCTGTCGCTGCAGATGCTGGAAACGCTGTTGCCGCTGTGGAAGGCGGAAGGCTTCGCATTCGAAGCACTGGCGCCCGCATGAGGCCGGGCACGATGCGGGACACAGGGGGAGTCATGTTGTTGGGAGTACGGGGGGACGCATGGGTGCAATGACGGAATTCCAGGTCGCGATGATCCTGCTGGTCGTCGCGGCGCTGTTCGCTGCGGCGGCGTGCGCGCTGGTCGTGCGCGACATGCGCAAGCGCAACATGCACCTGTGGCTGGGGCACTACCTGCGCCGCCGGCCGCCGGTCGTGGAAGATCGTCCGGTCCACGTCATGTTCTGCTTCGTCGATCATTTCGAGCCGATGTGGAAGGGCGGCGACCTGGAGACGCAGCGGCGCCGCGTCGACCGCTGGTGCGCGGAATATCGCGCGATGGCCGGCAGGCATCGCGACGCCGATGGCCGGCCGCCGCAGCACAGCTTCTTCTATCCGGAAGAGGAATACGCAGAAGAACACCTCGACAAGCTGTCGTCGCTGTGCAGCGACGGCTTCGGCGAGATCGAGGTGCACCTGCACCACGACAACGACACCGAGCAGAATTTCCGGGTGTCGATCTCGCGCTTCTGCAAGGTGCTGCACGAGAAGCACGGCGCGCTGCCGCGCGATCCGGAGACCGGCGAGCTGAAGTTCGGCTTCATCCATGGCAACTGGTGCCTGGACAACTCGCGCGGCGACGGCCGATGGTGCGGCCTCAACAACGAGTTGATCCTGCTGCGCGAGCTGGGCTGCTACGCCGACTTCACCATGCCGTCCGCGCCGAGCGATACCCAGACCGCGACGATCAACAGCATCTACTACGCCACCGACGATCCCTGTGCGCCGAAGTCGCACAACCACGGTGCGCCGGTGAAGGTCGGCGGCGGCACGCGCGGCGACCTGATGATCGTGCAGGGCCCGCTGGCGCTGAACTGGCGAGAACGCCGCATGGGCGTGATGCCGCGCATCGAGAATTCGGACATCCGGAAGAACTGCCCGCCGACGGAGGCGCGCGTCGACCTCTGGGTGAAGACCGGCGTGCATGTCGAAGGACGGCCGGAATGGGTCTTCGTGAAGATCCACACCCACGGCACCCAGGAGCACGACATCGATACGCTGCTCGGCGAGCCGGTCGACGCGATGCACGACTACCTCGAACGCACCTACAACGACGGCAGGCGCCACGTGCTGCACTACGTCACCGCACGCGAGTGCTACAACATCATCAAGGCCGCCGAAGCGGGCGAGCAGGGCGACCCCGGCCAGTACCGCGATTACCTGCTGCCGCCGCCGCGCGCGTCGTGGGCCGGCCAGCGCAAGGCCCGCGCCACGTGAGCCTGCCTGCCGGAAGCGCACCGTCGCGCGCGCGGGTCAGCGTCGTGATGCCGGCCTACAACGCCGCCGCTACGCTGCAGTCATCGATGGATTCGGTGTTCGCGCAGACCCACGCCGATGTCGAACTGATCGTCGTCGACGACTGCTCGAAGGACGCCAGCTGGGAGATCATCCGCGAGACCGCGGCGCGCGAGCCCGGCGTGGTGCCGATCCGCATGGCGAAGAACGGTGGCGTCGCCGCCGCGCGCAACGCCGGCATCGAGGCCGCCAGCGGCACGCACATCGCCTTCCTCGACAGCGACGACCGCTGGCGCCCCGGGAAACTCGAGGCGCAGCTCGCGCACATGGCGGCCACCGGCAGCGCGATCAGCTACACCGCGTATCGCCGCTTCGACGAGTCCGACAACACGCTGTCGGTGGTCGTGCCGCCGATCGAAGCCGACTACGCGGCGATGCTCAAGAGCAATCGCATCGGCAACCTGACCGGCGTGTACGACCGCAGCATCGGCGACGGCCGCTTCGAGAAGATCGGCCACGAGGACTACGTGTTCTGGCTGGCGATGGTCAAGCGCGCCGGCATCGCGCGTCGCGTGCCGAGCGAAGAGCCCATGGCGGACTACCTGGTGCGCTCGGGCTCGCTCTCGGCGGACAAGCGCAAGGCCGCGCGCTGGCAGTGGAACATCTATCGCGAGGTCGAGAGGCTCGATCCCGTGCGCGCTGCCTGGTACTTCGCGCACTACGCCGCGATCGCGGTGGCGAAGCGGCGCTAGGGGAATCCAGGCGAAACGGGGTCGACCCGGTTTGCACACACACGCTGGACGCATCGACAGACACGCTTACGGCCGTGGCGCGATGTGTCCCTTCGCGGTGGCATTCGAGGGCGTCGCCACGGGTGGAGACTCGGCAACGCCCAGCCATGCGATCTGCGAGCCTCGGATACCGTAGCGCGATGCCGGCGTCGCGCCGATGCCCCGATGCGTGCACTCCGCGCCGCAGACCAGGTCGAGCACGTTCTGGAATTCGTACTGGCTGAGCGCGTCGGTGCGGCCCTGCGCGAGGTCGCGGTACTCGGTGGCGATGGCCGTCGCGCGCGTGCGGTCGCCACCGGCAAGGGCGTCGGCGGCATCGAGCAGGGCAAGCCGGCCATGGATGGTCCAGATGCTGGCGGGAACGCGTGAGCGTGCCTGCGCGGCGAAACGGCGGGCGGCCGGCCAGTCGCCGCGCGCCCCGGCGTTCTCGGCCCGTCCGACGAGCAGCAGGGCTTCGAGCAGCGTGAAACCGCTGCCGGCCACCTTGCTTTCGGCGTCCGCATAGTGGCGATCGGAGGCCGCCAGATCCCCGGCGCGCGCGGACAGTGCGCCCAGGGACAGGAGGTTGCTCCAGCGGTCGGGACTGTCCGGGCTCGTCTCGTTCGCTGCGGCCGCGCGTCGCAGCAGGTCGAGCGCTTGCGCCCGATCGTCCGCCAGCAGCGCCAGCTGCGCGCGCTGCAAGGTCGATGTCAACCGCGAGGACGGTTGCCCGGCGGTGTCGCACAGATCCGCGTCGGCGTGCGCGCCGGCGAGGTCGCCCAGCTGCACGCGCATGCTCACGCGATCGCAGTACAGCGTCAGTTGTCCCTCGGAATTGCGTTCGTCGGCGGTGCCGGCGCGGGTGTCCACCGACAGCGTGTCCAGTGCCTTGCGGAAGTCGCCGCGCAGGGCGGACAGGCCGGCATCGATGCGGCTGACGGCCAGTCCGGCTTCGCCTTCCACGCGCGCGGCGCGCAGGCGCTGCATGCGCAGGTCGGCGTCTTCCATGCGCAGCGTGCGGTAGGCGTCGTAGAGGAGGAGGGTTTCGAGGCGGTTGCGCACGTCGAGGTCGCCGGCCATGTTCGCGCTCGAACGCGCCTGTTCGAGGTGCGCGCGATAGCCTTCCACGTCGCCCGAGGCATGACGCTTCGCGGCCACGCGCATCAGGATCTCGATCTCGAGCTTGAGGTAGCCGCCCGCGCGTGCCTGTGCGAGCAGGGCATCGAGCCTGCGCTCGTGCCCGGGTTTCGAAGGTTGCGCGGATTCGGCCAGGAATCGCGCGTACAGCATCGCGGTCGTATTCCCGGCGGTCTCGAACAGCGCGGCGGCCTCCAGGTAGCCGGCGGTGTCGGCGCGCTCCCCGTACTGCCGCGCGTTCGCGGCGGCGATCTGCAGCAGGGCCATGCCGCGCTCGGGTTCCCAGCCCTTGCCGGCTTCGCGCGCGAGCCGCTCTGCCGTCTGCGCGGCCTCGCGCATGCGTTCGGGGTCGGCGAGCTGGGAATGCGCCTGCGCCAGCACGATCAGGCGGGCGATTCGGTTGCCGAGCGAGCTGCGCTCCCATTCCGGTGCCGACATCGCATCGAGCGCGTGCCGGGGCTGGCCGGCATCCAGCAGCATCTGCGCGCGTTCGAGGATGATCGCCGGCTTGCGTGCAGCGCCCGACGCCAGTGCGGCGTAGGCGTTGGCGGCATCGATCGCGCGTTTCGGATCGATGGCCAGGCGCTGCGCCGAGAACAGCGAGAGCGTTTCCGGCGGCGCCGGCCGCAGCAGCGATTGCGCGACCTCGATTTCGCCCATGGCGGTGGCCGCGCGGCCCAGGCGTTTCTGCGCCCGGGCCAGTTGCAGGCGCGCCAGGCCGAAGCGTGGCGAGCGTTCGATCACTTCGCCGAGAATCCGCGCCGACGCGATCGCATCGCGCTTCTCGATGGCGTCGACCGCGTCGGCGTAGCGGCGTGCTGCGGTCGCATCCACGGCCAGCGTCGGCCATGGCGCGGCGCGCGCCGGCAGCAGCTGCGCGACGACCTGCCGCGACAGCGCGTCGATCCTCGCCGACATCTGCGCATCGCTGCCGCGCGCTTCCAGAATGGTGTCCTGCGCGCCCTGCCTGAAGCGCACCCGCACCCGCATTTCCCCGGGGGCGTCGTCGACCATGCCGGACGACACGAAGATCGCCAGCGGCGCGTTCGCGCCGTGATGGCCCGCAGCGAAGTCCGCCTCGCTGATCAACTGCACTTCCGGCAGGCTGTCGAGCTTCCACGCCAGCCATTCGCGCAGCAGCTTGCGCGGCCAGCGCGCCGCACCGTCGTCCTTCACTTCGAGGATCACCACGGTCAGCACCTGCGGCGCGGGCACGGCGGTCGCAGCACCGCCTTCCGTCCGCTCGTCGCGAAGCAGCCGAGCGGTGAGGAGCCCGCCGACGGCCAGCACCAGCGCACCCAGGGCGACCCATGCGAGGTGCCGCCGGCCCGGGCGCGCCCGTGGTGGCGCCGGGATGGGTGAGGCCGAGGTCGAAATCGCGGTGGTCGAGGTCGCGGCGGTCGAGGTCTCGGTCGTGGTCGCATCGCCGGCATCTTCCGCATCTGCCGCGCCCATCCCGATACCGTCGGCCAGGGCCGGTTCCGGCGCAGCCCCGGCCCCGCCGCCAGCGGGTGCCGGGGCATCGGGCGGATCGACGAAGCTCTGCAGCGGTTCGGGCGGTTCGAACACGTACCCGCTCTTGGCGACGGTGCGGATCCAGGACTTGCGCGACTCGCCCAGGGCCCTGCGCAGCAGCCACATGCTCTGTGTGAGGTTGGCGTCTTCCACGACCAGCCCCGGCCAGAGCCGCTGGAAGAGGTCGGTGCGGCTGTGCAGCGCATGCGGTTCGGCCAGGAGCAGGAGGAACAGGTCGAAGACGCGCTGCGGCAGATCGACTTCCCCGCCATCGGCGCGCACGCGCCGGTAGCGCAGGTCGATGACCAGGTCGCCGATGCGCAGATGGCGGGTGTCCTGCGGCCAGGGCGGATCGATTTTCGAAGTCATGGAGAGCCCCCGGCGGTCGTGTGGCGATGGATCTGGCCAGTGCTGGCCGGGTGGTCGTCCGTCCGCGGGCTTCGATCATCCGCCGCCAGGCCGCATGCCGGCAACAAGGCGGAGGTGGACTGCGACGTCGCGTGCGCGGGAGCCATTCATAGCGCCCCCCCGGCCGGATGCGCGTGCGGATGGGCTCGGATATGTGATTCACGGCACGGAAGTGATCGGAAAATGATCTCTCGTGCGTGGTCCCCGCCGTGTCGATGACCGGATTGTGACTGCGCACCGCCGATGCGCGAGTGGCTCGCCTTCCACAGGCCCGTCCCCTCCACGGCTCGCTCCCGCGACGGTGCGCCAATCACACACGGGCCGCTCACGGCCCGGACCATCGAACTTTTTGTGGGAGGAGTACGGAAGTGGGCAACACTGAAACGAATCGCAATACACGCATGCAGGCGCCGGCCGTCCGGGCGCTCGTCATCGCCACCGCGCTGGCCCTGTCGGGCATGGCCGTGCCCGCCATGGCCGATGGCCGCGTCCTCGTCGACGGCCTGCGCTCGCCGCAGGGCTACGACGGTTTCATCGTGAAGTACCGCGACGGCTCCGCCGAGCGCCGAGATGTCGGCAAGGTGAAGAGCGCCCTGACTCGCATGGGCCAGGCCAGGATCGCCGGCCGGGCGATGCGCCTGGGCCATGTCCGCCGCCTCGCGCTCGGCGCCGACCTCGTGTCGGTCGACCGCAAGCTGGACCGGGTCGAGGCCGAAGCGCTGATGCGCCGGCTCGCTGCGGACCCGAACGTCGAGTACGTCGAGCCCAACCTGATCCTCACCCACACCATGACGCCGGACGACGCGCGTTTCGGCGAGCAGTGGCATTACAACGGTCCGAACGGCATGCGCGTGGATCGCGCCTGGGACGCCGCGAACGGCAACGGCGTGGTGGTGGCGGTGATCGACACCGGCATCGTGCCGCACCCCGACCTCGACGCGCGCATCCTGCCCGGCTACGACTTCGTCAGCAATTCGGCCAACGCCCGCGACGGCAACGGCCGCGACAGCAACCCGAACGACGAGGGCGACTGGGTGGCGACGGCCGGCGAGTGCGGCCTGGGTTCGCGCGCCTCGAATTCCAGCTGGCACGGCACCCATGTCGCCGGCACGATCTCCGCCGTCACCAACAACGCGACCGGCGTGGCCGGCATCGCCTACAACGCCCGCGTGGTCCCGGTGCGCGTGCTGTCCAAGTGCGGCGGCACGCTCGCCGACATCCAGGACGGCATCGTCTGGGCCGCTGGCGGCACCGTCAGCGGCGTGCCTGCCAACGCGAACCCGGCCGAGATCATCAACCTGAGCCTCGGCGGCGGGTCGAGCTGTCCTGCGAGCATGCAGTCGGCGGTCGACAGCGCCGTGCAGCGCGGCACGACCGTCGTGGTCGCCGCCGGCAACTCCAACCGCGACGTCGCCGGCTTCATGCCCGCCGGCTGCAACAACGTGGTCGCGGTGGCGGCGTCCGACAAGGAAGGCCACCGCTCGTGGTTCTCGAACTACGGCGCGAAGATCGACGTGACCGCCACCGGCGGCGAAACCTGCTCGCCCGACAACATGAATGGCGAACACCTGCCGCTGGCCACCGATCCGACCAACTGCAACATCAGGCACGAGACCAAGGGCGTGCTGTCGACGCTCAACGCCGGCACCACCACGCAGGGCCAGTCGAGCTACGCCTTCTACCAGGGCACCTCGATGGCGGCGCCGCACGTGGCCGGCATCGCCGCGCTGATGCAGTCGGCGGTGACCACGCCGCTGACCCCGGCGCAGCTCGAGAAGGCGCTCAAGGACACGGTCCGTCCGCTGCCCGGCCTGTGCCCGGGTGGCTGCGGCGCGGGTCTGGTCGATGCCGAAGCGGCGGTGGCCGAAGCCATCCGCATCGGTGGCGGCAGCAACGTCGCCCCGGTGGCGGGCTTCAGCAGCACGGTCAGCGGCCTCACGGTGAACTTCACCGACAGCTCCAGCGACAGCGACGGCAGCATCGCCTCGCGAAGCTGGAATTTCGGCGACGGCACCACCTCGACCGTCACCAGCCCGACCAAGACCTACACCACGGCCGGCACCTACAGCGTCACCCTGACCGTGACCGACAACGGCGGCGCGACCGACACCGAGACCAGGTCGGTGACCGTGACCAGCGGCGGTGGCGGCAACGTGCTGGCGAACGGCGTCGCGGTGACCGGTGTGTCCGGCGCAGCGGGCAGCAGCCAGTACTACACGCTCGATGTGCCGGCAGGCGCGTCCGGTCTGAAGTTCGTGACGTCCGGCGGCAGCGGCGATGCCGATCTGTACGTGCGCTTCGGCGCGCAGCCGACGACGACCACCTTCACCTGCAAGTCCGAAGGTGCGACCAACGCGGAAACCTGCAACATCGCGACCGCGCAGGCCGGCACCTACCACGTGCTGGTGCGTGGCTACAGCGCCTTCTCCGGGCTGAGCCTCACCGGCAGCTATGGCACCGGAGGCGGTGGTTCGCAGACCTACACCAACGGCACCGACTTCACGATCCTGGACAACAGGACGGTGGAAAGCCCGATCACGGTGTCGGGCCGCACCGGGAATGGTGCCGTGAGCACGCCGGTGGCGGTGGCGATCGTGCACACCTTCCGCGGCGACCTGAAGATCGAGCTGGTCGCGCCGGATGGTTCGGTCTACCTGCTGAAGAACTACAACGCCAGCGACAGCGTCGACAACGTCAGCGCGACGTACAACGTGAACCTGTCCGGCGAGGCCCTCAACGGCACCTGGAAGCTGCGGGTGAACGACAACGCGCTCAACGACACCGGCCGCATCGACAGCTGGAGCATCACGTTCTGAGGTTCGTGCAGCCTTGATGTCGCGCGAGAGCGCCGATTCCGTTCCGGCCCCGGGCGCCCCGGGAATCTCGCCGGGACGGAATCGACAAGGCGGGGCGGCCGCAAGGCCGTGCCCGCCGCCATCCAGGCTTCGTCTTCCTTGTCCGTCGTGGCAAGCGACGGACGGGAACGATCACTCCCTGTTCCCGGAAAGACGACGCAGGACGGCGCAGCCGACGCATGAACCCTTTCTGCTTGCATGGATGCGCTCGCAAGCAGGCGCCCCGGGCTCCACCGGGGCGTTTTTTTGCGTGCCCGTCAGGAACGTTGTTCCCGGACCAGCGCGATGTGTCCGTCGGCGCACACTGCGAAACGATCCTCGCGGCTGAGCGCAACGATGTGCCCGCCGGTGAAGGCCGAAAACGCCGGCAGCACGGTGACGTCCGGGCGCAGCCAGAAAGCAGGCAGGGGACGCGGCAGGCCGGGCAGGCGCAATGCCGGGTGCAGGTGTCCCGCGATCACGTGCAGCGACGGATGCGGGCAGGGCTCGTGCCGCATCAGGATCGCGCCGTCGGCCACGGATTCGCCCAGCGCGTCGATCTCCCGCCCGGCCGCTTCGCGATGACGGTCGTGGTTGCCGCGCAGCGCGGCGATGCGCAGGCCGGCATGCGTGCCGCGCCACTGCTCCCAGCCGTCGCGCCAGCGTGCGTGATGCGTCGCGCCGTGCAGCAGGTCGCCGAGCACCCACAGCTCGTTCGCGCCGGTCGCGGCGATCAACCCGTCGAGTCGCGCGAGGTCGTGTACGGTCCCGCCGCTGGGCAATGCGATGCCTGCGGCGCGGAACACGTCGCCCTTGCCCAGGTGCAGGTCGGCGATCAGCAGCCGCCCGCGCGACGGCCAGAACAGCGCGCGATCGGCGAACAGCTGCATGGTCTCGCCGGCGATGTCGACGGCGATGCGCTCAGCCATTCGCCTTCTCCAGGCGCGCCGCCGCGCGCTGCACGCGCGTCTTCCAGTCCTCGGTGCTGAGCTGGCCGCGCAGCGCCTCGGCCCACAGCGGGAACGACAGCGGTGTGAACGATGCCGGCCGGCGCAGGTCGATGCTGCGCGCCGCGCAGTCGCGGAGACACGCGTCAAGCGCCGGCAGGTCGAGCGTGTTCGCGAGCACTTCCGCTTCGGCCTGGGCCAGCAGCACGTGGTCGGGGTCGTGGCGTGACAGCACGTCGTACAGCAGGCCGGCGGAGGCCTGCAACTGGCGCATCGAACGTGGCGCGCCGCCGGGCAGCGAGGGCGGCAGCAGGCCTGCAATGCGCGCGATCTCGCGGAACTGGCGCCGCGAGAGTTCGGCGAGGTTCGCGCCTTCGCGCAGGTCGTCGACCAGCTGCGCAGGATCGAGCTGCGCGCGCAGGCCGTCGGCATCGATCCCTGTCTTTGCCTGGGCCGAAAGGATCAGGCCGTAGTCGTTCGCGGCGAAGCCGAAGGTGTTCGGCGCCAGCCGCCCCCAGCGCCGCGCCAGCAATGCGGCCAGGCCTTCGTGCACGGCGCGCCCGGCGAAGGGGAACACGCACAGGTGCTGCCCGTCGCGCGCTTCGAACCACTCTGCCAGCAGCACGCCGGGGCGCGGCAGGGACGACAGCCGCGCCTGCAGCGCGAGGATCGGCGCCAGCGCGCGCATCTCCGGCGCATCCTGCGCGCTCGCGCCCGACAGCACGGACTCGACCTCGCGGCCGAGTTCGGTCGACAGCGGCATCCGACCGCCCTGCCAGCGCGGCACCGCACCGTCGCCGGGCTTCGCGAGGCGCACATACGCGGTCATGTCGCGGACGCGCGACAGCTCGAGCGTGCGGCCGGCGAACTGGAAGCGATCGCCGGGACGCAACCGGCCGATGAAGCTTTCCTCGACCGAGCCGAGGCGGCCGCCCTTGAGGAATTTCACCGCCATGCCGGCATCGCTGGCGATGGTGCCGATCGACAGGCGATGGCGGAACGCGATGCGGCGCTCATGCACGCGGTAGAAACCGTCGTCGTCGCGCACGACGCGGCGGTATTCGGGATAGTGCGACAGCGCGCTGCCGCCTTCGACGATGAAGGCGAGCACGGCATCCCACTGCGTGCGCGTCAGCGCGGCATAGGCATGCGTGCCGATGACTTCCGCGTAGAGCGCGTCTGCATCGAAACCTCCGCCCAGCGCCAGCGTCACGCAATGCTGCGCGAGCACGTCCAGCGCGAGCCGTGGTGGCGGCCGCGCTTCGATCCGGCCGTGGGCGAGGGCGACGCGCGCGGCCGCATATTCGGCCAGCTCCAGCGCATGCGTCGGCACGCAGACGATCGCACCGGCCTCGCCGGGGCGATGCCGCGCGCGGCCCGCGCGCTGCAGCAGGCGCGACATGCCTTTCGGACTGCCGATCTGCAGCACCTGTTCCACTGCCGGGAAATCCACGCCCAGGTCGAGGCTCGAGGTCGCCACCGCGCAGCGGATGCGGCCGTCGCGCAGGCCATCCTCCACCGCGCGGCGCAGCGTCGGGTCCAGCGAGCCGTGGTGCAGCGCGAGCGTGTCCGGCGCGTGCGGCCACACCGATTCCAGCGCGCGATGCCAGAGCTCGGCCTGCGCACGCGTGTTCGCGAACAGCAGCGACGTCCGCGCCTGCGCCAGCATCGCGACCACGCGCGACAGCTGCGACAGACCGAGGTGGCCGGCCCACGGGAAGCGTTCGCGTTCGCCGGGCAGCAGGGTCTCGATCGACACGCGGCGCGGCGCGGGACCGCTGACGATCGCGGCGTCGGGCACGTGCGGCAGCAGCGCGTCGCGGGCCTCGTCGAGGTTGCCGATCGTCGCCGACAGGCCCCAGGTGCGCAGTGTCGGCGACAGCGCGCGCAGTCGCGCCAGGCACAGCTGCAGCAGCGTGCCGCGCTTGTTGCCGAGCAGTTCGTGCCATTCGTCGACGACCACGCCGCGCAGGCCGTGCAGCTGCGCCGGCGTGTCGTCGTAGGAGAGCAGCAGGGCGAGCGATTCGGGCGTGATCACCAGCACGTCGAGCTTGCCCGCCCGCGCCAGGCGCTTGTCGCGTGCGCTGGCATCGCCGGTGCGCATGCCCACCGTCCACGGCAGTTGCAGTCCGTCGACGGGTTCGCGCAGGGCACGCACGGTGTCGTTGGCCAGTGCACGCAGCGGCGTCACCCACAGCAGCGTCGGCCCGGAAACGCGCGGGCCGGCCGTGACATCGCCACCGCGCAGCGCGTCGAGCAGCGGGCCGCCGAACGCGGCAAGGGTCTTGCCGCTGCCGGTCGGCGTGTGGATCAGCCCGCTTTTGCCGGCGAGGTAGCGCGTCCAGGCCTCACGCTGGAACGGCAGCGGCGACCAGCCGCGCGTCGCGAACCAGTCGCGGAGCCTGCGCATGGCCGCCGTCGCCGTGATCGCGGGCGGCGACGGCGGAGGTGGCGCGGTGCGGGCCTTGCGCGACGATGCGCGCGTGCAGGCGGCGCTGCGCGTGCTCATCGTGCGAGCGTCCGCAGCGCGTCGATGCGGTCGGCATCGACCGGCGTCTTGTCGCGCCGCCAGCGCAGGATGCGCGGGAAACGCACCGCGATGCCGGACTTGTGCCGCGTGGAGCGGTTCACGCCCTCGAAGCCGAGTTCGAATATATGGTGGGCGCGCACCGAGCGCACCGGCCCGAAGCGTTCGATCGTGTTCGCGCGGATCCAGCGGTCCAGTTCGAGGATCTCGCGGTCGTCCAGGCCCGAGTAGGCCTTCGCTACCGGCACCAGCGCTTCGCCGTCCCAGACGCCGAAGGTGTAATCGGTGTAGAGCGTGCTGCGCCGGCCGTGGCCGGCCTGCGCGTACAGCAGTACCGCGTCGATGGTCAGCGGGTCGATCTTCCACTTCCACCAGTCGGCGCGCCTGCGACCGACCTGGTATGGCGACGACCGCCGCTTGAGCATGAGCCCTTCGACGCCGCGTTCGCGCGCGCTTGTGCGCAGCGCGGCGGCGGCGTCCCAGTCGCGCGCGTCCACGGCTGGCGACAGCGCGATGCGCGCCTGCGCGTCGGGGCTGTCGGCCCACAGGGTTTCGAGCAGCGCGCGACGTTCGTGCAAGGGCCGCGCGCGCAGATCCTCGCCGTCGAGTTCCAGCAGGTCGTAGGCCAGCATCCGCGCCGGATGATCGGCCAGCGACTTCGCACCGGGCTTCAGACGCTGGATGCGGGTCTGCAGCGATGCGAACGGCGCCGGCATGTCCACGGCGTCGTGCCAGACCAGCAGTTCGCCGTCGAGCACGGCGTTGCGCGCCAGCGCCGACGCCGCGCGCTCGATTTCGGGAAATCGGCCATCCAGCCGTTCCTCGCCGCGCGACCACAGCGCGATGTCGCTGCCGCGCCGGATCAGCTGCAGGCGGATGCCGTCCCACTTCCACTCCACCAGCCAGTCGTCGATCGCGCCGAGCGACGCGGCCTCGGTCTCCAGCGGCGAGGCGAGGAAGAAGGGATACGGCTGCGCGCGGTCGCCGGGCAGCGGCTGCGGCGACAGCAGGTCGCGCAGGAAGGTCTCGGACGGCGTCCAGCGGCCGAGCATGCGCTGCGCGATCAGCGCGATATCCACGCCCGACAGTTCCGCGAGCGCCTGCTGCACCATGCGCTGCGACACGCCGATGCGCAGCGCGCCGGTCAGCAGCTTGTTGAAGACCAGCCGGCCTTCGCGGTCGAGGTGGCGCCAGCCATGCACCACGGCGTCGCGGCGCAGCGCTTCGTCGCGGCCGGCCACGGCGAGCAGGCGTTCGATCCAGGTGTGCAGCGGCACCACGTCCAGGCTCTCGGCGGCCGGGTCGTCGAGCAGCAGCGCCAGCGTTTCGGCGAGATCGCCGACCTGCTCGTAGGAGGCGTCGACCAGCCACGGCGGCGTGGCGCTTTCCTCGGCGATCCACGCGCGCAGTTCTGCGCTGCCCGCGATCCGGGCGCCGGCGCCGCCGATCTTGCCGCCACTGAGCAGCCACAGCGCCCAGACGGCGTCGCGCAGCGGCGCGGTGCGGAAGTAGTCGAGCAGCGCCGCGCGCTTGTCCAGTGTCGCGGTGCTGCGGTCGAGGCGGCGATAGAGTTCGGCGAAGCGCTGCATCAGTCGTCGCCGCCGTAGTCGGTGCGGAAGTTGCCGGCGTCCACACCTGCATCGGCAAGCGTGCGCACCAGCGCCTCGGTGTTGCCGTGGGTGGCGATGACGCGGCGCGCGCCGGTCTCGCGCACCGTGCGCAACAGCGCGGGCCAGTCGGCATGGTCGGACACGACGAAGCCGCGATCGACATTGCGCCGTCGGCGGTTGCCGCGGATCAGCATCCAGCCCGAGGCGAACCCGGTCTGCGCGCGGCGGAAGCGCCGCATCCACGGACTGCCGGCTGCCGACGGCGGCGCCAGCACCAGTTGTCCTGCGAATCGTCCCGCAGCGTCCGCGCCGCGCCCGCCTTCGCTCACGGGCCGCGTCTCCAGCAATGCGATGCCCGCCTCGCGGTAGACGTCGATGCCGGGCACCATCGCGCCATGGATCCAGGCCGGTTCATGGGTGAACGCGCGCAGTTCCGCGAGCAGGCGCTGCGCCTTGCCCAGGGCGTAGCAGAACAGCACCGCAGCGACGCCTTCGGCGGCGCATTCGTCGCGCCAGGCGACGATGTCGCGCGCCACGTCGGCGGTGTCGGGCCAGCGATAGATCGGCAGTCCGAACGTGGCTTCGGTGACGAAGGTGTCGCAGGGCAGGACCTGGAACGGCGGGCAGGTGGGATCGGGCTGCCGCTTGTAGTCGCCCGATGCCACCCAGACCTCGCCGTCGACCTCGATGCGGACCTGCGCGGAGCCGAGGACATGACCCGCCGGATGCAGCGAGACGCGCGCGGCGCCGAGACGGAAGGGCTCGCCGTACTCGTACGCGTGATAGTGCTGTTCGCCCAGCCGCCACTGCAGGATCGGCAGGCCGGCGCGGGCGACGTGGTACTCCCCCATGCCCGTCCGCGCATGGTCGCCATGCCCATGGGTGATGACCGCGCGCGCGACCGGACGCCACGGGTCGATGTGGAAATCGCCTGCGGGGCAATACAGGCCTTCCGGCCGCTGCACGATCAGATCCTGTGACATCGCGTTCGATACGGTCGGCGCTCGCGGCCGGATGCGTGACATGACGTCCGATACTAGCGATGCCGCCGCGCCACCGACGTCGATGCGGTGCGATGCGCGTGCCGAGCGTGGCCCGCGTTCGGGATTCCGTCAGGAATGCGTGCCGCCCTCATGCAGAACGCCCGGGCATGCCGGGCGTTCTGCTGGATCGCGTCATCGAATCGACATCATCGAATCGACGTTTCGCTCAGGGCGTGACTTCGCTCAGCTCGACGAGGTAAGTCGTGGTGCCGCCGCCGATGTCGATGCGCCAGCCCTTGGTGAACTCGCCGGAATCGACCGAGTTCCAGTTGCGCAGCGTGATGGTGGCGCCGGCCGGCTCGAGCACGCGCACGCGCAGGTTGCCGGCGGTGACCGTGCTGCCGCTGACCGTGGGCTGCACCGGCACCTGCACCTGGAAGAACGCGGTGGTGCCCGCGCCGAGCGTGAAGTTGTCGCGCACGGTGAGCTTGCGGCTGGCGAACTGCAGGTTGCGCGTCCAGCGGGTCAGCGCCGGGTTGCCGCGATAGACCGGGGTCAGGTCCGAGTTGACCGTGATCGCGCCGTTGGCGCCGGGCGTGACCGTCATGGTCGCGACCGACTGCGGCGATTCGCACTGGTGGACGATGCGGTCGTTGGCCGGCGCGGTGCACTGCGCGAGGCTGGCGTTGCTGCGTTCGAAACGCATCATGTTGTGCACTTCGGTGCCCTGCTGGATGCCGCTGCGGCTCCAGATGTTCTCCGTCACCGCCAGCCAGTCGCGCGCGTACAGCGTGAACGAGCCCTGGTCCTGGTGCGCGTGGCTTTCGTTGTACGGGCCGGCGACGTAGGACATCCACATCGCGGTCGTGTCCCAGCTGCTGCGCGCGAAGAGATGGCCGGTCGCGCTGCCGTGGTAATGCAGCGCGGTAGGCACGGTGCCGTTGTTGCCCGGCGGCAGCAGGTCGTAGCGGAAGTTCGCGCCCTGGCCCATCTGCTGGACCGAGATGTTGTTCAACCACCAGCTTGCGGTGCGCTGCGCAGAAGCATCGTTGCTCAGCTGGCGTGCTTCCAGCATCAGGCGGCGATGGTAGTCGTACAGCTCCGGCACGGAATTGCGCGACTGGTCGCCGATCGGCGCGAAGTGCGTGCGCGTCGGCACCGTGCCGTGCACCCACCAGTTGATCGTGCTGGTGGCATGCGGATTGGCGTTGGCCAGGTCGATGCCGGTGGCGTCGCGCCAGATGCGGTACAGCTCGAACAGGCGCATCTGCGCAGTGCCGTAGCCGGTGCCTTCCAGGCTGCCGCCGGTAGGCATGTTGCGGTAATAGGCTTCCAGCTTCGGCAGCTTGTCGGTCTTGAGCAACGTCATCCAGGTCGGATTGCGCGAGGCCAGCGCCCACATCATGGTCGCTTCGACGAAGCTGAAGTAGTAGTTGTTGCCCGGGTTGTTCACGGACCAGCCGCTCCACGGGTGCGAGGTGCTGCCCCAGCGTGCGCTCTCGTGGTTCCAGACGTTCCAGATCGCCTGCTGCGCGTATGCGGACCAGCGCTGGCGCTGGCTGCTGGTCACGCGCGCGGCGCAGGTGTCGTAGGTCATCGCCAGGTCGGCGATCATCGGGCCGACCTCGAGGTAGGAATCGGCGGCCACGGCCGGGCGCTGTCCGGACGCGATGGCGGATTCGGCCTGCGCGACCTGCTGCTCGACCAGGGTCACGGCATGGTTGCAGTACTTCACGTCGCGGGTGATGCGGAACATCAGCGCTGAGTCGCGTGCTTCGTACGCGTAGCCCGGGCTGCCGTTCACGGCATTGTCGACCCAGGTGCGGAAGCGGCTGTACGCCGTGCGCGAGGTATCGATGAAGGTGAGATTCATCGGGATCTCGCCCAGCTGCTGCGAGCTGTTGCCGGTCGAAGGGCGCGGCTTCGGGCGCGGGCGCGAGCTGAAGCGCGGATCGCTCGTGGCGCTTGCGGGCGCGGACACCGGCTTCGAAGACGCGTGCGTCGGCGCCACGCCGCGGTCGGCGAAACGCAGGCGCAGGTCGCGCAGCAGGTCGGCCGGGCCGGCGAGGGCGATGCCGGTGACGGCAACCGCGCCAAGCACGACGAGCGAGAGGGTCAGTGCCTTGGGCAGGGGGGCGCGACCGCGGGGGCGGTTCGCAAGGGAAAGATCGTCGTGGCGGGGGATGAAGGGCATGTCGGGGGCTCTGCGATCGCGTCCATGGCGAGACTGCATTCGCGTCGTCCGAGACCCGTTCGGGAGGCGGGCGGCGCACCGTTCGATGTGCCGGCGGACCGGGACATCGGTCGCTGCGTCACGTTGGACGCAGCGACCTGAACGAAAGTATGCGTGCCGCCTCTGGGGCGTTTTGTGATGACTCCGACCTAAATTTTTCTTTCTTGAAGTAAAACGTGAAGTTTGTCTCGCAATATCGGCCGAGTTTGATCAGCGGCCGGCCGGCAGCAGCTCGACGACATAGGTATCGCCGCTACCGGCGATATCCAGGCGCCAGCCACTGCGAAATTCGTCACGGTCCACGGTGCGCCAGTCGAACGCGGTGAGCTGGGCATCGGCCGGCGAGACCACCCGGACACGCAGGCCGCCGGCCACGGCTTCACGCCCTTCGATGCGGGGTTCGCCCGGCAGCTGCAACTGGAAGATCGCGCGGGTCCCCGGCGTGGTGCGGAACCGGTCTTCGACGCGCAGCCCGGATGCCGAGAACGTCAGGTCCCGGGTCCACTGTTTCACCGGGCTGTCCTTGGCGTAGGCACCGGACAGGTCGGCGACCGCACGCAGGCTGCCGTCGGCGCCCGGGGTGACGGTCATGGTCGAGACGGTCGGCACGCACTGGTGCACCACGCGGTCGTTCTGCGGCGCGTGGCACTGCCGTTCGATCGGCGTCGACGCTTCGAAGCGCAGCACGTTGTGGGTCTCGGTGCCCTGCTGGATGCCGCTGTGGCTCCAGATGTTCTCGGTCACGGTCAGCCAGTCGCGGTGGAACAGGGTGAAGCCGCCCTGTTCCTGGTGCGCGTGGCTCTCGTTGTACGGACCGGCGACGAACGCCAGCCACAGCGCGTCGCGATCCCATGCGGTGCGCGCGAACAGGTGGCCGGTCCCGGTGGCATGGTGGAACAGCGCGCTCGGTGCCGGCGCCTTCGCATCGCCGGCGGCGAGCAGGTCGTGCGAGGTGTTGAAGCCGTTGCTCATCCTGTCGATGGCGATGTTGTTCAGCCACCACGATGCCATCGACAACTGTTGCGGATCCTTGCCCGGCGCGCGTGCCTGCAGCACCAGGGTGCGGTGGTAGTCGTAGAGTTCCGGGATCGAACTGCGCGACTGGTCGCCTATCGGCGCGAAGCGGTCCAAGGTCGGCACGGTCGCATGCACCCAGTACGCGATGGTGTCGCCGGCATGCGGGCTGGCGTTGGCGATGTCCTCGCCGGTGGCGTCGTGCCACAGCCGGTACAGCGCGAACAGGCGCATGTGCGCCGCGCCGTAGCCGGTGCCTTCCAGGCTGCCACCGCCCTTCAACTGCGCGAAGTACGCGATCAGCGGCGGGATCTTCTCTTCGTTGAGGAAGCGCATCCACTCTGCGTTGCCGCTGGCCAGCGCCCAGTACAGGGTCGCCTCGACGAAGCTGTAGTAGTAGTTGTTGCCCGGGTTGTCGACCGACCAGCCGGTCCACGGGCGCGGGCGTCCGTTCCAGTTCGCGCGCAGGTGGTGCCACACGTTCCACACCGCCTGTTCGGCGAAATCCGACCAGCGCTTGCGCTGCGCGTCGTCGATCGACGCCTTGCACGTGTCGAGCGTCATCGACAGCGCGGCGATGCGCGGGCCGACTTCGAGATAGGAATCGCCCGCGACTTCCGGCGCACCGCCCGCGGCGATGGCGGCTTCGCCGTCCGCGACTTCCTTCTCGACCATGCGCACCGCCAGTTCGCAGTACTTCGGCTTCGGATCCAGCCGGTACAGCAGTGCAGCGTCGTAGGCGGAGAACGCGTAGCCGGGCTGTCCGGCGACGGCGGTGTCGACCCAGCGCTTGAAGCGGTCGAACTGCGGCGAGCGCGTATCGACGTAGGACAGGTCCAGCGGGATGCCCGGCTGCAGCGGCTTCAGCGCCGGGCGCTTCGCGGCCACCGCCTGCGTCGCGGCCGCGAGCGTGGCGGCACCGGTGTCGGCGGCGTTCGCGGTCGGTTCCCCGTTGCAGCCGGTCGCGGCGAGAACCAGGGCGGTGGCGAGCAGGCTGCGTGCGATGCGGCGGCGTGTATGGGGCATGGCGGGTGTCATCCGGTGTGACCGGGTGTTACCGGTTGTGGTAGCTCAGCGCCAGCGAGACCACGTTCTGGTCGGCGCGCTGGCCCGGTTCGGTACTGCGGCGCTCGTAGCGCGCCACGGTGAACACGCCGCTCCAGTGGCGTACCCAGTTGTAGCGCACGTTGAGCGAATAGCGTCGTGTCTCGTCGTCGCGATCGAGATTGACGTAGCGGTTGTGGTCCAGCGCGCCGGCGAAGCCGATCAGCAGGTTGCGCCGCGCGCGCCAGCTCGCTTCCACGCCGACGCCGTAGCCGTCCTGGTCGAACTGGTCGGTGTCTTCGTAGCGCAGGCGGTCGAGGAAGGGCGAGACGCTGAAGGTCCAGCGCGTCGAGGTCCAGCCGTATTCGCCTTCGAGGCGTCGTTCGAGGAAGGGCGAGGCGTTGACCACGGTGTCGCCGGTCTGCACGCCGCTCGGCGGGGCCTCGATCGCGTTGGCGTCGGCCAGCGAGTCGGAGGCCACGTCCGAGAACAGGCTGCTGTACGACAGGTCGAAGCGGTGCGCGTCGTTCGGGCGCCACGCCGCCGAGGCGCGCAGCATCGGGTCCGAGCGGCCGTTCGCGAAGCCGGGCAGGGAGCGGCGGTAGTCCAGCCGCGAATAGCCCAGGTCCACGGCCATGTCGACGCGGTTGAGCGTGTGCGTCCAGCGCGCGAAGAACTGGGTGCGGTCATAGTCGCGCGCGACCAGTTCGCTGTCGAAGTCCACACGCTGGTGCTGCAGGTTGAACGAGAAGCGGCTGCCCGGCGACAGCCGCCGCGTCGCGCGCAGCGCGACGTCCGTGCGCCGTGAGTTGAACTGGTCGGTGACTTCGGCGTCGCTGCGGATGTAGCGCAGTTCCGCGCTGCCGCGCCAGTCGTCGCCCCATTCGAACTGCAGCGTCGGTCCTGCGGACAGCACATTGACCTGCTGCCGGTTGCCCGGCGCGTCGGCGGCCAGGGTGTCCACGGGCTGCAGGGTCAGCTGGTCGACCACGGTGAAGCTCAGGCGTTCGGGGATCGCCACCCAGTTCACGCGACCGGAGAACGTGCCGTCGACGCCGCCCTGCAGGCCGCGCGTGTCGTAGTAGCGGTAGTCGGCGCGACCGCTGAGGTGCATCTGCAGCACCGAGGTGTCGTGCAGCACTTCCACGCCCAGGCCCGGGCGCAGGATGGTCGTTTCCAGTGGATCGGTCGGCGTGAGCAGCAGGTTGTCGTTGTGCTCGGCGCTGAAGTCCAGCGTGTAGTTGACGCGCAGCGCATGCGCGTCGCCGGGCGCCAGCGAGCCCAGCGCGATGGCGATCGCGCAGAACAATGCCGTCGTCGATGGCGTCGTGCTCGAAAGCTGCCTGCCGGTCAGGATGCGTGCCATGCCTGCCTCCCGCCGTGGTCTACGGCCGCTGGTTGAACACCACGCCGGCGAACTTCTCCGGCGGGAAACTGGCGACGGCCTTGTCGATGTCTTCGCTGCTGACCTGGCCGTAGCCCACGACCAGCACCACCATGTCGGCCAGATCCGAGAGGATCCGTGCATCCGGCGATCCCAGGGCGGGCGGTGCGTCGAGGATCAGGTGGCGATTGCCGTGGTGCGCGCGCAGCGAGTCGATCATCGCGCGCATGCGGAACGAGCTGAAGCTCTCGCCAGGGGTTTCGCGGATGCGTCCGGCCGGAATCAGCTGCAGGCGCGGCACGCCGGTCGCATGCACGATGTCGCCCAGCACGATCGATTCGTTCTCGAGGTAATCGATGAGCCCGCGACCGTCGGCCTCGACCTGCAAGGCCTCGCCCTGTGCCGGATGCGTGGCGTCGCAGTCGACCAGCAGCGCCTGCTTGGTCTCGTCGAAGGCGAATGCAGTCGCGAGGTTGCGTGCCACGAAGCTGCCGCCGCAGCCGGGGCGCACCGGCGCCACCAGCGTGACGAAATTGCCGGTGTCGCCCGCCAGTGCGAGCAGGCGCGTGCGCAATTCGCGGAAGGCGTCCGCATGCTTGCGGACCGACTCCTGGCGATGGATCAGCTTGCGTTCTTCCAGCTGGCGCGTGCTCAGCGCCCGGCCGGCACCCTCGGCCTGGGTCGCCGGCAGCGAGCGGTCGCTGCGTGTCTGGCTGTCGGCGCGGTTGTCGGCAGCGTTGTCGGCGGCGTTTCCGGTATTCGCGCTCATCCGCTCACCTGCTTGAAGACATAGACCAGCGCGTAGGCCAGGAACACGGCGCCGACGATCGAACTGCTCAGCACCATCCGGCCCATTTCTCGGCGACGGTCGCGCGGCGTGCGGTAGGCCGGAACCACCGAGAGCAGCGCATAGGTGCCACGGCTTTCGAGCTGGCGCGGCGAGCGCACGCGGGGATCGAAACGCACCAGCAGGAAGAGCAGGGCCAGCGGCAGGGCCATCGCCGCCGCCAGGCCGCCGAGTGCGAAATGCATGAAGCGCAGGCCGCTGGGACGCAGCGGCATCTGCGCCGGATCCTGGATGCGCATGGTCAGGCCCCTGCGCTCGCGGTCCAGTTCCATCGACACGCGCGCGTTCTCGCGACGACGCAACAGGTCCTGGTAGATGTCGCGGTTCACCTCGTAGTCGCGGGTGAGTTCGGCCAGCTCGCTCTCGGACGCGGCGATGCGCCTGCTGCGCCCGAATTCGTTGTCGAGCAGGCCTTCCGAGGCGGACATGCGCGACTGGATCGCCGCGATCTCGCGCCGGGTCTGCGCCAGCTGGCTGCGCAGCTCCTGGTACATCGGATTCGTGCGTACCTCGGCCGAGTCCGCGGTCGCGGCGCCCGGACGGTTGCGACGCTGTTCTTCCTCGCGCATCGCGGTCTGGATGTCGGCCATCTGGTGGCGCACGCGCACCACGTCCGGATGCTTCTCGGTGTAGTTCAGCAGCAGGCCATCGAGCTGGTTCTGCAGCTCCAGCAACTGCGTGCGGTACAGGGTTTCGCGGGTCTGCACCGCGGTCACCGCCGATTCGCCCGACAGCTGCGACACCAGCGCCTGTTCGCGCGAACGCAGTTCCATCAGGCTCATGCGGGTCTGTTCGACCTGCGTGCGCAGGGTGCCGATGCGTGCGGTCGAGTCGGTCGAGCTGCCGGGCTGCGCATCGGTGTTCGCCGAGCGGTAGGCCTGCAGGTTGGCCTCGGCCTCGATGAGCTTGCGGTGGTAGTCGCGCACCTGCTTGTCGATGAACTCGTAGGCCTCGCGGCTCTCGCGCTCCTTGCTGGCCAGGCTTTCCTCGATCAGCAGCGCCGCCATCGCCTCGGCGACCTTGAACGCGCGCTCCGGCTGGTTGTCGTGATAGGTGATCTGGACCAGGTTCTCGCGCGCATTGGTGATCTGCGTGCGGTCGCGGATCTGCTCGATCAGGCGGTCCTGCATCGTGGCGGACGGCTTGTCGTCCATCCATCCACCGGCCACCAGCACCTGGCTCATCACCTTGCGTCCGAAGACGACCGTGCGGGCCAGGCCGGCGCGGTCGATGGCGCGCGTGGCGTGCGCACGGTTTTCCAGCAGCGGCTGGATGATGTCGCTTTCCTGCGCGAGCACCGAGGTGCTCGCGGTGTATTTGCGCGGCAGCAGGAACAGGCCGACGAGGAGCGCCACCAGGGCGATGCCGGCGAAGATCGAGGCGAGCACGAGCTGGTAGCGGCGGCCTTCGCGCAGCATCGCCATCAGCAGGTCGTTGGGATTCAGCCCCGCCTGCGACGGCTGCGCGCCCGCACGCGCGGTCGCGGAGCGCCGCACGGGAAGCGTCGGAGCGTTCATCAGAACGTGCGCTCCGGCACCGTGATGACATCGCCCGGCGCGACCGGGTAGTTGGTCGTCAGATCGCCACGATTGAGGATGCGATCGAGCTTCACTTCATACGTGGTCGACGTGCCGCCTGCGCGGCGGTGAAGCTCGGAGCGGTCGCCCGCGGCGAACTCGGTCGGACCGCCGGCGGCGAGGATGGCGTCCAGCACGGTCATGCCGGGTCGGTACGGGATCGACACCGGCTGGCGCACGGCGCCGGTCACGCGCACCCGGGACAGGTACTCGTGGCTGCGCAACTGGGTCAGGATCACCGCGACCTGCGGATCCCGCACGTAGGCTGACAGCTTCTCCTGGATGTCCTTGGCGACTTCCGGGGGCGTGCGTCCGCCGGCCAGCACGTCGCCGACCAGGGGCACGGAGATCATGCCGTCCGGGCGCACCGGCACGGTGATGCCCAGCTCGGGGTTGCGCCACACCGCGACCTGGACCTGGTCGTCCACGCCGATCCGGTAGGCGTCGACGGCCGTGGCCTGTATCCCATCCGTGGGAGGTGCGCCAGCCGTAGGTCCCTGGGTGGTGGCGCAGGCAGCAAGGATGAGCGACAGGCACAGTGCCCAGACGCGATGGATCGTACGCATTCGGTCCCCCGAAAAATTCCCATTGATTGTAACGGGATACGGAATAAGTTGAGGCCAGTCACAAAACTGGCCGTATTCCGCCGCGCGGCGTGGATGGCCGTCTCACCGAACCGAGTCTGACCCAAATCCACGCCTGCGTGTCGGCCGTGTGCATGGGCGCATCGGCAAGGGTCGCTGAGCGCCGTTCGTCGGCCGACCGGAAGGCAAGGGTTGACGGGCAAAGTCAGTTGAGTAGTTAATTAGGTAATTCCTTAATTGATTCATCGCATCCCCATGGATCGAGTCTTCGAGGCCCTGGCCTCCACCCCGAGGCGTCGGATCCTCGCCTACCTCAACGGCGGCGAGCTCACCGCCGGCGAGATCGCGAGCCGCTTCGACTTCAGCAAGCCCGCACTGTCCGGCCATCTGCGCATCCTGGAGGACGCCGGACTGATCGCTCGCGAGAAGCGCGGCCAGTTCGTCTACTTCCGGCTGGTGCCCGACACGCTTGCGAACACCGTCTTCGCCTGGGTCACCGAGCTGTGCCCGGTCGGCGGTCCGCTCAAGCGCGAGAGCCGCAAGCGCGCTGCAACGAAGCGCGGTGCCGCGCCGACCGATGGTGCGTCCGTCGACGCTCCCGATGCCTCGTCCTCTCCCGACTCCGCCGATTGAGGTCGCCATGTCGCTCGCTGCCAAGACAGTGCAGACGTTTCCTTCCGTCCGCATTCCCTCGCGATCAGGTGGCCTGCCGGTCGAGGTGGTGCTGATCGCCCAGCTCGGCATCGGTGCCGGTACACAGCTGGTCACGCGCACCGCATCGCTGCAGCGCGGGCATGCGGCCTTCGTCGACGCATTCGACGAGCCCTCGGCGCGGATCGGTGGCGCCGACTTCGCGCTCGGCGATCCATCCTCGCTTTACACCTTCATCGTCGGCGCGAACGGCCATCCCTTCCATCGCCATGCGGGACACCGCGTGTTCACCGCGGTCTCTGGCAGCAGCGGCGCGCGGCTGCGGTTCTCGACTGCGTCGCAGGCGCAGCTCGACGCGGATCCGCACGCGTTCCTCGATGCCCTGCGCGATGTCGTGATCCCGCCGGATTGCCTGTTCACCGTGCGCTTCGGTGGCGGCACATGGCACCAGTTCCTGCCCGGTGAAGCAGGCTCGGGCCACCCGGCGCTGTTCGCGTTGTCGTGCCACACCAACGAACTCGGCGGCGAACTCGCGGCCGATGTGCGCGAACAGGTGATGGCGAACGAGGCCGACATCCCGTCGCTGACCGAACTGTTGCCGCCTGCGGTCGAGCGCCTGCTCGAACGCGGGGAAGGCGCGCGTCGAGAGGTCCCGACGATGGTGCTGTCGCTCAATGAGCAGGTCGATTCACTGCAGGGCCGCTTCTGCGCCCGTGCCCGCGATGCACTGGGTCGCCTGCGCGCCTGGCTGGGTGGCCTGCGTGCGCCGGTCGGTTTCTTCGCCGACACGCAGGGCGCGCGCGTCCGTGCCCTGCCTGCGGTGCCGGCGTACTCGCTGCTGGCGCGCCAGTTCGAGAACTTCGACTCGAGCCGCGAGCACGAGGACATCGTCGCCATCGACCTGGACCCGGCCGACCTGCCCGAGCGCACGGTCAGCGGCGTGCTCGCCCGCGTGCTCGAAGGTTTCCTCGAAAACCGTCCTTCCGCCGTCGGCCGGATGATGCAGGTGCGCAACGTGCTGGTGAAACCGCTCGGCCTGCGCACATCGCCACTGGGTTGCCCGGTGTCGTCCCTGCTCGGCGCGTGTCCGCAGACCTTCGCCGGTCGTTTTCCGGTACTGGACCACCAGGTCGATGGCGACGATCGCGCCGAAGTCCTGCTCGGCGCCGACGACAGGCACCTCCGCTTCCGCTCCAGCGTCGGCGTCGAGCGTCTGTCCGATGGCCGCCTGCGTATTTCGCTCGCCACCCGCGTGCGCACCCGCAACCGGTTCGGTCGCGCGTACATGGCGCTGATCGAACGCACCCACCGCCACTACATCGCCCCGACGATGCTGCGGATGGCGGTGTTGCACGTGCGGGTAGTGCAGGTCGCGGATGTGGCACCGGCACCAGCGCGGGTCACGGTCTTGTGAGCGAGATGACGGACAACGTTGTCCGGCTGTCCCCGGCCTCGGTCTTCATCGGGCGCGCGCTGCGCGGAAGCTTGTATGCAGCAGTGGCATCCGCGCTTGGGTTCGTGGTGTACAGCCTGGCTGTTTCGAAATGGCGCTGCGCGTCGCCACATGGCGATTTCGGAGGCTGTTTCATCGACTTTCTGAGCGCCACATCACTGGTTGGCATGTTCGCTTGCATCGCGTTCATGGTTGCTTTTTTCCATGCGCTGCTGCTGGGGGCGCCGTATGCGTGGTTCCTGGAGAGATTCCGGCTGTTCCGTCGCATTCCTGCGATGCTTGGTGGATGCGCTGTCGGGACATTGCCGTCGTTCGTGCTGCGGCTGCAGCCGGAGGTGTTTCCTTGGTTTGTAGTCCTTGGTGGCGTCGCTGCGCTGGCATTCCATGCAGGATGGTCGTCGCGGCGAAAAGGCGACGCACATGAAACGCATGAGCCATCAGGAATATCCTCGGCATCCGCGCCCACCCGCGTCTACTACAACAGCGCCTGCCCGGTGTGCCGGACCGGCATCGGAATGCAGCGGGATGCGATGGGTGCGTGCGAGATCGAATGGATCGATGTGCACGAGAATCCCGAAGCCGTGCGCGAACTCGGTGTCGACATCGAAGCCGTGCGCGAACGCCTGCATGTCCGCGATGCCGGGGGCGTGAAGGTCGGCGCGGACGCCGCAGCGGCGTTGTGGTCGCGCACGCGAGGGCTGCGCTGGGCCTCGCGGTTGCTGGCGTTGCCGCGCGTGCGCGCGCTCGCGCAGCGTGCCTATGCCGCGTTCGCGCGCTGGTTGTATCGCTGGAATCGTCGCCACGGTCGTTGGTGACGCAATGGGCCGCAGTGCCCGCAAGACCACAGGACATGTCGCGAACGCGACGCACACGGCACCCGGAGCGGGTGCCTCTCTCAGGGTGGAGGCCCGATGAACGACACGATCGTTTCGAACCACGCGACAACCCCGGCTGTTCCCGCGAACGCAACTCTCCTGCGGAGCGTGCTGGCCCTCCTGCTCGGGACGGTCGCCGCCTGCCTCGTCACCGCGCTCGGCGCGGGCGCGATCGTGGCGATCGGTTCGCCCGACATCCCGGGAGAGCCGGCCCTGGATATCTTCCTGATGCCGATGTATGCCTTGCTCAGCCTGATGTTCATCGTGCCCGTGGTCGTTGTGTTCGGTGTGCCTTATGCCGGTCTGCTGCTCGCCCTCGGCCGCTTCCGGTTCTGGCCGATGACACTGGGCGGATTCGCGATCGCCGGCGGCCCTGCGTTGATCAGCGCGGCTGCGATGCACTTCGGAGTTTCGAACGGTCTTCTGGACGTTCTGACCCTCCTCGGAACAGGCGCGGCCATCCTGGCCTCCGAGGTCCCTTATCCGGTCGCGGGCCTCCTCCTCGGCGCATTGGGCGCTCTCGGTGCGGCGGCGTTCCACCGCACCCACGTCTGCATCGCGAGATCGCGCTGACTTGCCGGCTCGCCGGAGAAGCTGCCGGCGTGCCGGAGGCTCAGCCCTCCCAGGCCGGCAGTTTCTTCTTCACCGCCACGTTCTTCAGCGAGACGTACTTCGGCAGGCCGTCGCGGCCGTACGGCGGCGGGGCTTCGCCGCGGATCAGCGGCTCCAGGTAGGTGCGTGCGGCGGCGGTGATGCCGTAGCCGTCCTTGCGGATGAAGTTCGCCGGCATGGTCTTCTCGTGGTTGGCGACCTTGTCGAGCGGGGCGGCTTCGATGCGCCACTTGTACGGGGCGTTGGCGGTGCGGCGGATCACCGGCATCGTCGAGTTCATGCCGCGCAGGGCGAACTGGACGGCGGCCTTGCCGGCGGCCATGGCGTGGTCGAGGTCGGTCTTCGAGGCGACGTGCCGGGCCGAGCGCTGCAGGTAGTCGGGCAGGGTCCAGTGGACCTTGAGGCCCAGTTCGTCCTTGACCTTGCCGGCCAGGTACGAGGCCACGCCGCCGAGCTGGGTGTGGCCGAAGGCGTCCTTGCCGCCGCCTGCGTCGGCGACGAAGGTGCCGTCGGCGGTGCGGATACCTTCCGAAGCCACCACGACGCAGTAGCCGACCCGCTCGACGACCTTCTTCACGTTCGCGAGGAAGTCGGCCTCGTCGTAGGCGCGCTCGGGGAACAGGATCAGGTGCGGCGCGGCGTCCGGACCTTCGCCGGCCAGGCCGGCGGCGGCGGCCAGCCAGCCGGCATGGCGGCCCATGGCCTCGTAGACGAAGACCCGGGTGGAGGTCTCGGCCATGGCGGCCACGTCCAGGGCGGCCTCGCGGATCGAGACGGCGGTGTATTTGGCGGCCGAGCCGAAGCCCGGGCAGCAGTCGGTCACGGCCAGGTCGTTGTCGATGGTCTTGGGCACGCCGATGCAGGTCAGCGGGACGTTGAACTCGGCGGCCAGCTTCGAGACCTTCAGCGCGGTGTCGGCCGAGTCGTTGCCGCCGTTGTAGAGGAAGTAGCGGACGTTGTGGGCCTGGAAGACCTCCAGCAGCCGCTCGTACTTCGCCCGGTCCTGCTCCAGCGACTTGAGCTTGACCCGGCACGAGCCGAAGGCGCCGCCCGGGGTGTGCGCCAGCGCGCGGATGCTGGCGACGGATTCCTTCGAGGTATCAATGAGTTCCTCGCGCAGGGCGCCGAGGATGCCGTTGCGGGCAGCCAGCACCTTGACCTTGCGGGCGCGGGCTTCGGAGATCACCGCCGAGGCGGTGGCGTTGATGACGGCGGTGACGCCGCCGGACTGGGCGTAAAGCAGTGTTCCGGATGCCATGGGGGAGGGTTCGGAGAATGGTCGTAGACGGGTTGGGGCGGGCTGCCATTGCGGTTAAGCTGGCAGGGTTGCGCCGTGGAACCTCGAGTGTAGCCCCACGGCCGAGAATTTCTCTTCCTTTTGGAGCATGCGATGCGATTGGTTCTCCTCGGGGCCCCGGGATCGGGCAAGGGCACACAGGCGGCACGGCTGAAGGAACACCTGCAGGTGCCGCACATTTCGACCGGCGACCTGCTTCGCGCCGAAGTCGCCGCCGGCAGCGCCCTGGGCCTGCAGGCGAAAGCCGTAATGGATCGTGGCGACCTGGTGTCCGACGACATCCTGCTGGGCATGCTCGAAGACCGCCTCTCGCGTCCCGATGTCGCCGATGGTTTCATCCTCGACGGCTACCCGCGCAACCTCGCGCAGGCCGGCGCGCTGGGCGACCTGCTCGCCCGCATCGGCCAGCCGATGGACCACGCCGTCCAGCTCGACGTCGACACCGACCTGCTGGTCGAGCGCATCGCCGGCCGCGCCAAGGAACAGGGTCGCGTCGACGACAGCCCCGAGTCCGTCCGCAACCGCCTCAACGTCTACAACGACGTCACCGCCCCGGTGGTGGACTATTACCGCCAGCGCGGCATGCTGAAGGTGGTCCATGGCGAAGGTTCGATGGACGATGTCTTCACCCGCATTCTCGAGGCGGTGGCTGTTGGGGTTGATGTGGGCTGACCGCCGGCTTTCGCTGTATGCGGCCCTTTCGATATCGGCCGTCGTGCTGGCGGCCTGTGAGCCGCCAGCGCCAGTGAAGCCTCAGCCTGCATTCTGCAGTGCAGCCATTCCCCATTTCTCGCCGGGTACCTTTGATCCTGACGCGCGTTTCGACGCATTTACCAGGACGTGGTATTCGAAGCATCTCAAGGCCATGGGCGAGCCTTCCCTCCAGTGCGAATCGCCGCATCCGGCTTATCGCTTCCTATGGTTGAGGACGTTCCACAGACCGATCGCGATCCGTGTCGAGATGCGTTCCACAGGGACATATCTTTCGGCCGTCGAGCTGGATGGTGCAGGCGGCTACGCACCCGGTGAGGTGTCGCGCAGGGTCGAACGCATCCTGGATGAGGAGCAGACGCGCGACTTCCAAGCCGCGCTGGCCAAAGCGGAAGTATGGACGCCCCTCGCCGAGGAAAAGTGGATGGTCAAGCACGATGGTGCGCAATGGGTGGTCGAAGCGCGAGATGGAAAGCGCTATCTGCTGCATGATCACTGGTCACCCGATCAAGGGCGCGTACGCGACATGGGCATGGCCTTCCTGGCGTTGACGGATTGGCGCATCTGGCCGGGCGAATTGTATTGAGGCGCCAGGGTTTCGAACCTCGGTTACCCGGTAAAACCCGGCCCCTCTGCCAACATCGACACGCTCAAGGGCTGAAAGCCCGAATATCCCGATTGAAGTTGTCCTGCACGATGTCTGCCCGCGACCAATTCGAGATCCATCTGACGGTGGAAGCCGCGCAGGCTGCCGCAGGCGCTGACGCCTTGTCCCGCTTCGCCGAATCAGAGGGCATGCAGCTGCTGCACATCGAGTTGCCGCGCGGCGCGGTGACGGCGCAGCCGATGTTGAGCTGGCGGCGCGATGGCGTGCTCGCGGACTGCCTGGCGCAGATCGCGGTGGTCGAACAGGGCCTGGCCGATCGTGACATCCGCGTGGTTCGACCCGGGCGCCGAAGCGGCCCGGGTCGATGAGGGTGTGTCCTCGACTCACTCCCCGTAATAGAAGTTGCCGGCCCAGATGAAGGCGACCGTCGGCGTGGGGAAGGACGGCGGGGTGCCGAGGTAGCAGCGGGTGCCATCGAAGCGGCCGACAGCGCAGCGGCGGGTGGTGGCGTAGAAGTTGCCCGCATACAGGAAGGCGGCGCTCCCCGGCGGGACGATGGCGATGCGACAGCCCGTGCCGTCGAAGATGCCCTGGGTGCAGGTGTTGTTGGGACCCGCAGGCGCGTAGAAGGCGTTGTTGCTGATGAAAGCGCCGACCGGTGCGGGGCTGTAATAGCAATTGGCGGTGTCCCAGCCGCCGATCTGGCAGATGGTGCTGTTCTGCGCCGCAACGTAGTAGCTGTTGTTGACGATCAGCGCCGTCGAGCCGGCCGGCGGCGGTCCGACGTAGCAGTTGGCGGTGTCGTAGCCGGCCATGACCGTGCCGTTCCACCAGGTGACCTGGCGCGTGCATGGGCCGACCTGGTGGACGAAGTACATCTTGTTGCTGCAACCGCCGCACAGCAGCAGGTCGATCTTCAGCATGGGTTTGCCGGACACGATGCCGTCGTACAGCAGCAGCCCGGAGAAGTAGCCGCTGCCGCCGCCGATCACGCGCGGATCGTTCAGCGCGATGCGCACGTAGAGATCCGAGGGCGGCTGGCTCGAATAGCCGAGGGTCGGTTGCAGCCAGCCCCAGCCGGACGGGGCGGGAGCCACGCAGTTGGTGGACACAAGGTTGGCGTGGTCGCCGACGTTGCCGGTCGACGGCTGGTTCTGGCTGTTCAACCATCCGGTGATCCGCCAGCAGTTGGCGGCCGAGGCCGGAGCGCTGATGGCGCACAGGGCGAGGAGCAGCAGCGCGGCGAAGCGCAGGCGCAGCCCGGGAAGCGTGATGGGCAGTCTCATGTAACGGGTCCTTTCTGACAGTCGTGGGCGCCGATCGCGCCCGGATCCGCCGCCATCCCGACGGCAGGGCGCCAATCTATCCGCGCGCCGACGTCGCCTTGCGCCGTGCTGCACGGAAACATCCCTATTTCGTCCCGCGATCGACCTCGGGGGCGCGAGTGACATGGCGACGTGATCGAGCCCGGACGTGAGCCGTGCCGCATGCAGTACGATGCGGCCTTTCCGGCACGACAGAGCGGCAAGACCTTGAAACTCCACATCCTCGGCATCTGCGGCACGTTCATGGGCGGCGTGGCCGCGCTGGCGCGCGAACACGGGCACGTCGTCGAAGGCAGCGACCAGTCGGTGTATCCGCCGATGTCGACGCAGCTCGAACAACTGGGCATCGCGCTGTCGCAGGGCTACAAGCCCGAACACATCTCCGGCGACTGCGACGAGATCGTGGTCGGCAACGCGCTGTCGCGCGGCAACCCGGCGGTCGAACACATCCTCGACCACGGCATGAAGTACACCTCGGGCGCGCAGTGGCTGGCCGAGCACGTGCTGCCCGGTCGCGACACGCTGGCGGTCGCCGGCACCCACGGCAAGACCACGACGACCACGATCCTGAGCTTCCTGCTGGACCGTGGCGGGCGCGACCCGGGCTTCCTGATCGGTGGCGTGGCCGAAGACTTCGGCGTGTCGGCGCGCGTCGGTACCGGCCGCGAGTTCGTGGTCGAGGCCGACGAATACGACACCGCGTTCTTCGACAAGCGCAGCAAGTTCGTGCACTACCGGCCGCTGGTGGCGATCCTCAACAATCTCGAATACGACCACGCCGACATCTTTCCGGACGTGGCCGCGATCCAGCGCCAGTTCCACCACCTCGTGCGCACAGTGCCCGCGCGCGGCCGCTTGATCGTCAATGGCGACGATGCGCGCCTCGACGAGGTGCTGGCGATGGGCTGCTGGACGCCGGTCGAGCGCTTCGGCCTGCTCCGCGAGGGCATGGCCGACGATGCCTTCCACTGGGGCGCGCGCTTGGTCGAAGCCGATGGCTCGGTGTTCGCGGTGTATCGCGCCGGCGTGCGCGTCGGCGAAGTCCGCTGGCCCATGCTCGGCCTGCACAACGTGCTGAACGGTCTGGCCGCGCTGGCCGCGTGCAATGCCGTGGGCGTGGAGCCCGCAATCGTGATTCCCGCGCTGGCGGAGTTCCGCAGCGTGAAGCGTCGTCTCGAAGTGATCGGCAATGCGCGCGGTGTCACCATCTATGACGATTTCGCGCACCATCCCACTGCGATCCGCACCACGCTCGACGGTCTGCGCGCGAAGGTCGGCGATGCGCGCATCGTGGTCGCGATGGAGCCGCGCAGCAATTCGATGCGCCTCGGTGCGCATGCCGATGCGCTGGCGCCGTCGCTGGACATCGCCGACGCCGTGGTGTTCCTGCACCGCCCCGAACTGGCCTGGGATGCCGGCAAGGTCATCGCAGCCGTGCGTGGCGATGCGCGCACCGTGCCCGATGCCGACGCGCTGATCGCTTCGCTGGTCGAACTCGTGCGCGACGGCGACCACGTGGTCTTCATGTCCAACGGCGGTTTCGACGGCGCGCCGCGCCGCTTCCTGGCGGCGCTGGGCGCATGAGCGCGCTGTCGTCGTCCCCGCTATTTCCGCTGTTCCCGCTGCACACCGTGCTGGTGCCCGGTGGTTCGCTGGTGTTGAAGGTGTTCGAGACGCGTTACCTCGACATGATCCGAGACTGCGGACGCACCGGCAGTGGATTCGGTGTCTGCCTGATCCTGGCCGGGCAGGAAGCCGGCGAACCGGCGACGCCGGCCAGCGTCGGCACCGAAGCGCGGATCGAGGATTTCGGCAGCACCGAAGCTGGGCTGCTCACGCTGCGCGTGCGTGGCGGCCGGCGCTTCCGCGTGCTGCACACCGAGACGCGGGCCAACGGACTGGTCGAAGCGGAGGTGCAGTGGTTCGACGCCGATCCGGACGACGAACTGCGCCCCGAGCACGCATTGCTCGGCAGCGTGCTGCAGCAGGTGGTGCAGAAGGTCGGCGGCGAATACGACCAGGTGCCGCCATCGCGCTTCGACGATGCGGCATGGGTGGGTTGGCGTCTGGCAGAGCTGCTGCCCTTGAGTCATCCCCAGCGACAGATGCTGCTGCAGGACGAGGATCCGCATGCGCGGCTCGATCGCCTGCTGGCGATGATGCCCTGAGCTGACCGCGAGCCTGGACTGCGGGACCGCGCTGACCCGACTCAGCCGCGCGGCGGCATCCGTACGCGCAGCACCGGCACGCTGCTGCGCGGATGCGGCGATTCCTGGTGTTCGAAGTCCCGAAGTGCGTCGCGTACCAGCCGGTGCGCCGTGACGTCGCCTGCGACCGGCATCCACAGGCCGAAGGCGGTCAGCGGCCGGCTGAATCGCATGGTCTGCGTGTTGCACAGCCACAGCGGCTGGCCGTCGTCGAGCTGTGCGGGCGCGCGCCAGATGCGCAGCACGTGCACGGTGTCGGGCGTCGGGCCGGGGCGGCGCAGCAGCATCGCTTCGGCCTCGCTGTCGAGCGTGGCGGGCAGCACCGGCTGTCGTGGCAGTGGTCGCTTGGCATCCAGCAGGCCGAGCGTGGTGACCCACGTCGCCTGCGGCTGCACCTGCCAGCCGCTGGCTTCGAGTTGCACGCGCAGCGGTTCCAGCGGACCGGCGATCTGCAGGTCCAGCGGCCAGCCCACGGTGTCGCTGCGGCTGTCGATCTGTTCGTCGCGATGCGCCGGCAGGCGTGCCCAGCCACCGTTCCACCAGCCATCCGTCGACAAGCGGGTGCTTGGCGGGGGCGGTGCGAACTGCGCCAGGACACCATCGATCGCCCGCGGCGCATGCCAGAGCGCAGCGATGAGGAAGCCGGCGTAGAAGAGGGTGGCCAGCGGGCGCATCCAGAACGAGCGGCCGATGTGCCGGCGATAGGCGATGCCCAGCACCAGCAGCCACAGGATGCCGAACAGCGCGCCGCCGACGATGTCGCTCAGCCAGTGGGCGCCGAAATACAGTCGCGCGAAGCCGAGCAGGGCGACCGCCGCACCCGAGACCAGATAGGGCCAGACCCGCGCCCGACCCGGCAGCTCGCGGGCGATCAGCACCGCGAAGAAGCCGAAGACAATCGTGATCATCGTGACCGGGATCGACGGGAAGCCGAAGCCGCTGGTCGCGCTCGGTGGCCTGGGCATGTCCACGGTCACGCCGAGGAAGGCGGTGAACACGAAGCCGAAGGCCAGCGCCGCGATCCAGTGCAGCGCGGCGGCGAAGCGCTTGCGCCACAACAGCCAGGCGAGCGGCGCGACCATGGCCGGCAGCAGGACCTGCAGGTCGCCGATGGAGGCGAGCGCAGCCAGGAAACGATCGGCCAGCGGGTTGCGCAGCGTGGCCATCATCGCGTTGACCTGCAGGTCCAGGCCCAGCGGGCCGCCGTGGGCGACCAGGATCGCCAGCAGGGCGAACCAGCCCCAGCCGATCGCGGTCAGGCACATCGCCAGCATCGCCAGCGCCGCCGACTCGGGCCGGTTGGGCTGGATCAGGGGTTCGGCATACCGGCCCAGGCGGGGATGGGCGTGCGTCCATTTCAGCGCGCGCGCCAGCAGGCGGTCGGCATGGCCGGCGAACCAGCGATAGGTATAGAGCACGACCGCCCAGACCAGCGCGAGGACCAGCACCAGCGCGAGCAGCACCAGGGCCAGGCGATCGGCGACCGCGGCGACGGCATCGTAGGAGGCGCCGAAGATCCAGCCCGGCGCCAGGAAGGAGGCGGCCCAGAGCACTGCCGCGACCGCGCTTGCGGGCGCATAGCGCTTGATCGGGACATGGAGCATGCCGGCAACGGCCGGCACGAAAGGCCGCACGGCACCGACGAAACGGGCGATCACGATCCCCTTGCTGCCGTGCTTGCGGAACAGGCGCTCGCCGCGATCGATGAACTGCGGGTAGCGGCGGAACAGCCAGTGCTGGCGCATCGCCGGACCCCAGCGCCAGCCCAGCCAGTAGCTCAGGCCATCGCCGGCGAACGCGCCCGCGGCGGCGCAGATCACGGCGTAGGGGCCGTCGATGTGGCCCAGGCCGATCAGCGTGCCGACCGCGAACAGCAGCGGCAGCGCGGGAACGACGATACCCACCACGGCGAGCGCATCGCAGAAGGCCACCAGGAAGATCAGGCCGCCCGCCGCCACGGGGTGCGCGCCGATCCAGGTCGTGATGTCGCTCAGCCAATCGCTCGTCATCGGGCCATTATGTCAGGCGTCCCCGATCCGGACGTGACCGCGTCGGGCAGGGCGCGCCGGCGCGGTGGGCGCTGCGCCCGCCTACAATGCGCGCCATGCAGGCCGAAGCTACCGATCAAACCGACGCCGTCGAAGTCCAGGCGCTCAAGTCCGACAGTTTCGGCCGCATCGCCCTGATGCGCGACGAAGGCGGTCTGTTCGTGCGTCGCGACCTGGTCCACGTGCCGCTGTGGCTGCGATTGCCGGCCTGGTGGCTGGCGCGACGCGAAGCGCGCGGGCTGGAGGCGGTCGTCGGTGCGGAGGCCGTGCCGCAGCTGCTGCGCTGGGACGGGCGCCGCCTCGATCGCAGCTTCCTCGACGGCGCGGCCATGTACCAGCGTCCGCCGCGCGGCGACCTGGCCTACTTCCGCCTCGCCCGCCGTCGCCTGCAGGCCCTGCATCGGCGTGGCCTGGCGCACAACGACCTGGCCAAGGAAGCCAACTGGCTGGTGCTGGACGACGGCACGCCGGCGATCATCGATTTCCAGCTCGCCGTGCGCGGGCGTCCGCGCGCGCGCTGGATGCGCCTGCTCGCCCGCGAGGACCTGCGCCACCTGCTCAAGCACAAGCGCACCTACTGTCCCGGGTCGATCACGCCGGTCGAACGTCGCCTGCTCAAGCGCAAGTCCTGGGTCCGCGAGCTGTGGTTCGCCACGGGCAAGCGTGCCTACCGCTTCATCACCCGCCGCATCCTGCACTGGGAAGACAACGAAGGTCGCGGCCCCAAGCCCTGAGATCCCTGATGACCACCCTGTCCGGCAAGACCCTCTTCATCACCGGCGCCTCGCGCGGCATCGGCCTGGCGATCGCGCTGCGGGCCGCCCGCGACGGCGCCAATGTCGTCATCGCCGCCAAGTCTTCCGTGCCCAATCCCAGGCTGCCCGGCACCATCCATTCCGCCGCGCAGGCGGTGGAGGCGGCCGGTGGCAGGGCGCTGGCACTCAAGTGCGACATCCGCGAGGAGGACGAGGTCCGCGCCGCGGTCGCCGCCACCGTCGATGCTTTCGGCGGCATCGACATCCTCGTGAACAATGCCAGCGCGATCTGGCTGCGCGGCGCGCTCGACACGCCGATGAAGCGCTTCGACCTGATGCAGCAGGTCAACGCGCGCGGCAGCTTCCTGTGCGCGCAGGCCTGCCTGCCGCACCTGCTGCAGGCGCCGAACCCGCACATCCTCACCCTCGCGCCGCCGCCGAACCTCGACCCGAAATGGTGGGGGCCGCACACCGGTTACACGCTGGCGAAGATGGGCATGAGTTTCGTGACCCTGGGGCTGGCTGCGGAATTCGGCGGCAAGGGCGTGGCGGTGAACGCGCTGTGGCCACGCACGGTCATCGCGACCGACGCGATCAACATGATTCCCGGCGTCGATCCGGCGCAGTGCCGTCGGCCGGAGATCATGGCCGACGCCGCGCATGCGGTGCTGGTGCGCCCGGCAGCGGGTTTCCACGGCCGGTTCCTGATCGACGACGAGGTCCTGGCGGAGGCGGGCATCACCGATCTGTCCGGCTACGCGGTCGACCCCGCGCGCCGTCTCCTGCCGGACCTGTTCCTCGGCTGAGCGTTCGCGCCCCCACTCCGGGGCGCACCGGAAAACAGTGTTCCCGGATCGGCGGGGCGGCGGCCGCTAAACTGTCGCCCCCCACGTTCCGGAGACCGCCCGTGAAATACCTCCACACCATGGTCCGCGTCCGCGACATCGACGCCTCGCTGCGCTTCTACTGCGAGGGCCTCGGTCTGAAGGAAACCCGCCGGATGGAAAACCCGGCCGGTCGTTTCACGCTGGTCTTCCTCGCCGCGGACGAAACGCCGAACGCCGAGATCGAACTGACCTACAACTGGCCGCCGGAAAACGGCGAGACCGAGGACTACGGCAGCGCACGCAACTTCGGCCACCTGGCCTTCCGTGTCGCCGACATCTACGCCACCTGCGAACGCCTGCAGGCGATGGGCTACACGATCAACCGCCCGCCGCGCGACGGCCACATGGCCTTCGTCCGCTCCCCCGACCTGATCTCGGTCGAACTCCTGCAGGACGGCCACCTGCCGCCGCAGGAACCCTGGGCCTCGATGCCCAACACCGGACAGTGGTAAGCCCATGATCCAGTCCAGCGATGCCCGCGCCACGGACAGCCTCGTCGCCCTCGGCCAGCAGTACTACCTGCCGGTCTACAAGCCGCGCCAGCTCATCCTCGACCACGGCAAGGGCAGCCGCGTCTGGGACATCGACGGCCGCGAGTACATCGACCTGGCCGGCGGCATCGCGGTCTGCGGCCTCGGTCATGCCGATCCCGAACTGATCGCCGCGCTGACCGAGCAGGCCGGCAAGCTCTGGCACACCAGCAACGTGTTCTACAGCGAGCCACCGGTGCGCCTGGCCGAAGAACTGGTCGGCGCCTCGCGTTTCGCCGAGCGCGTGTTCCTGTGCAATTCCGGCGCCGAAGCCAACGAGGCGGCGATCAAGCTGGTGCGCAAGTGGGCCAGCGCGCAGGGCCGCGCGCCGGATCGCCGGACGATCATCACCTGCCGCGGCAGCTTCCACGGCCGCACGCTCGCCGCGGTCACCGCGACCGCGCAGCCGAAGTACCAGGAAGGCTACGAGCCCCTGCCGGGCGGTTTCCGCCATGTCGATTTCAACGACCTCGACCAGCTCGACGCCGCGATGGCCGCCGGCGACGTCTGCGCCGTGCTGCTGGAGCCGGTGCAGGGCGAGGGCGGTGTGATGCCGGCGCGCGACGGCTACCTGGCCGGCGTGCGCGCGCTGTGCGACCGCCACGACGCGCTGCTGATCCTCGACGAGATCCAGTGCGGCATGGGCCGCACCGGGCCGCTGTTCGCGCACTGGGGCGACGGCGTGACGCCGGACATCGTGACGCTGGCCAAGGCGCTGGGCGGCGGCATGCCGATCGGCGCGATGCTCGCCGGCCCGAAGGTCGCCGAGGCCATGCAGTTCGGCGCGCACGGCACCACCTTCGGCGGCAACCCGATGGCGGCGGCGGTGGCGCGCGTGGTGCTGCGCCGGCTGCAGTCGCCGGAGATCGTCGCGAACGTGGCCAAGCAGTCGCAAGCGCTGCGCGACGGCCTCGCCGCGATCAATGCCGAGCTCGACCTGTTCGCCGAAGTGCGCGGTCGCGGCCTGATGCTCGGCGCCGTGCTCGCACCGCAGTACGCAGGCCGTGCCGGCGAGATCCTCGATCGCGCCGCCGCCGAAGGCCTGCTGATGCTGCAGGCAGGCCCGGACGTGCTGCGTTTCGTGCCGGCGCTGAATCTTGCCGACGACGAACTGGCAGAAGGCCTCGCGCGTCTGGGTCGTGCGCTGCGGGCGTTCGCTGGCGCCTGATCGGCCGGCGATGCGGTTCCGGCGCAGAAGGCAGCACGCCCTGCACCGGAGACGGGAGGGGCGTGGCATCATCCGGTCATCCCCCTCGGTCCTGATTACGATGACGGTATCGCAGCTCCATGGATGGCGAAGTGCGTTTGTCGTGGCGATGTCCTGCGGATTCGCGGTTCTGCCGGCAATCGCTGCGGCACAAGCCGAAGACTGGACGCCTCTGGACCGTGCCCCGGCCGAGATCGAACGCCTGCTGCTGGGACTGCCCACGGCTGGAACCGGGCTGCCGCTGGCTGCGCGCCAGGGCATGCTGCGGCGGGCAGAGGCGCTGGAAATCCCGCGGGTGGATGGCCCTGCCGATCGATACTTCCGACTGCGCCACGAGGCCGAGGGTGCCTATTTCACCGCGACCATCCGCAGCCTCGCCGGCGCGAAGCCGGGCGACACCGTGTATCTGCTGCAGGCCGATCAGCAGGTCGACCGATGTGCGGCGTTGCAGCCGCTGCTGGCCCGCGCCGATCGCGTGCCGCGCAACTTCTGTCGCGACGATGCCGACATGGGCGTCGCCGTGCTTCGCACCGACCGGCAGCGTTTCGGCTACACCGCCTGGCGCGTTGCCGGTGGCGGCAAGCCCAGGGATGTGACCGGCAGCGTGCTGCCTGCGGACCCGGTCGCACGACTGCCTGTTGCCGAGCGGGAAGGGACCAGCAGCCTCGACGGCGTCGCAACCGAGGCCAGGGTCGATCGCAGCCGCCTTGCCGAAGTGCCGGTGCTGCGGCTCTATCTTGAATACGGCGACGGCCATGGTCTGCCGCGCAACCATCCGCGCGCTTTCCCCGGTGGCTATCCGGGCGAGAAGGTGCACACCGCGCACCTGGGTTTCCTTGTCTGGGACGGACACCGCTTCGACCTGCGCCCGACCGTGCCGCGCAGACTGTGGCCCTGCACCCACGATGCCGCGTTTTCGCCCAGCGGCCAGAGTTGTCATCCCGACAGCCCCGACCCGTTCATCGAATCGCCCTGATCGCACGGCCTGCACACTGCGTCAACGACAAGGAGACCGTCATGACCGACCCCGCCAACGGCGAAACCCGCACCCCTCTGGACATCAGCGCCAGCGCCGACCAGGTAGTCGCGCTGCTCAACGCGAACCAGCGCGTGGAAGCCATGCGCCTGCTCGAACGCCAGCGCGAGGAGCAGCCCGAAGCCGTGCGCGATGCGCTCGATCGCATGGTGTCGTATCGCGGTCGCGACGCGCTCGGCCGCATGGAAGCCGACGTGATCCGCAGCATGGACCCGGTGTCCGATCCGGACGCCGCGATGGTCTTCACGAATCTCGGTCGACTCGGGCTTGCTGCCGGCCAACCGCGTTTCCCCACGGAAGCCGAAGTCGCGGCGCTCACCGAAACCCAGCGCTACGACGTCTACGCCAGCATCATCGAGACCCGCGGCAACGACGCGGCCCGCGAATCACTGCGCAATGGCGACCGCATCGTGCTGGGCCTGCGCCAGGAAAATGCCACCGTCGATTCCGCCACGCGCGACCAGCCCAACACCGTCGCCACCGACGACCCTGCCACCCCGGTGGACGAATCACGCCGAGGAACCGGGGTCTACGACGACCGCGTCGTCGTGCTTGGCCGACGTTCACCCGAAGGTGGTGGCGCGCCCGAGGTCTGGCAGTTCAACAGCGCCAATACCGAGCCCAGCGCGCAGTACGACCACCACGCCCAGGGCCGAGATCGGGTGGAACCCTACACGCACGTCCAGCGCCGTCGCGCCGAAGGCGAAGACGTCAACGGCGACGATGTGCGCGATCTCGGTCGTCTGCGCGAGGGCACCGTCGAAATGCTCGCGACGACCCATCCGCGCCCCGGCGGCGGTCGTGACGATTTCTCCTTGCGTCCCACCCCCGAAGCCGTGGCCGCCACACCGCAGGGCGTGCAGCGCGACACCAACGCCGACGGTCGCTTCGACCACAACGACACCAACGGCCTGCAGCCGCTGAACAACACCTTCAAGATCCACCGCGGTTCGCTGGGCAATACCGACTCCGCCGGCTGCCAGACCATCCGCGGCGCCGACTACGACGACTTCGTTGCCGCCGTGCGCGGCAACCCGGACCAGTCGCGCTGGCAGTACGTGCTGACCGAAACCGTGCCCGGCCAGGCTCCGGTGCAGGGTCGGCAGCAGGGTCAGCCGGAAGGACAGCAGCAGGGCAGCCCGCAGGATCTCCCGCAGCCGCCGCCGGGCAACGTCCAGCCTGGACGCGACCTCGCCCCGCCGGAACCCGCCGACCGGCGTGCCGCGCTGCCGCAGGATGCGCTGATGCAGCGCATCGAACAGGCGCTTGATCGCAGTGGCGCCGCCCGCGATTTCGGTGCGCAGGAACGAGACAATGTCCTTGCGGCCTCCTATGACGCGCTCTCGCGACTGCCGCGTGTCGATCACATCGGCCTGTACAACGGCAATGTCGTCGGCACCTATGCGCCCAATGGCCTCGGCACCGAACCGATGCACAACAACGCCGTCAATGTTCAGCAGGCGCGCGACACCCCGGCAGCGCAAAGCCTTGCCGCATTCGCCCAGGACCAGCAGCAGCGCCAGCTTGCCGGGCAGATGGCGGAAGAGCCCCGCAGCCAAGGGGCGCGCGCCGCGTGAATCGCCGTGTGCGTCAGGCGCCCAGCGCCTGACGCAGGTCCTCGATCAGGTCGTCCACATGCTCCAGGCCCACCGACATGCGCAGCAGGTTCTGCGGCGAGCGCGGGTTCGGGCCTTCGACCGAGGCGCGGTGCTCGACCAGCGATTCGCAGCCGCCCAGCGAGGTCGCGTTGGTGAACACGCGCAGCTTGCCGGCCATCGCCAGCGCCGCCTCGCGGCCGCCGCGCAGTTCGATGCTGAGCATGCCGCCGAAGTCGCGCATCTGTTTCGCGGCGACGGCATGGCCCGGGTGCGAGGCGAGCCCGGGATAGTTCACGCGCTCGATCTCCGGTCGCGAGGCGAGGAAATCCGCCACCGCACGCGCGTTCGCGCAGTGCATGGCCATGCGTGCGCCGAGCGAGCGGCAGCCGCGCAGTATCAGCCAGGCGCTGAACGGCGCGAGCGTCGCGCCGGTGACATGCAGGCGGTGCGCGACCTTCTGCGCCAGCGCGTCGTCCTTCGCGAACACCAGTGCGCCGCCGAGCACGTCGCTGTGACCGCCGAAATACTTGGTCGTGGAGTGCATCACCACGTCCGCACCCAGGGCCAGCGGACGCTGCAGCAGCGGCGAGGCGAAGGTGTTGTCGGCCACGACCACCGCGCCGGCCGCATGACCGATCTGCGCCAGCGCGGCGATGTCGCAGACCTTCATCTTCGGATTGGACGGCGTCTCGATCCACAGCAGGTCGATGCCATCGGCGCAGGCGGTGCGCACCGCATCGAGGTCGGCCATGTCGACCATCACCGATTCGATGCCGCGCTCGGGCAGGTATTCGGCGCAGACCATGCGCAGGCCGGTGTAGCAGTCGTCCGGGATCAGCACGCGCGCGCCGTTCGGCAGGCATTCCAGCAATGTGCTGATCGCGGCCATGCCGGACGCGAAGGTCGCCGCGGTTTCGCCGCCTTCCAGCGCGGCCAGCGCCTCGCGCAGCCGGTCGTTGGTCGGATTGCCCTCGCGCTGGTACTCGTAACCGGCCACGCGCTCGCCAGCCGGTCCGTGGCGGAAGGTCGTGGCGAGATGGATCGGCGGCGCGACCGCACCGGTGGCGGCGTCGGGTTCGTTGCCGGCGTGGACCGACACGGTTTCGGGGCGAAGCTCAGGACCCATGCGACATGCTCTCCAGCAGGTGATGTGCGGCCAGCGCCGAGCGCAGCCCGGCGATGTGTTGGTAGTGATGACCCGACATGCCGGCGCGCACCGCGCCCGCGGCATTCACGGCCTTGTCGTCGATGAACAGCACCCGCGACGGTGCGACACCCAGCGCCTCGGCGCAATGGGCGAACACGGCGGGATCGGGCTTGGCGACGCCGTACATCGCCGAACAATGGACGTTGCCGTCGAAATGCCGGGCGAAAGGCGGGCAGAGGGTCGCGAAATGCTCGCGGACCAGCAGGCCGTTGTTGGTGAGGATGGCCAGCCTGCAACGCGCGGCCAGCGCATCGACGATCTCGCCCAGGGCCAGGCGCGGCGTCATCGCCGCCGCCCGGGCGAGCACGCAGTCGTCGACCGTCACCGGGGTCGCGAGGGTCTCGGACAGCACGCGCGCCACGCCTTCGGGATCGATCCGGCCCAGGTCGGCCTCCGTCTCCAGCCCCGAATCGAACAAAGCCGCGCGCACCGCGTCGGCATCGCGGCCGATGCGTTCGCCCAGCGTGCGGCAGCGGACCCCGTGGCTGTAGTCGACGAGTACGTCGTCGAGATCGAACAGCACGAGGTCGATGGGCATGCCCGGTCACTCCTGCATCGGCAGGGCGCGTCCGCACTTGCGGCAGTGCCAGGCGTCCTGTTCGTGTTCCGGCAGTCCGCATTCGATGCAGCGCACCTGCCGGCGCTGCACGCGCAGGCTGGACGCCAGTTCGGCGGTATAGATGCCGGTCGGCACCGCGATCACGCTGTAGCCGATCAGGATCAGGATCGAGGTGACGAAGCGACCCAGCGGCGTGCCCGGGGCGATGTCGCCGAACCCGACCGTCGCCATGGTCACGACGGCCCAGTACATCCCGGTCGGAATGCTGTGGAAGCCGTGCTCCGGCCCTTCGATCACGTACATCAGCGCACCGAAGATGACGACCACGGCCATGATCGCGCTCAGGAACACGAAGATCTTGCGGCGGCTGCGCAGCAGCGCGTCCACCAGGATGCCCGCTTCGCCCGAGTATTCGACCAGCTTGAGCACGCGGAACACGCGCAGCAGGCGCAGGCTGCGCACCACCAGCAGCGACGCGCTGGCCGGGAAGAACAGCGACAGGTAGGTCGGCAGGATCGACAGCAGGTCGATCACGCCGAAGAAACTGGTCGCGTAGCGCAGCGGCCGGCGCACCACCCACAGCCGCACCGCGTATTCCACGGTGAACATCACCGTGAAGAACCATTCCGCCAGGTAGAGCGCATCGTGCCAGCGCGCCTTGATCGCGCCCACGCTGTCCAGGATCACCACCAGCACGCTGGCGAGGATCGCCAGGATCAGGACGAGGTCGAAATTGCGCTCGTCCGGCGCGTCGTGATGGAAGATCATCCGGTACAGCCGGAAGCGCAGGCCTTCTTCGCTCGCAGGCAGGAACTCCCGCTCGAACACGCTGCGCTGTCCGGGCGGGAGATGGCTCACGCCCGGATCGCCTCGAACGACGCGCGCGCGGCCTCGATCGTCGCTGCGATCACCGCGTCGTCGTGCGCCGACGACACGAAGCCGGCCTCGAACGCCGACGGCGCCAGGTAGACGCCGCGCTCGCGCATCGCATGGAAGAAGCGGTTGAACGCGGCGGTGTCGCCCGCGGTCGCCTGCGCGTAGGTTTCGACCTTCTCGGCAGTGAAGAACAGGCCGAACATGCTGCCGACGCGGTTGGTGCTGAAGGGCACGCCGGCCTCGCGGGCGGCGTCCTCGAAGCCGGCGCACAGGGTGGCGGTACGCGCGTCGAGTGTTTCGTAGAAGCCCGGCTGCTGGATCAGGTCCAGCATCGCCAGGCCCGCAGCCATCGCCACCGGATTGCCGCTGAGCGTGCCGGCCTGGTAGATCGGGCCGGACGGCGCGATCTGGCGCATCAGGTCGGCGCGACCGCCGTAGGCGCCCACCGGCATGCCGCCGCCGATGATCTTGCCGAAGGTGCTGAGGTCGGGCGTGATGCCGTACACCGCCTGCGCCCCGCCGAGGGCGACGCGGAAGCCGGTCATCACTTCGTCGAAGATCAGCAGGGCGCCGTGCCTGGTGCACAGGTCGCGCAGGTGCTGCAGGTAACCCGGGCGCGGGGGGATGCAGTTGGCGTTGCCGACCACCGGCTCGATGATCACCGCCGCGACTTCGCCGCCGATCTCGTCGAAGAGCTGCGTCGTGCCTTCGAAGTCGTTGTAGCTGAGGGTGGCGGTCAGTTCGCTCAGGCCCGCCGGCACGCCCGGCGAGGTCGGCACGCCGAGGGTGAGCATGCCGCTGCCGGCCTTCACCAGGAAGGAATCGCCGTGGCCGTGGTAGCAGCCCTCGAACTTCACGATGCGGCTGCGGCCGGTCGCGCCGCGTGCCAGGCGGATCGCCGACAGCGTGGCCTCGGTGCCCGAATTCACCATGCGCACCATCTCGCAGCTCGGGATCAGCCGGGTGATGGTCTCGGCCATCGTGACTTCCAGCGGGTTCGGCGTGCCGAAGCTCAGGCCGTTGCGTGCGGTCGAAATGACCGCGTCCAGCACCTTCGGATGGTTGTGGCCGACGATCATCGGGCCCCACGAGCCCACGTAATCGATGTAGCGGTTGCCATCGGCGTCGTAAAGGTAGGCCCCGTCCGCGCGCTCCACGAAGAACGGCTCGCCGCCCACCGACTTGAAGGCGCGTACCGGCGAATTGACGCCGCCGGGCATCAGGTCCTGGGCGCGGGTGAACAACTCGTGGGAACGCTCGGTTTTCATCGACATCTCGTGTGGGTCGTGGGTGCGGCGTCAGCCGCGATCGAAGGAAGCATGGAAGGCGCGGGCCGCAGCGGCGGGATCCGGTGCGTCGAAGACGCTGCCGATCACGGCCAGCAGATCGGCGCCGGCCTCGACCAGCGTGCGTGCATTGTCCGGCGTGATGCCGCCGATCGCCACCCGCGGCACGCCCAAGTGCGCACTCTGGCGCAGCAATTCCGGCGATGCGCGACGTGCGCCCGGCTTGGTCGTCGACGGGAAGAAGGCACCGAAGGCGATGTAGTCGGCACCGGCTCGCACTGCGGCGTCCGCGCGCGACAGGTCGTCGTAGCAGGACACGCCGATGATGGCGTCGTCGCCCAGCAGTGCGCGGGCCGCCGCCAGCTCGCCGTCGTGTTCGCCGAGATGCACGCCGCCCGCACCGATGGCATGCGCGAGTGCCGCGTCGTCGTTGATCACAAGGGGAACGCCGTGCGTGCGGCACAGGTGCGCCAGTGCGTCCGCCTGCGCGCGACGCAGTGCTGCATCGGCCGACTTGTTCCGGTATTGCAGCAGGGACGCCCCCGGCAGCACGGCGGACACCCGCGCCAGCAGGCGTGGGGTGTCGTCGTCGTCGGGAGTGATCAGATAGAGGCCGCGGCCCCAGGCGGGGGTGTCGTTGGCGCTGGCTGGCATGCGGGTGCTTTCCGACGGAGGGGCAGGGTGTGAGAATCGGTCCACACCCATGGACAGGACATTATCCGATGAACGACCCAGCCAATCGCGCCCGGAAGTACCGCTGCAACGTCTGCGAACATGTGTATGACCCGGCCGAGGGCGATCCGGAGGCCGGTATTCCCCCCGGGACACCGTTCGAATCCCTGCCCGACACCTGGTCCTGCCCGGAATGCGGTGCCACCAAGGCCGACTTCGAAGCGATCGACTGACGGGTGCTTCCGGCCCCATGGCCGGGATGGGACAATGCCGGCCTTTCGACCCAGGGATCCTCCGATGACTGAAGCCGCCGCCCCCGTCGCCAACCGCACCTGGATGTGCGTCGTCTGCGGGTTCATCTATGACGAGGTCAAGGGCATGCCGGAAGAGGGCATCGCGCCGGGCACCCGCTGGGAAGACGTCCCCGACACCTGGACCTGTCCGGATTGCGGTGTGACCAAGAGCGACTTCGAGATGACGACGGTCTGATCCGGGCGCATCCGCTGCATTGCATTCCAACGTCGGGCGCCTTCGGGCGCCCGACGCGTTTCAGGCGTGTCGGTCCTCAGTGCAGGCGGCCGGGCTGTCGCCCGTCACCGAACAGGTCGAGCAGGCGCCCACGGATCGTTTCGGCATCGTCCGCGTCGGGCCAGTGCTGCAGATAGTCGCCCAGGTCGCGGGCCGCGCCGGCCCTGTGCCCGAGCTCGGCATAGCCCAGGCCGCGGTCCCGCAGCGATTCGGCATTGTCCGGCGCCAGGCAGAGCACGCGGTCCATGCAGCGCACCGCCCGCGCCCAGTCGCCGCTGCCGACATAGAGCGCATGCAGATTGCGCAGGATCCGGGACAGGATCGCCCGCGTCGGCGCCGGGGTCAGGATGTCGAAAAGGGCGTCGTCGGGGACGTCGGCGCCGAAATGCGGTTTCGCCCGCAATCTCAGCTCTTCCGTGCCCAACGGGCGGCCTCGGTTGAAGGGATCCATCACCAGCAGGCCGTCGTCCACCGGCAGCCTGACCAGGAAGTGCCCGGGGAAGGACACCCCGTCCAGTGGCACGCCCAGCCGGCGCGCCACCTCCATCTGGATCACCGCCAGCGAGATCGGATTGCCCCGCCGGCGATGCAGCACCATGTTCAGATAGCTGTTGCGCGGGTCGTAATACTCGTCGTGGTCGCCCGCATACCCCAGCTCGTCGAACAGCCGGCGATTGATCGCCTGCATCTTCAAGGGGGCGTCATCCAGGCCATCCACCAGCGGCCGCAGGGATGCCGCGTGCGCCTCGACCTGGGCGAGGCAGGCGGCGATGTCCAGATCCGGGTATTCGTCCCGCGCGATCAGCAGCGCGCAGCCCAGCAGGGGCACCTGGTCATCGTCCGCCTCGGCAAGGGTCGCCCAGGCGGGAAGGGTCTTGTCATCGGTCATGGGCCCAGACTGTGGGCGCAGAGGCAGCCCGGCAAGTCCCGGCGCACGCTTCCGTGACAGGGGTTCAGGGCGCAGGCGGGATCCCCGGTCCGAATTTCAGCTCCTCGCCATTGTTCAGTCCCATGCCCGCGGCCTGCCCCGCATTCAGCTCCAGCACGTAGCGCGCGGGCGCGGAGCTCGGGTAGGGCGGGCAGCCGTTGCCCAGGGAGCAGGGCGGTACGTCCCGTTGCTGCGAAACCAGCCTGCGGTTCGAATCGAAATAGAGGATGTCGAGCGGGATCCTGGTGTTCTTCATCCAGTAGGCGAGATTCATCTCGCTGTCGTGGATGAAGAGCATGCCTCGACCTTCTTCCATCGAGTCGCGAAACATCAGTCCGCGCGCACGCTCTTCGTTGTCGTCCGCGATCTCGACCGCGAATCGTTGCCCCTTCAATTCGACCCAGTGTTCTCCCGCGTTGCTGCAGCCGCTCAGGAAAAGACTGGAAAACAGGGCGATGACACACATGGCGCGCATGGTTGCGGTTCCTCCTGAAGTAAGGACGTCGACGATTCCGCAGTGATGGATTGCCGTCAAGTGGAAAAGATTTCGCGTACCCCCTTCCCAAACGCATTGCTGCCATGCACAATTCGCCCCCCTCGCAACGGTGCTTCGGCAACGACGAGGTGGCGGAAAGAAACAGGAAGAAAGTTGTTGACGACTTCCTCGAAAGCCCGCCATAATGTTCGACCTTCCCGGGCAGTCAGCGGCAACGACGGACCGGAAAGAAAAACGAAAAAGGGTGTTGACGGCAACGAAAACGACCCTATAATGTGCGGCTCACTCGGACGCTTCTGCGGCGGGTTGAGAAGGTAGAAAGGGATGAGGCGCTGAGGCCGATTCCGACGATCTTTGACAGTGTGCGCAGGTGACTTGTGCGGGCGTCTGGCGAGTGGATGGTTGTCCATTTTGCAGACGTTCGAACAGAACCAAGTCAATTCAAAGCATGCAAATGC
>JAEUPQ010000040.1 GCA_016789405.1 Lysobacteraceae bacterium
AAGGAAGAGGACAAGGTGGAGATCCTCTCCGGCGTGTTCGAAGGCCGCACGACCGGCTCGCCGATCGGCCTGCTGATCCGCAACGTCGACGCGCGCAGCAAGGATTACTCCAAGATCGCCGAGATGTTCCGGCCGGGACACGCCGACTACACCTACTGGCAGAAGTACGGCATTCGCGATTACCGCGGCGGCGGGCGCCAGTCGGCGCGCGAGACCGCGGTGCGGGTGGCGGCGGGCGCGATCGCCAAAAAATGGTTGCAGGAAAAATTCGGCATCGTGGTGCGCGGCCACATGGCGCAGCTCGGGCCGGTGAAGCTCGGGTTCAAATCATGGGATGCGGTCGGCGAGAACCCGTTCTTCTCCGCCGATCCCGATGTGGTGCCCGAACTGGAAGCGTTCATGGACCGCCTGCGCAAATCGGGCGACTCCGTCGGCGCGCTGATCCGCACGGTGGCGACCGGCGTCCCGGTCGGCTGGGGCGAGCCGGTCTACGACAAGCTCGACGCCGACATCGCCTACAACATGATGAGCATCAACGCGGTGAAGGGCGTCGAGATCGGCGCGGGCTTCGCCGCGGTCACGCAAAAGGGCACGGAACATTCCGACGAAATGGCGCCGGAAGGTTTCCTCACGAACAACGCGGGCGGCGTGCTCGGCGGCATTTCCACCGGACAGGACATCGTGGTCAACGTCGCGGTGAAGCCGACCTCCAGCATCCGGCTCACGCGCCGCACGGTGGACAAGGCGGGGCAGGCGACCACCATTTCCACCACCGGCCGCCACGACCCCTGCGTCGGCATCCGCGCCACGCCGATCTGCGAAGCGATGATGGCCCTCGTGCTGATGGACCAGGCCCTGCGCCATCGCGCCCAGTGCGGCGACGTGGGCGAGGTCTCGCCTCGCATTCCGGCGACCATCGCGATCAAAACCGACGCCAAACGATAGCGGCGCGCCGCCGATTGGCCCCCCACGGGCAGCGACGCGCCGCAGCGGCACCGCAACGCACACACCCTTTCTTTTCCTGTGGGAGCGACGCGAGTCGCGATCGGTCGCGACGATCCCCGTCGCGATTGGCGCCGCTCCCACTTATCCAGATCAGGATTCTCCATGAGCAAGCAATTCAAGGTGGCAGTGGTCGGCGCAACGGGCGCTGTCGGCGAGACGATGTTGTCGATCCTCGCCGAGCGCAAGTTCCCGGCGAGCGAAGTCATCGCCCTGGCGAGCGAGCGCTCGGCCGGTGGCTACGTCCAGTTCGGCAACGACGAAATCATGGTGCGCGACCTCGCCACCTTCGACCCGGCCGGCGTCGACATCGCGCTGTTCTCGGCAGGCGGTTCGATCTCGAAGGAATACGGCCCGAAGTTCGCTGCCGCCGGCGCGGTGGTGATCGACAATTCCTCGGCCTTCCGCTACGACGACGACGTGCCGCTGGTGGTCAGCGAAGTGAATCCCGAGCAGGTGAAGCAGCGTCCGCGCGGCATCATCGCGAACCCGAACTGCTCGACCATGCAGATGCTGGTGGCGCTGGGTCCGATCCACCGCAAGGTCGGCATCGAGCGCATCAACGTCGCGACCTACCAGTCCGTGTCCGGCGCCGGTCGCTCGGGCCTCGAGGAACTCGGCAAGCAGACAGCCGCGCTGCTGAACTTCCAGGAGATCGAGCCGGAGCGCTTCCAGGCGCAGATCGCCTTCAACCTGATCCCGCACATCGACGACTTCCTGGACAACGGCTTCACCAAGGAAGAGATGAAGCTGGTCTGGGAGACGCGCAAGATCCTCGGCGACGACCGCATCCAGGTGAACCCGACCGCGGTTCGCGTGCCGGTGTTCTATGGCCATTCCGAGGCCGTGAACGTCGAGACCCGCGAGAAGATCACTGCCGATGAAGTCCGCGCGCTTCTGGAGCAGGCGCCGGGCGTGGTCGTGGTCGACGAGCGCAAGCCCGGCGGCTACCCGACCCCGGTGTCCCATGCCTCGGGTCGCGACCCGGTGTTCGTCGGCCGCATCCGCGACGACATTTCGCACCCGCGTGGCGTGAATCTCTGGATCGTGTCCGACAACATCCGCAAGGGCGCCGCGCTGAATGCGGTGCAGGTCGCGGAACTGGTCGCGGCCGAAGGCTGAGCAGCGGGGCTCGCGTGGCTGGCCGTTGCGGAGCCCTCGATGGCCGGCTACAGTCTCGGCTGTGTCGCGGGGGACAAGTGTGATCAAAGACTTGCGAATCAAACTGAGTGCTGTACTGGCAGTGGCGATGTTCGCGTCGCCGCTGTCGGCGTGGGCGCTCGGACTGGGTCAGATCCAGGTCATCTCGCAGCGCGACCAGCCCCTGCTTGCCGAAATTCCGATCATCTCCACTGATCCGTCGGAGCTGGAAACCCTCCAGGCCCGACTGGCGTCGCCGGAAACCTTCGCCCGCATCGGCCTCGCGCCACCGGCGGGCATCGTGTCCGACCTGCAGTTCGCGGTGGCCCTGAGTGCCGATGGTCGTCCGGTCATCCGGGTGACCAGCGCCGCACCGGTGCAGCAGTCGCTGTTGACCTTCCTGCTCGAAGTGAACTGGGGGCAGGGCCGCCTGGTCCGCGAGTATTCCGCGCTGGTCGACACGCCGCAGACGGCGGCCGCGCCGGTGCAGCCCCCGATCGAGGAAGCGGTTGCCGAAGTCGGCGGCGTCGAGACGCCGACCAGTGGCGCGATCGTGCGCGCCCCCGAGCCGCTGCCGCCGGAACCGTTGCCTGCGGAACCGAAGCCACAAGAACCCAAGCCACCCGAACCGACCCGTCCCGGATTCGCGGAAACACCGAGTGCGATCCCGCTGCAGCCGCAGGGCGAGGTGAGTACCTCGGCCCCGATCGCGCCGGCGGCGCCCATTCCGCTGCCGTCGGCCAATGGCCAGACCCACACGGTCCGCCGTGGCGAAACCCTGGCCGGCATCGCCGGTGGGCTTGGACGCGGGCAGGGGCTCGACCAGACCATCGTCGCCCTGCTGCGCGCCAACCCCGATGCCTTCATCGGCGGCAATGCGAACCGGTTGAAGGCCGGCGCGGTGCTGCGCATTCCCGACGACGCCGACATCGCGCGCTATTCGCCGGAAGAAGCCGCGCTGGTCGTCCGCGAACAGACCGCGCAGTGGCGAGGCGCGGGTCGCGCCTTGCCGCAGCCGCCGGCCGTCGCGGGTGCGCCTGCGGGCGATGCGTCTGCCGCGCCGGCCGCATCGGGCGTCCGCAGCGCCCGGGCCTCGGCCGGGGCACGACTTGAAATCACGCCGCCTTCCGCGATCGACGCGAAGAAGGCGGGATCGCGATCCGGCGTCAGCGCCGGCGGTGAGGGCGACATGTTGCGACAACAGGAACTCCAGCAGACCCGCGAGACGCTGGCTGCGCGCGATGCCGAAGTGCAGGAGCTCAAGGCCCGCGTGTCGGAGCTGGAGCAACTGCAGAAGAAGCAGAACGAACTCATCGCGATGAAGGACAGCGAGCTGGCCGCCGCGCAGCAACGCATGGGCACTGCGCAGGGTGAGGCGTCCGGCGGCGGCGTCGGCCTGTGGGCCGGCATCGGCGGTGGACTGGTGTTGATCGCGCTGGGCGCATGGTGGTTCTTGCGCCGGCGCGTGCCGGTCGTGGTGCCCGCGCCTGAGCCGCCCGCACGTCGCCGGGAGACCGAGCGACTGGCCGCGGCGATTCCGAAGGCTGTCGACACGTCGCCGGATGCTGAGGCGGAATCCGGGGAGGCCCAGGAACCTGCGAAGCCGCTGCCGGCCGAGCCGGCATGGAGCCGCATGGCCAAGCCCGCGGAGCCTGAAGCGACCAAACCCAAGCCTGTGCCTGCGCCTGCGGCGCTGGGCAAGCCCACCTGGCACGCAGGCGGCAGCGAAGCGCCGTCGATCGCGGCAGCTCGCACCCCGCCGACGCCCGCCGCCGCACAGCCGCCTGCGCAGGCCGAATTGCCGGTGAGCAGCGACCCGTCCGGGCTCGCGCCGCCGATGCCCGCACCGGGCCAGGGCCGCCTCGATCTCGCGCTGGCCTACATCGACATGGGTGATCGCGACGCCGCCCGCGAGCTGCTGCAGGAAGTCGCGACGCGCGGCGCCACGGTCGACCTGCGTCGCGAGGCCGAGCGTCTGCTGCAGGAACTGGGCTGACGGCTTCGCCGCAGCGATGCCACGATGCGCTACGCCCTCGGCGTCGAATACGACGGCAGCGATTTCCATGGCTGGCAACGGCTGACTGCGCACGGCGAGACCCCGGTGCCCGGTCGCGAGCCGCCACTGACCCTGCAGGCCACGCTCGAAGCCGCGCTGTCCAGCGTCGCTGACTCGCCGATCGAAACCATCTGCGCCGGCCGTACCGATGCGGGCGTGCATGCCGAATGCCAGGTGGTGCACTTCGATACCGAAGTCGTTCGAGACCCGCGCGGCTGGGTGCTCGGCACCACGTCGCGCCTGCCGCCTTCCATGCGCATCCGCTGGTGCGCGTCGGTGCCCGATGACTTCAGCGCCCGTTTTTCGGCGCGCGCGCGCCGCTATCGCTACCGATTGCTCAACCACCAGGTGCGTCCGGCGCTGGGTCGCCAGTGGCTGGCCTGGGAGCGCCGGCCGCTCGATGCCGAAGCGATGCATCGCGCCGCGCAGCAACTGCTCGGCGAGCGCGATTTCGAGGCCTTCCGCACCGTGCACTGCCAGGCCGCACACGCGCGCCGCGAACTTCAGCGCCTCGACGTGTCGCGCGACGGCGACATCGTGACGTTCACCGTGCAGGCGAACGCGTTCCTCCATCACCAGGTGCGCAACATGGTGGGTTCTCTGCTCGAAGTGGGCGCGGGTTTGCGCCCCGAGGCGTGGATCGCCGAAGTGCTCGACGGGCGCGACCGCACGCAGGCCGGGCCGACCGCGCCGGCGCAGGGCCTGGTATTCGTGGGGCCGCGCTATCCGCGCGAGTGGCCCTTGCCCGACGAGGTACTGTTCGATGCCTGACATCGACCGTTTGCCGCGACGTACCCGCATCAAGTTCTGCGGACTGACCCGCGCCGAGGACGTTGCGATCGCCTGCGCGCTTGGCGTCGATGCCATCGGCTTCGTGTTCGCCGAACGCAGCAAGCGCCGTGTGACGCCTGCGCAAGCCACGCCGTTGCGCGATGCGCTCGAACCCTTCATCGCCAGCGTCGCGCTGTTCATGGACAACGATGCGGCGATGGTGCACGAGGTAATCGACACCGTGCGCCCGACGATCCTGCAGTTCCATGGCGACGAGGACGACGCGTTCTGTGCTTCGTTTGCATTGCCGTACCTCAAGGCCGTCGCGATGGGCGGCGAAGCCGCGCGCGCCGACGATCTCGCCGAGCGCTTTCCTCGAGCCACCGGCTTTCTTTTCGACAGTCACGCCGCCGGGCAGGCCGGCGGCAGCGGCCACGCCTTCGACTGGTCGCGCATTCCCCGCGACTGCCCGCGTCCCTGGCTGCTCGCCGGCGGCCTGCATCCGGACAACGTGTTCGATGCCATCCGCGCCACGCACTGCTGGGGCGTCGACGTGTCCAGCGGGATTGAATCCGCACCGGGCGAGAAGGATGCGGCGAAGATGCGGCGGTTCGTCGAGGAAGTACGACGCGCGACCGCAGACGACGCATAGTCGATCACGGCGGACCGTTATGGCTCAGCGCGACGCCAGCGCCCCTCGCAACCAGTCCGCCAGTTGCCCGATCCTCGGATTCGCGCTGCGCTTCGACGCGCACAGCACCCATTGCGCATCGGTCTCGACGAATCCCCATGGCGCGATCAGACGGCCGCTGGCGATGTCGTCGGCCACCAGCGGCTCCGGTGCGATCGCGATGCCTAGGCCGGCGGCCGCCGCCTCGAGCAGGTAGTAGAGGCGATCGAAACGCGTGCCCATGCGCAGCGTGTCCGGATCCAGGTCGATGCGCATGGCCCATTCCCGCCAGGCCTGCGGCCGCGAGGCGGTCTGCAGCAGGGCATGGTCGGCCAACGCCCGTGGTGGCGCGCCGATCAGGGCGTCGGCATCCGGCCAGCGCGGGCTGAGCACCGGGCCGATGCGTTCGGTGGCCAGGGCATGCACCTGCCAGTCGGACGGCCAGGGCGGGGTGGCGATCATCAGCGCGGCGTCCAGACCGGCGAGCTGCGCGTCCGGGCGGGTTTCATTCGCCGACAGGTGCAACTGCAGTTCAGGGCGCTCGCGCGCCAACCGGTCCAGCCGAGGAATCATCCAGCGCGCCAGGATGCTGCCCGGGCAGCCGAGGACCAGCGGCGCGGATTGCGGTCCTCGGCGCAATTCGGTCCAGGCCGCGCGCAGCGGGTCGAAAACTTCGCTGGCGACGGCATGCAGCCGGCGGCCCAGCGGCGTCAGCGCCAGGCCGCGCCCCTCGCGGACGAAGACCGGGGCGCCCAGCGCCTCCTCCAACTGCCGGACCTGCCGGCTCACCGCGCCGTGGGTGACGTGCAGCTCCTCGGCGGCGCGGCTCACGCTTTCGAGCCGGGCCACGGTCTCGAAAGCCCGCAATGCGTTAAGAGGCGGAAGGTCGCGAAGCATGATCTGTGAGTTTTCCTGACATGTTCGACTGATTTTATAGCTTATACGCTTGTCGTCGTTGCGTTAAAGTAGGGTATCAGCCAGCGCATCGGCATTCCCGGCGACCGTTCCCATGCTCGATACCAAGACAGACTTCAACGCCTTCCCGGACGCGGATGGCCATTTCGACCGCTTCGGTGGTCGTTTCGTCGCCGAGACCCTGATCGGCCCGCTGCAGGAGCTGACGGCTGCCTACGACAAGGCGCGCGTGGACCCCGAGTTCATCGCCGCCTTCGACAAGGACCTCAAGCATTACGTCGGCCGGCCCAGCCCGATCTACTTCGCCGAGCGTCTGACCCGGCACGTCGGTGGGGCGCGCATCCTGCTCAAGCGCGAGGACCTGAACCACACCGGCGCGCACAAGATCAACAACACCATCGGCCAGGCACTGCTCGCCGCCCGCATGGGCAAGCCGCGCATCATCGCCGAGACCGGCGCCGGCCAGCACGGCGTCGCCAGCGCCACCGTCGCCGCGCGCCTCGGCCTGGAATGCGTGGTCTATATGGGCGCCACCGACATCGAGCGCCAGAAGATCAATGTCTATCGCATGAAGCTGCTCGGCGCGAAGGTCGTGCCGGTGACCAGCGGTTCGGCCACGCTCAAGGACGCGCTGAACGAAGCGATGCGCGACTGGGTGACGAACGTGCACGACACCTTCTACATCATCGGCACCGTCGCCGGTCCCGATCCGTATCCGCGCATGGTCCGCGACTTCAACGCCGTGGTCGGCCGCGAGGCGCGCGCGCAGATGCTCGCCGACTACGGCCGCCTGCCGGATGTCATCACCGCCTGCGTCGGTGGTGGCAGCAACGCAATCGGCATCTTCCACGCCTTCCTCAACGATGCCGACGTGCGCCTGGTCGGCGCCGAAGCGGCGGGCGAGGGCGTCGGCACCGGCCACCATGCCGCGTCGCTGTCGGCGGGGCGCCCCGGCGTGCTGCACGGCAATCGCACCTACGTGCTGTGCGACGACGACGGCCAGATCATCGAGACGCATTCGATTTCCGCCGGCCTCGACTACCCGGGCGTCGGTCCCGAGCATGCCTTCCTGAAGGATCGCGGCCGCGCCGATTACGTCGGCATTACCGACGACGAGGCGATGGAAGCCTTCCATCTGCTCGCGAAGACCGAGGGCATCCTGCCGGCGCTGGAATCCAGCCACGCCATCGCCCAGGCGATGAAGCTCGCCCGCGGGCTTCCGAAGGACGGCCTGGTGCTGTGCAACCTCTCCGGTCGCGGCGACAAGGACGTGCATACCATCGCGGCGCGCGAAGGGATCGTCTTTTGAATTCGATGCTCTGTGGAAGCGGTAGACGCCGCGACCGCAGAGGCTCCAAATCCTTGCGTTGCGCTTCCCGCCGCTCTCGCAATGGCGGCTCGTCCTTCAGATCCTCACCGACCTCGTCAAGACAATTCCCATGCTCCGATCCCTGCTGCGTTCGCTCGTCTTACTGTCGTTCCTTGTCGCATCGCCGGTGTTCGCAATGGACTATCAGCCGTCCATCTGGCCTTTGCGGGACGGTTTGATTCCCGCGTTCGATCTGGCCGGGCAGGTCGAGGTCGTCAATGCTCAACCCGCGACCGAAGAAATCATCGTCTACAAGTACGGGGTCAAGTGGAAGTCCAACTACAACGCGATCACCGCCGTCATGGCGCAGCAGATCCGCGACGAGGTCGCCAAGAACGGGCGTCCCGTCGATGGGCCGGCCAAGCGGATCGAAGTGAAAGTGGTCCATCTGCTCAGCAAGTACAAATTCTTCTATTGGAACAGCGTCATCCGCTATGAAGTGCGCCTCGGTGACGGCACGGTTTTCAACAAGGAAGTCCCTCACGGCAGCGGTAATCCGCTCCAGGACCTCAACGGCTGCATCGCCGAAGGCGTGATGGTGCTGCTCAACGATCCCCAGGTGCGCGCCTATCTGTCCTCCACCGGCAGTACACCCTTGCCTGCGGAAACCGAGGTGTCGCCGACGACGCCCGCCACCACGGAAGGGCCGTGACCATGAACCGCATCGACACCCGCTTCGCTTCGCTCAAGTCCTCCGGCCGCAAGGCCCTCGTGCCCTTCCTCACCGCCGGCGACCCCTCGAAGGAAGCCACCGTGCCGGTGATGCACGCGCTGGTTGCCGCCGGCGCGGACGTGATCGAGTTGGGCGTGCCGTTCTCCGATCCGATGGCCGACGGCCCGACGATCCAGCGCAGCTCCGAGCGGGCGCTGGCGCGTGGGGCGGGGCTGAGCTTCGTGCTCGAGGCCGTGCGCGAATTCCGCAGCGGCGACGCCGATACCCCGGTCGTGCTGATGGGTTACCTCAACCCGGTCGAGATCCGCGGCTACGCCCGATTCGCGGCCGATGCCGCCGCCGCCGGCGTGGACGGCCTGCTGGTGGTCGACTTGCCGCCGGAAGAGGCCGGCGACCTGCGCACGGCGCTGGGCGAGCACGATCTGGCGTTGATCCTGCTGGCCTCGCCGACCACGCCTGACGCCCGCATCGACCTGCTCTGCCGGGACGCGCAGGGTTACCTCTATTACGTCAGCTACGCGGGGGTGACCGGCGCCGACCGCCTGGACACCGGCGAGGCCGGCGACCGCCTGGCGCTGATCCGGTCCCGTGCCGGCGCGCCGGTCGTTGCAGGATTCGGCATCAAGGACGCGGCGAGCGCGGCCGCGATGGCCCGCTCAGCCGAGGGCGTGGTGGTCGGCAGCGCCCTGGTCTCTGCGCTGGCCGAGTCGACCGGCATCGACGATGCCGTCGCCCGGGCCGGTGCCTTCCTGGCGCCGCTGCGCGCCTCTCTGGACGCCGGCTGAGACCGGCGGTTCGGTCCTCCCGGACCGTGCGGAGGCGAACGGATCGCGCAACACAGTCTTGGTAGACTGCAACGCTCGGCCGATCCGGTCGTCTAAGAGACACACGAGACGCATGTCCTGGTTGAAGAAACTGATGCCCGCCCGGATCCGCACCGAAACGCGTGCGGCCCGCAAACGCAGTGTTCCCGAGGGTCTCTGGGAGAAGTGCGACGGATGCGGAGCGGTGCTGTACCGGCAGGAGCTGGAGGAAAACCTCGAAGTCTGTCCGAAATGCGCCTTCCATATGCCGATCCGCGCCCGCGCCCGGCTGAAGGCCTTTCTCGATGACGGCATCGGCACCGAGATCGGCGCCGAACTCGGTCCCACCGACATCCTGAAATTCAAGGATCAGAAGAAGTACGTCGACCGCATCAAGGCTGCGCAGAAGGCCACCGGCGAGCGTGACGCCCTGATTGCCCTGGAAGGCAGCCTGCGCAAGCGCCCGATCGTCGCCGCTGCCTTCGACTTCCCGTTCATGGGCGGCTCGATGGGCTCGGTGGTCGGCGAACGCTTCTCGCGCGGTGTCGAGCGCGCCTGCGACATCGGCTCGCCCTTCGTCTGCTTCGCCGCCAGCGGCGGCGCACGCATGCACGAGAGCCTGTTCTCGCTGATGCAGATGGCCAAGACCTCGGCCGCGCTCGGCCGCCTGCGCGCCAAGGGTCTGCCCTACATCTCGGTGATGACCCATCCCACCACGGGTGGCGTGTCGGCCTCGTTCGCCATGCTCGGCGACATCAACATGGCCGAGCCTGGCGCCCTGATCGGCTTCGCCGGCCCGCGCGTGATCGAACAGACCGTCCGCGAGACCCTGCCCGAAGGCTTCCAGCGCTCCGAGTTCCTGCTGGAGCACGGCGCCATCGACCAGATCTGCGACCGCCGCGAGATGCGCGAGCGCATCGCCCACCTGGTCGCGCTGATGATGAAGCTGCCGCAGCCGGAAGACGAGGCTGTCGCGGAAGGCTGAGAGCTCCATGCGGTGGAGGCGGGTCGCATGGCTGAGCGGCCTGCTCGCGGTCCTGACTGCGGCAGGCTTCGGAATGTCGCTCTGGCTGGCGGCGCCATCGCCGACGCAGCCACGCCCTCCATTTCTTTCCCGCGCGGCGACGGAAATCGAGCAGCGAGCGATCGTCCATGCGGTGCGGGTCGATCTGGTCGCGGAGTTGGTTGATGGGCGCGAACCGCCGGAAGTCGATCATGCCGTTCTGTGGTTCTGCCCCGGCGGCAGGCGTCCGACCGTGACAGATGATTGTGGAGGGATGACCAGTGGTGCGAGCGAGATCATCGTGTCGACGTCATTCGACCTGGACTTCGATGCAAGGCCCGGCGTTCCGAGGGATTTCAGGCTGGCGCTGATCGATGCGAATCTGGAACCGCGGACATTGCCGGTTTCGGATTCGGTTCAGACGGAGCGGGGCCTGCATCCTCCGACGAAGACCGGTGACGATCGCCCAGGCATACTTCACGTCACCCGGCCGGTTGTCTCGCAGGACGGCCGGCAGGCGCTGCTCTACGCTGTGTATCGCCGGCATGCGGAGTTTGCGGTGGGGGTCCTGTTCCGCCTGATCCGTGTCGATGGCCAATGGCAAGTCCAAAACGCGTTCACGCTCTGGATGACGTGACCCTCCCTGTTGGCATCGCGCCACCACACGAACCCCAGGAGTTTCGAAACACGATGGCAAGAAAATACTTCGGCACCGACGGCATCCGCGGGCGCGTGGGCGAGGGCCCGATCTCGGCGGACTTCGTCCTGCGCCTGGGCAACGCTTACGGCCATGCGCTGCGCGAGGCGGGCGTGCGTCCCGACGCACGGGCGGGCGGGCAGTGGCGCAAGCCGCAGGTGGTGATCGGCAAGGACACGCGCATCTCGAACTACATGTTCGAAGCCGCGCTGGAGGCCGGCCTGGTCGCTGCGGGCGTGGACGTGCAGCTGATGGGGCCGATGCCGACGCCGGCGGTCTCGCACCTCACGCGTTCGCTCGGTGCCGACGGCGGCATCGTCATCAGCGCCTCGCACAACCCGCACTACGACAACGGCATCAAGTTCTTCTCGGCCGAAGGCGAGAAGCTGGACGACGCCACCGAACTGGCGATCGAGGCCGCGCTCGACAAGCCGTTCAGCACCGTTCCCTCCGACCAGCTCGGCAAGGCGGTGCGGACACGCGACGCCATCGGCCGCTATGTCGAAGCCTGCAAGGGCTCGGTGCCGCGTCGCTTCGATCTCGGCGGCATGCGCATCGTGGTCGACTGCGCCCACGGCGCGACGTACCAGGTCGGCCCGCTGGTGCTGCGCGAACTCGGTGCGCGGGTCGAGACCATCGGCGTCGACCCCAACGGGGTGAACATCAACGACGACGTCGGCTCGACGCACCCCGAAGCCCTGGTCGCTCGCGTGCGCGAGACCGGCGCCGATCTCGGCATCGCCTTCGACGGCGACGGCGACCGGGTGATGTTCGTCGACAGCGACGGCACGGTCCGCGACGGCGACGACCTGCTGTACGTCCTCGCCGCCGACTGGCAGGCCAACGGCCGCCTGCGCGGCCCGGTGGTGGGCACGCTGATGACCAACTTCGGCCTGGAAAAGGCGCTCGGCGAGCGCGACATACGTTTCCTGCGCACCAAGGTCGGCGACCGCTACGTCCACCAGGGTTTGCTTGAGCACGACGGCATCCTCGGCGGCGAGACTTCCGGGCACCTGCTGTGCCTGGACCGGGTCAGCTCCGGCGACGGCATCATCAGCGCGTTGCAGGTGCTGGAGGTGCTGCGCCGTCGTGGCGTCAGCCTGCAGCACGCGCTGGTCGGTTTCTCGAAGGTGCCGCAGAAGACCGTCAACGTGAAGGTCGCCGCCGGCAGCCGTCCGGCCGAGGCCGACAGCGTCAAGGCCGCATTGGCAGATGCCCAGGCCGCCGTGCAGGGCAGGGGGCGTGCCTTCCTCCGCCCGTCCGGCACCGAGCCGGTGGTGCGGGTCACCGTCGAAGCCGACGAGGCGGGCCTGATGCAATCCACCCTCGACCGGCTCGCTGACGCCGTCCGCGCGGCCGTTTGATCAGGCGCGTTGACCACGCGCTTTGACCCGGCGCAAGGCGCGCCATCCGTCGTCCGGATCAGACTGTCCGGGCGACGCCATACCGCGCCGGATGTACTCTTTCCGGCCAGATCGAATACGACACAGCCCAAGACCAGGACGACATGAGCGACCAGCCCTATATCCCGACCCTCGACATCCGCCGTTTCACCGAGCCGTCGAACAGCAGCGACCGTGACGCCTTCGTCGCCGAACTCGGCGCGGCCTACCGCGAATGGGGTTTCGCCGGCATCCGGAACCACGGGATCCCGCAGGACCTGATCGACGGTGCTTACGATGCGTTCGTCGCCTTCTTCGCCCAGCCCGAAGAGGTCAAGAAGCGCTACCACGTGCCGGGCAGTGGCGGCGCGCGCGGCTACACCCCGTTCGGTGTGGAGACCGCCAAGGACTCCAAGCATTTCGACCTCAAGGAGTTCTGGCACGTGGGTCGCGAAGGGCGTGACGAGAAGTACGCCGACGTGATGCCCGAAAACGTGTGGCCCGCCGAAGTGCCCGGATTCCGCGAGCGCGCCCTCGCGCTGTACGGCGCCCTCGACGACCTCGGCTCGCGCGTGCTGTCTGCGCTGGCGCTGCATATCGGCCTGCCGGAGAACTATTTCGCCGACAAGACCGACAACGGCAACTCGATCCTGCGTCCGATCCACTACCCGCCGATCACCGCCGACGACATCCCGAACGTCCGCGCCGGTGCGCACGAAGACATCAATCTCATCACGCTGCTGGTCGGTGCCAGCGCCGCCGGTCTGGAAGTGAAGTCGCGCAAGGGCGAGTGGGTGCCGTTCACCGCCGATGCCGACACCATCGTGGTCAACATCGGCGACATGCTGCAGCGCCTGACCAACCACGTGTATCCGTCGACCACGCACCGCGTCGTCAATCCGCCGGGCGAACAGGCGCGCAAGCCGCGTTATTCGACGCCGTTCTTCCTGCACCCGAACCCGGACTTCGTGATCGACGTGCTGCCGAACTGCATCAGCGCCGACAACCCGAGTCGATATCCGGAATCGATCACGGCGCAGGGGTATCTCGAAGAGCGCCTGCGCGAGATCAAGCTGAAGTAAGTCCGGCGCCGCCCGGAACTGCGGTTTTTGACGCCACGCCGCGGATGGGGGAGGCCCACCGCAGCGGCCGGCGGCCGGAGACGACCATTCGTCGGCCGCGCGGCATCCGTGCAGCACCGGGACGTGGTACGTGCCACAGTGGAGGCTCCCCCTGGATTGCCTCCATGCGAAAGCCCCTCTATCGGAGCCGCGATACGGCTCCGGGGCGTTCCCTTGTCTTGCCGATCTTGATCGTCTGCGCGATCGTGGTCCTGCTGCCCTATTCCATGCGTCTGGATGCGGGGGAAGAGCTTCCGGATGCGCTCTATGGCGTCGGACTGTGGGGCGTGGCCTTCGCTGCAATGTTCGCGCGCTGGCGACTGGGGATGAGCCTGTTGCCTTCGGCTCTTGCCGCAGGCGCCGGAGTGCCGCTGGCCGTGCTGTGCAAGCTGGTCTGGGACCTGGTGCGCGACCCGACCTCACACTCGCTCTGGCCCTTCGAATTGGTCATCGCGGCGGTCATCGGCGCCGCGGCAGCACTGGTCGGCGTTCTGGTCGGGTGGGGACTCTCCGTGTTCATGCCGGCCGCCAGATCCTGAACCAGCGCCCGCGCGGTCAATCCGCGTCCCGGAATTCCTTGCTGCGACCGGCTACCAGCGCATGCGCCACGCGATCCGGCAGGTACTTCGAAATGGCGGCGATCAGCCTGTTGGCGCCGCCGGTGACGCACCGCCGTTGGCCACGCTCGACGGCATCCAGTCCCAGGCGTGCGACGGCATCGGCATCCAGCCAGATCCATTTCGGCAGCTTCGACACGCGGTCCCGCATGCCGTTCACATCGTGGAATTCCGTGTACGTGAAGCCCGGGCAGAGCGCGCAGACGTTCACCCCCTTGGCTTCCGTCTCCATCGCCAGGCATTCCGAGAAGCGGATCAGGAAGGCCTTGGTCGCGCCGTACAGGGTATGGCCCGCCGATGCGGGGACCAGTCCTGCCAGCGATGCGACGTTGATGATGCGTCCGTGTCCGGACGCTTCCATCGCGGGCAGAAAGCGGTAGGTGAGTTCGCACACGCCGTTGAGCATCACCTGCAGCGAGTCGGCATGGGTCTTCCAGTCCGACGACAGGTAGCGTCCCGGCACGCCGTAACCGGCGTTGTTGACCAGATGCGCTACCTGCAGCCCCCGCGCAGCGATCTCGGCTTGCAGCGCGGCTGGTGTCGCTGGGTCCGCCAGGTCGGCCGCCAATGTCAGCACATCGACGCGCGGGCGCAACTCCGCTGCAAGCGATTCGAGTCTGTCCACGCGTCGAGCGGTGAGGATCAGCGGCACGCCCCGAAGAGCGTATTCGCGAGCGATCGCTGCGCCGATACCGCTCGAGGCCCCCGTCACCAGCGCGTATCCGCGCTTGCCGACCCCGTTCGCGCTGCCGCCCTGTCGTCCCGATTCCTGCATCCGCCCGCACTCCGTCCCATGACCGGCGCCCAGCATACCCGGCGGTTCGGGCGGGGGCCGTCATCGGCTATCCTGTCTGGATTCTGTTCTGGAGTTGGTCATGCGCCGCAAACTCGTCGCCGGTAACTGGAAACTGCACGGCAGCCGCACCTTCGCGCGCGAACTGGTCGAAGGTATCGTTGCCGGCCTCCCGGCCCATGGCATCGACACCGCCATCCTGCCGCCGCTGCCTTACCTGGGCGAGTTGATCGAGCGATTCCGCAACCTGCCCGCGACCCATCCGATCCAGTTCGGCGCCCAGGATGTCAGCGCCAACGAGAAGGGGGCCTTCACGGGCGAGGTCTCGGCCGCGATGCTGGTCGACATCGGGGCCCGCTATGGCCTGGTCGGCCACTCGGAGCGCCGCCAGTACCACGGCGAGAGCGATGCGCTGATCGCGCGGAAGTTCCTCGCCGCCAAGCACGCCGGTCTGGTGCCGATCCTGTGCGTGGGCGAGTCCCTGCACGAGCGCGAGGCGGGCCAGACCGAATACCGGATCGAAACCCAACTGGCCGCGATCTTCGACCATTGCGGTGCGCAGGCCTTCGCCGGCGCCGTCATCGCCTACGAGCCGGTCTGGGCCATCGGCACCGGCCGTACCGCCACGCCGGACCAGGCCCAGGCCGTGCACGCCTTCATTCGTGGCGAAGTCGCCGCCCGCGATGCTACAATCGCCGGCTCGCTGTCCATCCTGTACGGGGGCAGCTGCAAGCCGGACAACGCGGCGGAACTCTTCGCCCAGCCCGATGTCGATGGTGGTCTGATCGGCGGCGCCTCACTGGTGGCCTCCGATTTCCTGGCCATCGTCGCGGCCGCTCGGGGCTGACCCGCTGCGCCTCCGGCGTCCCCATCGCCTGTTCCACGAGTGATCTTCGAGCGGATTTCCGCGGGTAAACCACCATGATGCTGCTTCTCAACGTGGTCTTTGTGCTGGTCGCGATCGCCATGATCGCGCTGATCCTGATGCAGCGTGGCGCTGGCGCGCAGGCGGGCTCGGGTTTCGGCGGCGGCGCATCTGCCACCGTGTTCGGCGCCCGCGGCGCTTCGAACTTCCTGACCAAGGCCACGAAGTGGCTGGCCATCGCCTTCTTCGGCATCACCCTGTTCATGGCGTGGTACGCCACCCACAGCGCCAAGCCGAAGGCTGCGGTCGAGCAGGATCTCGGCGTGATGTCGCAGGTCGCTGTGCCGAAGGCCGAGTCCTCGAAGCCGGTCGTGCCTTCGGCTGTGCCGGTTGCGCCTTCGGCGACGGCCCCGGCACCGACCTCGCCGGCGCCGGCAGTGCCGGTTCCCGCGGCGCCCGTTCCGGCCGCGCCGGTGCAGCAGCAGGCGCCCGCGCCGACCGAGCCCGCCAAGCAAGGGGGCTGATCTCGGGGGCTGATCCCGCGAAAGCGGGAAAATGCGACCGAAGCGAAAATTTTCGCTTCGAATCGCATCCGGGAGTGCGACTTTCGCGTCACATCCCGTACAATACGCGGGCTTCGCAAACGCGGTCCGCGAAGCTGCAAAAAAATGCCCAGATGGCGGAATTGGTAGACGCACTACCTTGAGGTGGTAGCGACTTAGGTCGTGGGGGTTCGAGTCCCCCTTTGGGCACCAAACATCTGACTCATGCATGGACGCATGGGTGCTGGGGCAGGGAGGCGGGGTGCCAGCGATGGCATTCATCCACGTTCTCCGCGTGAACCCGCGCCACGCGCGGTTCGGCGAAGGGCTGGCAGCCCGGAGCGGCGCACTCGTGGCGGGTTCCGGGCGGGTCGCGGCGACGCGATCCGGCGACACGGAACCGACGACACACCACAACGCCGAGAGAACACACGAGTGCTGGCCGAATACCTGCCGACCCTGCTGTTTCTGATCGTTGCCGCCGGCATAGGCATCGCTCTCATCGCCATCGGCAATGTCCTTGGCCCCAAGCGATTCGATCCCGAAAAGCTGTCGCCCTACGAATGCGGTTTCAACGCCTTCGAAGACGCGCGCATGCGTTTCGACGTGCGCTACTACCTGATCGCAATCCAGTTCATCATCTTCGACCTGGAAATCATCTTCATCGTGCCCTGGACCCTCGTCTTCACCGAGATCGGTCCGCGCGCCCTCGTGACCATGGGGCTCTTCGTCGGCATGCTCTTCCTGGGGTTCATCTACGTCTGGAAACGCGGCGCCTTGGAGTGGGAGTGACGGTTCTCCGTCGCCAAGCACTGTCGCATCCACCGGAGTCCTGTTCGATATGGGCGTCACCAATACCATCCAGAAGGTCGCGGATTTCGCGAGCAACCCGATCCCAGAAGGTCGTGTAGACGACATCCTGCGCCCGGAAAGCCTGCTGTCCACCGAAGGCAATCCGTTGCTGGAGAACGGCTTCGTCACCACCAGCATGGACGTCCTGTGGAACTGGGCGCGTACCGGCTCCATGTGGCCGATGACCTTCGGTTTGGCCTGCTGTGCGGTCGAGATGATGCATGCCGGTGCCGCGCGACTGGACCTCGACCGCTACGGCGTCGTGTTCCGTCCGTCGCCACGCCAGTCCGACGTGATGATCGTGGCCGGGACCCTGGTCAACAAGATGGCTCCGGCGCTGCGCAAGGTCTACGACCAGATGCCCAACCCCAAGTGGGTGATCTCGATGGGCAGTTGCGCCAATGGCGGTGGTTACTATCACTACTCCTATTCCGTGGTGCGTGGCTGCGATCGCATCGTCCCGGTCGACGTCTACGTCCCGGGCTGCCCGCCGACCGCCGAAGCACTGGTTTACGGCATCCTGCAATTGCAGAAGAAGATCCGCCGCGGCACCAACTTCGGCGACAATCCGCAGGGTGTGTTCTGACATGAACGAGACGGCACACGCCTTCGCTGATCGCCTGCGCGCACGCTTTCCGTCCGCCATCGTGACGGTCTGCGAGCCGCGCGGCGAAGTCGGCATCGAATTCCCGAATGGCGACTGGCACGCCGGCTGCCTCGCGATCCGCGACGAGTTCGCGTTTGAGTCGCTGGTCGATCTGTGCGGCGTCGATTACCTCGGCTATGGCAGCGACGAATGGGACACGGATGTGTCGTCCGAAGGTTTCAGCCGCGGCGTCGAGGGGCGCAACGTCGGTCGCTTCAAGTATGGTGAGACCACCACGCGCGAGTCCGACACGTTCGAAGGCCAGGCCATCGCGCCGGTCGCGCAGCGTCGATTCGCCGCCGTCGCGCAGTTGTTGTCGGTGCAGCAGAACCGTCGCCTGCGCGTGAAGGCGTTCGCGCAGGACGACAGCCTGCCGGTCGTGGCCTCGCTCACGGATATCTGGCCGGTGGCGAACTGGTTCGAGCGCGAAGCGTTCGACCTGTTCGGCATCCTGTTCGAAGGTCATCCCGACCTGCGCCGCATCCTGACCGACTACGGTTTCGTCGGTCATCCGTTCCGCAAGGACTTCCCGTTGATCGGCAACGTGGAAGTCCGTTACGACGAAGAGAAGAAGCGCGTCGTCTACGAGCCCGTGACCTCGGTCGAGCCCCGCGTCGGCGTGCCGCGCGTGATCCGTGACGATGCGCGCTACGCCACCGCCACCGGCGAACAGATGGCCAGGAAGGCGGGGAACTGAAGATGAGTACCGTGCAACCAGCCAGCGAAGCCTTCGCCAGCAATCCCGCCGAAAGCAAGCAGGAAATCCGCAACTACACGCTGAACTTCGGTCCGCAGCATCCCGCGGCCCACGGCGTGCTGCGCCTGATCCTGGAGATGGACGGCGAAACCGTCCAGCGTGCCGATCCGCACGTCGGCCTGCTGCACCGCGGCACCGAGAAACTGGCCGAATCCAAGCCGTTCAACCAGTCGATCGGCTACATGGACCGCCTCGACTACGTGTCGATGATGTGCAACGAGCACGCCTACGTGCGCGCGATCGAGACCCTGATGGGCATCGAGGCGCCGGAGCGCGCGCAGTACATCCGCACGATGTTCGACGAGATCACCCGCATCCTGAACCACCTCATGTGGGTCGGTTCCAACGCGCTCGACCTTGGCGCGATGGCAGTGTTCCTCTACGCGTTCCGCGAGCGCGAAGAGCTGATGGACGTGTACGAGGCGGTGTCCGGCGCGCGCATGCACGCGGCCTACTATCGTCCGGGCGGTGTCTATCGCGACCTGCCCGGGAAGATGCCGCAGTACCGTGAGTCGCCGTGGCGCAAGGGCGGCAAGCTCAAGCGTTTCAACGAGTGGCGCGAAGGCTCGATGCTCGATTACCTGGAGGCGTTCACGAACGACTTCCCGCATCGCGTCGACGAGTACGAAACCCTGCTCACCGACAATCGCATCTGGAAGCAGCGTACGGTCGGCATCGGCGTGATTCCGCCGGAACAGGCGCTGGCCTGGGGCATGACCGGTCCGATGATCCGCGGTTCGGGCATCGCCTGGGACCTGCGCAAGAAGCAGCCCTACGCGAAGTACGCCGAGGTCGATTTCGACATCCCGGTGGGCGTGAACGGCGACTGCTACGATCGCTACCTGGTCCGCATCGCCGAGATGCGCCAGTCCAACCGCATCATCCAGCAGTGCGTGAAGTGGCTGAAGGCGAATCCCGGTCCGGTGATCGTCGACAACTACAAGGTCGCACCGCCGAAGCGCGAATCCATGAAGGACGACATGGAAGCGCTCATCCACCACTTCAAGCTGTTCAGCGAAGGCTACTGCGTGCCGGCCGGCGAGACCTATTGCGCTGTCGAAGCGCCGAAGGGCGAATTCGGCTGCTACCTGGTCTCCGACGGCGCCAACAAGCCGTTCCGCCTGCACATGCGCGCGCCGGGCTTCGCGCACCTGTCGTCGATGGACGAGATCGTGAAGGGCCACATGCTGGCCGACGTGGTCGCGATGATCGGCACCTACGACATCGTGTTCGGCGAAATCGATCGCTGAGGGCACAACAAGAATGAAAGCGACTGGTAATTTCGAAGCCTGCCGCAACGTCGACCCGATGGTCGCGTTGAGCGACAAGACGCGGGCACATATCGATCATTGGCTGGCCAAGTTCCCGGTGGACCGCAAGCGTTCGGCGGTGCTGCAGGGTCTGCACGCGGCGCAGGAACAGAACGACGGCTGGCTGAGCGACGAACTGATCGCTGCGGTCGCGAAGTATCTCGACCTGCCGCCGGTGTGGGCCTACGAGGTCGCGACCTTCTACTCGATGTTCGAGACCGAGAAGGTGGGCCGCAACAATGTCGCGTTCTGCACCAACATCAGCTGCTGGCTCAACGGTGCCGAGGATCTGGTCGCGCATGCCGAGAAGAAGCTCGGTTGCAAGCTCGGTGAATCCACGTCTGACGGACGCATCTTCCTCAAGCGCGAGGAAGAATGCTTGGCTGCGTGCTGCGGCGCGCCGATGATGGTCATCAATGGTCATTACCACGAGAAGCTCACGCCCGAAAAGGTCGACGAGCTGCTTGACGGTCTGAAGTGAGGCAGGGCGACGAGATGGCACACCACGACTCGCATCACGCCACCGGTCCCGTCGGCCCCGCGCCGAAGGAGCACCAGGTCGTCTATACCACGCTGCATTTCGACAAGCCGTGGTCGTACGAGAACTACCTGAAGACAGGCGGCTACAGCGCGCTGCGCAAGATCATCGAAGAGAAGATCCCGCCGGAGCAGGTCGTCGAGATGGTGAAAGGCTCCGGCCTGCGCGGCCGTGGCGGCGCGGGTTTCCCGACCGGCCTGAAGTGGAGCTTCATGCCCAAGGGCACCGGCATGCAGAAGTACATCCTCTGCAACTCGGACGAATCCGAGCCGGGTACCTGCAAGGACCGTGACATCCTGCGCTTCAATCCGCATGCGGTGATCGAAGGCATGGCCATCGCCTGCTACGCCACCGGGTCGACCGTCGCGTACAACTACCTGCGCGGCGAGTTCCATCACGAGCCGTTCGAGCATCTGGAAGAAGCCACCGCCGAAGCCTACAAGCACGGCTGGCTGGGCAAGAACGTGCTCGGCAGCGGCATCGACATCGACATCCACAATGCGCTCGGCGCCGGTGCCTACATCTGCGGCGAGGAAACCGCGCTGATGGAATCGCTGGAAGGCAAGAAGGGCCAGCCGCGCTTCAAGCCGCCGTTCCCGGCGAACTTCGGCCTGTACGGCAAGCCGACCACGATCAACAACACCGAGACCTATGCGTCGGTGCCGGCGATCATCCGCAATGGCGCGGAATGGTTCCTCAACCTCGGCAAGCCGAACAATGGCGGCCCGAAGATCTTCTCGGTCTCCGGTCACGTCAACAATCCGGGCAATTTCGAGATCCGACTCGGCACGTCGTTCGCCGACCTGCTGGAGATGGCTGGCGGCGTGCGCAACGGCCATAAGCTCAAGGCCGTGATCCCGGGCGGTTCGTCGATGCCGGTGCTGCCGGCCGAAACGATGATGGCCTGCACGATGGATTACGACTCGATCCAGAAGGCCGGTTCCGGCCTCGGTTCGGGCGCGGTCATCGTGATGGACGAGACCACCTGCATGGTCCGTGCCTGCCAGCGCATCGCGCGTTTCTATTTCAAGGAAAGCTGCGGCCAGTGCACGCCGTGCCGCGAAGGCACCGGCTGGATGTACCGCATGCTGACCCGCATCGTCGACAAGACTGCGACGATGGATGATCTGCACATGCTGAAGGCGGCCGCTGGCCAGATCGAGGGCCACACCATCTGCGCGTTCGGCGAAGCCGCCGCATGGCCGGTGCAGGGCTTCCTGCGTCATTTCTGGAACGAATTCGAGTACGCGATCGTGAACAAGCGTTTCCTGGTCGATGACCAGCGCGCCGGCACCGTCGTCGAGAAGGTGGCCGCATGAGTGCCCCAACTGAAAGCACGCCCACAGCGCCCGCCGTGCCGGTCGTCCCCGAGGGCCACGTCGCCATCGAGATCGACGGCCAGTCGGTGTTCGCGCCGAAGGGCTCGATGATCATCCATGCCGCCGACAAGGCCGGCGTGCCGATCCCGCGCTTCTGCTACCACGAGAAGCTGCCGATCGCTGCGAACTGCCGCATGTGCCTGGTCGACGCGGAAATGGGCGGTCGCCCGTTCCCGAAGCCGCAGCCGGCCTGCGCGACGCCCGTCGCCGACGGCATGAAGGTGTTCACGCGCAACGAAAAGGCGTTGAAGGCCCAGCGCAACGTGATGGAATTCCTGCTGGTCAACCACCCGCTGGATTGCCCGATCTGCGACCAGGGCGGCGAGTGCGAACTGCAGGACCTGTCGATGGGCTATGGCCGATCGGTCAGCCGCTTCGCCGAGCGCAAGCGCGTCGTGGCCGACGAGGACATGGGTCCGCTGGTCGCCACCGAGATGACCCGCTGCATCCAGTGCACGCGCTGCGTGCGCTTCACCGCGGACGTCGCCGGCACCTATGAACTCGGCGGCATGCAGCGCGGCGAGAACCTGCAGATCGGTACCTACGACGGCAAGCCGCTGACGACAGAGTTGTCCGGCAATGTCATCGACGTCTGCCCGGTCGGCGCGCTGACCAACAAGGTGTTCCGCTTCAAGGCGCGCCCGTGGGAACTGACCGCGCGAGAATCGCTCGGCTGGCATGACGCGCTTGGCAGCAATCTGTTCCTGCACGTGCGTCGCGGCGAAGTGCTGCGCACCGTCCCGCGCGACAACGAAGCCGTCAACGAATGCTGGCTGTCGGACCGCGACCGCTACTCGCACCAGGGCCTGTACGCGGCCGATCGCGCAAGCAAGCCGATGATCCGCGTGGGCGAGGGCGACGATGTGTCGGCCTTCCGCGAAGCCTCGTGGGACGAGGCGATCGCGAAGGCCGCCGATATCCTGCGCGCCGCGCGTGGCGACGAGCTCGGTGTCCTCGTACATCCGTCGACCTCGAACGAGGAAGGCGCGCTGCTTGCGCGCCTCGCCGATGCACTCGGCACCGGCAACCTCGACCACCGCATTGCGCAGCACGACCTGTCGGATGGTGCCGTGGCCGAAGCCTTCGCGATGCCCGTCGCCGACATTGAAGCCGCCGACGCCATCGTCCTGGTTGGTTCGAACCTGCGCCATGAAGTGCCGCTGCTGCACCAGCGCCTGCACAAGGCGGCGAAGCGCGGCGCGAAGATCCACGTGGTCAACCCGGTCGATTTCGATTTCACGTTCAAGGCGACCTCGAAGTCGATCGTGCCGCCGTCGCAGCTGGCTTCGGCCCTGTCCGGCCTCAAGCTCGAAGGCGCGACGCGCGCGGTCGTCGTCATCGGCGCCGTTGCTGAGCTGTCCTCCCATGCCAGCGCCATCCGCAAGGCCGCCGTCGATTTCGCAGCAGCGAACAATGCCGCGCTGTGCCGCATCCCGCAGGGTGCGAACGCGCTCGGCCTGTCGCGTGCCGGTGTGCTGCCGACCTCGCGCGATGCGCAGGCGATGCTCGCCGACGCCCGCAGTGCCTATCTGATCTACGGCATCGAGCCCGGCCTCGATTTCGCCGACCAGTCGCGCGCGCTCAAGGCGCTGGGCGGCGCGAAGGTCGTGGCCCTCAGTCACTACGCCTGCCGCTCGACCCGCGCTGTCGCCGATGTGATCCTGCCGGTCGGCGCGCTGCCGGAAATCGACGCCACGCTGACCAACCTCGAAGGCCGCACGCAGCGTGCGGTGTCCGGCGGCAAGTTGCCCGGCGATGCACGTCCGGGCTGGCGCGTGCTTCGCGCGCTGGGCGGCGAACTGTGCGCACGCGAATTCGACTTCGTCGATCTCGCCGCGGCCGATCTCGCGCCGCGTGAGGTGAAGGTGGCTGCGTCCGCTGCGCAGAAGTCGGCGGGCGAAGGCCTCGAGCTTGCCGTGTCGCAGGCGATCTATCGCGTCGACGCCACGGTGCGCCGTGCGGCAGCGCTGCAGTCGCATCCGCTCGAAGCGGGTCCGCGCATCGTGCTGAATCCGGCCGATGCCGCCGCGGCCTCGCTGGCTGATGGTGCGATGGCCAAGGTCGACAACGGCCTCGGTACAGCGACCCTGCAGGTCGCGATCGATGCGCGCGTGGCGACGGGTGCCGCCTGGGTCGAATCGGGTTACGGCGCGACGGCCGCGCTCGGCGCCGGCCGCGTCCGCGTGACGGGGGTGAACTGATGGAGATGTTGCTCGACGGTTTCCGCGACTGGCTGCTTGCCTACGGCACCGCCGGCGCGCTGGCGTGGATCGTGTTGAAGATCCTCGCGATCGCCGTGCCGGTGATCACCAGCGTCGCGTTCTACGTCGTGTGGGAACGCAAGCTCATCGGCTGGATGCACGTGCGCCACGGGCCGATGTACGTCGGCTGGGGCATCCTCCAGGCGTTCGCCGACGTCTTCAAGCTGCTGTTCAAGGAAGTGCTGCAGCCGGCAAAGGCCAACAAGCCGCTGTTCATCCTTGCGCCGCTGGTCGCGTTGGTCCCGGCCTTCGCGGCATGGGCCGTCGTGCCGTTCGACGCCAAGCTGGTGCTGTCCAACGCCAACGCCGGCCTGCTGTACCTGCTGGCGATGACCTCGCTGGGCGTGTACGGCGTCATCCTCGCTGGCTGGGCTTCCAATTCGAAGTACGCCTTCCTCGGTGCGATGCGTTCGGCCGCGCAGGTCGTCTCGTACGAAATCGCGATGGGCTTCGCGCTCGTCGGCGTGCTGATGGCCGCTGGAAGCCTGAACCTCACCGACATCGTGGTCGCGCAGTCCGGCAACAACGGCTTCTTCGAATGGTTCTGGCTGCCGTTGCTGCCGCTGTTCGGCGTCTACTTCATTTCCGGCGTGGCCGAGACCAACCGCGCGCCGTTCGACGTGGTCGAAGGCGAATCCGAGATCGTGGCCGGCCACATGGTCGAGTACTCGGGCTCGCAGTTCTCGCTGTTCTTCCTGGCCGAATACGCCAACATGATCCTGGTCAGCTTCCTGACCGCGATCTTCTTCCTCGGTGGCTGGCTGAGCCCGCTGCAGGGCTGGATCACGGCCGACGTGTCGCCGTGGATCGACTGGGTCTGGAAGGGGGGCTGGCCCTGGCTGCTGCTGAAGGTGTTCGTCTTCGCCAGCCTGTTCATCTGGTTCCGTGCTTCGTTCCCGCGCTACCGCTATGACCAGATCATGCGTCTCGGCTGGAAGGTGTTCATTCCGCTGACCATTGGCTGGATCGCCGTCACTTCGCTGCTGGTGTTCTACAAAGTCTTCGAGGCAGGCCAGTGATGTCCCGAGTCGTCTCCTATCTGAAGAGCCTGCTGCTGCTGGAACTGTTCCAGGGCATGGCGCTGACCTTCAAGTATCTGTTCCGTCCGAAGTACACGCTGATGTACCCGATGGAAAAGACGCCGCAGTCGCCGCGTTTCCGCGGCCTGCATGCGCTGCGTCGCTATCCCAACGGGGAAGAGCGCTGCATCGCGTGCAAGCTGTGCGAGGCGGTGTGCCCTGCGCTGGCCATCACCATCGATTCGGAGCAGCGCGAAGACGGCACGCGCCGCACCACGCGCTACGACATCGATCTGTTCAAGTGCATCTTCTGCGGCTTCTGCGAGGAATCCTGCCCGGTCGACTCGATCGTGGAGACGCATATCCATGAGTACCACTTCGAGCAGCGCGGCGAGAACATCGTGACCAAGCCCAAGCTGCTGGCCCTCGGCGATCGCCTCGAGAAGGAAATCGCCGAACGCCGGGCCGCAGACGCCCCCTACCGTTGAGGACCACCGTGGAATTCGCCACTCTCAGTTTCCTGGTCTTCGCCGCCATCGCCGTCGTTTCCGCCGGCGCGGTGATCACCGTCCGCAATCCGGTGCATGCCGCGCTGTGCCTGGTCCTGACCTTCTTCACGGTCGCCTGCACCTGGATCCTCGCCGGTGCCGAGTTCCTCGGCGTCGCACTGATCCTCGTCTACGTCGGCGCTGTGATGGTGCTGTTCCTGTTCGTGGTGATGATGCTCGACATCGACACGACCGCGACACGGGAAGGCTTCGTCCGATACCTGCCCGTCGGCCTGGTCGTCGCGGTCGTGATGCTGGTCGAAATGCTGACCCTCATCGGTGCCAAGTCCGAACTGGCGAATGCCTTCGGCGAAGACCCGGCGGCCGCCGCCGGTCTGTCGAATACAGAATGGCTCGCGCGTTCGCTGTTCACCGAATTCCTCCTGCCCTTCGAGTTCGCCGCGGTCATCCTGACGGTCGCGGTGATCGCCGCCGTGATGCTGACCCTGCGTCGCCGCAGCGGCGTGAAGACCCAGAACCCGGCCGAGCAGTCGCGCGTCCGTGCGCAGGACCGCATTCGCATGATCAGCATGCCTGCCGAGAAATCCCCTGAAAGCCGCGCCGGCAACGGTGAAGCCACCGAGGAGGTGAAGTCGTGATGGGTCCGCTTGCCCTCGGGCACTTCCTTGCGCTCGGCGCCGCGCTGTTCTGCATCAGCCTCGCCGGCATCTTCCTCAACCGGAAGAACGTGATCATCCTGCTGATGTCGATCGAGCTGATGCTGCTCAGCGTCAACATCAACTTCATCGCCTTCTCTCGCCACCTCGGCGACGCCGCCGGGCAGATCTTCGTGTTCTTCATCCTCACCGTGGCCGCGGCCGAGGCCGCCATCGGCCTGGCGATCCTGGTCACGCTGTTCCGCAACCGGCGCACGATCAACGTCGCCGAAATCGACACACTCAAGGGCTGACGGGCATCGGCATGGAACATTCTGCTGCAGAGCTTGCACTTTCCAAGTCCGTCCTGGTCGCGGTCGTTCTTGCGCCGCTGTTCGGTGCGATCCTGGCCGGCCTGTTCGGTCGCCGCATCGGTCGCGCCGGCGCGCACACCGTCACCATCCTTGGCGTGGCGGTCAGCTGCGCGCTGTCGATCTACACCTTGTGGCAGCTGGCAGGGCAGGGCGCCGCGCCGTTCAACGAGAACCTGTACACCTTCTTCCAGGTCGGCGGCTACGAGGCCCACGTCGGCTTCATGGTCGACAAGCTGACCGCGATGATGATGGTCGTCGTGACCTTCGTGTCCCTGCTGGTGCACATCTACACCATCGGCTACATGCATGAAGATCCGGGCTACCAGCGCTTCTTCAGCTACATCAGCCTCTTCACCTTCTCGATGCTGATGCTGGTGATGAGCAACAACTTCCTCCAGCTGTTCTTCGGCTGGGAAGCGGTGGGCCTCGTCTCGTACCTGTTGATCGGCTTCTGGTTCAAGCGTCCCAGCGCGATCTTCGCGAACCTCAAGGCCTTCCTCGTCAACCGCGTCGGCGACTTCGGTTTCCTGCTCGGCATCGCCGGCGTGCTGATGTACTTCGACACGCTGGACTACGCGACGGTCTTCGCCAATGCGTCGAGCACGCTGCCCGGCCTGAGCATCGAGATCTTCTCGGGACGTCCCTGGGACGTGGCGACCGTGATCTGCATCTGCCTGTTCATCGGTGCGATGGGCAAGTCGGCACAGGTGCCGCTGCATGTCTGGCTGCCGGATTCGATGGAAGGCCCGACCCCGATTTCGGCGCTGATCCACGCCGCGACGATGGTGACCGCCGGCATCTTCATGGTCGCGCGCATGTCGCCGCTGTTCGAGCTGTCCGAGACTGCGCTGCAGTTCGTGCTGTTCATCGGCGCCACCACGGCGTTCTTCACCGGGCTCATCGGCATCGTCCAGAACGACATCAAGCGTGTCGTCGCCTATTCGACCCTGTCGCAGCTCGGCTACATGACCGTCGCCCTGGGCGTCTCGGCGTACTCGGCTGCCGTGTACCACCTGATGACCCACGCCTTCTTCAAGGCGCTGCTGTTCCTCGCGGCGGGCTCGGTCATCATCGGCATGCACCACGAGCAGGACATGCGGAAGATGGGCGGCCTGCGCAAATACATGCCGGTCACCTTCTGGACCAGCCTGATCGGTACGCTGGCCCTGGTCGGCACGCCCTTCTTCAGCGGCTTCTACTCGAAGGACACGATCATCGAGGCCGCCAAGTTCAACGCGCAGGATGGCGGTTGGGTCGCGACCTACGGTTACTGGGCCGTGCTGCTCGGTGCTTTCGTGACCTCGTTCTACAGCTTCCGCCTGCTGTACCTGACCTTCTTCGGCGAAGAGCGCTTCCGTCATGCCGAAGCACATGGCCATGAGGCGCATGACGACCATGCCCATGACGGTCACGCCCATGATGACCACGCGCACGATGCGCACGACGACCACGGTCATGGCCATGGTCCGCACGTGCCGCATGAATCGCCCTGGGTGGTGACGCTGCCGCTGATCCTGCTCGCGATTCCATCGATCTTCGTCGGCCTGTTCACCGTCGGCCCGATGCTCTTCGGCACCGACATGTCCGGCCACCACGAACAGCTTCCGTTCTTCCTTGGCGCAATCGAGGTTTCGGCGATCAACGACGTCATGGCAGCGCTCAAGGCCGAGCTGTGGCACGGCTGGTGGAAGTTCGGCCTGCATGGCTTCATGGCGCCCGCCTTCTGGCTCGCCTTCGGCGGTTTCGCACTGGCGACCCTGATGTACATCGTCAAGCCGCAATTGCCCGCGAAGTTCGCCGCGTTCCCGCCGTTCAAGCTGGCCGCGCGCGTCCTCAACAACAAGTACGGCATGGACGACCTGTGGATCGGCGGATTCGCCGGTGGCGGCGTGCTCGCCGGCAAGGTCGCGCGCAAGCATGACGAGGTCGTGATCGATGGCGTGATCGTCAACGGCAGCGCCCGCATCGTCGACCTGTTCTCGGGGCTGCTGCGCAAGTCGCAGTCCGGCTACCTCTACCACTACGCCTTCGCGATGATCCTCGGTCTGATTGCTTGTCTGGCCGTGCTGATCAACTTCTGGCGCTAACGATACGCAACCGACGGATACCGAATCGCGATGCAACACTGGCCTCTTCTCAGCATCCTGGTCTGGCTGCCCATCGTCGGCGGCGCCCTGGCGCTCGCGCTCGGCAACCAGCGTGCGCAGACCGCACGCTGGCTCGCGATCGTGGTCGCGCTGGCGACCTTCGCGTTCAGCATCCCGCTGCTGACCGGCTTCGATTACAGCGCGACCGCACTGCAGTTCGCCGAGCAGCGCGAGTGGATCCCGGCCTACGACATCCAGTACCACCTTGGTGTCGACGGCATTTCTGTCGCGCTGATCGTCCTGACCACGTTCACCACGGTGCTGGTGCTGCTGGGGGCATGGGGTTCGATCGACAAGCGCGTGAACCAGTACGTCGCTGCGTTCCTGTTCCTCGAAGGCCTGATGGTCGGCGTGTTCGCTGCCGTCGACGCGATGTTGTTCTACGTATTCTTCGAGGGCATGCTCATCCCGATGTTCATCATCATCGGCGTGTGGGGCGGCCCGCGTCGCGTGTACGCGTCGGTGAAGTTCTTCCTGTACACCTTTCTCGGCTCGGTGTTCATGCTGGTCGGGCTGATCTACCTGTACCTGAAGACCGGCAGCTGGCAGCTGCCCGATTGGTACGCGGCCAGCCTGAATGCGCAGGAGCAGATGTGGCTGTTCTTCGCCTTCCTGATCGCGTTCGCGGTCAAGGTGCCGATGTTCCCGGTCCACACCTGGTTGCCCGACGCCCACGTCGAAGCGCCCACCGGCGGTTCCGTGGTGCTGGCGGCGATCATGCTGAAGATCGGTGGCTACGGCTTCCTGCGCTTCAACCTCCCGATCGTGCCCGATGCCAGCCATGAATATGCCTGGCTCGTCATCGCGCTGAGTCTGATCGCGGTGGTCTACGTCGGCCTGGTCGCGCTGGTCCAGGAAGACATGAAGAAGCTGATCGCGTATTCGTCGATCTCGCACATGGGCTTCGTCACCCTCGGCACCTTCATCGCCTTCATGCTGATCCGCGACCAGGGCAATACCGATGCCGCGCGCCTCGGCCTGCAGGGCGCGATGGTGCAGATGGTGTCGCACGGTTTCATTTCCGGTGCGATGTTCTCCTGCGTCGGCGTGCTCTACGACCGCGTGCACAGCCGCATGATCAAGGATTACGGCGGCGTCGCGAACGTCATGCCGTGGTTCGCCGCGTTCTTCGTGCTGTTCGGCATGGCGAACTCCGGCCTGCCGGGCACTTCGGGTTTCGTCGGTGAATTCATGGTGATCCTCGCCAGCTTCCAGGCGCATCCGATGCTGGCCTTCACCGCTGCGATCACCCTGATCGTCGGTGCGGCCTACACCCTGTGGCTGGTCAAGCGCGTGGTGTTCGGCGAGATCGGCAACGCGCACGTTGCGGAGCTCGAAGACATCAATCCGCGCGAGTGGATCGTGTTGTCAGCGTTCGCAGCGGGCGTGCTGTATTTCGGCATCAACCCGAAGCCGCTCACCGACCTGATGGAACCCTCCATCGCCCAACTCGCCAGCCAGCTGGCAATCAGCAAGCTCTGAGGCCGCGACATGCTCGAAACAAACGTCACCGCTGCCGACCTGCTGCCGCTGCTGCCTGAGCTGGTGCTGGTGGGCGCAGCCTTCGCGCTGCTGATGCTCGACCTGTTCGTGTCCGAGCGCCAGCGCTTCATCGTGCACGTGCTGGCCGTTGCGACCCTCGTCGGTGTCGCTGGCATGTTCGCGTTCGACGTGGGCGGGCAGGGCACGGTCATGAACGGCATGTTCGTGCGCGACGCCATGGCCAATGTCCTGAAGATGGTCGTCTGCGCGGTCAGCGCGCTCGCGCTCGTCTACAGCTGGGCGTATCTCCGCGAACGCGGCCTGTACAAGGGCGAAGTCACGGTACTGATGCTGTTCTCGGTCGCCGGCATGATGCTGCTCATTTCCGCTGGCAACCTCCTGGTGGTCTACCTCGGCCTCGAAATGCTGGCGCTGTGTTCCTATGCGCTGGTCGCGGTCGATCGCGACAATCCGACGGCGTCCGAAGCCGCGATGAAGTACTTCGTGCTCGGCTCGCTGGCCTCGGGCATGTTGCTGTACGGCATGTCGCTGGTCTACGGCGCCACGGGCAGCCTCGACCTGATCGCCATCAACGGTGCCGCGGGATCGACGACCCTGCTGCTGACCGGCATGGTGTTCATCGTCGCCGGCATCGCGTTCAAGTTCGGCGCGGCGCCTTTCCACATGTGGCTGCCGGACGTGTACCACGGCGCTCCGACCCCGATCACCCTGTTCATTGGCGCGGCACCGAAGCTGGCGGCCTTTGCGATGGCCTTCCGCCTGCTGGAAGCCGGCCTCGGCCCACTGGATGAATACTGGCGCACACTGGTCTCCGGCCTGGCGGCACTGTCGCTGATCCTCGGCAATCTCATCGCGCTGGCCCAGACCAATCTCAAGCGCATGCTGGCGTATTCGACCGTCTCGCATGTGGGCTTCCTGCTGCTCGGCCTGGCCGGTGGCGGTGCGGTTGGCTACGCCGCCGCGATGTTCTATGCCATCAGCTACGCCATCATGTCCGCCGCAGCGTTCGGCGCGATCGTCGTCCTCTCGCGTCGGGGCTTCGAGGCGGATCGCATCGATGACTACAAGGGTCTCAATGCACGCAGCCCATGGACTGCAGGCCTCGTACTCTGTGTCATGGCCTCGCTCGCCGGCGTGCCGCCGTTCCTCGGCTTCTGGTCGAAGCTGGCGGTGCTGCGCGCGGCCTGGGAAGGCGAGCTGGTCTGGTTGACCATCGTCGGCATCGTGTTCGCGGTCATCGGCGCGTTCTATTACCTGCGCGTGATTCGTGCAATGTACTTCGACGAACCCGAATCCACCGAGGGCCGTGAGCCGATGGCACAGCGCGACGACGTGACCCTTCGGTTCGTGTTCGCAGTCAATGCACTCGCCCTGCTCGTGCTTGGCTTGGCCTGGAACCCGATCATGGCCTGGTGCCAGGACGCGTTTGCCTGAGGAATCGTTCGGAAATGGGGCGGTTTTGCGGAAATCGTCCTGTTCGCTCTTGCAACTTTCGACGCATGTCGTCATAATTCCGCTTCTGCTGCGGGGTGGAGCAGTCTGGCAGCTCGTCGGGCTCATAACCCGAAGGTCGCAGGTTCAAATCCTGCCCCCGCTACCACGTTCATCCTGATTCGCACATGGGGCTCGAAGGCAACTTCGCCGCCTCGCGAATCAAGGAAACGGGGCTTGTCGAAGCGATTGCTTCCGCTTCGACACCGACATCCAGCGGTATCGGACAAGGGGCCCCTGCGGCCCCTTTTTCGTTGCCGGTTTTTGATGGCAGCGCCATTGCGGCAATTTTCACCGTCCATCCATACGCCGTCTCCGTCGTCGTTCATCGCGGGAAGTTCATGGCCGACAAAGCCACCGATATCGCCAACCTGCTGTCGCCCACCATCCAGTCGCTCGGACTGGAGCTTCTGGGCGTTGAATACCTGCCGTCTCCGGGCGGCGCCGTGCTGCGTCTGTACATCGACATCCCGGCGGGTGCCGAAGGCGCCGAGGGTGAAGCGCCGCGCATGGTGGGTATCGAGGATTGCGAGTCGGTGAGTCGCGAGGTTTCCGCACAGCTCGATGTCGAAGACCCGATCACCGGCCACTACACGCTCGAGGTCTCGTCGCCTGGCGTCGATCGCCCCCTGTTCACTGCGGCGCAGTTCGCGCGTTTCCTCGGCGAAGAGGCCAAGGTCGTGCTGCAGCTGCCGCTCGACGGGCGTCGTCGTTTCCAGGGGCGCATCGTGGCCGTCGAGGGCGATCGCATCGATTTCGAGGTCGATGCAAAGCCGGAACCGCAGCGTGTGTCGGTGGACATGGGCAACATCGAAAAGGCACGCCTGGTCCCGGACTGGGTCGCGCTCGGTTTCGCACCGACGAAACCAGGCAAGAAACCCGCGGGTGGCGGAAAAGCCAAGGCTCCGGGCAGCAAATGACATCGGCCGGCGCATGCGCCGGTCACACGAATACACGAACTCAGAAAGTTTCAGAGGCGCAACACCATGAGTAAGGAACTCCTGCTTGTCGTCGACGCGGTCGCCAACGAAAAGGGCGTGCCCGAGTCGGTCATCATCGAGGCGCTCGAAGCCGCGCTGGCGACGGCCGCGAAGAAGCGCTACCTGGATCAGGACGTGCTGACCCGCGTGTCGATCAACCCGAAGGACGGCAACTACGAGACCTTCCGCCGCTGGGAAGTCGTCGCCGATGACGTCGTGATGGAATCGCCGGATCGCCAGGTCCGCCTGATGGACGCCGTCGATGAAGTCGAGGGCGTCGAGGTCGGCGACTACATCGAAGAGCAGATCGAGAATCCCGAGTTCGGCCGCATCGCGGCGCAGGCTGCGAAGCAGGTCATCGTGCAGCGCGTGCGCGAAGCCGAGCGCAACCAGGTGGTCGATGCGTGGAAGCACCGCGTCGGCGAACTGGTGACCGGTGTGGTCAAGCGCGTAGAGCGCGGCAACGTCTACGTTGATCTCGGCGGCAATGCCGAAGCGTTCATCCCGAAGGACAAGGCCATTCCGCGCGACGTCGTGCGCGCCGGCGACCGCGTCCGCGGCTACCTGTTCGACGTGCGCAGCGAACCGCGCGGCCCGCAGCTGTTCATCAGCCGCGCAGCCCCCGAATTCATGATGGAGCTGTTCAAGCTCGAAGTGCCGGAAGTCGGTCAGGGCCTGGTCGAAATCAAGGCCTGCGCCCGCGATCCGGGCGATCGCGCCAAGATCGCGGTCGTCGCCTACGACAACCGCACCGATCCGATCGGCGCCTGCATCGGCATGCGCGGTTCGCGCGTCCAGGCGGTGTCGAACGAGCTGAACGGCGAACGCGTCGACATCGTGCTGTGGTCAGACAATCCGGCCCAGTTCGTCATCAACGCGATGGCACCGGCAGAAGTGCAGTCGATCATCGTCGACGAAGAAAAGCATTCGATGGACCTCGCCGTGGCGGAAGAGCGCCTCGCGCAGGCGATCGGCAAGGGCGGCCAGAACGTGCGCCTGGCCAGCCGCCTGACCGGTTGGCAGTTGAACGTGATGACCGCCGACCAGGTCCAGGCCAAGAGCGAGGCCGAGCAGACCGCCGCACGCAGGCTGTTCATGGACAAGCTGGAGGTCGATGAGGAAATCGCCGGCATCCTGGTGTCGGAAGGTTTCAGCACGGTCGAGGAAATCGCCTATGTCCCGGTCGGCGAACTGCTTGCCGTGGAAGGTTTCGACGAGGACATCGTCGAGGAACTGCGTTCCCGCGCCCGCGACGCCTTGCTGAACGAGGCGCTGGCGGTCGAAGAGGAACTTGAGGAACACCAGCCGTCCGCCGACCTGCTCGCGCTGGATGGCATGGACAACGAGACCGCCTACGCGCTGGCTGCCAATGGCGTGCAGACCGTTGAAGACCTGGGTGAGCTGGCCGCCGACGAAGTGGCCGAGTTCGGCATCGAAGGGCTGGACGAGGCCCGCGCCGCCGCGCTGATCCTGGCGGCACGCGCCGAGGAAATCGCCCGCCTGGAACGCGAAAGCTGAGCCCGGCCGGGATTAGAATTCCGTCCAGGACACACACGCCAGAAGCACGCACTTTTCCCGAGCGGGACCGGTTGAAAGACTGGCCCGCAACTCAGGATACGGATACCGAATGTCGCAGCAAACCACCATCCGCAAGCTGGCCGAACTGGTGAACACGCCGGTCGAGAAACTGCTGGAGCAGCTGGCCGAGGCCGGCATGACCTTCAGTGGCCCCGACCAGACTGTTTCCAGCGCCGAGAAGCTGAAGCTGCTCGGGTTCCTGAAGCGCTCGCACGGCAAGGGCGATGTCGCGACGGAAGAGTCGGTCGCGCCCAAGAAGATCACCCTGAACCGCAACCGCAAGCAGGAAATCACTGTCGGCGGCGGCAAGAACAAGACCACGGTCGATGTGGTCGTGCGCAAGAAGGTCACGCTGGTCAAGCCGCAGGACGGCTCGTCCGGTGCGGGCGACGACGAGCGCGCGGAAATCCTGCGCAAGCTCGAAGAGTCCCGCCAGCGCAACCTGGAAGAGCAGCAGCGGCTGGCCGATGAAGACCGCCGCCGTGCGGACGAAGCGGCGGCGCGTCGTCGCGAATCCGAGGAGCTGGCTGCACGCGCCCGCGCAGAAGCCGAGGCTGCCGCAGCTGTCGAAGCGCCTGCGGCCACGCCGGCCGAAGGTGCGCGCGACGCGACAGCGGCAGCGCGCCCCAAGCCCGCCGCACATGGCCATGGCCACGGCCATCCGAAGCCGGCGCGCCCGGAACCGGCCCGCGTCGACGACCGCAACGCCCACAAGGCCAAGCCCAACCGTGGTTCGCACGCGATGGTCGCGGATGTCGAGGATGACGATGCCACGGCACGGTTCGCCGGCCAGCTGCACCTCTCGGCATCCGAGCGCGAACGCCGTTCGAGCTCGCGCCCGAAGGGTGGTCGCCAGACCCGGCGCCAGCCGGAACAGAGCCGCAGCGGCGGCGGCCAGCATGGATTCATGCGCCCAACGGAGAAAGTCGTGCGAGAAATCGCCATTGGCGATGCCATCACGGTATCCGATCTCGCACAGAAGCTCGCCCTGAAGGGCGGCGACGTGGTGAAGGCCCTGTTCAAGATGGGCGTGATGGCCACCATCACCCAGACCATCGACCATGACACCGCGGTGCTGGTGACCGAGGAACTCGGCCACAAGGCGCTGCGCGCCGAAAGCAACGACGCCGAAAGCGAACTGCTCGCCCACCTGGAAGACCAGGATTCCGGCGACAAGGCGCAGCGTCCGCCGGTGGTCACCATCATGGGCCACGTCGACCACGGCAAGACCTCGCTGCTCGATTACATCCGCCGCACGAAGGTCGCCTCCGGCGAAGCGGGCGGCATCACGCAGCACATCGGTGCCTACCACGTCGAAACGCCGAAGGGCGTGATCAGCTTCCTCGACACGCCGGGCCACGCCGCGTTCACCGCGATGCGCGCCCGCGGCGCGAAGCTGACCGACATCGTGATCCTGGTGGTCGCGGCGGACGACGGCGTCATGCCGCAGACGATCGAAGCCATCCAGCACGCCAAGGCGGCCAACGTGCCGCTGGTCGTCGCCGTGAACAAGATCGACAAGTCCTCGGCGGACCCGATGCGGGTGAAGAACGAACTGCTCGCGCACGGCGTGGTCGCCGAAGACTTCGGTGGCGACGTGCAGTGCATCCATGTCTCGGCGAAGACCGGTGACGGCATCGACGCGCTGCTCGACGCGGTGCTGCTGCAGTCGGAAGTTCTCGAACTGCGCGCCGTTCCCACGGGTCGCGCCACCGGCACCGTCATCGAATCCTCGCTGGACAAGGGCCGTGGCCCGGTCGCGACGGTGCTGGTGCAGGAAGGCCTGCTGCAGAAGGGCGATTACCTCGTCTGCGGCGTGCAGTACGGCCGCGTCCGCGCCCTGTTCGACGAAACCGGCAAGCAGGTGCAGAGCGCCGGTCCGTCGATCCCCGTGCAGGTACTGGGCCTCTCCGGCGTGCCGGACGCGGGCGACGACTTCGTCGTGGTCGCGGACGAGCGCCTGGCCAAGGACGTCGCGCAGCAGCGTGACGCCAAGCGCCGCGAATCGCGCCTCGTTGCACAGGCCGGCAACCGCATGGAAGACATCATGGCCCAGATGGGCCAGGGTGGAACCCAGCTGTCGCTCAACCTGGTCGTCAAGGCGGACGTGCAGGGCTCGGCCGAAGCGCTGCGCCAGGCGCTGACCAGCCTGTCCAACGACCAGATCCGCATCAACCTCATCGTCTCCGGCGTGGGTGGCATCACCGAATCCGACGCCAACTCGGCGCTGGCGGCGAAGGCCACGATCATCGGCTTCAACGTCCGTGCCGATGCCTCGGCGCGCAAGGTCATCGATGCGAACAACCTCGACCTGCGCTACTTCTCGATCATCTACGACGTCATCGACCAGGTGAAGCAGGTCGCGTCGGGTCTGCTCGGCAAGGAAATCCGCGAAGAGATCATCGGTACCGCCGAGGTGCGCGACGTGTTCCGCAGCTCGAAGTTCGGCGCGGTCGCGGGCTGCATGGTCGTGGAGGGCGTGGTCAAGCGCAACAAGCCGATCCGCGTGCTGCGCGACAACACCGTCGTCTTCGAAGGCGAACTGGAATCGCTGCGTCGCTTCAAGGAGAACGTCGACGAAGTGCGCAACGGCACCGAGTGCGGCATCGGCGTCAAGGCGTACAACGACGTCAAGCCGGGCGACCAGATCGAATGCTTCGAACGCATCGAAGTGCAGCGTACGCTCTGATGCCGAAGAAGTCGTTCCATCGTACCGATCGCGTGTCTGCCCAGCTCCGCAGGGAGCTGGGCACGATCATTCACGCCATCGTCCGTGAGCATGGCCTGCCGTCCATCAGTGTGTCCGACGTCGAAGTCACCCGCGACATGGCGCACGCCAAGGTCTTCTTCACTGCCCTGCAGGGTGAGCGCGCGAAGGAAGCGCTGAAGGGACTCAAGGAGCTCGCACCGGAAATTCGCCATGCGCTGTCGCGCGCGGTGAAGCTGCGGCATACGCCCGAACTGCATTTCCAGTACGACGATTCCGTCGATCGCGGCGAGCGCATCGACACGCTGCTGCGCGATCTGGACGCCGGCGAAGACGCCGCCGACGCCGATCGGGGCGAAGACGCCTGATTCCGTCACCCTGGCCTCGCTTCCGCGCGGGCCGGCTCGGTGATCTAATCCCCCGATGGCCCAGGCCCCGAAGAAAATCTTCCGCAAGCTCGACGGCATCCTGCTGCTCGACAAGCCGCAGGGCCTGAGCTCGAACCAGGCCCTGCAGCGCGTCCGGCACCTGTTCCGCGCGGAGAAGGCGGGGCATACCGGCAGCCTCGACCCGCTCGCCACCGGCCTGCTGCCGGTCTGCTTCGGCGAAGCGACCAAGATCGCGGGCAACCTGCTCGGCTCGCGCAAGGCCTACGACACCGTCGCGCGCCTGGGCATCGTCACAGACACCGACGACGCCGAAGGCCAGCCGCTGCGCGAACGCCCCGTGGGGCATTACGACATCGCGACGATCGATGCCGCGCTGCGCGGCCTGACCGGTCGCATCCAGCAGGTGCCGCCGATCTTTTCCGCGCTCAAGCGCGGCGGCGAACCGCTCTACGCCAAGGCGCGTCGTGGCGAAATCATCGAACTCGAATCCCGGCCGATCGACGTGCATGCGTTCGAACTGCTGTCCGAGCAGGACCTGCTCGATGGCGATGCGCCGCAATTGCGATTGCACGTGGAGTGCGGCTCCGGCACCTACGTGCGCAGCCTCGTGCGCGACCTGGGCGAAGCCCTCGGCTGCGGCGCGCATGTCGCCGAACTGCGCCGCCTGTGGGTCGATCCTTTCCGTGATCCGCGCATGTGGACGCTCGATTCGCTGCAGGCGCTGGCCGAACGCGATCCGCATTGCCTCGACGCCTGCCTGCTGCCGATCGAGGTCGGCCTGGTCGGGCATCGGCACATCGAACTGACCGACGAGGCGGTCCTGCGATTCCTGCAGGGCCAGCGCATCCGGCTGACCACCGGCGAATCGCAGCCGCCTGCAGGCCCGTGCGCGGTCTTCGGCCCGGATGGCCGTGCCCGCGGGCTGGCCGACATCGATGACACCGGCTGCCTGCACCCGCAACGGGTCTTCCAGCGACAACCCTGACCACGCCGACATGCCCCGCATCCACGCTATCGTCCTTTCCATGGCCGCGCTGATCGCGCCAGGCCAGTCCGCCGCCGCCGAACTCACCCCCGATCTGCCGCCTGAAGCCGTGCTGCGAGAGGCCTACGCGAGGATGCGTGCCGGCGACTGGAACGCGGCAGCGGAAGCCTTCGATCCCGCTGCGCTGGCGCGCTTTCGCGCCATGCTGGAGCCACTGTTCTCCGCTGCGTCCGAGCCTGCCGGGGAAGGGCAGGAGAACCGGGATGCGATGATGCTGATGCTGCTGTTCGCTCCGGCGAAGTCGGTCGAGGAAGTCAGGGCCCTGTCCGATCGCGAGCTGTTCGCGCGATTGATGCGGGGCACGATGTCGCTGGCCGGTGCCGAACTCGACGATCAGGTCATCCTCGGCAACGTGGCCGAAGGCAAGGACCTGGTCCACGTGGTCACCCGAAATACCGCGCGGATGGACCAGGCCACCGTATCGAAGGTCGAGGCCGTGACCCTGCAACGCACCCCGGGGGGTTGGCGGCTGGTGCTGACCGGCGAGATCGAGGGGCTGGCCGAAACCCTGCAGGCGACGGTCGAGGCGGGTCGTCCGCCGGCCAAAGAGGGCCCGCCGTCCGTCGAGTCGCCCTGACGACGCGATCGTGCGTGGGGCCGCCGGGCGGTTCCAGCTTGTCCGGGCCGCCCCCGCCCGCTACAATTCCGCCGCTGTCCGGGTCGGTTTCCACATGCCCCGGACGGTTTCCTTTTTTTCCATTCATCCAGGCGGCTCCGGCGGTGCGTCTTGTCCGGTCCAAACCGGCCACGTTCCTGCGGTTCCCGCGTCAGAGGTCAACAATGTCCATCGAATCCAGCCCCATCATCGAAGCGCACAAGCGCAGCGCCAACGACACCGGCTCGCCGGAAGTCCAGGTCGCCCTGCTCACGGCGCGCATCGTGCAGCTCACCGAACACTTCAAGGCCCACAAGCAGGATCACCACAGCCGTCGCGGCCTGCTGAAGATGGTCAACCGTCGTCGCAGCCTGCTCGACTACCTGCACCGCAAAGACGCGGAGCGTTACAAGGCCCTGATCGAGAAGCTCGGTCTGCGCCGCTAAGCTACAGACCCACCGCGGCGCAGAGATGCGCCGCGGTTTGTTTTGGGGGCGGAACCGCATACCGCCCCGCATCGGGCCCAGGGCCCGGAGAATTCAGGTCGCGACCGCGGCCGCCCGCAGGGGGCAGGGGCCCCTTCCGGTTCATCGTTTCAGATCGAGGAATGACCAACGTGGCAAAAGTGACCAAGCGTTTCCAGTACGGCCGGCATGAAGTGGTGCTCGAGACCGGCGAAATCGCCCGCCAGGCCGGCGGCGCAGTGATGGTGTCGGTGGATGGCACCGTGGTGCTGGTGACTGCGGTCGCCGCAAAGAGTGCACGTGAAGGACAGGACTTCTTCCCGCTCACCGTCGATTACCAGGAGAAGTTCTACGCCGGTGGCCGCATCCCGGGGGGCTTCTTCAAGCGCGAAGGCCGTGCGACCGAAAAGGAAACGCTGACCTCGCGCCTGATCGACCGTCCGATCCGCCCGCTCTTCCCGGAAGACTTCCGCAATGAAGTCCAGATCATCGCGACGGTCATGTCGCTGAATCCGGAAGTCGATGGCGACATCCCGGCCCTGATCGGCGCCTCCGCCGCGCTTGCGCTGACCGGCGCGCCCTTCGACGGCCCGATCGGCGCCGCGAAGGTGGGTTACAAGAACGGCGAATACCTGCTCAACCCCAGCACCACCGAACTGCTCGACAGCGACTTGGAACTGGTCGTCGCCGGCACCAAGCAGGCCGTGCTGATGGTCGAATCCGAAGCGAAGGAACTGTCGGAAGACGTCATGCTCGGCGCCGTGGTCTTCGGCCACCAGCAGATGCAGATCGCGATCGACACGATCAACGAACTGGTTGCCGAAGCCGGCAAGCCGAAGTGGGACTGGCAGGCACCTGCCAAGAACACCGCCCTGATCGACGCACTGAAGGCCGCCATCGGCGACCGTCTGGGCGCCGCCTTCCAGATCCGCGACAAGCTGGAGCGTCGCGACGCCATCTCGGCGCTGAAGAAGGACGTCATGGCCGGCCTCGCCGCGCAGATCGAAGCCAACGGCTGGAGCACCGCCGAAGCCTCGAAGGAATTCGGCGAACTCGAATACCAGACCATGCGCAACTCGGTGCTCAGCACCAAGGTCCGCATCGACGGCCGCGCGCTGGACACCGTCCGCCCGATCGCCTCGAAGATCTCGGTGCTGCCGCGCGTCCATGGTTCCTCGCTGTTCACCCGCGGCGAAACGCAGGCCATCGTCGCCGTCACGCTGGGCACCGCCCGTGATGGCCAGGTGATCGACGCCGTCGCCGGCGAGTACAAGGAACACTTCCTGTTCCATTACAACTTCCCGCCGTACTCGGTCGGTGAAGCCGGCCGCATGATGGGCCCGAAGCGCCGCGAAATCGGCCACGGCCGCCTCGCCAAGCGCGGTGTGCTCGCCGTCATGCCGACGATGGAAGCCTTCCCGTACACCATCCGCGTCGTCTCGGAAATCACCGAGTCGAACGGTTCGTCCTCGATGGCTTCGGTCTGCGGCAGCTCACTGGCGCTGATGGATGCCGGCGTGCCGATCAAGACACCGGTCGCGGGCATCGCGATGGGCCTGGTGAAGGAAGGCAACGATTTCGTCGTGCTGTCCGACATCCTCGGTGACGAAGATCATCTCGGCGACATGGATTTCAAGGTCGCCGGTACCGACAAGGGCATCTCCGCCCTGCAGATGGACATCAAGATCCAGGGCATCACCGAAGAGATCATGAAGACCGCGCTGGCCCAGGCCAAGAACGGTCGTCTGCACATCCTCGGCGAGATGGCCAACGCCATCACCACGCCGCGCGAAGAGCTGTCCGAGTTCGCTCCGCGCCTGCTGACCATGAAGATCCATCCGGACAAGATCCGCGAAGTGATCGGCAAGGGCGGCGCCACGATCCAGGGCATCACCAAGGAAACCGGCACGCAGATCGACATCCAGGACGACGGCACCATCGTCATCGCCTCGGTCAACGCCGCCGCTGCCCAGGCCGCGAAGGCGCGCATCGAGCAGATCACCTCGGACGTCGAGCCGGGCCGCATCTACGAAGGCAAGGTCGCCAAGATCATGGACTTCGGTGCGTTCGTGACGATCCTGCCGGGCAAGGACGGTCTGGTCCACGTGTCGCAGATCTCCAACGAGCGCGTCGAGAAGGTCAGCGACAAGCTCAAGGAAGGCGACGTGGTCAAGGTCAAGGTGCTCGAAGTCGACAAGCAGGGCCGCATCCGCCTGTCGATGAAGGCTGTCGCCGAAGGCGAAGGTCTGTCGCCCGAGTAATCGATCGACACATCGATGCATGAACGAAAAAGCGGGCGAAAGCCCGCTTTTTCTTTGCGCGACGCGGTCCGGAATCCTGCCTTTGCCGTGCGAGAATCCCGCCATGACATCCCTTCGCCCGCTCGCCGTGTTCGCTGCCTGCGCATTCGGACTGCCGCTGGCACAGGCGCAGGATTCGGACGATGCGAAGGAATTGGATCGCATCGAAGTGATTGGCAGTCCGCGCCCGGTACCGCAGCTGCCCGGCGCGATCATGCGGATCGATGCCACGACACTGCGCGATGGCCAGCGCCAGGTGAACCTGTCCGAGGCGCTGCAGCGCGTGCCCGGATTCACCGCGCTGGACCGCAGCAACTACGCGCAGGACCTGCAGATACAGACGCGCGGTTTCGGTGCGCGGTCGACGTTCGGCATCCGCGGCGTGCGCCTGGTCGTCGACGGCATTCCGTCCAGCGGCGCGGACGGGCAGGGCCAGGCGGCGAGTTTTCCGCTGTCGTCGCTAGACCGCATCGAGATCCTGCGTGGGCCGCTGGCCTTGCGCCACGGCGGCGCGCCGGGTGGCGCGATCATCGGGACGAGCAGGGCCCCGGTCAACGATGCGGTGGATCTCGATGCCTGGGCTGCCGACGATGGCGGCTGGCGTGCGAACGCACGCATCGACGGACACAATCGAGATCTTCGCTTCCGCTGGCGCGTGCAGGCGGGTCGGTTCGCGACCGACGGTTTCCGGCCGCAGAGCGCAGCGCGCCGGCAGCACGCGAATGCATTCGGCGAGTGGCTGATCAGCGACAGCGATCTTGTTCGCGTGGTCTACAACGGCCTTCACCAACCGCTGTCCGAAGACCCTCTCGGTTTGACGCGCGCAGCCTTCGACGATGATCCCCATGCGACGGATCCGGTCGCGTCACGCTTCGATACGCGCAAGACGATCGATGACCACCAGCTTGGCATCGCATGGGAACATCGCAGCGAGGGGCACCACTCACGCTTGTCGGCATATCGCAGCGATCGCGATGTCGTGCAGTTCCTGGCGGTGCCGACGACGGCGCAGGTGGCGGCAGGAAGTGCAGGCGGCGTGATCGATCTGGGCCGATCCTCCACCGGAATCGAATGGAGCCATCGTTTCGCGGGCGAACATGGCGCGCTCGAATTCTCGGTGGAAGCCTCGCGCCTCGACGAAGCTCGCCGTGGCTACGAGAATTTCGTCGGCACGCAGGTTGGCGTACGTGGACGATTGCGTCGCGACGAACGCAATCGCGCGGATGCGCTCGAAGCTGCCGCGACGGGCGAATGGAATCTCGACGGCGCGTGGACCTTGCTGGCGGGCCTACGCGGTGCGTGGCTGCGCCTCGACAGTCGCGACCGCTTTCTCGCGAATGGCGACGACAGCGGCGGGCGCGAGGATTCGCGCGTGTCGTGGTCGGTCGGCGCCAAATGGGATGTGTCGGTGCCGGCCACGCTGTACATGCATGTCGGCGAACACGGCGAGACGCCGACGCTCAACGAGCTTGCGTATCGCGCGGACGGCAGCGCCGGCTTCAATCGCGATCTCGACCCGTCGCGCGCACGCAGCTACGAGATCGGCGCGCGCTGGCGCAGCGGCAGCCTCGATGCTTCGTTGGCCGCCTATCGCATCGACAGCCGCGACGAGATCGTGCCGGCGCTCAATCGTGGCGGTCGCGCCAGTTTCGCGAACGCGGGCACGACGCGGCGACAGGGGCTGGAACTCGGCGTCTCCGCATGGTTCTCGAAACACTGGCAGGCCAGTGTTGCCGCCAGTTGGGTCGACGCGCGCTTCGAAGACGACTTCTCGTTCGTGGTCCAGGGCGAAACGCGCCGCGTCGCAGCCGGGAACCGCATGCCTGGCATTCCCCGCGCGGATCTGTTCGCCGAACTCGAATGGCGTTCGCCTGAAGGACGCTGGACGACGGCACTGGAGGCGCGCGCCGTCGGCCGCATGGTCGTCGATGATCGCAACACGGACGCCGCTGCGGGCAATGCGCGATTCGCATGGCGGCTGAGCGGCGCGTTCGGCGGCGGCTGGCGCGCGTTCCTGCGTGTCGACAATCTCTTCGACCGGCAGGCCGCCGGATCGGTGATCGTCAACGAGGCGAACGGTCGCTTCTTCGAGCCTTCGGCAGGGCGAAGCGTGACGCTGGGAATCGGCTGGCGGCGTTGATGCTGCACATGGCAAGACACCCGGCCTTGGCCGGGTGTCTTCGTCGATCAACCGCTGGATGGCTGAGGATCAGGTCAATCCAAGCGCTGCCAGGATCTTGCGGAACCAGTGTTCTTCGTCGCGCTGGCGCGCACGGATCGCGCGCATCGACTCGCCGTAGGCCGGCTGCGGATTCGCCGGCAGGCGCGCCACGTTGGCCACATCCGCCATCGATGCGTACTGCGGTGCGAGGTCGCTGCCCTGGAAGATGCCGAGCGGCGAGTAACCCGTGTAGCCGGGGAACACGTCGCCGAGGCGGTTGTTGCCCATGCGCCGGATCAGCAGTTCGGAGAACACGCGGCGGTAGTCGGTCGTGACCGGGATGTCGCCGAAGTAGGGCGACAGCGTCTGCGGATCGAGGCCGAGCCACTGGCCGTAGAAGCGACGCCCGTTGACTGCGCCACCGAGCACCAGCAGCGGGTTGCCGTAGCCGTGATCGGTACCGCCACTGCCGTTCTGGCGGACGCGGCGCCCGAATTCGGACTGCACGATGACGGTCACGCGCGGTGCTTCGCCGCCGGTGTTCATCTCGTTGTAGAACGCGGTCAGCGCCTGCGACAGCTCGGCGATCTTGTTCTGGTAGTAGTGGTAGCCGCTGCCTGCAGTGCCCTGGCCGTCATGCGTGTCCCAGCCGCCCAGATCCACGGTCGCGTAACGCAGGCCGAGGTTGAAGCGGATCGACTGTGCGACGGTCCACAGCTGGCGTGCGAAGGTGGTGGTCGGCCAGCCTGCCGGAAGCGTCGAGGTGTACGCTTGAGAGCCGATCACGCGCAGCGCGGCGTCGGCGCGCTGGCCTGCGCGCTCCAGGCCGGTCTGTCCGGCCCAGAGGCTGGCCATGGTTTCGTTCACGCCCTTGGTGCCGGCGGGCAGGCCGCTGCGATACTGCTGCCACTGCCAGGCGCCGGAATTGAGCGCGAAATCGGTGGGGCTGGACATGGCCAGAGACTGCGTTGCGCCGAGCAGGTTGGCCGGTTGGCGGCTGGCGACCGCGAGCTGCGGCATCACTGGCGCCGCACCGATGCCCGGCTGGGTGTTCCAGGCGCGGGTGAGCCAGCCGGTGCCGCTGCCCTGTTGCCCGGGCGTGCCCAGGTCGAGGTAGAGCTGGGCGTCGAAGTGGCTGCGCGTGACCACGGTGGGCATGCCGCAGCTGTGGACGATCGCCAGCTTGCCGGCGTCCCAGAGGTCCTTGAGGCCGGTTGCGGACGGATGCAGGCCGAAGCCGGTGGCGGCGCCACCGGCGAGCGTGAGCGGCACGCCGCCATAGGTACCGGTGGCGGCGATGTTCAGCGATGGCCGCGCTTCTTCGTAGAAGCCACGGTCGTTGCCGTCGATCGGTGGAACCAGGTTGAGGCCGTCCATGCCGCCGCGCAGGAAGACGACGACGACGGTGTCGTAGCTGTTGAGCGCAGCCTGTGCCTCGCTGGAGAACAGCATGGAGGGTCCAGCGGCGCCCACGGCGGCCGTGGCGCAGGCGCCCTTGAGGAATTCGCGGCGGTCGATGTGGAGATCGGTCATGTCGGCAGTCTCCTCAGCGGCTCATGAATTCGGGTGACATCAGGATCAGCGACACCAGGCTGCGCAGGCGCTGCTGGTTGTAGTGGCGCTTCGGGTCGCTGGCGGCCCAGGCGTCGGTGTCGGTGATGACGTAGGTCGCGGGGTCGCCGTTCTGCGCCATGAAGCCCACCAGCGTCTGCCGCCGCGCTGCCGTCGGTAGATAGCCCAGGATGCGCTGGCACCAGAAGTCCACGAGGTTGTTCGCCGTCCAGTTGCTCACGCCACTGCGCGTGGTGGCGAGGATCGGTGCCATCGGCACGGAATTCTCGCTGGTTTCGGTGATCCAGTTGAGCAGCTTCCAGGACATCGCGTAACTGTTCGCACCCGACCAGGCCAGGCCGACGTCCGGATAGCCATTCGGCGCGGCCCATTCGTAGGGCGCATGGCCGGTCGGTGCGATGCGCCAGAACATCTCGTCGCTCTTGGCGTCGCCGACCCGCGGCGTCCAGTCGGTGCCGGTGGCGCGCAGCGCGGCGGCGACCAGCTCGAACGGCCGACGGTTCTTCATGCCCCAGCTGTGGATGAAGGCATCCGACAGCAGGATGTGGCGCAGCGTCCTCGCGATCTGGTCGGGCTGCTGCCAGTTGGCGCGGAACACGACGGCCGCGCTGTCGACGAGGGCCTGGTCCGGGCGGTCGCTGACGAAGCGGCGGATCAGCTTCCTGCAGATGAATTTCGCGACGCGCGGATGCTGCGCGAGCCGGTCGAGGATGTCGCGGCCGTCCTTCATCGCGGGCTGTTCCGGATTGAGGAACTTGCCAAGCACGAACTTCGGACCGGCGTCGTGCCAGGCCTGCCGGTAGACGAAAGTGCCGTCGTTTTCGGTGGGGTATTGCCAGTGGCCGTCCTTCACCGACCAGCCGGTGAACGCCGATGCCGTCTCGTACACGTCGACATCGGTGTAGCCGATCGGGAACGACGGATCCTCGGGGCAGGGCGGCACCTGGAAGGGGTCCATGAAGCCGAGGTAGTTCTCGGCGCCGAAGGTGTGCAGTTCCAGAAGCTCGCGGGCGAAGTTCTCGTTCGGTCCCGAGCGCGTGTTCGACTCGTTGTCGAGGTAGTACATCATCGCCGTGCTCTGCGCGACCGCTTCGAGCATCGTCCGGAAGTTGCCCAGCGCGTTGGCGCGGATCACGTCGCGGTTGTAGTGGATGTACACCGGTGCGGCGGAGAAATCGGTCAGCGTGACGTTGAAATGGTTGTGCCAGAATCCGACCATCACTTCCTGCAGCTGGCGCTTCGAATGCATCGCGCGCGCCAGCGCGGAGCGCTGCACTTCCCAGGCTGGGCGCATGCGCACGTCGTAGACCGGGTCGTTGAGCACGTGCTCGCTCCACAGCTGGGTCAGCGGTTTCGCGAGGGTGGTGTAACCGGCGTTGGCGAGGCGCGTGTCGAATGCGCTGTCGTCGATGGATGCGGGATTGAGCTGCTGGTTGAGGAACGCGGTCAGGCGCGCCGTGTCATTGCCGCCAAGTGCGTTGAATTCCGCGATCGAAGCCGCGGTCGCGCCGAAGGTCAGGTGGTTCAGCGCGCGCACCGCGAACGGCGGGCGCGGCAGCGTGGTGAGTTCGGCCTGCGAACTGTTCGCCGTGACCAGGGCGGGCTTGGCGCCTGCCGACACCGGTCGCTCGAGGCGGGGAGGGCGCGCACTGAAGCGGATCGGACCTTGCAGGCCATGACGGCGTGCGATGACGTCGAGCATCGCCTGGCGCTGGGTCGGGGAGACAGGCCGGATGACGGCCGGGCGGGGTGCGGTGGGGCGGGGCATGCGAACTCCGGCGATGCGCCCGGAATACGGGCGGAACCCGCGCACCATACCCCGGATTCAGGACGCAGCGATGACTGCCGCGGGCTGCAAATCGTGACGTAAAACACGATCCTGAACATCGTGGCGATGATCGGCCGATCTGCCTTATTCAGCGGAGATCGCAGCCAGCAAACTCTGTGAATCAGCGCACACTTCGAGGCGCGCATGGGCCTGCAGTGCCTCCGCGCGGGTGTAGCCCCAGCCGACGCCGATGAAGTCCATGCCGAGCGCCGCGGCAGCCTGTGCATCGCGGATTTCGTCGCCGATATAGGCGGCATCGCGTGGTGGGCAGTCGAAGCGCTTCAACATCTTCCGCAGTCGTGCCGGTTTGCCGAAGATCGAGATGTCGCCTTCGAGTGCGTCGACGTGCGCCATCGCCGATTCGCCAAGCACGGCACGGACGTTGCCGGGACTGTTCGACGTCACGATCGCGATCGAAACGCCACGGGATTTCAGCGATGCGAGCAGTGTGTCGACGCCATCGAACGGCACGATGCCGGCGATGTCGCCACGCATGCGCCGACGCATCTCGCGCGTGACCATCGGCAGCTTCCACCATGGCAGGTCGAGGCGCTGCATGATCGTGCGTGCGTCCAGTCCGCGCAGCGCCTGGAGCTGCGCATCGTCCATCGGCGTGAGCCGGTAGCGCGGGGTGATCTCGCGCAGGGTCGCGGCGAACCAGCCGAAGGAATCGGCCAGCGTGCCGTCGAAATCGAACATCGCCAGCCGGTAACGCGCCATGGATGCAGGCTTACTGCGCTGTCCAGCCGCCGTCGATCGGGAACGAAGCGCCGGTGACGTTGTGCGCTTCGCGGCGGCACAGCCAGAGCGTGAGCGAGGCGATGTCCTCTGGCAGCGACATGCGCTGGCTCGGCTGCTTTTCGGCGACGAGCGCGCGCACGCCGTCTTCGCGCGAGCCACCATTCCTGCGTGCTTCGATCTGCGGCTCGATCAGCGCCGTTTCGACCCAGCCCGGGCAGATGCAGTTGATGGTGATGCCGCCGCTGTCGCGGCTGCCGGATGCGGCGTACTCGAGTGCGGCGACCTTGCTGAGACCGACGATGCCGAACTTGCTTGCCACGTACGGCGCCTTGTTCACTGACGCGACGAGGCCGTGCACCGAGGCGATGTTGACCACGCGGCCGTATCCGCGCGCGGCCATGCCGGGCATCGCGACGCGCATGGTGTGGAACGCGGCGCTGAGGTTGATCGCGAGGATGTCGTTCCACTTCTGCGTCGGCATCTCGGCCAGCGGCACCGCATGCTGGATGCCGGCGTTGTTGACGAGGATGTCGAGCGGCGACCAGGCCTCGATGGCCATCATCATCGCTTCGATCTGGTCCGGATCGCGCAGGTCCGCGCCGAAATGGCGGACTTCGGCGGCGCCGGCATCGCGGACGGCCTGCATCGCGGCTTCGATCTGTTCGGGCGTGCCCAGTCCGTTGATCGCGACCTTCGCGCCAGCGGATGCGAGGCCGCAGGCGATGGCGAGGCCGATGCCCGAGGTGCTGCCGGTGACGAGGACGGTGCGTGCTGCGAGGAAGCGGTCGGCCATGGGGGTGTCCGGAAGTGGAGGGAGACTGACGGCGCCGCCGACGGGCGGCGTCGGGAAATTATGCGGGATGACGGACCCCGCCGTTGTAGAGCGGAGCTTGCTCCGCTCGCCTTTCCCGGGAGGGTCATGAGCGGAGCAAGCTCCGCTCTACGAGAGCGACGGCCTCACACCAGGCCGGTCGCGTAGAACGCGCCGATGATCACGAACACGGCGGCGGTCTTGATCAGGGTGATCGCGAAGATGTCCTTGTAGGCCTGGCGATGGGTCAAGCCGGTGACGGCGAGCAGGGTAATGACCGCGCCGTTGTGCGGCAGCGTGTCCATGCCGCCCGAAGCCATCGAGGCCACGCGATGGAGCACGTCCATCGGGATGCCGGCGGCATTGGCATTCGCGATGAAGGTGTCGGCCATCGCCGCGAGCGCGATGCTCATGCCGCCCGACGCCGAGCCGGTGATGCCGGCCAGCGAGGTCACGGTGATCGCTTCGTTGACCAGCGGATTCGGGATCGAACCCAGCGCATTCGCCACGACGAGGAAGCCCGGCAGCGCCGCAATGACTGCGCCGAAGCCGTATTCCGATGCCGTGTTCATCGCGGCGAGCATCGCGCCGCCGACGGCGGTCTTCGCGCCTTCGGAGAAACTCGCGGCCACCGGCTTCCAGGCCAGCGCCAGCACGCTGAGGATGCCGACCAGCAATGCGCCCTGCACGGCCCAGATCGCGGCGACCTTCGACACGTCCTGCACCACCGGCGCGGCCTTACCGATGACCGCGGGTATGAACTCATGGCTGCTGCCGTAGACCTCGGGGATCCACAGGGTCAGCAGCTTGTTGACCACGCCGACCAGCACCAGCGGCAGCAGTGCGACGAGCGGGTGCGCGAGCCGCGACTCGGCGAACGGCGCGGGCTCGTTGAGCAGCGTGGCCGCATCGCCGTAGCCTTCGCCGTTGCGCTTCGCCACGCGGCGGCGCCATTCGAGATAGGTGAAGCCGACCGCGAGGATGAACACCGCGCCGATCGAACCCAGCCACGGCGCCGCCCAGGTGGTGGTGCCGAAGAATGACGTGGGGATGATGTTCTGGATCTGCGGCGTGCCCGGCAGGGCGTCCATGGTGAAGGTGAACGCGCCCAGTGCGATGGTGCCGGGAATCAGCCGCTTCGGGATGTCGCTCTGGCGGAACAGTTCGGCCGCGAACGGGTACACGGCGAAGACCACGACGAACAGCGACACGCCGCCGTAGGTCAGCACCGCGCAGACGGCGACGATCGACAGCATCGCGCGGTCGGCGCCGAACAGCTTGATGGCCGCCGACACGATCGACTTCGAGAAGCCCGAAACTTCGATGAGCTTGCCGAAGATCGCGCCGAGCAGGAACACCGGGAAATACAGCTTGAGGAAACCGACCATCTTGTCCATGAACAGGCCGGTGAACATCGGCGCGACCAGGGACGGATCGGTCGCGAGCACCGCGCCGAGCGCGGCGATGGGCGCGAACAGGATGACGCTGTAGCCGCGATAGGCCACGAACATCAGGAAGCACAGTGCGGCCAGGACGATGAGGAAGGACATGGGGCGGGGCCGCGCAGGCGTGGGGAGGCCGCGCCAGTGTCGGCAGGGTCGGCTGCACGGCCCATTGTCCGAAGGTACAAGTGTCCAGCGTGGCCGCCGCGCCCTAGGCTTGCCGCACCCTGGCCGCCAAGCGTCGGCGGCTTTCCGTTGAGGACCGATCCATGCGCCGCACCCGTACTGTCGAAACGCTGTCTCCCGCCGCTCTCCGCCGTGCCGCGATCCGGCACAGTGGCCTGAGCCTGGCCATCGCCCTGGGCCTGTTCGCGCCGCTGGGCCATGCCCAGGACGCCTCCGACGCCCCGGCATCCGAGGAAGGCACGCTCGACACCATCAAGGTCACGGCCCGCAAGCGCGAGGAAACCCTGCAGGACGTGCCGGTGGCGGTGACCGCGTTCACGCCGGACACGCTCGACCGGCTCAACGTCGAGGACCTGAGCGATCTCGATGCGCAGGTGCCGAACCTCACCATCTACGCCGCGCGCGGCTCCAGCAGCACCGTCACCGCTTACATCCGCGGCGTCGGCCAGTCCGATCCGCTCTGGGGCGTCGACCCGGGCGTGGGCATCTACCTCGACGACGTTTACATCGCCCGACCGCAGGGCGCGCTGCTCGACGTGTTCGACATCGGCCGCATCGAAGTGCTGCGCGGCCCGCAGGGCACGCTGTACGGCAAGAACACGATCGGCGGTGCGATCAAGTACGTCTCCAAGCCGCTGCCGGAAACGCTGGATGGCTTCGCGTCGATCACCGTCGGCACCGACAGCCAGTTCGACGTGAAGGGCGCGATCGGCGGCCCGATCTTCGGCGAGAACAGCGGCCTGCGCGCGCGCGTTGCGGTCGCCAGCCTCAATCGCGACGGCTTCGGCGAGAACGTCAATACCGGCCAGCCGGCCAGCGACAAGGAAATCAACGCATTGCGCTTCAACCTCGGCGCCTATGCCGGAGAGACCTTCGACGCGCAGTTCACGTTCGACTGGATGGACGACCAGTCCGGCGTGCGCGCTGCGCGCATGCTTGCGCCGAACCGCTTCGCGCCCACCACGCAGCCGCTGGACAGCCGCTACGACGTGCGCAACGGCATGCCGAACGTCAACGACACCGAGATGAAGGGCATGTCGGCCGTGTTCAACTGGCGCCCCGCCGAAGGCTCCGCACTGGAAGGCTGGGCCTTCAAGTACGTCGCCGCACGCCGCGAATCCGACACCGAGACGAACATCGACTTCGACACGCTGCCGAACAAGATCGCCGACGTGAAGGCGTTCTACAGCGACGAACAGACCTCGCAGGAATTCCAGCTCAACTACGACAAGGGTGGCCGTGCGCGCGGTGTGATCGGCCTCTACAGCTTCGACGGCACGGCCGGTGGTCGCGTGCTGAACAACTTCTTCAACCTGCTGTTCGGCGACACGCAGGGCAAGGTCGATACCGAAAGCTTCGCGGTCTACGCCGACTGGACCTTCGACCTCACCGATCGACTGAAGCTCGACGTCGGTGCGCGCTACACCGATGAAGACAAGCGCGCCCGCGTGCTCAACCGCGGCTATTCCGATGCCACGTTCAGCCGCCCGATCAGCGTGGTCGCGAACTTCGACAAGACCATCAACTTCAAGAACACGTCGCCGAAGATCTCGCTGGATTACCAGGTCACCGACGACATCATGATCTACGGCCTGGCGAGCCGCGGCTTCAAGTCCGGCGGCTACAACATCCGCGCACAGGCCACGGCAGTGCCGCGGTCGGCCGAGCCGTTCGACGACGAGCAGGTCGACAGCCTGGAAATCGGCACCAAGATGTCGCTCTTCGACCAGCGCCTGTTCCTGAACCTGTCGGCCTTCCACAACAAGTACAAGGACATGCAGCTGTCGGTGTTCACCGCCTACGACAGCAATGGCGACGGCACCGACGACGCGTTCTTCGGCGACTTCACCAACGCAGGCCAGGGCACGGTCAACGGTCTGGAAGTCGAGTACCAGTGGCTGCCGACCAAGCATTGGGCGATCAGCGGCAACCTGGCCTGGCTTGATGCCGAGTTCGACGAGTACATCTTCAAGAACGTCAACATCGCCGGCCAGCAGGAATTCACCAATGCACCGGAGTTCTCCGGCGCGCTGAACCTCGAGTACCGCACCACGCTCGGCCGTGCCGGCAGCCTGTCCGCACGCCTGGGCTACAGCTACCAGAGCGAAGTGGTCGCGACGACGGAAGTGGTGCGCGACCCTGTCACCGGCGCGACCGCTCAGCCGATCACCCAGGACGGTTACGGCCTGCTCAACGCCGGCGTGATCTGGAAGCCGAACGCGTCGTGGACGCTGTCGCTGCAGGGCAGCAATCTGACCGACAAGGAATACCTGACCACCGGCTACAACCTCGTGTCGTCGCTGGGCGTGCTCACCGGGTTCTATGGCGCACCACGCCAGTTCTCGCTCACCGCACGCTACGACTTCTGACCCCGGGGCTGTGTCCGATCCTCGCCGGACGGCAACCGCCTGACTGCAACCTCCGAAAAGGCGACCTTCGGGTCGCCGCCCTCTGCGTTGCGTGCGCACCGTCCCCGTCGAAACGGGGGCGGTATTTTTTGCGTGCGGAGAACGTCCAGCGAGCGACCGGTCAATGCTTGAGGATGTCGTTTTCGTCCGTGGTATGGAAATGCCGCTTGAAAGGCACGCCATCGGCGACGGGTTCGTCGAGTGCGCGCGCGTAGCGATGTCCTGAATACACCGCATGCGCGATGAGGCCCGGTGCCAGCGCGTCGCCAATCCGAATGACGGTACGGACGCCCGCGTCGGTCCATTCGCTTTCTCGCGATGCGATCGCGTGGTACAGCGTGTCATCGGGCAGTCGCGAGGTGATCGTCACCACCGCCGCGCAGTCGAGCGTGCACGACTTGCCGCTCCAGGCGTGTTCCAGCGACAGCCGGCCATCGGCGAAGCCGGTGACGCTGTGCGAGACCACCTGCTCGACACCGAGTTCGGCCATCCGCCACTGGATGTGGCGGTAATCGAGCGTATGCGCGCTCCATGACGCGATGGTGTCGTCGGGCGTGACGTAGAAAACCTCGCGCCCAGCCTTGCGCAGGGCCTCGGCGATGACGCTTCCGGTGTGGAAATAGTCGTCGTCGTAGAGCGCGACCGGACCGTCCGGCAGTCTGCCGTCCATGATGTCGTCCGGCGTGAACACGGCCGGGTTGTCGACGAAATCGCGCAGCGCCTCGCCATGGGTGCGCCCATAGCCATCGCGGCGCCAATGGCAACCCGTCGCGATCACGACGTGTTCCGCGCCGAAGTCGAGCACGTCCTGCGCGCTCAGGATGGAGTCAAGATACGTGGCGACATTGTTCATCTTGCGGATCTGCCCGAGTCGCCAGTCGCGCACCCGTGCCCACTCGGCGAGCCCGGGCAGACGTGCTTCGCGGGTGACGCGACCGCCCAGTTCGCGACGCGCTTCGGCCAGGTGCACCTCGTAGCCGCGCTGGCCCAATGCCCGAGCCGCTTCCAGGCCCGCCGGTCCGCCGCCGATCACCAGCACCTTCGCGCTCGACTTCGCCGGTGCGATGCGCTCGGGATGCCAGTCCTTGCGCCATTCCTCGCCCATCGTCGGATTCTGCGTGCAGCGGATCGGCGTGATCGTGTTGTCGCCGGACACGCAGAGATTGCAGCCGATGCATTCGCGGATGTCGTCGATGCGGCCTTCCTCGATCTTCTTCGGCAGGAACGGGTCGGCGATGGAAGGGCGCGCAGCACCGATGAAGTCCAGCACGCCGCGCCGGATCTGCGACACCATCGTGTCCGGCGACGTGAACCGGCCGACGCCGACCACGGGCTTGCTCGTCGTCTTCTTCACGAAATCGATGAACGGCTCCTGCGCGCCCTCGGGCGCGAAGCGCGAGGGCACGGAATCGTTGTACCAGGCCGCGACGTTCACGTCCCACAGGTCCGGCAGTTCGGCGAGCATGCCGACGATGTCCTGCGCTTCTGCAAGTTCGATGCCGCCCGGGCCGAGCATCTCCTCGGTCGCGAAACGGATCGCGACCGCGCAGCGATGGCCCACGGCGTCCTTCGTGTCCTGCAGCACTTCGCGCAGCAGGCGCACGCGATTGTCGAGCGAGCCGCCGTATTCGTCGGTCCGATGGTTGCGGCGGCGCTGCAGGAAATGCATCGCCAGCGACAGGTCGTGGCCGCAATAGACGTAGATGATGTCCATCCCGGCGCGCATGCCTCGCAATGCGGCTTCGCGATGCCAGCGCCGGTAGTTCGCGATGTCCTGTTTGTCCATCGCCCGCGCCTGCGAAGGGTAGCCATACTTCGATGGCTGGTGCGAGGGGGCGATCAGCACTTCGCGCGAGTAGAGGTTCGACGCCGTGGGTCCGTTGTGTGTCAGCTCGACCGCCGCCAGCGCGCCGTGCGCATGCACCTTGTCGCACATCAGGGCGAGGGCGGGGATGTCGCGGTCGTCCCACAATCGCGCTTCGACGTAGGGCGACAAGTCGCTCGACGGATGGATCTCGCATTCCTCGGTCGCGATCACCGCCCAGCCACCTTCGGCCTTCACCTCGCGCATCGCGGCATGCGCCAGCGGCATCGCATGGCCCATGCCGTTGCAGTGCGGCACCTGGAAAAATCGGTTCTTCGCCGTGACCGGCCCGATGCGCATCGGCGTGAAGAGGATGTCGTAGCGAGGGTCGCGCATGGGATGTTTCCGGGCAGGATCTGCGGCTATTCTGCACGCGCCGAGACGATGCGGTATCGATGGAGTTTCCGGATGAATCCCGCGCTGGATCCTGTTCCCGGTGTACATGGAGGCCCAGCCGGGTCTGCCTGCCGTTCGGACGTGTGCCCAGACCACGGCGTGATGGTCGATGGCGCGTGTCCTGCATGCGGATGCCTCGATCGCGGCGGCGACACCCGCCCGGTGCATCCATGAGCGGCATGTTCGTCGTGGTTCCGCCGGAGGTCTGGCTGGCTTTGGCCATCAGCCTGTTGACGGCCGTCGCTGCGGCGCGGGCCTGGCGCCTGTATCGCCTCGGCGAGGCGTCCCGGCGCTGGCCGCGCACCGAGGGTACGGTCGTCGACATCTGGTTCGAAGTGCGCGAGAAATCCGACGACGATGGCGGTACCTACGTCTCCACCAATGCATATCTGGTCTACGACTACGTGTTGAACGGCCAGCGTTACCGGTCCCGCCGCTTCACCTATCGCCCCTCGCGCGGACTGGGCGAGCGCGAGGCCTATGCGCTGCTGCGCGGCATCACCCGGGGCCAGCGTGTCGAGGTGCGCTACGACCCGCGCCGTCCGCAGCGCGCGGTGGTGCTGACCGGAACCGATGCCGGCAACCTGTGGTGGATCGCGCTCTGGGCCGTGGCGGCCGCCAGTGCCCTGGGCTATGCGGTGTACCGACTCGTGTAGATCCTTTCGGCCAGAGCCCGCTCAAGGGGCTGTCGCGGAGGGGGCTGCCACGGGGAGCGCGGAGGGCGGCATGGAGGGCTGTCTGCCGATGTGCCGCTCGAAGAACGCCAGCATCTCGGTGTAGAGCTTGAGGTTGTTCTCCGGCTTCTCGAAACCGTGCTTTTCGCCTTTCTGGATGATCACGCCTTCCGGCGGATTTCCGGCGGCGATGAGCGCCTTCTGCATCGCGATCGTGTGCTCGGGCGGACAACGTTCGTCGTCCGCGCCAGCGGCGAGGTAGACGGGGATGCGGATGAGGTGCGCGCGCTTCACCGGCGATATCTCTGCACGCGCCTCGGGCGTGGCGCCGAGCGCACGGGTCAGGTATTCGCGGCCCTGTTCGCTCTGCGCCGTATCGCTCTTCTTCATCTGTATCTCGGCGTCGTAGAGGCCGACGTAGCCGAACGCGCAGCGATAGAGGCCGGGGGCCACCGTGGGCGCCATCATCGCGGCGTAGCCGCCGAAGCTGCCGCCGAAGATGCAGATGCGGTTCTTGTCGGCATGGCCCTTGTCGATGGCCCACTGCGTCGCATCGATGATGTCGTGCATGATGCCGCTGCCCCACTGGCCATAGGCTTTGTCCTCGAAAGCGTCGCCATAGCCGCCTGAACCTCGGAAATTCAAACGCAGCACCGCGTATCCCCGGCTCGCCAGCAGCTGGGTTTCGGCATCGAACGACCAATGGTCCCGCACCCCCATCGGGCCGCCGTGCACGCTCACGATCATCGGCAACGCCTTGCCGTCGCTGCTGTTCGGGATGGTCAGGTAGCCGTGCACCTTCAGGCCATCGCGCGTGGTGATGCTGAAGGCGCGCGTCTTCGCCATCCGTTCGGCCGGAAGCCATTCGCGATGGCGCATCAGCATGCTGGCCTGGGTCTTGTCGCGATCGTAGAGATACAGTTCGCCCGGGCTCTGGTCACTGCCCACGCGGAACAGGAAGCGTCGACCGTCCCTCGTGGCGCTTTCAGGCGTCACGAGCCTGCGTGGGAAGAGTTTCGCCAGCGAACCATAGAGCGCGGCATCGGGGTGGTCGCCATCGAAGATGTCGACCTTCGGCAGGCCCGCCTCGGTGACCACGCCGATGATCGTGCCGCGCTTGTCGTTGGTCGACAGCAGGTGCGCGGGATCCGCGACGGGATCCTGGAACAGGCGGGTGAACTCGCCGGTCAGCGGATCGAGCGTGCCGAGGGAGCGCGTCGAGCGACCATCGTCGTGCTGCGCGTAGATGTGGCCTTCATCCGACCATCCCCGCAGCGAAACGCGACCGGCCGCGCCGGTGTAGGTCTTCACCAGCCGCCACTCGTTAGGCCCGATGTAGCGATGGATTTCCTCGCCGCCATCGTCGAATTTCCCGTCCGTCTTGCCTTTCCGTTTCCGGGCGCCTTGCTTGATGGGGCACACCGCCAGCACCGGCTGGTCGAGTTTCATCGCAACGTCGCAGTGCAATCGTGGCGTGCGCGAGATCGGCTGCAGCTTTCCTTCGAAGGTATCGATCTGGCCGATCTCCTCCATCCATGTGTCGTTGCGCTGGATGTACTGGCTGACCAGGACCTTGCCGTCATCGCCGCCGGGCGCTTCGATGAGATTGAAGTAACCACTCTTGAAGGTACTGGCGACGGCAGCGAATTCGTTGCCGCGACCGACCCAGATACGCTTGAAATCGCTGCCGTCGGCGTTGATCGCCGCCCAGTTGAACAATTCGTCGCGCTCGGCATAGCGACCCTTCGACCGTGCAGCCGAGAACAGGATGCGTTCGGGACCGCTCCATTGCAGGCTCACGAAACGATCGCCTTTCGCGAGGTTGTTCGCGCTGATGGTCTTGAGGTCGCTGGTGCGCAGCACGACCAGTGCATCCGCGTCGTCGCGTTCGGCCATCATCGCGAGGTACTTGCCCGTCGGCGAGATCACGAGTCCGCTGAGGCTGTCGGCACGGACGAAATGCTCGATCGGAATCGGCTCCGACCGTGGTGCCTGCGCTTGCGTGGACAAGGCCTGCAGAGAGAGCGAGAGGGCGAAGAGGCAGCGCAGGGTGCGCGAACGGAATGGGCGCATGGCGGACGTGGCCGACGACGGGGTGTTTTCGGAAAAGCGCGTGTGCCGAGTCAGCGTCCTGCCCACAGCGCGATGATCGCGGCGAGCGCGTACCAGGCCCATTCCACGGGCTGGTTGGCGAGGCAGAAGAGGGTCTGTGCGTGATCGGTTCCCAGTCGCTGCAGGGCGTCGAGGGTGCGGAAGCCCATCGGGCCACCGACCTGGCTGGCTGCGATGATCCAGTTGCTGGTCATGACGACGGCGGTGGTGGCGGCCAGCGTGCCGATGGCGCGGGGCAGGCCCGGTGCGGCACGTCCGAGGCGCAGCAGCAGCGCGATGTCGAGCGCTGCCACGGCGGCCATCCATGCGCACTGGCGATCGAGGATGAGGGCGATGAGGCCCCAGATCGCGCTCATGCCCACCACGCCGAAGATGGCGAGCATGACGGGAGCGACGACGCGGTGGCGAGGCGGAGCGGGGGAGACGGTGGGGGCGGACATGCGCAGAGAGTAGCGGACGGGGGAGCGGGTGCGAAGCGCGAGCGCATTCGGCCACCGCATGCCCTCATGAACATGGAGACCCGGCCACTGGAGCGGCCGGGTCTCGCAGGGCGATGCCCGGGTCGGTCAGAACTTCGCGCGCAGGCTCACGCCATAGCTGCGGTCCGGGCCCGGAATGACGGTCGGGATGCCGAACAGCAGGCCGGTGTTGCCGGCGTCGATCAGGTATTCCTCATCGGTGAGGTTGTTGCCCCACAGGCCGACGTCCCAGTTCTGGTTGAAGCGCCAGCCCATGCGCAGGTTGAGCAGGCCGTAGCTGTCCTGCTCGATGCCCGGCTGGTTCTCGTCCTCGAAATAGACATGGCCGCGCCAGTTCCAGCTCGGGCGCACGTACAGGCTGTCGCCGTTGGACAGCGGGATCGTCCAGTCGAGGCCCAGCGAAACGCTCTGCTTGGGTGTCATGCGGAATCGGTTGCCGGCCAGCTCCTGGTAGGTGCCGTCGTCGTCGAAAGCGTTGAAGCCGCCGTCGATGTAGCCGTAATTGAACCAGCCGTTGACGTTGTCGCTGAAGCGCGCGAACAGCGAGGCCTCGAAGCCGAGGGCGTGCGCCTTGCCGGCGTTGGTGGTGACGAAGAACGGCGGCGGGCTGTCGTTCTGCACCGAGGCCTGGAAGTTGTTGTAGTCGTAGTAGAACAGCGACAGGTCGTAGACGAAGCGGCCGTCTGCGGCCGAGCCCTTCATGCCCAGTTCGTAGCTCCACACGATTTCGGCGGGAATCTCTTCGCCTTCGGGCGTGACGTCGCTGACGTTGATCATGGCCGGGCGACGGCCACGCGAGATGCTGGCATAGGTGTTGATCGTGTCGCTGACCCTGAAGCCGAGCACGGCACGTCCGACCCACGAGGTGAAGCTGTCGCCTGCGCTCAGGCGACCGGCGGTGGCCGGGAACAGCAGATTGGTGCAGGGCGGCGCTCCGCAGGCGGGCTCGCCGCGCGCGGACAGCAGGAAGCCCAGGCTCGATCCATTGCCAGGCGCGGCGAAGTAGCCGTATTCGACCTTTTCGTGCGAACCGCGCAAGCCCAGGGTGAGCGACCACTGGTCGTTGAATTGCCAGGTGCCGTCGGCGAACAGTTCGATCGCGCGGATGTCGACATCGTTGCCGAAGCTTTCGCGATGATCGGGATTGAGCGGGATCTGCAGGAAGCCGGCGGGATTGGCGGGCGTCGACGGCACCACCCCGGGGACCGGCAACCAGGTCGTCGCGACCGAGGTGTTCGGCGTCGCGTTCGGGTTCAGCAGCGGCACGATCGGGAAGTAGTAGTTCGCAAGCGTTGGACCGAGGAGGGCTGACGTATTGGTGTTGATCTCCCGAGACAGCAGCGCATACAGCTGGCGTTCGTCGGCCTGGTAGTGCAGGTCGCGCTCGGAGGTTTCGTCGAAGAAGGACGTGCCGAGGAAGCCGGTGAACTTGCCGCCGGCATCGTAGTTGAAGCGGAATTCCTGGCTGAACTGGCGGCCGCGCGCGTCTTCGTCGAATTCGATCAGGTCGGCCTGCGAACCGTCGGCATCGAACTTGTCGAGGCCGTCGAAGCGGCGCCAGCCGGTGATCGTCGACAGCGACCAGTTGTCGTTGAGGACGAAGTCGCCGAGCACGGTCGCGCCGTAGACGTCGCGATCGGTGCCCAGGTCGTTGCCGCGCTGCGAATTCGCGGTATACGGGTCGAGGCTGCCTTCCAGATTGGGGATGACCTGGCTGCGGAAGCCGGTGCCCGGCGGCGTGTCCTTCTGGTAGTTCAGGATCACGTCGATGCCGCTGGCCTCGCCGATGTCGAAGTGCAGCGCACCACGGATCGCACGCGTGTCCTTGCCCTGCAGGGAGCCGCCGTCGAGGTTGTCCATGTAGCCGTCGCGGGTCTCGTAGAAGGCTGCGATGCGGCCCTGCACGTTCTCGCCCAGGTCGGTGTTGAAGTGGCCGGTGAAGCGGCGCTGGTCGTCGCTGCCCAGGCCCAGTTCGAAACTGCCGGAGCGGCCTTCGCGGGCCTTGTTCTGGATGATGTGGATGGCGCCTGTCTCCGCGGCGCGACCGAACAGGGTGCCCTGCGGGCCGCGCAGCACTTCGATGCGCTGCAGGTCGAACATCTCCACCGACGAGCCGCGTGCGCGGCTGATCGACACGCCGTCCTGGAACAGCGAAATGCGCGGCTCCTGGGTCGGGTCGTCGAGGTCGGCGGTGATGCCGCGGATCGAGATGCTCGGGTTGCTCACGCTCTGGGTCTGGACTTCCAGGCCCGGGACCAGGCTGCCGAGGTCGCCGTAGTCGACGATGCCCTGGGCCTCGAGGAACTCGCCCGAGTAGGCGTTGATCGCGATCGGCACGTCCTCGATCTGCTGCTCGCGCTTCTGTGCGGTGACGATGATCCGGTCCAGTTCCTCGTCGGCGGGTCGGGGCGTGTCCTGCGCCAGTGCCGGCAGGGCGACGGCCTGGGCGACCAGGGCGCAGGCGAGGGCGGTGAACAGGGTGGCGCGGCGGTACGGCCTGCGGGCTTGCAGTGTTCGGGACATCGACGGGTTCCTCCCAGGGAGTCTGAAAAGACGCAATGCCGGCCTCCCCTGCCGCACGCGTCCGTAACTGAACAGTGCGTTCTTTATAACCCACCAGCATGACGCGACATAAGCCGGCCACGGACGAGGCGCGTCCGGTACAATGAGGACCCGCTAAACACCTGAATCCACGGAACTTTCGCCCGTGTACTCCCGCAGCAGTGAACCGGTCCGCTTCGAGCGCGACTGCGAAGCCGTCCTCGTCCCTCAGGGCGACTCGGTGACCTTGCCGGCCGGCAGCGTCGGCTACATCACCCAGGCCCTTGGTGGGAGCTGGACGGTGTTCGTCGAAGGCAACCTGATGCGGATCGCGGGCAAGGACGCGGACGCCATCGGCAAGGAACCGCCGCCGCCGATCGAACTGCCCGAAGGCGCCGACGACGAGGAAGTGGAGAAGCTGGTCTGGTCGCAGCTGCGCACCTGCTTCGATCCCGAGATCCCGATCAACATCGTCGAACTCGGACTGGTCTACGGCGTGGAGATCAAGCGCAGCGACGAGGGTGCACGCATCGTCGAAGTGCGCATGACCCTGACCGCACCGGCGTGCGGGATGGGCGAGGTTCTGGTGGACGACGTGCGCGGCAAGATCGAACTGATCCCGACCGTCGTCGAGGCCGATGTCGAACTGGTGTTCGACCCGCCGTGGACGCGCGAGATGATGTCGGAAGTGGCGCGCCTCGAAACCGGCATGCTCTGACACGGGGCTGTGGCCGGCACGCCGAGACAGACGCGCCGAGAGAACGCGTGCCGTGACAAGCGTGCTTTGACGGACATGATTCGACATCCGCGCTTTGACAATCATGTCCTGTCTGTCGCGATCCGGCTGTCACGTCATGGCCGTGATGTTCTCGGAGTGATGTTCTCGAAGTGATGTTCGACAGCCATGATCGAATGTCCTGCGCACAATCTTTCTTGTCATGGTGCGCGCCATCCTGCAAGCGGGAAACGACGCTTTCGCGGCGCCGCGATGTCGCGGTTTCGTCGCGTCTGCTGCCTTCGCACCCGTGCGCATCCGTCAAAAACGGGACCGCACGCGCGTTTTGATTTCATTTGAGCTTTTTTGAGGCCCGATGCATCGCGCGAACGCGATGCCGGCTCCACCATCCATGTGCCCGCGAGAGCCCTCGTCGGGGATGCGTCGCGACGGGTCCACCCCTCCATGGAACCGTCGCGATCGGCATGCGATGCGACATTCACGACTCTTGAGGCCGCGCGTGCTCCACCGCGGCCTATTTTTTGCGCGAGTCGTCTGCGCGAGGATCCTGTCGCCTACCTGGACGCGCGTGCCGACAGCCAGTCCAGCCGGGCGCCAGGCAGCGGGTCATCGGCCGTGCTGCGGGATGTCGACGCCGTCTCCCCCAGGCTGCCGTCGCGTGCCAGCGCATCGAGTTCGGCCAGCAGCACGCCGTCGTCGTGGCGACGTGCGCGGTCGCGCAGCTGCGTCCAGCGTGCATGCGCCTGGGCCGGATCGCCGGCCTGCAGGGTGTCGAGCAGATCCAGGGTTTCCAGCCTGCGCTGCAGCGCCCACACGTCCGGCTGGGAACGCTTGCGCGCATCGTCGGCGATGGCGCGGCTGCGCGTCAGGTCGCCGCGCGCCATCGCGATTTCCGCCAGCCCGATCCGCATGCCGGTGGCGAGCAGGTCGTAGCCTGCATCCTCGCAGCGTTGCAGTGCGGTGCCGTACAGCCGTTCCGCGCGGTCGTATTCGCGGACGCGCGCAAGCAGCGAGGCCACGGTTTCGACCATGATCCAGTGGTCGGTGCCGCGCGGCATGGCATCGATCGCTCGTTCGATCTGGTCCAGATGCACGCGTGCCTGGGCCTCGTCGCCATCGAGGAGGTCCGCTTGTGCTTCCAGCACCTGGGACCACTGACGCAGATAGGGTTCTTCCGCATGCCGACAGGCGTCGATCCTGCGTCGTGCTGCCGGAACGTCGCCGCGCGCCAGGTCCAGGTCGCCACGCACGCAGGACAGTCGCGCGGCGATGCGGCTCGGCAGCGACTGCCCCTGGGCCGTGAGTCGCTGTTCCACCCGTTGCAGAACGGCTTGCGCCGTCGCGGCATCGCCGCCGCGCAGGTGCAGCATGGCGTCGAATTCGGCGGCCCAGTAGACGCGCTCGTCGCTGTGCGTGCCGCGGCTGAGTCGTGCGATGCGCGCCCTTGCGCTGGCGTGGTTGCCGATCAGCGCGTCCTGGTTCAGGAGGTCGAACTCGAGTGAATCCTGCAACATGGTGTCGCCGGACGCATTGGCGACATCCAGTGCGTCGCGCAGCAGCGTGCGGTACTGGGCATGCGAGCCCGCGTTGTAGTGCTTGAAGGCTTCGCGACGCAGTACCTCGGTTTCGATGGCGGCATTGCCCGCGCGTCGCGCTTCTTCGCGCAGGGCGCGCATCGCCGCCGTCTCGCCCAGCGCATCCCCGCGCCGGGATTCGTCGGCGAGATAGCGCGCGTAACGACCGGCCAGGCGATCGCCCGCGGCTTCGAATTCCCCGGCGGCCAGTTCGAACATCGATGGCGAGGGCGCGTTCCCTGCCTGGCTGTGGTGCACGCGCGCCAGTTGCAGCCGTACCGATCCGCGTTCCTGCGCCCAGCCCGGGCCGAGTCGTGCCAGTTGCGAAAGCGTGCGCTGTGCCCGTGCACGCGCGTCGTCGAGGTCGCCATCGATCCCCGCGATGTCGGTGAGCAGGAACTCGCGACGGATGCGTCGATCGAGCGGCTCGCGTGCCCAGTCGACGGTGCGTGCCTGCAGCAGCGCGTCCGCTGCGCGCGGGTCGCCATTGCGCAGCAGCAGGCGTGCGTGCGCGAGTGCGAAGTCGGCGCGCGCGGGGAATGCGCGCGACAGCGTGGCCAGTGCGCGGGCCGCCTCAGGTTGGCGCCTCGGGTCGATCGTCGCCGCCTGTGCTTCGAGGATGCGCAGCGCGTCGGCGGGCATGGGCGCAAGCCCGCGGCGGGCCATGCCGAAGTGCGCGAGCGCTTCGTTGATGCGGTTGTGTCGCAAGGCGAGTTCTGCAAGCAGCAGGTGAGCCGGTGCGAAGGTCGGTGCCGCCGAGGCCGTGGCATCGGCTTCGGCGCGCGCGCGCGTCCAGTCGCGGATGCGCATCGCCTCGAATGCCGAGGCATGGCGCGAGGCGACTTCCGGCACCAGGGACAGCGCAGGCCAGCGCTCGCCGGCCCGGTGCGGCAGGACGCGGGCGATGATCTTCTGCGACAGGGCGTCGACGGCTTTCGACAACTCGCCCCTCGTCCCGCGCTCGATCAGTTCGATGTCGGCTGCGTCGCGGCGACTGCCGGATGCGCCGCCACCGATGCGCGCGCGCAGCAGAACGCCATCGTTCGTCCCGCCGACCGTTTCGGACGACAGCACCACGACCCATCGCGGTGTGTTGTCGTCGCGCGGCGGCAAGGCGTCGCGGCGGATCGCCTCCGGCAGCAGGTCGAGCTTCCACGACAGCCAGGCATCCAGCTGCGCGGCCGGCGTGGGCGACGCCTTGCTTGCTTCGCCCGTGTCTGCCTGCAGCACCACGATTTCGCGTGCCGCCGGGCTGGTCGTGGCGCGCGGGCTTGCTTGCTGGCCGGGCGCAGTGGGCAGCACGGCCGCGAACAGCACGCCCCACATCGCGATGAGGGCAAGCACGGATGCGAAGGTGGACACACGCTGTGGCGTCGTGCGAACCGGAGCGGCCGGCGGATGGGAGGACGTTGCGGAGTCGACAGCGTCCCTGTCCGGGACCGAGCCGCGCGCATCGTCGGAGTCGGCACGGGTCGAAGCCGCGTGCTCGCCGTCGGCCGCGGGTTCGATTTCCCCGGCCCGTGGCGATGGTGCCGGCTCCGCACGCACCGGTGTCGGCGGTTCGAACACGTAACCGCGCTTGGAGACGGTGCGGATCCAGTGCTTGCGGGGTTCGCCGAGGGCCTTGCGCAGCATCCAGACGCTTTGCGAGAGGTTGGAGTCCTCCACCACCACGCCTGGCCACACCCGCTCGAACAGGGTGTCGCGGGTGTGCAGCACGCCGGGCTCGGCGAGGAAGACCTGGAGCAGGTCGAACATCCGCTGCGGCAATTCGGTGTGTCCATCCGGCCGCATGACGCGGCGATAACGCAGGTCGATGCGCACATCGCCGACGACCAGGATCGCCCCATCCCCGGGCAGCGGCGTTGGCGTCGTCATCGTCGCCCCCGTGCGGCCCGGCGCGGTCCGACCTCGGCCGCGGCGTGTCGCCGTTGCCGGTTCGGTGCGTCGCACATCGTTCGGGACTGCTGCATCGCTCTCCCTCTGGCTGGTCCTGCACGCGATCGACGCCCCTTCGCCGACACTGCCTGCCTCGGCAGTGGTCGCGTGCAGGCCAAGCGTAACGCGAGTGTCATCCGTGGTGCGCGGGCCGCACGGCCGCGCACATCGCGATCGGTGATATCGGTCTCCCGGTATCAGCATGGCCGCCGCCGAGAGGCCGGCATCGTCGCCCGTCGGGCTTGCCCGACCAACGACTTGATGCGGATTTGAGAAAAATTTGAAGGTTCCCGAGAAGCCTGCGGCGACCGGGCAGCGTTTCATCGTGCCCGTCGGTGATGACATCTACCGGCGATGCTGCACGGCAGCATGCGTTTCCGCCATCCGACCCCGTGGATGGCGGCCCACTTTGTGGAAGCTCGATCGATCACGGGTGAGGCGATGGGTGGACCGTTCCGCGCGTCCGTCGCTTCACCGGGTTGCCCGGACCATCGCGTCCGGGCGAGCGTTCCTGTCCCGGCCGCGTACCCCTCGGGCTCGCGGCCGTTTTTTTGCCTGTCGTCTGGATCCGGCGCGCCGCATGGCGTGCGTGCCATGGCTGCGTTTGAGAAAGATTTGACCCGCAGCGCATCGTCCGAGCCCCCCCGTTCGCGTCAGATCGACGTGCCCCGACCCCGTGCCATCCGCGGTTCGCAGCGGGGCGAGGCCAGGGCGGCCCGATCTTGCCCGAAGCACATAACGAACGCGTACGCGTCATTCATACATTTCCTTGAGGAGGGGTTTCCATGCAATCGCAGTCCCGCACCACCCGCCAGGCGCGTCTCGCGCTGGCGATGTTCGCGGCGGTCGCCGCCACGTCTTCGATCGCCCAGCAGCGCCCGGCCACCGCCGAATCCCTGCGTCCTTCGGCCCCCGCGCAGCGCATCGTCGGCGGCAGCCTCACCACCACGGTCCAGCCATGGGTCGCTGCGCTGCTGCAGAACGGCCAGCAGGGCTGCGGTGGTTCGCTGATCGCGCCGCAGTGGGTGGTCACCGCCGCGCATTGCGTGTCCGGCGGCGCCAATCCCACCCAGGTGCGCCTGGGCTCGCTCTATCGCAGCAGCGGTGGCCAGGTCATCTCGATCTCGCAGAAGATCGTCCATCCCGGCTACAGCACCAGCAACATCAACGGCGGCAACGACATCGCCCTGCTGAAGCTCGCCAGCCCGGTCTCGGGCATCACGCCGATCTCCATCGCCGCCAGCGCGCCCGGCGCGAACACCGCAGTGCGCCTGTACGGCTGGGGCCAGACCACGCCGCAGCAGGGCGGGGACCGCGGCTCCGAGCAGCTCAAGCAGCTCGACACCCAGATCATCGCCTCGTCGAACTGCGCGAACTACCGGACCGGCGACCTCTGCGTGCGCGGCAGCACGTCGGCGACCGCCTGCTACGGCGACTCGGGCGGCCCGGCGATCGTCGGCGGCGCGCTGGTCGGCGCGACCAGCCGCGCTGGTGGCAACAACACCACCTGCGGCCCGACCAACGCGATCTATACCAGCGTCGTCTATTTCAAGAGCTGGATCAGCCAGTACGTCAGCACCACGCCGCCCGGCGACTACAGCATCTCGGGCACGATCACCAACAGTTCGGGCGCCGGCATTTCCGGCGTGACGGTGAGCAACGGCAGCGTCACGGCAACGACCAGCAGCACCGGCGCCTACACCCTGACCGGCGTGGGCAACGGCACCTACACGCTGACGCCTTCGCTGAGCGGCTACACCTTCTCGCCGGCCAGCCGCAGCGTGACCGTGAACGGCGCCAACGTCACCGGCCAGGACTTCACCGGCACCGGTTCGAGCACGGGCAATTGGCAGACCCAGAGCGGATCGCTGGCCAGCGGCGGCAGCGCCACGGTGCCCTCGTCGCCGGGCTACGTGCAGGGCGGCAACGGCACCTACCAGGCCACGCTCAGCGGTCCGTCGACGGCGGACTTCGACCTGTACCTGTTCAAGTGGAATGGCGCGTCCTGGACCCAGGTCGCCAAGAGCGATGGCAGCACCTCCAGCGAATCGATCAGCTACAACGGCACCGCTGGCTACTACGCGCTGCAGGTGCGGTCGTACTCCGGCAGCGGCACCTACACGGCGCGCTACCTGTTCCCGTAGCCCTGACGAGGCAGGCCTGGGGCGGGCGCCCTGGTGGTCGCCTGTTTCCGGCGCCGTGTCGGACACGGGAAGGGCCGGTCGCGCGAGCGACCGGCCCGTTTGCGTCGAGCAAAGGAAATGTGCACGACGACAGCGAATCGCATGGCGTCACTGCCCTTCTGACGCAAACAGCACTCGATCGAACAGCCTCTTTCGACGCGATGCGCAGCAGGATGGCGAGATGCATCACGAAAGACGCGCGATGCCGCGCACGCCGCGTGCGACCATGACGCTGCGTCGTGTTGCGTCGCACAAATCTCACCGAGGTCTTCTCGCGCGGATGTCGCAGGAGCGAATTGGTTTCGTTTGAAACTGTGATGTTGTGCTGAATTTGGCAGATCGTCATAAGCCGCCGGACCTTGTGCGTATGCACAACTGCTATCAAGCCCGCCGTGCAGTGAAAGCCCGGGCGTCGGCGATCAGGAACGGATCATCAGGATTGATCGCAGCGGAACACGCACGCCGCGCAAAGACGGCGACCGTGTACCGCCGGGTGCATCCACGCACGACCACGCATGCAATCGAAGGCATGCGACACGACCAATCACAACAAGCATCACGGAGGGTTCTCACAGTGGTTAACGCTTCCCGCAACTTCCTGTTCGCTGCCGTCGGCCTGGCTCTGGCCGCTTCTTCGCTCAACGCTGGCGCGCAGCAGCGCATTCCCGGCATGCAGCAGGGCAACACCCCCAGCGTCCAGCAGCGCATCGTCGGCGGCAGCCTCGCACCCGATGGCGCCTATCCGTGGACGGCCGCACTGCTGAGCAGCAGCGGCAGCCAGTTCTGCGGCGGCTCGCTGATCGCCGCGAAGTGGGTGGTCACCGCAGCGCACTGCAGCAGCAGCGCCGCATCGGTCCGTGTCGGCTCGGTCGATCGCACCTCGGGCGGCCAGGTCATCCGCGTCATCCGTCGCATCAACCATCCGCAGTACAGCACGCAGAACGACATCGCGCTGCTGGAACTCGAAACCCCCGTGTCGGGCATCACGCCGATCACGCGCGGCACTGCGTCGCCTGCCGTTGGCGCCACCGTGCGTCTGCTGGGCTGGGGCCAGGTGACCTCGCCGTTCGGCGGCGACTCCGGTTCGCGTTACCTCAAGCAGCTGGACACCACCGTGCTGACGCCGAGCACCTGCTCGGGCACCGGCGCCGGTGACCTCTGCTTCCGCGGCACGACCACCCAGACCGCCTGCAAGGGCGACTCCGGCGGCCCGGCGCTGCACAACGGCGCGCTCGTTGGCGCGACCAGCCGTTCGGGCCGCAGCGCCAACTACTGCGGCGAAGACGTGATCTACACCAACGTCACGTACTACAAGACCTGGATCGACCAGTACGTCGGCGGCGGCACCAATCCGGGTGGCCAGACCTACACCAACAGCGCCGACTACCAGATCCGCGACAACACCACGGTCGAAAGCCCGATCACCGTTTCCGGGCGCACCGGGAATGGCTCCGCCACCACGCCGGTGGCCGTGAACATCGTGCACACCTACATCGGCGACCTGAAGGTCGACCTGGTCGCGCCGGACGGCTCGGTCTACGTGCTGCACAACCGTTCGGGCGGCGGCGCCGACAACATCAACCAGACCTACACGGTGAACCTGTCGGGCGAAGCCATGAACGGCACCTGGAAGCTGCGCGTGAACGACAACGCCAACGCTGACACCGGCTACGTCAACAGCTGGAGCGTCACGTTCTGATGCGCCTGCGACCGCGAGGTCGCATGCTCGTCGATGCATCAGGGCCCCGGCGAAAGCCGGGGCCTTTTTGCTTGCCGGAGTTTTCGATGGACGGAGTGCAGAATCATTGCGCCGGCTCGCGTTGCGAGGGTTGCCGATGCAATGCGCAATGCGCGAGTTCCATCGCCAATCCATGATGTATCGTTATCAGCACATTCGAGTACGCGCGTAACGCCTTGTTTCCGTGATGCGCGGCGCGAAATCCGACCTGCGTGATGTTGCAGTGCACATTGAACGCGTCTGGACGCGCGACTACTGTGCGCCCTGCGGGTGCTTGGACGAATGCCGCATAAAAGAATCACGGGCAAGTCCATCACGGATAAAAACAAAAACAGCGTTTCTGCCTTGCAATCCGCTCACTAGCACGCCGGACCGTTCCCGGCGTGATTCGACTCATTTACGTATTTGAGGAGCGATTGTGAACTACCGTAACTCCGTACTCTCGGTGGCCGTTGCCGCCACCTTCGCCTGTGCCTCCCTTCCGGCTTTTTCCGCGGATTTCCGTGCCGCACAGACTCCGATCAAGGGTCAGTACATCGTCGTCCTGAAGGACAACGCGGCCAGCCTGTCAAGCGAGCGCAGCAGCCTGTCGCGCGTGTCCTCCGTGGCGCGCACCATGGCATCCCAGCACCGCGCCAAGCTCGTGCGCAGCTACAACAACGTGCTTCGCGGCTTCGTGGTTCGTGCCGATGACAAGTCGCTCGCCCGCCTGCTCGCCGATCCGCGCGTCGCCTACGTCGAAGAAGACGGCATCATGTCGATCAACGCGACGCAGACCAATGCGACGTGGGGCATCGACCGTGTCGACCAGCGCGACCTGCCGCTGAACCAGACCTACAACTACGACACCACCGCGTCGGGCGTCCATGCCTACGTGATCGACACCGGTCTGCTCGGCACGCACAGCCAGTTCACCAACCGTGTCGGCAACGGTTACGGCGCCATCAGCGATGGCCGCGGCACCAGCGACTGCAACGGCCACGGCACGCACGTCGCCGGCACGCTCGGCGGCAGCACCTACGGCGTGGCCAAGGGCGTGACCATCCATCCGGTGCGCGTGCTCGGTTGCGACGGCTCCGGTTCCTTCTCCGGCATCATCGACGGCATGGACTGGGTCGCCAGCAACCACACCAAGCCGGCCGTGGCCAACATGAGCCTCGGCGGCGGCGCCACGCAGTCGGTCGACGATGCGGTGAACCGCCTGCACAACGCCGGCGTCACCGTGGTCGTCGCTGCGGGCAACAACAACGCCAGCGCCTGCAACTACTCGCCGGCCCGCGCCGCGAACGCGATCACCGTCGGATCGACCACGAACACGGACGCGCGCTCGTCGTTCTCGAACTACGGTTCGTGCCTCGACATCTACGGCCCGGGCTCGAACATCCTCTCGGCCTGGTACACCAACACCACTGCGACCAACACCATCAGCGGCACCTCGATGGCGTCGCCGCACGTGGCCGGCGTGGCCGCGCTGTATCTCGCCGACAATCCCAATGCCACCCCGGCGCAGGTGCGCAACGCGATCGTCAACAACGCGACCTCGAACAAGGTGACGGATGCGGGTTCGGGTTCGCCGAACAAGCTGCTCTATTCGATCTTCGGCACCACCACCCCGCCGGGTGACTACAGCATCTCCGGTACCGTCACCAACAGCTCGGGCGCCGGCATCAGCGGCGTGACCGTCAGCAACGGCACCGTGTCGGCCACGACCAACAGCAGCGGTGCGTACACGCTGACCGGCCTGGCCAACGCGACCTACACGCTGACCCCGTCGCTGAGCGGCTACACCTTCTCGCCGGCCAGCCGCAGCGTCACCGTGAACGGCAACAACGTCACGGGCGTCGATTTCACCGGTGCGCAGGACAACAACGGTGGCGGCCAGACCTACACCAACGCCAACAACGTGACGATCTACGACAACTACTCGGTGACGAGTTCGATCGTCGTGTCGGGCCGCACGGGCAATGGTTCGGCGACGACGCCGGTGGCCGTGGACATCAAGCACACCTATCGCGGCGACCTGAAGGTGGACCTGATCGCGCCGGACGGCTCGGTGTACGTGCTGAAGAACTACAACAGCAACGACAGCGCCGACAACGTGATCGGCACGGTCAACGTCAACCTGTCCAGCGAAGCGCTGAACGGCACGTGGCGCCTGCGCGTGAGCGACAACTGGGTCAACGACACCGGCTACATCGACAGCTGGAGCATCACGTTCTGATCCACGCTTGAAGGACGTCTCGACCGGCGTGCAACGGTCGAATCGATGGACGATGCGAGGACCCCGGCGTAAGCCGGGGTCTTTTTTTCCATGATTCGCCAGGGGTGTTCGCCGTGTTGGGCGCGCGCGCGTGCATCGATGCGGAAAACGGTTTCTTTGCTTCGGAAACGCCCTTGCGACGCGCGCCGATGCGGCAGTTCCCGGGCGCGCACATGATCTTTCTTCATCACGGCGACCGATGGCGTGAACGGTGCCGATGCTCCGTGACGAAATGCGCGAATCCAGCCGTTTCCTTGCTGCGCCGCATATTGATCGTATACGCATGCTCGCCTAACGTTCCGCTCGCGGATGCATGGACGATGGCCGCGTACAAGAACGACGGGCAAGTCCATCTCGGATCAAAAACAACAACAGTCTTCCCGCCCTGCAATCCGCTCATTCCGCACCGATCCCATCATGGGCAAATCCCGGTGTGTCTCGACTCATCTACTTTTTTGAGGAGCGATTGTGAATTACCGTTACTCGTTGCTTTCGGTGGCCATTGCCGCCGCGTTCACCTGTGCCTCGTCCGATGCGACGGCAGGCGAACTCCGCACCGTGAAGAATCCCATCCCGGGCCAGTACATCGTCATCCTGAAGGACAACGCCGCCCGCCTCGCGACCGAGCGCAGCGGCCTGTCCCGTGTCGGCGTGGTGTCGCGCGATGTCGCCACGAAGAGCCGCGCCAGGATCACGCACAGCTACACCCATGTGCTCCGTGGTTTCGCCGCGCGCGCCGACGACAAGGCATTGGCGCGCCTGCTCGCCGATCCTCGCGTGGCCTACGTGCAGGAAGACGGCATGGCGTCGATCGCCGACACCCAGAACAATGCGACCTGGGGCCTCGATCGCATCGACCAGCGCAGCCTGCCGCTGAACCAGACCTACGTCTACAGCTCGCCGGCTTCGGGCGTGCATGCCTACGTGCTCGATACCGGCCTGTTCGCCACGCACAGCCAGTTCACCAACCGCGTCGGCAACGGCCGCAGCGAAATCAACGATGGTCGCGGCACTTCCGACTGCCACGGCCATGGTACGCATGTGTCCGGCACCGTCGGCGGCAGCGTGCATGGTGTCGCCAAGGGCGTGACCATCCATCCGGTTCGCGTGCTGGGCTGCGATGGCAGCGGCCCGAATTCTGGCATCGCCGCGGGCATGGACTGGGTCGCGGCGAATCACGTGAAGCCGGCCGTGGCGAACCTGAGCATCCAGGATTCGGCCGATCCCACCCTGGATGACGCCGTGCAACGCCTGCACAACGCAGGGGTCACCGTCGTGGTCGCCGCAGGCAACTACTCGGGCAATGCCTGCAGCTATTCGCCGGCGCGCGCGCCCGCAGCCATCACCGTGGGCTCGACCGACAGCAACGATGCGCGTTCGTCGTTCTCGAACTACGGCAACTGCGTGGACATCTTCGCGCCGGGCGGCAACATCACGTCGGCCAGCCATACGAATACCACCGGCACCGCGACGATGAGCGGTACTTCGATGGCATCGCCGCATGTTGCCGGCGCTGCGGCGCTCTACCTGGCCCTGAACCCGAACGCGACCCCGTCCCAGGTCCGCAACGAACTGGTCGAAGCCGCGACGCCCGGCAAGGTCACCAACCCCGGTTCGGGCTCTCCGAACATGCTGCTGTACACGTTCTTCGAGGATCCGCCGCCGCCGGGCGACTACAGCGTCTCCGGCACCGTCACCAACAGTTCCGGTGCGGGCATCTCCGGTGTGACGGTGAGCAACGGCAGCACCACCGCGACCACCAACAGCAGCGGCGTCTACACGCTGACGGGAATGGCCAACGGCACGTACACGCTGACCCCGTCGCTGAGCGGCTATACGTTCTCGCCCGCCAGCCGCAGCGTCACCGTGAACGGCGCCAATGTCACCGGCGTCAACTTCACCGGTGCGCAGGACAACAACGGCGGCGGCCAGACCTACACCAACGCCAACAACGTCAACATCTTCGACAACTTCACTGTGACCAGCCCGATCACGGTGTCCGGCCGCACCGGCAATGGCTCTGCGACCACCCCGGTGGCCGTGGACATCAAGCACACCTTCCGTGGCGACCTGAAGGTGGACCTGGTCGCGCCGGACGGCTCGGTCTACGTGCTGAAGAACTACAACAGCAACGACAGCGCCGACAACGTGATCCAGACCTTCACGGTCAACCTGTCGAGCGAAGCGCTGAACGGCACCTGGCGCCTGCGCGTGAACGACAACTGGGTGAACGACACAGGCTACATCGACAGCTGGAGCCTGACGTTCTGATCCGGGACGGAAGCTTCCGGCCGGCGTGCAACGGCCGATCCGATGGATGACACGGGAACCCCGGCGCAAGCCGGGGTTCTTTTTTGGGGCCTGGCCCGTCGGCACGACGTTGCGGGTGGGGCCAAAGCACAAGGCGACCGTCATCCTCGCTGGCGTGAGGATGACGGGGTGTCGCTTCACCGGCGACGCAACGTGCCGCTGCGGCCTGTTTGCCTAGCATCTGCCCCCGGAATTCGATCCGGTCGGGCGCTGACCGTCTCATCAAAAGATCAATTGATGATATTTTCTCGAAAAAACAGATGTTTATTTGTTCCTGGCCGGCTTGTGGCGCATTCGGGCTCTGCCTAGATTCGGCCTCGCGGATGCCGGACGAACCTGTCGTGTCGAACCAGAACCACGCGTAGTCCAGTCGTACCCAGCACTACAACAACGGCACATCGCCAGGGCCATCCGCCCACAGTGCGTCGCCCGATCGAGGCGGCGCTTGGCAACTCTTCACTTCCTGATTGAAGGAGCGATTGTGAACCACCGCACAACCCTGCTGTCCACCGCCGTGGGTCTGTCCCTGGCCTTCGGCTCGCTGACCGCGACCGCCGGCGAATTCCATACCGTCAAGAACCCCATCCCGGGCCAGTACATCGTGGTCCTGAAGGACAACGCCGCCAGCCTGGCCAGCGAGCGCAGCAGCCTGTCCCGCGTGTCGGTCGTCGCCCGCGACATCGCCACCAAGCACCGCACCAGGCTGGTGCGCAGCTACAACAACGTGCTGCGCGGCTTCGTCGCCCGCGCCGACGACAAGGGCCTGGCGCGCCTGCTCGCCGATCCGCGCGTGGCCTACGTCCAGGAAGACGGCGTCGTCTCGATCGCTGCATCGCAGACCAATGCGACCTGGGGCATCGACCGCGTCGACCAGCGCGACCTGCCGCTCAACCAGACCTACACCTACGACACCACCGCCTCCAGCGTGCATGCCTACATCATCGACACTGGCATCCTGGCGAGCCACAGCCAGTTCAGCGGCCGCCTCGGCACCAGCTACGACGCGGTGACCAACGGCGGCAATGCCAATGACTGCCAAGGCCATGGCACGCACGTCGCCGGCACCGTCGGTGGCTCCACCTACGGCATCGCCAAGGAAGTGAAGCTCCACGCCGTCCGCGTGCTGGACTGCAATGGGTCGGGCTCCAACTCCGGCGTGATCGCGGGCATGGACTGGGTCGCGAGCAATCACGTCAAGCCGGCCGTGGCCAACATGAGCCTCGGCGGTTCCGCTGACCAGGCGACCGATGATGCCGTGAACCGCCTGCACAACGCCGGCGTCACGGTCGTCGTGGCCGCAGGCAACGACAACAGCAATGCGTGTTCGTACTCGCCTGCCCGCGCCGCGAACGCGATCACCGTCGGTTCGACCACGAACACCGATGCGCGCTCGTCGTTCTCGAACTACGGTTCGTGCCTCGACATCTACGCGCCCGGTTCGAACATCGTGTCGGCGGGCATCTCGAGTTCCACCGCCACCGCGACCCTGAGCGGCACCTCGATGGCATCGCCGCACGTGGCCGGCGTGGCCGCGCTGTACCTTGCCAGCAATCCGAGCGCCACGCCGACTCAGGTCCGCAACGCACTGGTCGACAACGCGACGTCCGGCAAGGTGACGAATGCCGGTTCGGGTTCGCCGAACAAGCTTCTGTACTCGATCTTCGGCACGACCAATCCGCCTGGCGACTACAGCATCTCGGGCACCATCACCACCAGCGCGGGTACCGGCATCTCCGGTGTGACGGTGAGCAACGGCACGGTGACAGCGACGACCAACAGCAGTGGCGCGTACACGCTGACGGGTCTGTCCAACGCCACGTACACGCTGACCCCGTCGCTGAGTGGCTATACCTTCTCGCCCGCCAGTCGCAGCGTCACTGTAAACGGCGCCAACGTTGCCGACGTGAACTTCACCGGTGCGCAGGACAGCAACGGTGGTACGCAGACCTACACCAACGCTAACAACGTCACAATCTACGACCACTACGCGGTGATCAGCCCGATCACGGTGTCCGGTCGTACTGGCAATGCCGCTGCCAGTACCCCGGTGGCGGTCGACATCAAGCACACGTTCCGAGGCGATCTCAAGGTCGATCTCGTCGCGCCGGACGGTTCGGTGTACGTGCTGAAGAACTACAACAGCTACGACAGCGCCGACAACGTTATCGGCACCGCCAATGTCAATCTCTCGAGCGAAGCGCTCAACGGGACCTGGCGCCTGCGCGTGAGCGACAACTGGTTCGGCGATACCGGCTACATCGACAGTTGGAGCATCACCTTCTGATCTGAACGGGATCCGGAGTTCAATTCGCAATGCCCTCGGGCCGCGGGTCGAAAGACCCGCGGCTTTTTTGCGTGACGCTGATATCCAGCGAATCCCCTGTTCAGCGATTCCTCGCGTTGCCAGCTTGCTGTGCTGGCAGGCGCCAGTAGAGCCAATCGATGTAGGCCTGCGAATGATCCAGTGCGACCGTGCCCTCGCCGGCGCGCACGGATTCGCCGGAGGTGAGCGGGGTGAGGGCGCGCAGGTCCTGCAGGGTGGCGCGATCATCCAGCGCTTCCGCGCGCTTGCGCAGCGAAGCGATGCGTGCGCGTGCCGCAGGGAGGTTGCCGTGTACCAGGGCATCCACGATATCCAGCCGATCCAGGCGCAGGATGTGCAGCCAGGCGTCCTGCGGCAGGCGGCGACGGGCGCTGAGGCCGAGCGATCGGCTGCGCGGCCAGTCGCCGCGCGCCGCCGCGACTTCCGCCAGCGAGATCTCGATGCCTGCCAGCATCAGCAGATAGCCTGCATCGCGGGTCGCATCCAGCTCGCGCACGAGCAGGCGCTCGGCGCGCTCGTATTCGCCGACTGCGGCGATGACGTAGCCGGCGCCGCCGGACAGCGACCAGCGCTCGACGCGGGTGGCGAGCTGGTCGATGTCCTTTTCGATCCCGCGCAGCTTCACCTGCGCGCTGTCGCGATCTCCGTCGACCAGGTCCGCCTGGACTTCCAGCAAGCGCGCACCGGCGCGCAGCGAGGGATGTCCCAGGTTGCGGCAGCGATCGATCTGCGGTCGCGCCGAGACGGTGTCCAGCATCGCCAGGTGGATGTCCGCGCGCACGCAGGCGTAGTTGGCTTCGACCACCGACGGCGGCTTCTGCTTGCCGGGCGCATCGCCGTCGCGGAGGATCTTCATCGCATCGCGATACCGTCCCTGGTGGAAGGTCATCGTCGCGTCCAGCAGGGGCACGAGAAAGGCGATCGATGCGTCCATCCCGCCTGCCCGCAGGCGACGGATGCGGGCGCGTGCGCTCGAGAAGTTCGCCATGAAGAAGTCCTCGCCCATCAGGTCGAGGTCGAGGATGCGCTGGCTGTTGAGGTCGTCGGAGCGGTTCGCCGTGTCCTGCGCCCTGCGCAGGTATTCGCGGAATTTCGCGTGTTCGCCCGCGTGATAGAACCGGTATGCGGTGAAGCGGAGCGCTCCGACTTCCAGCGAGACGTTGTGCATCCCGCGCGCGGCCTCGATGAGCGGCTCGAGGTATGCGGATGCTTCGGGACGCGTGTCGAGCCGGACGTTGTCGCCCATGAACCGCGCGTAGAGCGCGTTGGGAGGATCGCCTGCGGCATCGTAGGCCTGTGCCGCGAGGTCGAACAGTTCGGGCGCGGCCGGAACCCCGGGGATCGAGTGATGCACGCGCGCGAGCAGCAGCCGTGCCGCGCCCTTTTCGCGCGCGAGGCCGATGTCGTTGTCGGGGATCAGGGTCAATGCCGCCTGTGCATGGCGTCGCGACGTGGACGGATCGCCTTTGAGCATCGCCGCTTCCGCGGACACGATCTCATGGCGGATCCGCCAGTCGAGCGTCTGCTTGCGCATGACGTCGGCGGATGCGTTCGCGGCCAGGAACGCGTCCGCAGGACGGCCGACGCGGACCAGCAACTGCGCACGCACGATGCCGAAGTCCACGCGACCGGGCCAGGCGCGGGTCAACGCCTCGTAGCGGGCGATCGCGTCTTCCTTGCGCCCGGGATCCAGCGTGAGGATCTGTGCTTCGAGGATGCGCTCGGCCTCGTCCGGCAGCGGTGTCGAGGTGCGCCGGGTTTCCGCCGCGAGTTCGATCGCCGCGCGCACGTCGCCCTTGCGTGCGCGCAGCCGTGTCTGCAGCCAGCGCGCGGGTCCGAAGCCAGGCGCGATGGCCGAAGCGGCATTCGCTTCGCGCTCGGCCGTCTCCCATTCGCGACGCCTCTCGGCCTGGTTCGCGACCGCGTAATGGCGCGTGGCACGCATGTCGGTGGGCAGTGGCGGCCACGCGGATTCCGACAGCCCGCGCACCAGGCGCCCCAGCACCTGCTGGGTGATGTCCTCTGCCAGCGTCGGGACCTGCGATGCGCGGCCGCGGACTTCGATGGTGCGGATCGCTTCATCCGGAAGCCCGGTGATGTGCGCCTGCAGGACGATGCCGTCGGCGACCCTGGGGTCACGGCTTGCGCGGAAGACGACGCGACGCTCATCCCCGGCCGGCGCGCCGCTCGGCATGGTGCCCGGCGACATCAATTGCGCCTGCGGCAGCAATTCGATCTTGTAGGCGAGCCATGCATCGGCGAGCGCCGCCGCCCACAGGCCATCGACCTGCTTGGGATCGACGACCGGCGGCTCCGCCGACACGTAGACGCGGAGCGGCGGCGCGACGGATCGCGCTGCGCCATGGGAAGACGATGCCGCGGCCACTGTGCGCGAACCGTGCAGCGGCAGGACGGGGAGCAGCAGCGCGAACGCCGCAAGCAGCGTCGCGGCAACCGCCACCAGCCGAGCGACCCATCGGCTGCGCGGCCCGCGCCGGGGCAGGGGAGAGGCCAGTCGATCATGCGCAACGGCGCCTCGTGCAGCGAACTCGCCCGAGGCCGGGCTCGCCTCGGCGGACGGCGACGAGGGCATTCCGTCGACATCCTCGCTGCGCACCGGCGTCGGTGGTTCGAAGACATAGCCGGTCTTCGACACCGTCCGGAACCACTGCCGGCGCTCCTCGCCGAAGGCCTTGCGCAGCATCCACACGCCCTGCGTGAGGTTGGCGTCCTCGACGATGACACCCTGCCAGACGCGTTCGAACAGCGTATCGCGCGTATGCACGGTGTCCGGTTCGGCGAGGAAGACCAGCAGCAGGTCGAACACGCGCTGCGGGAGTTCCTGGCGCACGCCATCCGGGCGTTCGACCCGGCGGTTCGGCAAGTCGATGCGCAGGTCACCGACCACCAGTCGATGCGTGTGCTCGGGCCAGGGCCAGGTCGTTCTCGCGTTCAAGGTCATGTGGTGTTGTCGGATCTGGGCGGTGAAACCCTGGTGGCAAACCCCTGCGCGACGATCCGGCGACGGCCGGCGCATCGGCATGGATCGTATCGATGTCCCCCTGTGCGGCCCGCCGAACGACGTCGGCGACCGTGCTGCCGACTGTTGGCGACGCTCGGCGTCCATGTCGGGCGTATACGAATTTAACGCATCGTGGCCGGCATCGCGAGCCGCGCGCATGCGGATCGTTCGGAGCCGGACGCATGCGGTCTGGTATGGCGATGCCGGGCGTGCTCATGCAGATCCGGCATGTCCAGGGCGTCTCGATCGATGGGTTGCGATCGAAGGGCATGCGATCGAAGGACGTGCGATCGAAGGGCATCTGGTCGTGCTGCATGTACTCGTGCCGGTCGGCGATGCGGTCTTGTCATCGGCGTCGGTCTTCTGCGGAGGCGCCGCCGCTGCGTCCTTCATCGCCTCGCGTCACGAGTCTGCTTGCGCAGACGCAGCTGGCCTTGGCGGGCGTCGATCAGGGCGCCGTGCAGCCTCGAATCGCATGCAATCCATGCGCTGCACGCAGGGTGCGCGCAGTGGATCGCGGATCGGCAACCCGGCTGCAAGCCAGGTAGCACGGGGCTTCGCGCATGACTGAGGAAAAAAAGACATCTCAAAACAGGCCGTTGCCGCGGGCTGACGGTTTGATGCGTCCACGGAACGCAGGTGGCACTCCAGTCCCGGCCGGACTGGACTCGTGTTCCGGCGTTTGCCCGCGAGGCTGGTTGCGGTGCGAACGTCCCGCCCCGTCACTGCCCCGGAGGCGGGGCGGGAGCCGCACCCTCCCTCGATGCGAAGTTTCAAGTCTTGCCCCGAGCTGTCATTGTGCCCCGGCCTTGCCGGGGCTCTTTTTTTTTCGTGCGCATCGAGCGCGCATCACGCAGGTTGATGCTGCGGCGCAGCAGAATCACGCCGCCGCAACGCGCCTGTTTGGCGCCTGGGATGAGACAACGAACACATTATGGTGGCGACGCACGGATTTTCTCGACAGCGTGTTCGCCGTGGCGCGACGCGTCATGCCCGCTATTGACCGATCTTGTCCGTTCCGTTTACGGTCCGGTAGGCCGTGACGTCGCCTCCGGGCACGCAACGGACATCACAACGAGCCTGGCGACCCACTCGCAATCCTCCCGACGATCATCGGAATGCCGATGGCGCGCCGGGGGTTTTTTGATTGGGGCGCCGGCACTCCGGTCGGGAAACACACACGCGGCAGGATGCCGACGACGACCGGATACCGCGTGACCTTTGTTTGATTGCTTGTCCTTCCTTATCTCCCGGGGCTTTTCCATCGATGCGTTCCACCACTCGTGCACTCGCGGCGCTGGCCGTGCTGTCGTTGGCCATTGGCGAGGCGCTTGCCGCCGAATCCGAGCGATGCCCCGACCGTGATGCGGCCTGCCTGGACACGATCCAGGTGACCGCGACCAAACGTCCCGAATCCACGCTGCACGTGCCTGCGGCAACCACCATCGTCGGTGGCGAGCGGCTGCGCGAGACTGCGCCGCAGACCCCGATGGATGCGCTCCATGGCGAAGTCGGTACCTTCGTGCAGCAGACCACCCCGGGGCAGGGCGTGGTCATCGTCCGTGGCCTCAAGGGTTCGGAAGTCCTGCACCTGGTCGACGGTTTCCGCCTGAACAATTCGATCTTCCGCAACGCGCCGAACCAGTACATCGCGCTGGTCGATGGCCAGAGCCTGGATCGCATCGAAGTGGTGCGCGGCCCGTCGAGCACGCTCTACGGCGGAGATGCCATGGGCGGCGTGGTCCAGATGCTGACTCCCGAGCTGCGTTTCGACGGCCAGGACTGGCAGTGGGATGGCCGCCTCCGCGCCATCGCCGCCAGCGCCGACGACTCGCTGATCGGCCGTGCGCAGATCGCCGGCGGACGCGAGGGCATGGGCTTCTCGCTCGGCGTGACCTCGCAGGAAGTCAACGACCTGCGTTCCGGCGACGGCCGTGAACGTCCTTACACCGGCTTCACCCAGCGCAGCGCGGATTTTCGCTGGCAGTTCGACGTGGCGCCGGGGCATGAACTGATGTTCGCCCTGCAGTATTCGGAGCAGCCGCGCACGCCGCGCCACGATGCACTGGTGCCGGGCTTCGGCCAGGTCAATCCCGAGAACGCGACCTTCTTCTTCGAACCGCAGGAGCGCCGTTTCGCCCAGCTGCGCTGGCGCATCGACAACGCAAACGCCTTGTTCGACAGCGGCGAACTGCACCTCGGTCGCCAGATCGTGGTCGATGATCGCCGCCTGCGCGACTTCGGCAGCCTGAACGAGGATCGCGAGCGCAATCGCGCCACGACCAGCGGCATCTCCGGCCAGTTCGGCAAGGACATCGGCGAGCACCATCACCTCAGCTACGGTTTCGAGTTCTATCGAGACGAGGTGGAGTCGTCGAAGACGCGCCGCAACATCAACACCGGTGCGACCAGCGTGCGCGCACCACGCTTCCCGGATGGCGCACGCATGGACGGCTGGGCCGTCTACGCCGCCGACGACTGGCGCATCGGCAAGTGGGATTTCAACTACGGCGCGCGCTACAGCCGATACGACATCGACGTGCCGGCCAGTGGCACCGTCCCGGGCGTCTCGCTGTCGCCGGACGACCTCACCGGCAACCTCGGCATCGCCTACGTGCTGTCGGAAGACACCCGTCTAGTGATGAACCTCGGTCGCGGCTTCCGTGCGCCGAACATCTTCGACCTCGGCGTGTTCGGTCCGCGTCCCGGCAACCGCTTCAGTTCGCCCAACGCGAACCTCAAGCCCGAGTACGTGACCTCGATCGATGCCGGCATCAAGTTCGGTGGCGAACGGCTCAGCGGCGAAGTCATCGCGTTCCGCATGAACTATCGCGACAAGATCACCGCCGTGCTCACCGGCAACACCGTCGGCTCCGCACTGGAAGTGCAGAACCGCAACGTGGCGCGCCTGCAGCTGTGGGGTGTCGAAGCCGGCGCACGCTACCGCATGCCCTCGCCCGACCTGGAACTGTATGCGACCGCGACCTGGACGCGCGGCGAGGAAGACGTCGATACCGGCGGCACCATGCCGGCCGACCGCATCCCGCCGCTGTACGGCAAGGTCGGCGCGCGCTGGCAGGCGCGCGAATCGCTGGGCCTTGAAACCTATGTGCTGTACGCCAGCGGGCAGGATCGCCTGAGTTCGCGCGACCGCATCGATCCGCGCGTGAATCCGAACGGCACCGGTGGCTGGGCCACGGTGAACGCGCGCGTGTCGTGGCAGGCCAGCGAGCACTTCCAGCTGGCATTGCGCGCCGAGAATCTCGGCGACAGGCATTACCGCGAGCATGGTTCCGGGCTCGACGAGCCGGGCCGCAATTTCATCGTCACCGCTGATTACCGCTTCTGATCCGCGCGATACCTGGCCCGGCAGCCGCCTGCAGGGCAGATGTTCCCGAACAACGAAGGAGTTCCGATGATGCGACGCGCCACGCTTCCGCTCTTGTCGATCTTGCTGTTCGCTGCGATGGGGGGGCATGCGCGCGCGCAGGAAGGCGAAGCGGTGGCGCAGCAGGGTGCCGAGGTGCAGATGCTCGAGCCGATCCGCCAGGACCAGGGCTTCAAGCTCGCGAAGGGTGCGGCGATCTCGGTGGTGAACCCCTACGGCAGCGTGTTCATGCGCTTCGGCGGCTACGAGGACCAGCTCGACATCCGCTCCACGATCCAGCAGCCCGAGGGGGCCGCGAAGTTCACGTTCGCACCCGCGATGCGCGATGGCCGTTTCGTGGTCGCGCCTTCGCTTCCCGCGGGCGCGCAGCTTGCGGAAGGCCAGCGCATCGACCTCGTGCTCTACGTGCCTCAGGGGCATCCGCTGTCGGTCGATGCTGCCATCGGCGACATCGAATGCCGTGGCCTGCGCAGCGACATCGATCTCAAGACCGGTCCGGGCAGGATCCAGGTCATCGGCACGCAGGGCACCGTCCAGGCGCAGACCGATGACGGTCGCATCGAAGTCACCCTGCAGGATGGCGCGCGCGAAGGTTCCGTGCAGCGTTTCATCAGTCGCACCGGCAGCGTCACGCTGAACGTCAGCGACAAGCTGGACGCGGAGGTGCAGATGTCCACGTCGCACCAGATCGCGACGGATTATTCCCTCACGGTCCGCCATCTCGACGGGCAGGAACCGAACAAGACCGCGTCCGCCGTCGTCGGCGAGCCCAAGCCCGGCGAGCGTCGGGCGCGTATCGAAATGCGGAGCCTGGTGAACGAAGTGCGCCTGCAACGGCGCGGCGTGTTCATCGACCCCGAATAACGCCCGCCGACGCGTCGCACATGGGCCGGATGCCCGGCATGCGATGCGCGAGCGGTCGGTTGCTGTAGCTGTGCCGTCACACGATGGATTGATCCAGCGTTGCCCGTTGCACGGCAGATGGGAAGGCCGTGTTGCACACACACAAGACGAGATCGAGGACTCACACATGAAATCAGCGATGATCAAGGGGGCGAAGGCCGCCGTGCTGTTGCTGCTGTTGCCGTGCGCGGCAATGGCGGCGCAGCCGACCGGCGCGAAAGCCAACCCGGGAAGGCCGCAGATCGGCCAGCCGGTGTCGGCGCACAATATCGCCGTGGACCTGCGCAACCTGCCCAAGGCCAAGCCCTGGACGCCGGGCATGGGCATCCGTGAAGCCCACCGCCGCCAGTACACGCCGATCGGCAGCAAGCTTCCGCACGCACCGGCCGACAAGCCGACCGCGCGCGACCGACTGCCCGAACTGCAGATGCTGTGGGACAAGAGCCCGCGCGCGCGCAGCATGAAGGCCAATGTCGCCGCGCGCAGCCGCGTCAGCATCAACAACCCGAACACCGGCGTGAGCCCCGGCGACCCTGTGGTCGAAGTCGGCGCCAACCACGTGATCTACGCCGTCAACAGTGGCGGCAGCGGCACGTACTTCAACGTCTACAACAAGTCGGGCACGCTGGTCTCGGGCCCGACCACCTTCGGCTCGCTCGCGCCGTCGGGCAACTCGTGCACCAGCGATCGCGGCGATCCGCTGGTTCATTACGATCGCCAGGCCGGCCGCTGGTTCATGCTGACCATGGACGACACGGGTCTGTGCACCTTCGTGTCGAAGACCTCCGACCCGGTGAGTGGCGGCTGGTGGTTCTACCGCTACACCACGCCGGTGCTGCCGGACTACCCGCATTGCGGCGTGTGGAACGACGCCTACGTCTGCGGCACGAACGAAGGCAGCCAGACGGGCACCGAGATCTACGCCTTCGACCGCGCCAACATGCTCAACGGCGCCACGGCCCGTGCGGCCCAGCGCTTCAACAGCGTGGCCAACCTGGCTGGTTACGGCTTCCAGATCATGACGCCGTCGACGTTCTACGGCACCACCGCCGCGCCGTCGGGTCGTCGCCAGGTGCTCGCGCGCCACAACGACGACGAAGCGCATGCCGGCGGCAGCGCCAATGGCTCGCAGGACTACATCGAGCTGTATGAGCTGAACATCGACTGGAACACGCCCGCGAACAGCAGCATCGTCACGCTGCCGCGCGTCGCGATCACCGAGTTCAACAGCTGGTTCCGCGACTACAGCACCTTCGCCACCGTGCCGCAGCCGGGTTCCACCTCGCGCCTCGACCCGATCCGCGAAGTGCTGCTCAACCAGCTCGTGTACCGCAACATGGGCACGCACGAAGCGCTGGTCGGCACGCTCGCGACCAACCAGGATCCGGCCCGCACCGGCACCGTGGTCGACTCCGGTGTCCGCTGGTTCGAACTGCGTCGCGTCGGCAGCGGCAACTGGACCCTGCACCAGGAAGGTACGTTCAGCCCGGGCGACAGCAGCACCCATCACCTGATGGGTACGATCGCCATGGACAAGTTCGGCAACATCGGCATGGGCTACAACGTCACCAAGACGACCTCGCCGACCAAGTTCGCTTCGCTGGGCTACACCGGTCGCACTTCGAGTGATCCGGCCGGCGTGATGTCGCTGGGCGAGAACGAAGTCGCTGCCGGCGCCGCCGTCGAAACCTCCGGTCGCTGGGGCGACTACTACCAGATGACCGTGGACCCGGTCGACGACTGCACCTTCTGGTTCGTCGGCATGTACCGTCCGAGCGGCAGCTGGCAGACGCGCATCGCCGACTTCAAGTTCCCGGCCTGCACCGGCGGCGGCACCACCTACTCGGTGTCGGGCACCATCGCCACCAGCGGCGGCACCGGCATCAGCGGCGTCAGCGTCAGCAACGGCAGCACCTCGGTCACGACCAATGCCAGCGGGCAGTACTCGTTCTCCGGCCTGGCGAACGGCAACTACACGCTGACCCCGTCGCTGAGCGGCTACACCTTCTCGCCGACCAGCCTGGCGGTCACCGTCAATGGCGCCAACGTCACCGGCCAGAACTTCACGGGCACCGCGACGGCCACCACGTTCTCGGTCTCGGGCACGGTGACCAACAGCGGCGGCACCGCCATCAGCGGCGTCAGCGTCAGCAACGGCAGCAGCACGGTCACGACCAATGCCAGCGGCCAGTTCACGTTCTCCAACCTGGCGAACGGCACCTACACGCTGACCCCGTCGCTGAGCGGCTACACCTTCTCGCCCGTCAACCGCAGCGTCACCGTCAGCGGCGCGAACGTCACCGGCCAGAACTTCACCGGCACCGCCACCAGCGGCGGCACCACCCTGACCAAGGGCGTGCCGGTCACCGGCCTGGCGGCCAGCACCGGCAATTCGCTGAACTACACGATGGTCGTGCCCGCGGGCGCCTCCAACCTGACGTTCACGCTGTCCGGCGGCACCGGTGATGCCGACATATACGTGAAGTTCGGCAGCGCGCCGACCGACACCGTGTACGACTGCCGTCCGTACCTGGGCGGCAATGCCGAAACCTGCACCTTCGCGGCACCGCAGGCGGGCACGTACTACGTCCGCGTCAAGGCCTACTCGACCTTCTCGGGCGTGAGCCTGGTCGGCGACTACGGCACCGGCGGTGGTGGCACGCAGACCTACACCAACGGCACCGACGTCACGATCAGCGACAACACCACGGTCGAAAGCCCGATCACGGTGTCCGGCCGCAGCGGCAACGCACCGGCCAGCACGCCGGTGGTGGTCGCCATCGTGCACACCTACATCGGCGACCTGAAGGTCGACCTGATCGCGCCGGATGGTTCGGTGTACGTGCTGCACAACCGCACCGGCGGTTCGGCCGACAACATCAACCAGACCTACACGGTCAACCTGTCCAGCGAGCCGCTCAACGGCACCTGGAAGCTCCGCGTGAACGACAATGCCGGTGGCGACGTCGGCCGCATCGACAGCTGGAGCATCACCTTCTGATCAGGAAGGCGATCGCATGAAGAGGCCCGGAAGGAATCGGGCCGCACCTGGAGCCCCGACGCAAGTCGGGGCTCTTTTTCTGGCTCGATGGCAGGCATGTCGCGCGTTGGCGCACACGTCATCCTTGCTCAAGCCAGGATGACGATGGGTCATGGTGTGCTGCGGTCAACGCATGTCCTGGCCATTGTCCGGTCCATGTTTCGCGCAGATCGATGCTGCCATGCGTCATCAGCGTATGCGGAATACGGTAGATGCCGGCGATCGTGCGAAACGCGGGGGCGATTCACCTTCCCCGCATGCGCAATCCACCTCGATGCGCATCGAATATCCCATTCCGGGAGGGAATTCGCAGTGAGCCCCGAAATGTGATCCCAATCGCTTGCCGCTTCCTGCGCGACTGCTAGCGTGGAAACCGTCGCATCGTTGTCGAGGCGACGAATCAGCGCTGCGGGTCCGGCAAGGACGCCCGACAGGCGCCTGCCGCCCGGGCGACATCCGGCGACAAGCCAGTCACAAGGAATCACAAGGAGTGATGTCAGTGAAAACGTTGAGTGCCGCTTTGCTGTTGCTTCTCGGGGCTTCTCTGTCCGCGCAGGCCGCGGACACCCTGCATCGACCCGCCTCCTTCGGCCATGCGATCCGTTCGATCGATCGCGTCGAAGTGCGGAAGATGCCTGCGATCGACCTGGTGCGCCTGAATGCCGAAGATCGCCAGCGCGATCGTCGCGGGTTGCCGGTGCGCTTCGCCGCGCCGATCGCCGTGAATTACACCACCGCCAATGCCGGGACCTGGGAAACCCTCGACGAGGACCATCTGGTCTGGCGCATGCGCGTGTCGTCGCCGGGCGCACTGTCGCTGAACTTCGGTTTCACCGAATTCCGCATGCCTGCGGGCGGTCGCCTGCTGGTGTATCCGGCTGCGGAGGCGCGTGCGACGAATGCCACGCTCGTGCGCACCTACACCGATGCCGACAACGAAACCCACGGCCAATTGTGGACTCCGATCGTCGATGGCGACGAAGCGGTGATCGAAGTCGTGGTGCCGCGTGCGAAGAAGGACCAGCTGAAGCTGCGCCTGGCGCAGGTCGGACACGACTACGCCGGCTTCCGCAACATCGCGGCCGGTCGTCGCTCGGTATTCCAGACCCGCGGCACGTCCGGCAGCTGCAATACCGACGTGGTCTGCCCGGAAGGCGATGCCTGGCGCGACCAGATCCGTGCCGTCGCGGCGTATTCCACGGGTGGCAGCATCTTCTGCACCGGCTCGCTGGTGAACAACACCGCGAACGATCGCAAGATGTATTTCCTCACCGCGAACCATTGCGGCCTGAGCAGTTCCAATGCGGCGTCGCTCGTCACGTACTGGAACTACCAGAACTCCACCTGCCGCGTACCGGGCAGCACGGCCAGCGGCCAGAACGGCAACGGTTCGCTGAGCCAGTCGCTGACCGGTGCGTTCTTCCGCGCGAGCAGTGCCACCAGCGACTTCGCATTGCTCGAACTCGATGATCCGGCGCCTGCGGCCTACAACCTCTACTGGGCCGGCTGGGATCGTCGCAGCGTCGAATTCCCGGGGGCGACCGGCATCCACCATCCGAATGGCGGCGAGAAGCGCATCACCCATTCGACCAGCACGACGCGCACCGTCGCCTATGGCGGCGGCACCGGCACCACGCATGTGGAAGCCTCGTGGGTCGGCGGCATCTCGGTGACCGAACCGGGCTCCTCGGGCTCGCCGCTGTACAGCCCGGACAAGCGCGTGATCGGCCAGTTGCACGGTGGTCCGTCCTACTGCGGCGCACCCACGGCATCGATGAAGGACTACTACGGCCGCGTGTCGGTGTCCTGGGCCGGTGGCGGCACGAACAGCACGCGCCTGAGCACCTGGCTGGATGCGGGCAACACCGGCGCAAGCACGCTCGACGGCATCGGCGGCAGCACCACGCCGACCTACACGATCTCCGGCAGCGTCACCACCAGTGCCGGCGCGGGCATCGCGAATGTCGTCGTCAGCACCGGTTCGGCCAGCGCCACGACCAACAGCAGCGGTGCGTACACCCTGAGTGGCCTGTCGAACGGCACCTACACGCTGACCCCGTCGCTGAGTGGCTACACCTTCTCGCCGACCAGTCGCAGCGTGACGGTCAGCAGCGCCAATGTCACCGGCCAGAACTTCACCGGCACCGGTTCGGGCACGGGCGTGCAGACCTACACCAACGGCACCGACTACCCGATCAACGACAACAGCACGATCAGCAGTCCGATCACGGTGAGTGGTCGCAGCGGCAATGGCCAGGCCAGCACACCGGTCGCCGTGAACATCATCCATACCTATCGCGGAGACCTCGTCGTCGACCTGGTGGCGCCGGATGGATCGGTCTACAACCTGCTGAACCGTTCGGGTGGCAGCGCGGACAACGTCAACCAGACGTTCAACGTGAACCTGTCGAGCGAAGCCTTGAACGGCACGTGGAACCTGCGCGTTCGCGATGCCGCCAACGCCGACACCGGCCGCATCGACAGCTGGAGCATCACGTTCTGAAGCTGCACGTTCCGAAGCTGCACGTTCCGAAGCTGCACGTTCCGAAGCTGCACGTTCCGAAGAGAGACGTTCAGATGCCATGAACCAACGCGGAAACGCTGCCGGCCGGCATATGCCAGGCCGGCAGTGCCCGCATCGGTGACGCTGCCTTTTTTGCAGCATCGCCTCTTCCGACAGACGGCATGCGGCGTCCGTGACGGGCGCCGCATGTCCGTTGGGGGCTGTCGGCGAGGATGCCTCGCGCGGACAAGACCGTCCGCATTTCGCCGGCCATGCCGGCTTTTCAGGGAGAGAGAACGCAATGAAGCATTATCTGCCCGCCGTCGCCCTCGCATGGATATGCGCGGCTCCGGCTTTCGCCAGCCAACCCGTTGCACCGCACGCGCACGACGATGCGCACCCGAGTTCGCACATCCGCGCCCATGCCGATGCCGAGCTGGCGTCGATGCGCCTCGAGCGCGAACCCGATGCCCGCGTCTACATCGTGATGTCGCGCGACACCCATGCCGGCATGACCGACATCGTCGCGCGGGGGCGCGCGATGCAGGACAGCACCGGCAACCCGCTGGTCGTCGCTGAGATCCGCGCCCACCAGCTCAGCCGCGTCACCGAGCGCGTGCACCAGCGCGAGCGGCGGTGCGGCGGCTATTTCGCGTTCCCCACGCGTGAACAGGCCGAAGCCTTCGTGCGTTCGGATCGCTCCGCCGAAGTGGTGTCCGGCCGTGCCACGGCACGCGTCGCTTACACCATCGACAACCAACCCACGGTGTCGCCGTGGCTGAACCAGGTGCAGCACACCAACATCTACAACACGATCAACCACCTGCAGACCTACCAGAATCGCTACTACGCCAGCACTTACGGCAAGACGTCGGCGGAGTGGATCCGCACGACCTGGCAGGGCCTGGCGGGCAGCCGTACCGACGTGACATCGGAGCTGTTCTCGTGCAGCAACTGTTCGACGCAGCCATCGGTCATCCTGACCATCCGCGGCAACGAGCTGCCGAACGAGATCGTCGTGCTCGGCGCGCACCTGGATTCGATCAATGGCAGCGCCGGCGGCAGCACATCGCAGCGCGCACCGGGTGCGGACGATGATGCGTCCGGCATCGCCACGCTGACCGAGGTGCTGCGCATCGCCATGGCCAGCGGCTGGAAGCCGAAGCGCACGGTGAAGTTCATGGGCTACGCGGCCGAGGAAGTGGGGCTGCGTGGTTCCAACGCGATCGCGCAGGCGCACAAGAACGCAGGCGCGAACGTGTACGGCGTACTGCAGATGGACATGACCAACTGGAAGTCGGCCTCATCGACGATCGACATGCGCCTGGTCAGTGACTACTCCAGTCCGGACACGAAGGCGTTCCTCAACAACCTGTTCGACACCTACCTCGCACCGCGCGGATTGACGCGCGGTTCCGACACCTGCGGCTACGGCTGCTCCGACCATGCCTCATGGACCGCCGCCGGCTATCCCGCCGGGTTCTTCTTCGAGGGCGGCACGGGCGCGACCAGCGGCGGCTACTTCAACCAGATCCACACCGCCAACGACACGCTCGCCAACATGGGCAACTCGGCGCAGAACAGCGCCAAGTTCGCGCTGATCGGCCTGGCCTTCCTGGGCGAGGCTGCGAAGACCTCCGGTGGTGGCGGCAATGCACCGCCGGCGGCGAGCTTCACCTCCAGCGTCAGCGGCCTCACCGCCAGCTTCACCGACACCTCGACCGACAGCGATGGCAGCATCGCGTCGCGCAGCTGGAACTTCGGCGACGGCGGCAGTTCGACCGCGACCAATCCCAGCCGTACCTACGCGGCTGCCGGCAGCTACACGGTCACGCTCACCGTCACCGACAATGGCGGCGCCAGCAACACCGCGACCCGCACGGTGACCGTCGGCAGCGGCGGCGCACAGACCTACACCAACGGCACCGATGTCGCGATCCGCGACAACACCACAGTGGAGAGCACGATCAACGTGTCCGGCCGCACGGGCAACGGCTCGGCGACCACGCCGGTCGCCGTCGCCATCGTCCATACCTACATCGGCGACCTGAAGGTCGACCTGGTGGCACCGGACGGTTCGGTCTACGTGCTGCACAACCGTGCGGGCGGTTCAGCCGACAACATCAACCAGACCTATACGGTGAATCTCTCCGGCGAAGCGCTCAATGGCGCGTGGAAGCTGCGCGTCAACGACAACGCGGCCAACGATACGGGCCGGATCGACAGCTGGAGCCTGACATTCTGAAGAAAATCGTCATGACGATATGTCATGAGGGGCCCTGGCGGATGCCGGGGCCCTTTCGGGTTTGGATAAGTGAGGCGCGCATGGTGTGCGCGGCCTGCAAAACGCGATGTTGGTCCTGTTTTTCGGCTGGCATGCAGGCGGAATGGGCATCTCGCGGCCTGAACGAAAGCGAAGAGGATCCCTCGAAGCTGACCGTTCGTCGTGTTCTTCGCGAAGCGACCTTCGAGCGCCGGAAATCGCTCCCGAAAAATGTTGCACCGCACATTGATGGTGCCCGGCGCTGTTCCTAAGTTGCGCCACGGATTCGCAGGGGGCGAATCCGCCCAGGGCGCGCACAGAACAAGAATGTTCCCAACAGCACGCCCGGATCACTCAGCCGCGAACTGCGGTCATCAATTTCCGGAGAAGAAGCAATGTCTTTCGATGTGCATCACAGGGGGCAGGTCAAGCCGCTGGTGGCCGCAATGCTGCTGGCCGTTTCGTCGATGGCTGCACCGGCGGCATTCGCCGGCCAGGCCCATCTTTCGGGTCTCCAGACCGATACGCAGTTCGACCAGTTCATCGTGAAGTACCGCAGTGGCAGCGCCGAGCGCAGCAGCAGCGCCGCCATCGATCGCGGCCTGCAGCGCGCCAGCCAGGGAATTGCCCGCAGCAAGGCGGGGCAGGCGGTGGCGCTGAAGCATTTCCGTCGCATGTCGCTGGGTGCTGATGTCGTTCGCGCGAACCGTGCGCTGAGCCGCGGCGATGCCGAAGCGCTGATGCGTCGCATCGCCGCCGACCCGAACGTCGAGTACGTCGAAGTCGACGTGCGCATGTATCCGATCCTCAGCCCGAACGACACCCGCTACGCCGACCAGTGGCACTACTTCGGCGCTACCGCCGGCATCAATGCACCGGCCGCGTGGGACAAGAGCACGGGCTCGGGCATCGTCGTCGCCGTCGTCGACACCGGCCGCACGCCGCACAGCGACCTCGACGCGAACACCGTCGCCGGCTACGACTTCATCACCAACACCACCACCTCGCAGGACGGCAACGGCCGCGACAACAATCCGAACGACCAGGGCGACTGGTACACCAATTCGGCCTGCGGCACGAACGCACCGCCCAGCGCCAATTCCAGCTGGCACGGCACGCACGTCGCCGGCACCATCGGTGCGGTCACCAACAACAGCAAGGGCGTTGCCGGCGTCGCGTTCGGCGCGAAGATCCAGCACGTCCGCGTGCTCGGTCGCTGCGGCGGCACGCTCTCCGACATCGCCGATGGCGTGACCTGGGCTTCGGGCGGTACGGTCAGCGGCATCCCGGCCAACAGCACGCCGGCGCAGATCGTCAACATGAGCCTCGGCGGCGGCGGCACCTGCTCCACGACGTACCAGAACGCGATCAACGGCGCGGTCGGTCGCGGCACCACGGTCATCGTGGCCGCCGGCAACAGCAACGGCAACGCCGCCAACTTCCAGCCGGCCAGCTGCGCCAACGTGGTGGTTGTCGGCGCGATCGACAGCAACGGCGCGCGTTCGGTGTGGTCGTCCACGCAGAAGTCGAACTACGGCAGCAACGTCGACCTGTCGGCACCGGGTTCCAACATCTGGTCGACGCTCAATGCAGGCACGCAGGGGCAGGGCGCCGAAAGCTACGCGTCCTACGGTGGCACCTCGATGGCGACCCCGCACGTGGCCGGCGTCGCCGCGCTGGTGCAGAGCCGCCGCAAGGCGCTGGGCCTCGCGCTCTACAGCCCGTCGCAGCTCGAAACCCTGCTGAAGAACACCGTGCGTGCGTTCCCGCAGACGCCTGACCAGCCGCTGGGCGTGGGAATGCTCAACGCCGATGCTGCGGTGACCGCTGCTGGCGGTACGGGCGGTGGCGGCACGCAGACCTACAGCAATACGGCCGACTACACGATCAACGACAACGCCACGGTCGAAAGCCCGGTCTCGGTGTCCGGCCGCACCGGCAACGCGCCGACCAATGCGTCGGTCGCCGTCGCCATCGTGCACACCTACATCGGCGACCTGAAGGTCGACCTGGTGGCCCCGGATGGTTCGGTCTACGTGCTGCACAACCGCGCCGGCGGCAGCGCCGACAACATCAACCAGACCTACACGGTCAACCTGTCCAGCGAGCCCCTCAACGGCAGCTGGAAGCTGCGCGTCAACGACAACTACGCGAACGACACGGGCTACATCAACAGCTGGAGCGTCACGTTCTGATGACATCGGAGCACGTTGCCCAGGCACGGGCTCGCGGTGATTGTTTCGAGTGACTTTCGTGCCCCGGCGTAGTGCCGGGGCATTTTTTTGAGGATCCAGGCCAATCGTGTCTCGATGCCGATTCCATCGAATCGTGCGCGTGCACGGGTTTCGAACGCACCCCAAGGAAGCCGGGGGCGGGTGCCACCTGCGCGTGGTGCCTCGAATGGACGGACAGGGGAGTCCAGACGGCATGGCTTCCATATCGATGGGAGAGAAACACACATGGCAATCATGAAAAGAGACATCGGCGTGCTCGCACTGTGCCTGTTCGCCGCGACCCAGGCAGTCGCGGCCGACCAGCCGGCGCCACGCAACGATGCGGGTACGCTCGACGGGCAAGCACTGGTCTACGGTTACGACGAAATGTTCGAGTTCGACACGGCCGCGTGGCTCGCACGCAAGGCGCCGCACCTGCGCAACCAGGCCGAGAGCATTTCGCACTGGGCCGGCTACAGCGGCATCAGCCCGAAGGTGCTGATCGCGCTGATGGAGCAGCAGAGCGGCGTGGTCAGCCGGCGCGGCACGCGCTTCGACGGCATGCGCCAGCCGTTCGGCCGCCTGTCGAAGCAGGTCGGCTTCAATGCACAGACCCGCGATGTCGCGCAGGCGCTGCGCCAGGCGCTGTACGAGCGCGAGGATGCGACCTCGGCACTCGCCCGCGGTCCCGTGGCCCTTGCGAAGGCGAATCCCCTGCAGCTGCTGCACGTCCGCTCGGGCGACAGCCTGCCGTCGGCCGCGCTTAAGGGCGACTTCGAGTTCCAGCAGGTGTATTCGCGCCTGTTCAACGGGCCGCGTCGTGCGGTCGACGGACGCACCCGTGCAGCGACCGCGGCGGCGCGTGATGTCTCGATCTACGCAAGCAGTTTCCTGCAGTTCCCGTTCCCGATCGGCCAGCGCTGGCACGTCGGTGGCGCCCACACCAACACCGGTTCGGGCAACTATCCGATGTCCTCGCTGGACATGTCGCTCGGCGGCGGTTGGGGCAGCAACCAGAGCAGCACCTGGGTGGTGGCTTCGGCGCCCGGCACGTTCAAGCGGCATTCGTCGTGTTTCGCCGAGGTGGTGCACAGCAACGGCCTGTCCACGACCTACTACCACATGATGAACCTGCGCTACGCGACCGGCGCCACCGTCAATCGTGGCGCATCCATCGGCAATCCCGCCAACACGCAGGCCCAGGCCCTGTGCAACGGCGGGCAGTCCACCGGTCCGCACGTGCACTGGTCGCTGAAGTCGAACGGCAGCTTCTATCACCTCAATGGCGTGACGCTGTCCGACTACGTGATCACTGCCACCGGCAGCAGCTACGACACCAATTGCAGTCGCTTCTACCTGACGCGCAATGGTTCGCGGTATTGCTCCGGCTGGTTCTACAGCCACTGACTTTCGATCCGTCGCCGGCGTCCATCGCCGCGCAGACGGGGATGGATCGATGTCCCCAGGAACCGCCCTGGTGCATGCCGGGGTGGTTTTTTTCGTGAATTCGATCGGACCGCGCGAACCTGGCAGGGAGCGGTTCGTTGAATATTTGCCGTCAAGCGGCCCCGGACGCGCTCAGCCCTGAAACGCGCTGAAGGTCGTGTCTTCAGCCGATCGGAGTCGTACCGCCTGAAAACGTGCGATCCGTCTTTGTTTCCTTTGGATGGAAATCGATGTTGCGTCGCAGCATCCGGCTTTTGCGGAAATTTTGGCAATGCTGCACTGCGAAAAAATCAACGCATCGCAAATTTTTCGGGATCTTGATTCCAGTTCCGGAGTCGTCTACGTTCGCTCGGCGCTTGTGGATGCGGACATCGCGTGGGGCAAACATGGCGATCCGCTGGGGGAAGGCAACGCCTTCATCCGCAGTGCGCACGACGCGCGGGCCACGGCCATGCGCAGGTTCGATACGACAATCAATAGAACTTCCTGAAAGGAGCGCTTGTGAACCACCGTCTGTCCATGCTGTCCGCCGCGATCGGCGCCACGCTCGTCTGCGCCACCCTCCCGGCATTCGCCGGCGAGCTGCGCGCTGCGCAGAACCCGATCCAGGGTCAGTACATCGTCGTGCTCAAGGACAATGCCGCCAGCCTCGCCAACGAGCGCAGCAGCCTGTCCCGCGTTTCCGTCGTCGCCAGGGACATGGCCACCAAGCATCGCGCCAAGCTGGTGCGCAGCTACAACAGTGTCCTCCGCGGCTTCGTCGCGCGCGCCGACGACAAGTCGCTCGCCCGTCTGCTCGCCGATCCGCGCGTCGCCTACGTGGAAGAAGACGGCATCGTCACCGCTTCGGCGACCCAGACCGGCGCCACCTGGGGCATCGATCGCGTCGACCAGCGCAACCTGCCGCTCGATTCCTCCTACACCTACAACACGACCGCGTCGGGCGTGCACGCCTACATCATCGACACCGGCGTGCTGCTGAGCCACAGCCAGTTCTCCGGCCGCATGGGCAACGGCTACGACGCCGTCACCAGCGGCGGCAACGCCAACGACTGCAACGGCCACGGCACGCACGTCGCCGGCACCGTCGGCGGCACGACCTACGGCATCGCCAAGGGCGTGACCATCCATCCGGTCCGCGTGCTGGGCTGCACCGGTTCGGGCTCGAACTCGGGCGTGATCGCGGGCATGGACTGGGTGGCCAACAACCACGTCAAGCCGGCTGTTGCGAACATGAGCCTCGGCGGCGGCGCCTCGCAGGCGACCGACGACGCCGTCGCACGCATGACGGCACGTGGCGTGACCGTGGCCGTGGCTGCGGGCAACGACAACTCGAACGCCTGCAACTACTCGCCGGCCCGCGCGGCCTCGGCGATCACCGTCGGCTCGACCACGAACACCGATGCACGTTCGTCGTTCTCGAACTACGGCACCTGCCTCGACATCTTCGCCCCGGGTTCGAGCATCACCTCGGCGTGGTACACCAGCAGCACCGCGACCAACACCATCAGCGGCACCTCGATGGCGTCGCCGCACGTGGCCGGCGTGGCCGCGCTGTACCTCGCCAGCAACCCGTCGGCGACCCCGGCGCAGGTGACCTCGGCGATCATCAACGCGTCGACCCCGAACAAGGTGACCGGTGCGCAGACGGGTTCGCCGAACCGCCTGCTGTACTCGCTGTTCGGCAGCACGCCGCCGCCGACCGGCCAGACCTACACCAACACCGCCGATTACCAGATCCGCGACAACGCCACGATCAGCAGCCCGATCACCGTGTCCGGCCGCACCGGCAACGGTTCGGCCACCACGCCGGTCGCCGTCGCCATCGTGCACACCTACATCGGCGACCTGAAGGTCGACCTGGTCGCTCCGGACGGTTCGGTCTACGTGCTGCACAACCGCACCGGTGGTTCGGCCGACAACATCAACCAGACCTACACCGTGAACCTGTCGGGTGAAGCGCTGAACGGCACGTGGAACCTCCGCGTTAACGACAACGCCAATGCCGACACCGGCTACATCAACAGCTGGAGCGTCACGTTCTGAGGACATCGACGCCTCCGCCCCGGCGGAGATGGTGATTCCGATGTGCCCGATGCCCCGGCGAAAGCCGGGGCATCGTCATATATGGGGAGCAGGATTCAGGCGTCGGGTCGTTTCCGACGTACGGTCGTCGTCATCGGCGTCGCGCGTGATCGTCCACCGATGCACGCATGGTGCGAAAGACGGGATGATTCGCGACGAATCCGCATCGATGATCGATCTGGCGTCGTCCCCGGACATGTCTTCGCGTGACGCAGTTCGCATCGCGCGCGGCCATGCGCAACGGTGTTGTGGAAAATCGAACGCCTGTTGCGAATGACGTGGTCTTGATTCGCCGATGGAACTCGAATACGTTCGGGTGGCGGTGATGCAGGCACGGAATGCCTGTTTTTTCATGGGGAAAATCAGACCCTCCTTCCGTGCCCGGGCCAGTCATGCCCGGCATCGACCGCAACGCCCGCGTGGACGCAGATCCCCGCGGGTCCGGGGCAACACCACCATAACGATAGACAAGGAGTGATCGTGAATTATCGCAATTCCATGCTCTCCATCGCCGTGGCCACGACGCTGACGTGTGCTGCGCTTCCCGCGTTCGCCGGCGAGTTCCGCACGGCCAAGAACCCGGTCCAGGGGCAATACATCGTCGTGCTGAAGGACAACGCGGCCAGCCTCGCCAATGAGCGTAGCAGCCTGTCCCGCGTGTCGATCGTGGCGCGCGACATCGCCACGAAGCATCGCGCCAAGCTGGTGCATACGTACAGCAGCGTGCTCCGCGGCTTCGTCGCCAAGGCCGACGACAAGGCGCTCGCCCGCCTGCTCGCCGATCCGCGCGTCGCCTACGTGGAAGAAGATGGCGTCGTCACGGCGTCCGCCACGCAGAGCCCGGCCACCTGGGGCATCGATCGCATCGACCAGCGCAACCTGCCGCTGAGCAACAGCTACACCTACGACACCACCGCGTCGGGCGTGCATGCCTACATCATCGACACCGGCGTGCTGCTCTCGCACACCGAGTTCAGCGGTCGCATGGGCAACGGCTACGACGCTGTGACCAGCGGCGGCAACGCCAACGACTGCAACGGCCACGGCACGCACGTCGCCGGCACCGTCGGCGGCACGACCTATGGCGTGGCCAAGGGCGTGACGATCCATCCGGTGCGCGTGCTGGGCTGCAATGGCTCGGGCACCAATGCCGGCGTGATCGCGGGCATGGACTGGGTCACCAACAACCACGTCAAGCCTGCCGTGGCGAACATGAGCCTCGGTGGCGGTGCTTCGCAGTCGACCGACGACGCCGTCGCGCGCATGACCAACGCCGGCGTCACCGTCGCCGTGGCCGCAGGCAACAGCAACGACAACGCCTGCAACTACTCGCCGGCCCGCGCGCCTTCGGCGATCACCACCGGTTCGACGACGAACACGGACGCACGTTCGTCGTTCTCCAGCTACGGCACCTGCCTGGACATCTTCGCCCCGGGTTCGAGCATCACCTCGGCGTGGTACACCAGCAGCACCGCGACCAACACCATCAGCGGCACCTCGATGGCGTCGCCGCACGTCGCTGGCGTCGCCGCCCTGTACCTGGCCGCCAATCCGTCGGCGACCCCGGCGCAGGTGACCACAGCGATCATCAATGCCGCAACGCCGAACGTCGTGACCAGCCCGGGCACCGGTTCGCCGAACCGCCTGCTGTACTCGTTCTTCGGACCGAGCACGCCGACGTACACGGTGTCCGGCACGATCACGACCAGCGCCGGCGCCGGCATTTCCGGCGTGACCGTCAGCACCGGCAGCGTGACCGCCACGACCAACAGCAGCGGCGCGTACACGTTGAGTGGCCTGTCGAACGGCACCTACACGCTGACCCCGTCGCTGAGCGGCTATACCTTCTCGCCGACCAGCCGCAGCGTCACGGTGAGCAGTGCCAACGTCACCGGCCAGAACTTCACCGGCACCGGTTCGGGCACGGGCGTGCAGACCTACACCAACGGCACCGACTACACGATCAACGACAACAGCACGGTCAGCAGCCCGATCACGGTCAGTGGTCGCAGCGGCAATGGCCAGGCCAGCACGCCGGTCGCCGTGAACATCATCCACACCTACCGTGGCGATCTCGTGGTCGACCTCGTTGCGCCGGATGGTTCGGTCTACAACCTGCTAAACCGTTCGGGCGGCAGTGCCGACAACGTCAACCAGACCTTCAACGTGAACCTCTCGGGTGAAGCGCTGAACGGCACGTGGAACCTGCGCGTGCGCGACGCGGCCAGCCTCGACACCGGCCGCATCGACAGCTGGAGCGTCACGTTCTGATCCTGCAGTCCTGACGCATCGCGCTGCGATGCAGGCATGAGGGCCTCGCACGCTGCGAAGCACCGATTGCACTTCGATGCCCCGGCGAAAGCCGGGGCATCTTCTTTCCGGAACGACATGTTTCCGACGTACGGTCGCCGGCCTTGTTGAAGATTCTGGCCGCTCGTCGCCATCATGGCCGTCCTGTCAGGCTTCGGCCATGTGCGGCCGGTAGCAGAATGAGCGGGTGTCCGGCACCGGTCGTCCGCAGGCCCGAGTGCGGCCTTTTTCCCGATGAAAACAGCGCGCATCGCGTTTCGCGATATCGAACGGCCACGCCGTGGCGCAGCCTTGATTCCACCCTGGAACTGGACTACGGTCGGGCCGCGGTTGCAGGCACGGGATGCCTGTTCTCGAACGCAGTTCCCCCGTTCCGTGCCAGGGCGTGCGCGCCCCGATGCGGCCGCGATGCCCGCGTGGACAGCGACTCGCGCGGGTCCGGAAACGCCCATCGCAGAGAAGACAAGGAGCGATCGTGAATTACCGTGATTCCATCCTCTCCATCGCCGTGGCCACGACCCTCGCGTGTGCCGCATCCCCCGCATTCGCCGGCGAATTCCGCGCCGCCAGCAGCCCGGTCCAGGGGCAATACATCGTCGTTTTCAAGGACGATGCCGCGAGTCTCGCCAACGAGCGCAGCAGCCTCTTGCGTGTCTCGGTCGTCGCGCGCGACGTCGCCGCGAAGAACCGCGCCAAACTCGTGCACAGCTACAGCAACGTGCTGCGTGGCTTCGTTGCGCGCGCGGACGACAGGGCGTTGGCGCGCCTGCTCGCAGATCCGCGCGTGGCCTATGTCGAAGAAGACGGCGTCGTCACTGCCTCCGCCACGCAGAGTCCCGCGACCTGGGGACTCGATCGCATCGACCAGCGCGATCTGCCCTTGAACAACAGCTACACCTACGACACCACTGCGCCCGGTGTGCACGCCTACATCATCGATACCGGCGTGCTGCTCACCCACAGCGAGTTCAGCGGTCGCATGGGCAATGGCTACGACGCCGTGACCAGCGGCGGCAATGCCAACGATTGCCATGGCCACGGCACGCATGTCGCGGGCACCGTCGGCGGCACGACCTGGGGCGTGGCCAAGGGCGTGACCATCCATCCGGTGCGCGTGCTCGGCTGCAACGGCTCGGGCACCAATGCCGGCGTGATCGCGGGCATGGACTGGGTCGCGAACAACCACGTCAAACCAGCCGTGGCGAACATGAGCCTCGGCGGTGGTGCGTCGCAATCGACCGACGACGCCGTCGCGCGGATGACCAATGCAGGCGTGACCGTGGTGGTGGCCGCGGGCAACAACAACGCGAGCGCGTGCAACTATTCGCCCGCGCGCGCACCATCGGCGATCACCACGGGCTCGACCACGAACACGGACGCACGTTCGTCGTTCTCGAATTACGGCACCTGCCTGGACATCTTCGCTCCGGGTTCGAGCATCACCTCGGCGTGGTACACCAGCACCACCGCGACCAACACCATCAGCGGTACCTCGATGGCGTCGCCGCACGTGGCGGGCGTGGCCGCGCTGTACCTCGCGACGAATCCGACCGCGACGCCGAGCCAGGTCACCACGGCGATCATCAACAATGCGACGCCGAACAAGGTGACCAGTCCCGGCACGGGTTCGCCGAACCGCTTGCTGTACTCGCTGTTCGGACCGGGCACGCCGACGTACACGGTGTCCGGCACGATCACCACGAGCGCCGGCGCCGGCATCTCCGGCGTGACCGTCAGCACCGGCAGTGCGACTGCAACGACCAACAGCAGCGGCGCGTACACGCTGAGCGGCCTGGCGAACGGTACCTACACGCTGACGCCTTCGCTGAGCGGTTACACGTTCTCGCCAGCAAGCCGCAGCGTCACGGTGAACAGCGCCAATGTCAGCGGCCAGGACTTCACGGGCACGGGCTCGGGGACCGGCGTGCAGACCTACACCAACGGCACGGATTACAACATCGCCGACTTCGCCACGGTCAACAGCCCGATCTCGGTCAACGGACGCAGCGGCAACGGTTCGGCAACGACCCCGGTGGCGGTCAACATCATCCACACCTATCGCGGCGACCTCGTGGTCGACCTCGTGGCGCCGGATGGTTCGGTGTACAACCTGCACAACCGCTCGGGCGGTTCGGCCGACAACATCAACCAGACCTACACGGTGAACCTGTCGAGCGAGGCGCTCAACGGCACGTGGAACCTGCGTGTTCGCGACGCCGCCTATCTCGATACCGGGCGCATCGACAGCTGGAGCATCACCTTCTGATCCGCGCTTGAGCCATCGCTGGCCATCGCGCCGGCAAACTGCGATGCCCCGGCCCCTGCCGGGGCATCGTTCTTCCGGGCCATCGAGTGTCCGTGGGCAGGATCGTCTCGTGCAGCTTCGGGCTGGCACGCGGAAAAGCGTGTTGCATTGCGACATATCGACGGGGGAATGCCCGCGCCGTGACGGATAGATGTGCGCTCGCAGCGGATTTCGCGTCGAAACATTGATGTTTCTTGTCCAGAGAACCCATCGCGTGTTGAAGATTTCGTTCGCGCGATGCGCGTGGTCGCGAAATCGAACTCGAACATGGCACATGCCTCGGGCCTGTGCTTCCGGCATGAGCCGCACTGGCGTTTCATGTCGCGCCATCGCGTCTTTCCGGTTCGGTTATCAGGACGAACGCTTATTGCATGAAGTCGAACACGGGGCTCAAGACGCGTCCTTGCTTCGTGTCGAACGCGCGTCTAGCTTGCCGCGGCGGATGCAGGTGGGGGCGCCTGCGCGTATCCGGGCGACTTTCCGGTTCCCGCCGTGCCGATGCCTTCGGCGCAGTGTCCGTATTTCGGTGCGCATGGGTGGAGCAGAGGTTCCATGCGCATCCCATTCGAAGAAAAACACACAATTCGAGTTGAAGGAGTGAACGTGAACCATCGTAATTCCATGCTCTCCATTGCCGTCGCGACGATCCTGTCGTGTTCGGTCCTTCCGGCGTTCGCGGGCGAATTCCGCACCGCGAAGAATCCGGTCCAGGGGCAATACATCGTCGTCCTGAAGAACAACGCCGCCAGCCTGTCCAGCGAGCGCAGCAGCCTGTCGCGCGTGTCCGTCGTGGCCCGCAACATGGCAGCACAGCACCGCGCCAAGCTCGTGCGCAGCTACGACAACGCATTGCGCGGATTCGTCGCGAGGGCGGACGACAAGGCGCTCGCTCGCCTGCTCGCCGACCCGCGCGTCGCCTACGTCGAGGAAGACGGCATCGTGCGCACCGTCGCCACGCAGTCCGGCGCCACCTGGGGCATCGATCGCGTCGACCAGCGCAACCTGCCGCTCGACTCCTCCTACACCTACAACACCACGGCATCGGGCGTGCACGCCTACATCATCGACACCGGCGTACTGGGCAGCCACAGCCAGTTCTCCGGTCGCATGGGCAACGGCTATGACGCCGTGGGCGGCGGTACATCCGATTGCAACGGCCATGGCACGCACGTCGCGGGCACCGTCGGCGGCACGACCTATGGCGTCGCCAAGGGCGTCACGATCCACCCTGTCCGCGTGCTGGGTTGCGATGGCTCGGGCACGAACTCCGGCGTGATCGCGGGCATGGACTGGGTCGCCAACAACCACGTCAAGCCCGCTGTTGCGAACATGAGCCTCGGCGGCGGCGCCTCGCAGGCGACCGATGATGCGGTCGCGCGCATCGTCAACGCCGGCGTGACCGTGGTCGTCGCCGCGGGCAACGACAACTCCAATGCCTGCAACTACTCGCCCGCACGCGCGCCTTCGGCGATCACCGTCGGCTCGACCACGCGCACCGATGCGCGCTCGTCGTTCTCGAACTACGGCTCGTGCCTGGACATCTATGCACCGGGCTCGGACATCCTGTCGGCCTGGTACACCAGCAGCAGCGCGACCAACACCATCAGCGGCACGTCGATGGCATCGCCGCACGTGGCCGGCGTGGCCGCGCTCTACCTGGCGAGCAATCCGTCGGCGACGCCGTCGCAGGTGACGCAGGCGATCGTCAATGGCTCGACGCCCAACAAGGTGACCAGCGCCGGCAGCGGTTCGCCGAACCGCCTGCTGTATTCGCTGCTCGGCGGCAGCACCAACCCGCCGGGCAACTACAGCATCTCGGGCACGATCACCAACAGCTCGGGCGCCGGCATCAGCGGCGTGACCGTGAGCAATGGTTCGACCTCGGCGACGACGAACAGCAGCGGTGCTTACACGCTGACGGGCCTGTCCAACGCCACCTACACCCTGACCCCGTCGCTGAGCGGCTACAGCTTCAGCCCGGCCAGCCGCAGCGTCACGGTCAACAGCGCCAACGTCACCGGGCAGAACTTCACGGGGACGGCATCGACCGGCGGCGGCAACTGGCAGACCCAGACCGGCACGCTGGCCAACGGCGGCTCCGCCGTGGCGCCGAGTTCTCCGGGCTACGCGCAGGGCGGCAGCGGCACCTACCAGGTGACCCTGACCGGCCCGGCGTCGGCCGACTTCGACCTCTTCCTCTACAAGTGGAACGGCGCGTCGTGGACCCAGGTGGCCAGGAGCGAGGGCAGCACGTCCACCGAGTCGATCAGCTACAACGGCACCGCCGGCTACTACGCCGTGCAGGTCACGTCGTACTCGGGCAGCGGCAGCTACACGGTGAAGTACCTGTTCCCGCAGCCCTGAACCCCGCAAGGTTCACGACGGCCTGCGTTGCACGCCCCGGTCGCTTTGGCGGCCGGGGCTTCGTGCGATTGCCCGGAGGATCGGCACGTCCGTGGCATCGAAAGGGGCGCTATGATCGTGGCGTTTCCGCATCGACGTGCACAGAAGACCCATGCAGACTGGCCCCTTCTTCCTGATCCTCGCCATCGCACTGGGTGCTTCCGGCCCCGCCGCCGCGCGACGCCCCGCACCCGCACAGGATGCGCCGGGCCATGTCGACGCCCACGTGTCCGCAGAGTTGTCTTCGCTGCGACTGGAGCATGATCCCTTTGCGCGCGTCTACATCGTCATGTCGCGCGAGACGCATGCGCACATGCCCGATCTCGTGCGCGGCGTGACGCCGAAGACGGACAGGCAGGGCAATCGCCTCGTGCTGGCCGAGGTCCGTGCCCACCAGTTGAGTCGCATCACCGAGCGGGTGCACCAGCGCGAACGCCGCTGCGGTGGCTACTTCTCCTTCCCGACGCGCGCCCAGGCGGACGCCTTCCTGCGCAACGACCGCTCGCGACCGCCGCAGGCGCGCAAGAGCCCGGCGATCATGGTCGAGTACCGCATCGACAATGCCGCGACGGTCTTGCCCTGGCTCGACCAGGTGCAGCACGCGAACATCCACGACACGATCAGCCATCTCTCTGCGTACCAGAATCGCTACTACGCCAGCAGCTACGGCCGCGATTCGGCGCAGTGGATCCACGATACCTGGCTTGGGCTGGCCGCGGGACGCAGCGATGTCACCGCCGAGTTGTTCTCGTGCAGCAACTGTTCGACGCAGCCGTCCGTGATCCTCACGATCCGCGGCACCGACCTGCCGAACGAAGTGGTCGTCCTCGGCGGGCACCTGGATTCCATCAACATCAACGGCGGCGGCAGCCCGAGCCAGCGCGCGCCGGGCGCGGACGACGACGCCTCCGGCATTGCCACCCTCACCGAAGTGCTGCGCATCGCGATGGCGAGCGGCTGGAAACCCAGGCGCACCGTGAAATTCATGGGCTATGCGGCCGAGGAAGTCGGCCTGCGCGGGTCCAATGCCATCGCGCAGAAGTACCGCTACAGCAATGTGAACGTGGTCGCGGCGCTGCAGATGGACATGACCAACTACAAGTCGGGCACCGGTCCCGACATGCGCCTGGTCACCGATTTTTCCGATCCGCACATGCAGCGATTCCTGGCCGACCTGTTCGATGCCTATCTCGCGCCGCGCGGCATGACCCGAGGGACGGATACCTGCGGCTATGCCTGTTCGGACCATGCCTCGTGGACCGCGGCCGGATTCCCGTCCGGTTTCTTCTTCGAGGGTGGCACCGCCAGCGGCAACGGCTTCTCGGCGATCCACACCACCAGCGACACGCTTGCGAACATGGGCAACTCGGCGCAGAACAGCGCCAAGTTCGCGCAACTGGGCCTGGCCTTCCTGGGCGAAGCCGCGAAGACCGCTTCCTCGGCAAAGCGCGCCCAGCCGCGCTGAGCGGGTTTCAGGTGGTTCGTGGTCCGATGCAGTCCATCGGACTGTCCTGAAGGGATTCCAGTCCATGTCCGGCCCGTGTCCGGACATGCCTTCCTGTGCCGATCTTGCGCATTCGCTTGTTGCGGCGCACAACCTTTCGCGATCGAACTTCAAACGAAACAACGGTTTGCAACGCGTCGGAGGCATGTCCGCGGGTGACGCGGGCGTGTCTGTTGACGCTCGATCGCGACGACGGATGGCATCCCCGGAATCACCTGTCCCGAGGAAGGGACCCGGACAGGTGGCCCGCGTTTTCGAAAGCGCGAGGCAACAGGGGGAGGCACGCGCAGCGCACTGCCGGCCGGATGAAGACGCACCGCAGAGAGCGTCGGAGACATGACAGGCCCGGAGCGATCCGGGACGACTTCAGGACATCCCAAGGGGTTTTTCGAATGAAACAAGCAACTTTCCAGATGGCCGCCGCAGCGGTCCTCTCGTTCCTGCTGCCCTGCGCCGCGATCGCCGCGCAGCCGCAGGCCGCGCAGGTGAAGACGGTGCGACCGCAGGTCGGCAGCCCGGTGTCGGCGCACAGCATCGGCGTCGACATCCGCAACCTGCCGCGTGCGAAGGAATGGCACCCGGGCATGGCGATCCGCGAAGCGCATCGCCGCCAGTACACGCCGATCGGCACCCGTGCGCCGCACGCGCCGGACAACAAGCCGGTTGCGCGCGATCGATTGAACGAGCTCCAGGCGATCTACGACCGCGCCGCGCCGAAGGCAGCGCGCGCCAAGGTCAGCGGCGGTCGCGTGAGCATCAACAATCCGAACACAGGCGTGAGCCCGGGCGACCCGGTGCTCGAGGTTGGCACCAACCATGTGATCTATGCCGTCAACAGCGGCGGCAGCGGCACCTACTTCAAGGTCTACGACAAGGCCGGCAATCTCGTCGCCGGTCCGACCACCTTCGGTTCGCTGGCACCGGCCGGCAATGCCTGCGCGAGCGACCGCGGCGATCCGCTGGTCCACTTCGATCGCCAGGCCGGCCGCTGGTTCTTCCTGACGATGGACGACGGTGGCGTCTGCACCTTCGTGTCGAAGACCTCCGACCCGGTGAGCGGCGGCTGGTGGTTCTACCGCTATGCCACCCAGGCCTTCCCCGATTACCCGCATTGCGGCGTGTGGAACGACGCCTACGTCTGCGCCACCAACGAAGGCAGCGTGGCCGGTGCCGACGTCTACGCGTTCGATCGCGCCAACATGCTCAACGGCGCCACCGCGCGCGCCGCGCAGCGCTTCAGCAGCGTTGCGACGCTGCCGGGCTATGGCTTCCAGATCATCACGCCGTCGACGTTCTACGGCACCACCGCCGCGCCTGCGGGCCGCCGCCAGGTGCTCGCGCGCCATCGCGACGACGAAGCGCATGACGGTGCCGCTGCGAACGGTGCGCAGGACTTCATCGAACTGTTCGAAATGAACATCGACTGGAACACGCCGGCGAACAGCAGTATCACCACGCTGCCGCGCGTCGCGATCACCGAGTTCAACAGCTGGTTCACCGACTACTCGACCTTCGCCACCGTGCCGCAGCCGGGCAGCAAGACCGCCAAGCTCGATCCGATCCGCGAAGTCATCCTCAACCAGCTGACGTATCGCAACTTCGGCACGCACGAGTCGCTGGTCGGCACCTTCGCCACCAACCAGAACACCGGTCGCACCCGTCGCAGCCCGGTGGATTCGGGCGTTCGCTGGTTCGAATTGCGTCGCAGCGGTTCCGGCAACTGGGCCCTGCACCAGGAAGGCACGTTCAGCCCGGGCGACGTCAACACGCACCACCTGCTGGGCGTGGCCGCGATGGACAAGTTCGGCAACATCGGCATGGGCTACAACGTCACCAAGACCAGCACGCCGACCGTGTACGCCTCGCTGCGCTACACCGGCCGCACCGCGTCCGACCCGCTGGGCGTGATGTCGGTGCCGGAAACCACCGTTGCCGCAGGCGCTGCCGTGGAAGGCTCGGGCCGCTGGGGCGACTACTACCAGATGACCGTGGATCCGGTGGACGACTGCACCTTCTGGTTCGTCGGCATGTACCGTCCGAGCGGCAGCTGGCAGACGCGCATCCAGGACTTCAAGTTCCCGGGCTGCTGATTCCACGGCGCCGATTCCCCCGGCGCACGCTGTCCATCGAAACCCCGGCTTCGGCCGGGGTTTCGCTTTTCCGGATCGCGAAAGAAAACGCCCCGGGTTGCCCCGGGGCGTTGCGTCGACGAGTCGCGTCGATGCGGTGACGCAATCGATCAGCCGAGCACGAGCGACAGGCCGTAGGCGCTCAACAGCGGGTTGATGCGCTGGTAGTAGCTCACCGGGTTGGACACGCTGCAGTTGGAGTAGGGCGGTGCCGAACCGTAGAGCTGGCCGCCGGAACTCACGCCCTGCGCCTGGTTGCCGGCCAGCCACGAGCCGCCGGAATCGCCCTGCGTGAGGCAGGCGTTGGCCTGGCGCAGCCCGTACACCGGGCCGTTCGAGTAGTTCACCGTCACGCTGTTCGCGGTGATCGTGCCGCAGCGCCAGCCCGAGGCGTAGCCGGAACGGCACACGGCGGTGCCGACGCCGTATTCGGTGCTGCCACGCACTGCGACATTCGTGCCGTTGTAGCGGTTCACCAGCCCGTACAGCACGTCGCTGCTGCGCACGTTGGCCCATGCGCGATCGTTGGTCGGGAAGCTGCTGCCCTGCACCGAACCGACGGCGACGCCGCCGATGCTGACGCTGGTCCCCGCGCTGCCGCAGTGGCCTGCGGTGGCGAAGCCCTTCGTGCTGCCGCGCGTGACCGAGAAACCGATCGAGCAGGAGCCGCCGCCCGAACCGTAGCGGTTGCCGCCGATGACGTTGGCGGCGGGCATCGCGACGCCTTCGGCGCGCTCGAAGCGGACGGTATCGACGTTCGCGGCGCTGACTGCGACGAAATCGATCGCGCGCAGCATCGCGCCATCCTGCACCTTCACCACGACGCTGTTGGTCGGCAGGTCGACGTACCACGACTGCACGCCGTGCATCGCGCGGGCATCGCGTGCGCGCTGGCGGATGTCGTCGAGGCGCGCCATCGTGCCCTCGAGCTGGCGCAGGCTGTGGCGCACGCTGCGCACTTCGCTGCCCGGCAGGCTGGCCTTCGCCGCGCCGGCGGTGGCGACGACGTAGCGGAAGTCGCCCGTCGAGGTGCGCTCCAGCCAGCCACCCGCGAAGTTCGCGCCGAACGCACGACGCGCCTGCGCTTCGCGCGCCAGCGTTTCGTGCTGCAGCTTGAAGAAGCGCGGCAGCTGCTCGGCGGTAAGGTTGAGGTCGCGCTGCATCGCAGCGGCCATGTCGACCGGGATCGACGTGCGCACATCGTTCGCGGCAGCAGTTCCGGCAAGTGCGGCGGTGGCCATGGCGATGGCGATCGAAACGAGGGTTTTCCTGTCCACGAAATTCGAATGAGACATTGAATCACTCCAGAGACAATGATGGGTCTGTGTCCGATGTCGCCCGATGGCGTCATCGGGTCGGTCGCGGATGTCCTTCCGTGGCCGGCGCGGCCATCATCCGCGTGCCCCCGGTGCCGGAGTGCGAAGCGTGTCAAGAAAATCGGTCTTGTTGCGGCGCACCGTATAAGCAATTCGAATCACGATCCGCGGTGCGGAATAAGGACGCGTGCGTATCGTGATTTTCCGAACGGACATTGTCGGATGCGGAGCCGCAAAAAACGGTTTGACCGAGGATTCTGCGTCGTTTCCACGAGCGGCTTGAACCCGACCGGGAAGGCCTGGTCACGCCGGATCGATGCCATTTTCTGGCAGACCCTTGCGCGATGCGGCATCGCAGCCATCAGGCCGCCTGGCTTCGATGACCTTTCAGCCAGATCAGGGCGCCGAACAGGAGCATGCAGATGCCGAGGTGGATCGCTTTCGGGTTGATGGTCTGGAAGTTGATGAAAAGCAGTGCGTACATCGCGATGAACGCGCCGATGAAGGCAAATCCGTTTTTCAGGTTGTTCAGTGTCCTGATCGCGCCGATCGAAAGTACGAACCCCATCAGGGCGATGTAGGCGACATACCCCGCGACGGACAGCGGGATGATCTGCTTCTCCTGCGACTTCGCGAGGAACTTGCCGACGTCGTGGATCGGGTCGCGAAACGCCTCGAAATCGATCACGCCGGTTTCCTGTCCGAGCAGCGCGCTTCCGACGCCGATTCGGATCAGGCCGTAGCCGAGGAACACGAGCGAGATGATGATCGCGATGGACTTGCGCATGGGGTTCGATGGCAATCGATGTGCAATGGTCGACCCCGTGGTTCGAGACAAGTTCAACGAGGATGGCCCCGGGTTTCCCCGGGGCCATCTTGGACGCATCACGTCGACTGCTTGCAGTCGCGATCAGCCGCGCACCAGCGTCAGGCCGTAGGCGCTGAGCAGCGGATTGATCGGCTGGTAGTACGTCACCGGGCTGGCGCTGCCGCAGTTGCTCGTGCCGTTGAGCTGGCCGCCGGAGCTGACGCCCTGCGCCTGGTCGTTGACCAGCCACGAACCGCCGGAATCGCCCTGGGTGACGCAGGCGCTCGACTGGCGCAGGCCGTAGACCGGGCCATTCGAGTAGTTCACGGTCACGTTGAGCGCGGTCACGCGGCCGCAGCGCCAGCCTGAGGCGAAGCCCGAACGGCAGATCGAGGTGCCGACGCCGTATTCGGTGGTGCCGCGCACCGGCACGGTGCTGCCGTTGTAGCGGTTGACCTGGCCGACCAGGGTGTCGCTGCTGCGCACGCTGGCCCAGGCGATGTCGCGGCTCGGGAACGTCGCCGCCTGCACGGAACCCACGGTGACGCCGCCGATGCTCACGCTGGTGCCGGCGCGACCGCAGTGGCCGGCCGTGGCGAAGCCCTTGGTCGTGCCGCGCGTCACCGCGAAGCCGATCGAGCACGAACCGCCGCCCGAGCCGTAGCGGTCGCCACCGCGCACGGTGGCGACCGGCGTCGCGACGCCCTCCGCGCGCTCGAAGCGGATCGCGCGGCCGTTCGCGGCGCTGACCGCGACGAAGTCGATCGCACGCGCCATCGCGCCCGGCTCGACCGACACCACCACGCTGTTGCTTGGCAGGTCGATGTGCCACGACTGCACGCCCTGCAGGCGACGGCCGTCGCGTGCGCGCTGGCGCACGTCGTCGAGGCTCTGCATCGCCAGCTCGAGGTCGCGCAGCGAATGACGGACCTGGCGCACGCTTGCGCCCGGAACGGACTTGCCGGCAGCGGTGCTGGCGACCACCTGGTGGAACTGGCCTGTGGCGTCGCGCTCCAGCCAGGCGCCGGCGAAGTTCGCGCCGAGTGCGCGGCGCGCCTGCGCTTCACGCGCCAGGCTGTCGCGCTGCAGCTGGAAGAAGCGCGGCAGGTACTCGGCGCGGATGCCGAGGTCGCGTTCCATCGCCGCAACCATGCCGGCGGGGTAGGTCTCGCGCTCGCCGGCGGCGACGGTCCCGATGGAGGTGATCGCCACGGCCAGGCTGGCCGCGACGAGGAGATGCTTGCCCATCTGATTCGAACTGAACATTGAATCGCTCCAGAAACAATGAAAGGAAAGTCGGCGCGTACGCGTGCAGGACGCGCACGTCGACCGGAAGGGTGAAGACCCCGCGAGCGAATGAAGCCTCGTCTCCGCTCCCCCTCGGGGCGTGCGCATGGTCGCGATGCGGACGCCAGGGAATTGCGATGCGAGTCCAGAAAAACGGCCTATGTTGCGATGCACCCATGGCCATCGCTCATCACAACCAAAGCGATGGGGAACGCATGCCGATGCATGTTGGCGATGTCCTGGCGGCATGGCTGGCGCACGACAGGATGCGTCCGGGCGAGCCGATCGCGGACATGAAAAAAGCCCGGCCATGGCCGGGCTTCTGTCGGGCGGGCAACGCGGCGTCGCGTCAGCTCGCGGCTTCGAACCGGTTCGCCGCGACGTTCTTGCGCACCTTGAGCGGGTCCCAGATGCGGCCGTTCATCGCGATGTAGACGCCCGGCGGCAGCGACTGCACGGCGCCGACGGCGGTGCCGATGTTGAATTCGGCATCCGAGCCGCGGAAGCGTGCGGGATTCAACGCGCCGGTCAAGACAATCGTCTTGTCGGCGATGGTGCTCAGGACCTTTGCGGTCTCGACCATCGAGTCCGTGCCGTGGGTCAGCAGCACGTGCTTCGTCGGCTGGGCGGCGATCGTCGCGCGGATCAGTTCGCGGTCTTCCTGGGTGATGTGCAGCGAATCCTTGCGGATGATCGGGATCACGCTGAAACGGAACGCGACGCCCAGCTCTTCGAGGATGCGTCCGATCTGCGGCTCGCCGACCTGGTAATCCGACTTGTCGTCGAAATAGATCTTGTCGATGGTGCCGCCGGTGGTGACGATCAGGAGCTGGTCCATGGTCATGCTGCGTTCGAAGGGAAGACGAGCGCGATTATAAGCCCCGGGGCTTCCGGGCGCCGTCCATACGCGTGCGTTCGATGCACGCGGGATCAGGACGCCGGACGCTTCTTTCCGAAGCGCGCGCGCAGCCCCGGCGCGCTCGACGCGAAGATGATCACCACGGCCAGCGCGGTTTCGGCCAGCGCCATCGGTCGCTGCGCGGCATCCGCCCAGGCCACCATCACGCCATGGGAGAACCAGCCCAGCGCGAACACGCCGGCCCAGAACCGCGCCGTGGCGCTGCCGGCCAGCGCGCCGAACCCCACCAGCAGCGGCGGCAGGGCGAAGAGAAGCAGGCCGGCGACGAGATGCTTGCTGTCGAGCTGCCACCAGGCGAAGAGCCCGGACAGGGCGAACAGGCTGGCGACGAGGACAAGACGCTCGGCGCGAGGCGGGGTCGGGGCGTTCAGCATGATCGATCCTCAGCCCAGGCGCAGGGCGAGCTGCGCCACGCGGCGACCGAGCGCGCGCGCGAGGGCGATCTCGTCGTCGCTCAGCTGCGGATCGTCCTTGGCACCGGCCACGTGGCTGGCGCCGTAGGGCGTGCCGCCGCTGCGGGTGGTGTTCAGCGCGGTCTCGCTGAACGGAATGCCGGCGATCACGCAGCCGTGGTGCAGCAGTGGCACCAGCATCGTGAGCAGGGTGGATTCCTGGCCCCCGTGCATCGTCGCGGTCGAGGTGAAGACGCCGGCCGGCTTGCCGATCAGCGTGCCGCTGGCCCATTCCGCGCCCAGGGTGTCGAGGAAGTGCTTCACCGGCGCGGCCATGTTGCCGAAGCGGGTGGGGCTGCCGAGCAGCAGGCCGGCGCATTCGGCCAGGTCGGTCTTGTCGACGTAGGGGGCTCCGTCCTCGGGTTCGGGCGGCGCGGCCGTCTCGGTGACGGGAGCGACCGGCGGCACGGTGCGGAGCCGGGCACGCGCACCCTCGACCTCGTCCACGCCGCGCGCGATCTGGCGCGCCAGCCGGGCCACGGAGCCGCCGCGGCTGTAATAGAGGACGAGGATGTCGGCCATGGCGGGCTCCGGTCGGGCAGGGGGTCGACAGGGTACCGGAAGCGGCGCGACGGCGGGTCGGGAGGGTCCGTCCCGCCAACTGCTACCCTTGGCCCATGGCTGCATCTTCCCTCATGCAACGTCTGCACGATCTCGTCCGCCACTCGCCGGCCCTCGACCGGGCCCGCGCCGGCACCTTCTTCCGCTTCCTGCTGAAGCGCTTCCTGGACGATCGCCTGTTCCAGGCCGCGGGTGCGCTCTCGTTCACCACCGCCTTCGCCCTGGTGCCGCTGAGCATGGTGGTGTTCGGCGTGCTGTCGGCGTTCCCGGTGTACGAGACCTGGAGCGCGCAGCTCAGTACCTACATCTTCTCGAATTTCGTGCCGTCCTCGGCGCGCGCGGTCGAGTCCTACCTGTTCGAGTTCTCGAAGAACGCCGGCCAGCTCACCGCCGTCGGCGTGATCGTGCTGGTCGTGTCGCTGCTCATCACGATGACCAGCATCGAGGCCACCTTCAACCGCATCTGGCGCGTGCCGACGGTGCGACCGAAGTTCAGCCGGCTGGTCATCTACTGGACGGTGATGACCTTCGGCGCCTTGCTCGCCGCCGCCAGCCTGGCCCTGTCGGCGAGGTTTTTCGCGCTGGCGATCTTCCAGACCGATCCCGGCCGCGTGCTCGAACACTGGCTGCTCAGCGTCACGCCGCTGTTCATCGAATTGATCGCGGTGACGGTGGTCTACCGGCTGGTGCCGCACCGCACGATCCGCTGGCGCTACGCCTTCATGGGCGGACTGCTCGCGGTCTTGCTCATCGAACTGGTGAAGATCGGCGTCGGTTCCTACCTCGGCAGCTTCGGCGCGTACCAGAAGATCTACGGCCCGCTCGCGTTCGTGCCGATCTTCCTCGGCTGGATCTACTTCGGCTGGGTCGCGATCCTGCTCGGTGCTTCGCTTGCTTCATCGCTGTCGGCATTCCGCTACCAGCCGGCGGCGCTGCGCCTGCCGCTCGGTTACGAGTTCTACGGCCTGCTGCGCTTGATCGGACGCTTCGACGAAGCGCGAGGCAACGGCAAGGGCCTGCACCTGGACGACATCCAGCAGCTCGAACCCACGCTCACCGATGCCTTGACGCAGCAGATGCTGGGACAGCTGTGCGAGATTGGCCTGGTGGTGCGCGCCGAAAGCGGCGAGTGGATCCTCGGCCGCGATCTCGACGCGCTGACGCTCGGTGATCTGTACGAAGCCTGCCAGCTGCGCATCCCGGTGGCCGAAGCCTGGCTGCCTGCGCGCGACGACGAACTCGGGCAGCAATCGGTGGCAGCGCTGGACCATCTGCGCGTGCCGCTGCGCGACCTGCTCAAGCGCCCCGTGTCGTCCCTCTACGCCAAGGAATCCGAATGAACCCGATGTTGTCCGCCGTGCTTGCGCTGTCGATTCCCCTGGCGGCCTGCAGCGCCGACGCGCCGCCGACCGGTGGCGATGCCGCGAGCGCGTCGTCGACCGCCAGTGTGCCCGCAGCCGCGCCGACCGAGCCCGCGAAGGATGCGGTCGACATGGAGCGACCCGCGCTGAAGATCGCCACGCTCGACGGCGCGCAGTACGACCTCGCCGCGAAGCGCGGACGCTGGATCGTGGTGAATTTCTGGGCGACCTGGTGCTCGCCATGCCTCAAGGAAATGCCGGAGCTGGATGCGCTCGATGCCGAACGCGAGGACATCGAGGTCATCGGCCTGGCCTACGAAGAGATCGAACCGGCCGACCTGCGCGCCTTCCTCGACAAGCGCCCGGTGAAGTATCCGATCGCGATCGTCGATGTCTACGATCCGCCGGCCGATTTCCCGACGCCGCGCGGCCTGCCGATGACGCACGTGATCGCGCCCGACGGCACCGTCGCCAAGCGTTTCATGGGGCCGGTGACGAAGGATGAGCTGGCCGCGGTCGTCGATGGCAAGGCCGTCGACGGCGTGAAGACGCCGGCCGCCGGCGCGATGTGAAGGCCGTGCAGGCGGTTCGCTTCCTGGTGTCAGGTCGCGTGCAGGGTGTCGCCTTCCGTGCGTACACCCGGCGTGAGGCCCTCGCGCTCGGACTCCGGGGACATGCCGTGAACCTGGCCGACGGTCGGGTCGAAGTGGTGGCGGTCGGTGATGCCCACGCCATCTCGCTGCTCGGCGACTGGTTGCGGCACGGCCCGCCGCTGGCGCGGGTCGACGGCCTGCAGCGCGAAGAGGTCAGCGTCGAAGCGCAAGCCGATGCGGGCGACGATTTCCTGATCGGCTGACGCTCGCCGCTGGCGGCGCGGCGACCCCTCCTCGGGGCTATTCCGATATATCCGGTAGGAATTGGCTCGTTGGGCGACGTGCTGGCAACAATCCCTATCAATCGAATAGGGAATCGCCCGGGCCATGCTCACCATGAAAGCCAAGTACGCCCTGCGCACCATGACCGCCCTTGCGCGGTCCGGTGACGCGCGGGTGCAGGCGCGGCACCTGGCCGAGCGTTGCCGGATCCCGGCCAAGTTCCTCGAAGCGATCCTCGTCGATCTTCGCGAGGCCGGCTTCGTGCAGAGCCGGCGCGGCCAGCAGGGCGGGCATGCGCTGGCGCGCGCCGCCGAAGACATCAGGATCGGTGACGTGATCCGTGCCATCGACGGGCCGCTGGCGCCCGTGCGCTGCGCAAGCGTCACCGCCTACGAGCCCTGCCGCGATTGCCCCGACCCCGACGCCTGCGCGCTGCGCGCGCTGATGCGCGAAACCCGCGACGCGTTGTCGCGCGTGCTCGATGGCAGGTCGCTGCGCGAGTTCGCCGATGCCGATGCCGCGCTCTCACCCTCGACCCAGGAGTACGCATGAAGGACAAAGACAAACCGCCGGCCCCGCCGGACATCGCAGGCATTTCGCTGCAGAGCATCCCGCTTAGCGCCCACGAGCGCGCGGTGATCACCGCGCTGCGTGAAGTGGCGTTCGGCGAGATCGAGGTGGTCGTCCACAACGCGCGGATCGTGCAGATCACGCGCAGCCAGAAGTTCAGGTTCAACGACCGCTGAGCGGTCGCCCAGAGAAATCCGACGGCCGCCCAGTGGCCGTTCACGCCAGCGCAGACCGGACCGCCGGACGCGCGACTTTCCCAGTACGGAGTCGACGATGTCCGAGTTGTTCCCACGCGCGTCCGCGCGTCTGTTGCCCATTGCGATCGCCCTGTCGATCGCCTCCCCGTCCGTATTCGCACAGGACGCATCCCGGAACGAAGCCGCGAGCCAGCGAGCGCTGATCGAGCGCCTGGAAGCGCTGGAACGCCGCCTGGGCGTCGACGGTGGCACCGTCGATGGCGCTGTCGGCGACGCTGCCGACCTCGATCGCCGCCTGCGCGTGATCGAGCGCAGGCTGGAACTGCAGGCCGAGGAAACCGCCGCGAGAGCCGCGAAGGATCCGGTGGTCTCGCTCGCCGCAAATCGCGGTCTGTCGATCAAGTCGCCCGATGGCCTCGAACTCAAGGTGCGTGGCCTGGTGCAGGCCGATGGCCGTTTCTTCGTCGGCGACGAACGCACGCCGCAGAACGACACCTTCCTGTTCCGCCGCATCCGCCCCACGCTCGAAGGCACCTGGGGCTCGCTGGTCGGTTTCCGCATCACGCCCGAATTCGCGGGCGACAGCGCGACCGTGGTCGATGCCTATGTCGACCTGAAGTTCGATCCACGCGCCACCGTGCGCATCGGCAAGGTCAAGGGGCCGGTCGGCCTGGAACGCCTGCAGTCCGGTGGTGCGATCGCGCTGGTCGAACGCGGCTTTCCGACCGAGCTGGCCCCGAATCGCGACCTCGGCGTTCAGCTGCAGGGCGAACTGTTCACCAATCGCCTGAGCTACGTCGTCGGCGTCTACAACGGTGCGCCCGACGGCCGCGATGCCGCCACCACCAACCCCGACAACGAATTCGAGTACGCCGGCCGCGTGTTCTGGGAACCCTTCAAGAACAGCGCGAACGCGTGGTCGGGACTGGGCGTGGGTGTCTCCGCGAGTGTCGGCGAGACTTTCGGCGCCGGCAACAACGTGCTGCCGCGCTATCGCACGCCCGGTCAGGCGCAGTTCTTCGGCTACGGCGCGAACGTGGTCGGCGACGGTCTGCGTCGCCGCCTGTCGCCGCAGGGTTACTACTACGGCGGACGCTTCGGCGTGCTCGGCGAATACATCACGTCCGAACAGGAAGTGCGCATCGCCTCCGGTGCCGGTGCCGGCCGTCGCGAACATCTCGAACACGAGGCATGGCAGGTCACCGGCAGCGTCGTACTGACGGGCGAGGACGCCAGCTATCGCGGCGTGGTCAAGCCGAACCGCCCGTTCACCGTGGGCGGGGAAGGGTGGGGGGCCTTCGAAGTGGTCGGCCGCTACGGCGAATTGTCACTTGATGATGAGACATTCCCGCTGTTCGCCAGTTCGACGGCCTCCGCGCGCGCCAGCCGCGCCTGGACGCTCGGCCTGAACTGGTACCTCAACAGCAACCTGAAGCTGGTCGCGAACTACACCGAAGCCAGTTTCGACGGCGGTGCCGCCGCCGGTGCGGACCGCGAAGACGAGAAGTCGATCTTCACCCGCGCGCAATTCTCCTTCTGACCGACGCACCTTTCGCATTCGAGGATCCACATGACCATCCTGCGCAATCCCCCTGTGTTCACATCCTTCCTGGTCGCGGCCGTCGTCGCGCTGTCCGCCTTCGCCGCGCCGTCGCGCCCGGCCATCGCTGCCGACAAGGAATTCCTCAACGTCTCCTACGACCCGACCCGCGAGTTCTATGCCGAAGTCAACGAGCGCTTCGCCGCGCAGTGGAAGCAGCAGACCGGCGAGAGCCTGAAGATCCGCGCCTCGCACGGCGGTTCGGGCAAGCAGTCGCGCTCGGTGATCGACGGCCTGGAGGCCTATGTCGTCACCCTCGCGCTGTCCGGCGACATCGATGCCATCGCGCAGAACGCGAAGCTGCTGCCCGCGAACTGGCAGAGCCGCCTGCCGCACAACAGCTCGCCCTACACCTCGACGATCGTCTTCCTGGTGCGCAAAGGCAACCCGAAGAAGATCCGCGACTGGGGCGACCTTGCCAAGCCCGGCGTCGCGGTGATCACGCCGAACCCGAAGACGTCCGGCGGTGCGCGCTGGAACTACCTCGCGGCCTGGGCCTGGGCGTCGAAGGAATATCGCGACGGCGACAAGGTGCTCGGTTTCCTCACGCGCATGTTCAAGAACGTGCCCGTGCTCGACACCGGCGCGCGCGGTTCGACCACCACCTTCGTCGAGCGCGGCATCGGCGATGTCCTGATCGCATGGGAGAACGAGGCGCTGCTCACGCTCAACGAAGGCGACACCCGCAGCAAGTTCGAGATCGTGGTGCCCAGCCTCAGCATCAAGGCAGAACCGCCGGTTGCCTGGGTCGACAAGAACGTGGCCAAGCACGGCACGCGCAAACAGGCCGAAGCCTACTTGCGCTTCCTGTATTCGCCGGAAGGCCAGCGTCTTGCCGCGAAGCATTTCTATCGTCCGTCCGAACCGGACAAGGTGCCGGCTGCCGAACTTGCGAAGTTCCCGCAGGTCACGCTGGTCACCATCGACAGCGCGTTCGGCGGCTGGAAGAAGGCGCAGGCGCAGCATTTCGCCGACGGCGGATTCTTCGATCGCATCCAGCAGTCCGGACGCTGATGCGATGAACCCTGGCCATCGCCCACACAGGGAGACGCCTCCATGACTGCGTCCGTTGTTCAGCGCGACAGGGAGGCCACCGCACCCACCGCGCTCCTCACGACCCGCACGGGCCGTGTGCGCCATCCGTTGCCGGGATTCGGCCTCGGCGTCGGCGTCGGCATGGCCTGGCTCGGGCTCGTCGTACTGCTGCCGTTGCTGGCCCTGTGCGTGCGCGCGGCAGGCCTTGGCATCGACGGCTGGCTGCGCGCGCTCCGCGACGAGCGCGTGCAGGCGGCGCTGCAGCTGAGCTTCGGCGCATCGCTGGTCGCTGCGGTGATCGCATCGCTGGTTGGCCTGCTGGTGGCCTGGGTGCTGGTGCGCTACCGCTTTCCGGGCCGGCGGCTGATCGATGCCCTGGTCGACCTGCCGTTCGCATTGCCGACGGCGGTCGCGGGCATCGCGTTGACTGCGATCTACTCCAGCAACGGTTGGGTCGGACAATGGCTCGAACCGCTCGGCGTGAAGATCGCGTACAGCAGCGTCGGCATCACGCTTGCGCTGATCTTCATCGGCCTGCCGTTCGCGGTGCGCTCGGTGCAGCCGCTGCTCGAAACCCTGGGGCGCGAACAGGAAGAGGCTGCGGCCTCGCTCGGTGCATCGCGATGGACCGCATTGCGCCGCGTGGTGCTGCCGGAAGTGCTGCCCGGCGTGCTGACCGGCTTCTCGCTGGCGTTCGCGCGCGGGCTCGGGGAATACGGATCGGTGATCTTCATCGCCGGCAACCTGCCGTACAAGACCGAGATCGCGCCGCTGCTCATCACCATCCGCCTGGAGGAATACGACTACAACGGCGCCATCGCGCTGGCGGCACTGCTGCTGGCCGCGTCGTTCGTCTGCCTGCTCGCGATCAACGCCATTCCCGCGCTGTTCGCGCATGGGCACGGCAAGGGAGACCGCGATGTCCGCTGAGTCCCTGCGTGACGATCCGCTGCGCGAGCCCGCGTGGGTACGCATCCTGCTCATCGCACTGGCGATGATCGCGGTGACCCTGCTGGTCGTGCTGCCGTTGCTGACCGTACTGGTGTCCGCCTTCGGCGACGGCTTCGGCGCGTGGTGGGCGGCACTGCGCGAGCCCGATGCGCTGGCAGCGTTGCGCCTGACCCTGCTGACGGTGTCGATCGCAGTGCCGGTGAACGCGATCTGCGGCGTGCTGATGGCCTGGGCGCTCGCGCGCTTCGACTTCGCGGGCAAGCGCGTGCTGCTGGCGTTGATCGACCTGCCGTTCGCGGTGTCGCCGGTGGTTGCGGGCCTGTGCCTGGTGCTGCTGTTCGGCGCGCACGGCTGGTTTGCCGAACTGCTCGCCGAACACGATGTGAAGATCCTGTTCGCGCGTCCGGGCATCGTGCTGGCCACGCTGTTCATCACCTTCCCGTTCGTGGTGCGCGAATTGCTGCCGCTGATGCAGCAGCAGGGCGCCGACGAGGAACTCGCGGCGCGCTCGCTGGGCGCGGGCGCGTGGCGGCTGTTCTTCCGCATCACCCTGCCGAACATCAAATGGGGTCTGCTCTACGGCGTGCTGCTGTGCACGGCGCGTGCGATGGGCGAGTTCGGCGCGGTGTCTGTGGTGTCCGGCCACATCCGCGGGCTCACCAACACGCTGCCGCTGCACATCGAGATCCTCTACAACGAATTCGACACCGTCGCCGCGTTCGCCGCCGCCTCGCTGCTCTCGGGAATGGCACTGGTGACCCTGGTGCTGAAGTTCTGGCTGGAATCGCGCCATGGCGACGCGCTGGCGTCGTCGCACAGGAAACACTGATTGGGAGCCCGTTGACATGCACCTGAGCCTTCGCAACATCCAGAAGCACTACGCCGGCGCAGCCGCGCTCAACGGTGTCGACCTCGACATCGTCTCCGGCGAACTCATCGCGCTGCTCGGGCCGTCCGGTTCGGGCAAGACCACGCTGCTGCGGATCATCGCCGGGCTGCTGTCGCCGGATGGCGGCACCGTACGCTTCGGCGACCGCGACGCCACGCGGCTGAGCCTGCGCGAACGCAACGTAGGCTTCGTTTTCCAGCATTACGCCCTGTTCCGGCACATGACCGTGGCCGAGAACATCGCCTTCGGCCTGCGCAGCCGGCCGCGCGCACGGCGTCCGGACAAGGCGACCATCGCGCGCCGCGTCGACGAACTGCTGCAGCTGATCCAGTTGCCCGACTACGGCGGGCGGCATCCCGAGCAGCTGTCGGGTGGACAGAAGCAGCGCATCGCGCTTGCGCGCGCCCTGGCGATCGATCCGAGCGTGCTGCTGCTCGACGAGCCCTTTGGTGCGCTCGATGCCAAGGTGCGCGTGGAATTGCGTCGCTGGCTGCGACGCCTGCACGACCAGACCGGACAGACGACGGTGTTCGTCACCCACGACCAGGAGGAAGCGCTGGAGCTGGCCGATCGCGTGGTCGTGCTGCGCGAAGGACGCATCGAACAGGTCGGCACGCCGGACGACATCTACGCGCACCCGGCGTCGGCGTACGTGTTCGATTTCATCGGTCGCGGCAATGCGATCCGCGGGCATGTGCGATCCGGCGTGTTCGTCGCCGATGACGAGATCGGCGTGCTGGACGCGCCGGGAATCGCGGATGGCGCGACCCTCGCGATGTTCCGTCCGCACCAGGGCGTGCGCAACGACGAGGAGGGCGAAGGCATCCGCGCGCGCGTGTCCGCCGTGCATCGACGCGCGGATCGCATCACGGTCGAACTTGCGCCCGGTGGTGGCGTGCGGCCGATCGAATGGGAGCGCGTGGTCGAGGACGACATCGCGTTGCCTGCGATCGGCGAGGCGCTGGTCTTGCGGCCCACGCGCCCGCACTTCTTCCCGCTCGCCTGAGGCCATCCTGCTGCGGACTTGGCCCGCCGTGACCGCGTGTGTGCCGTCGTCGCGCGCCAGTCTCCCGAGGTCGAGCCTGGCACGGAGCGAGGGGATTCGGCAGATGCCTGTCGAACGACAGGCCAAGTCCGCAGCAGGTATCGGCTCAGGCGGGGCCGGGCTCCGGCATGCGCTCGCCTCGCCGCCACTCCACTTCGCGCACTTCGAAGCCCGACGCATCGAGCCAGCGCAGGATCGCGCGCACCGTGACGACCGGATAGTCACCGCCCAGACGCGTGCCGACGCCATGGTCGGTGAACGCCAGGTTGGCGCCACCGAACAGTCCGCCGACGATGCGCTTCGAATACGGGATATGGATGGTGTCCGGCTGGAATCCGTGGGCCTTGGCGAGCAGGTAGGCCTGCGCGCGATCGGTCGCCACGCGGCGTTCCGGAATCGATGCCGCGATGTGTTCCAGCACCCAGGCGGTGGAGTTCTGGTACTGCCTGCTGCCGGGGCGTGCGATGAGGTTGTAGCGCGGCGTGTACAGCGGGTCGTGGCGCAGGTCGACCAGTCGCGCGGCGAGGCGTTCGGCGATCGCGGGTTCCAGCCAGGTGATGCGCGCATCCTGCTCGATCAGGTCGTCGGCGAAGAAGTTCACCAGGCCCTGCGCGTAAAGACCCGAACCCTCGCTGCTGCAGTCGTTGAGGAGATGCACGACGGTCCAGCGGCCGTCGGCGTGGTCGCGGACCGCGAAGCCGGCGTGGCTGTAGCGCAGGCCGTGCTTCGACAGATCGGTACCCACGCGCGACACGACCGCGACGGGCGCATCGTGACGGTCCAGTTCGTCGACGACCATCCGCGCGGTGCGTGCGGCATCGGCGACGCGCGCTGGTGTCATCGCGCGCGCCTCGCAGGGCGTTCCCGCGCTTGCTGCCGGCGCCACGCTCATCAATACGATCAGTGCCACCAGCATCAGTCCGATGAGTCCCGCTGCCGCGCGGGCGCTGCGACGCTCGTCGTTGGGGTCGTAGTTGCTCACGACGCAAGCTCCGAAATGGCAAGTGCGATCGATGCGAGTGCAGGCGACGCATTCCGGGACGAGACGATCTCACGCGAATGGATGTGGGTGCGGGTCGCTTCGTCCGCCACGAAGCAGATCGCGGTGCCCGAAGCCATCAGCAACCAGCCGCCGGACACCGCCACGGCTTCCAGCGCGTGACCTGCCGACAGGCCCAGCGCCTTCACCGCTTCGACCGACAGGTAGACCACGAATGAAGCACCGCCGGCAACCGCAGAGACGGTCACGGCGACCATCACGCCGCTGACCGCGAGGCCGGTCACCACGAACTCGCTGCCCTTGGCCAGGGCGCTGACGGCTGCGATCGGCACCTCCACCGACGCGGCGAGGCTGGCCTCTGAGGCGCGCACGGACGCGCCAGGCGCGGCATCGGCCGGCGGGATCAGCAGGCAGCTCACGGCGAGGACGGTGGCGGCGACGCGATAGCGCAGCGGCATGTGGCGCAGCAGGGGGAGGGCGGTCTGCGGCATGGCGGCGGTACGGTTCGGGAGGTGGTTCGAGGAAAGCCGCCGCCGGCATCCATTGCAAACGGAATCGACCAGGTGTAAGCAGTGGGGCTGGCAAGTATTGGATTGCGATACCCATGGCCGTTTCGGTGGACCTGATCGACGCCCTCAAGCGCCTGCTCCGCGGGCAGGGAATGACCTATCGCGAGCTGGCGGGCCGGCTGAAGATGAGCGAGGCGGCGGTCAAGCGGATGTTCTCGCTCCGCGCGATGAGCCTGCAGCGCCTGGAACAGATCTGCGATGTGCTGGATATCGGCCTGGCCGACATCGCCGCCGAATCCGCACGCGGCAAGGACAGCATGGCCGAGCTCAGCGAGGCCCAGGAGCGCGCCCTGGTGTCCGAGCCGGCGCTGCTGCTGGCGTTGTTCCTCAGCCTGAACCGCTGGAAGCAGACGGACGTGCTGGCCCAGTTCTCGTTCACCGAACCGCAATGGACGGGATTGCTGGTCAAGCTCGACCGGCTGGGGATCATCGAATTGCAGCCGGGCAACCGCGCGCGCGCGCTGACCGCACGCAACTTCCGCTGGCGTCGCAACGGGCCGATGGAGCTGTACTTCCGCGAGAAGCTGCTCGGCGACTACTTCGCCGATGCCTTCGACGGCGAACAGGACGGGCTGTTCCTCCTCAGTGGCAGCCTGAGTGTCGATGGCGTGCGCCAGATGCGCCAGCGCCTGGAGGAAGTCGTGAAGGAGTTCGACGCACTGCTGGTGCGCGATGCCACGCTGTCGGCGAAGGAGCGTATCGGCGTGAGTCTGGTGCTTGCGCAGAAGCCGTGGTTGCTGCAGTTGTTCCAGGGATATCGTCGCGCGCTCGACGCGAAAGGCTGAACCACGGCACCGGAATCCGCATGCATACGTTTGCGTACTGTCTAGACATACGCATGCGTAGGTTCTCCGGATCGCTGAATGCATGCGCCCATACGCATGCGAATGCTGAAAAATCAGGGGTTTGCTGCGATGTCGTCGTCGAGAAAATGGCGATAATGGCAAGTTCTGTCCACTCGCAGTCCGCACATGCCGCAGCCCGCTTCGTTCGATTACGCGCAACTCATCGCCTGCTCGCAAGGCACGGTGTTCGGTCCTGGCAACGCACGCCTCCCGGCGCCGCCGATGCTGATGTTCGATCGCATCACCTGCATCGACGAGAAGGGCGGATCGCACGGCAAGGGATTGCTGGTGGCGGAACTGGATATCCGCCCTGACCTCTGGTTCTTCGGTTGTCATTTCGAAGGCGATCCGGTGATGCCCGGCTGCCTCGGCCTCGATGCGATGTGGCAGCTCGCTGGCTTCTACCTGCCGTGGCTCGGCGAACCGGGGCGTGGCCGCGCATTGGGCGTCGGCAACGTGAAGTTCAGCGGCCAGGTGCTGCCGACCGCGAAAGTCGTGCGTTACGAGATCGACGTGCGCCGGGTGATGCGCGGCAAGCTGGCGCTGGTCATCGCCGATGGTCGTACCTACGTCGACGACCGCCTGATCTACGAAGCCGAGGGCCTGCGCGTGGGCCTGTTCCAGTCGGTGGAGGGCTTCTGATGCGTCGCGTCGTCGTCACCGGCTACGGCTTGGTCTCTCCGATCGGCAACGATGCCGACACCGTCTCTGCAGCGCTGCGCAACGGCACCAGCGGGATCGAATTCGTTCCCGAATATGCCGAGAAGGGCTTCCGCAGCCATGTCGCAGGCGTGCCGAAGATCGATCTCGATGGGGCGATCGATCGCAAGCTGAAGCGATTCATGGGCGATGCCGCCGCCTACGCCTACATCTCGATGCGCGATGCCATCGCCGACGCGGGCCTCGACGAAGCACAGGTACGCAACCCGCGTACGGGCGTGATCGCTGGCTCCGGCGGTGCCTCGGCGCACTGGCAGATCGAAACCGGCGATCTCGCGCGCAACAAGGGTGCGCGCAAGGTCGGTGCGTTCATGGTGCCGCGCACGATGTGTTCGACCGTGTCCGCGTCGCTGGCGACGGCGTTCGGCATCCAGGGCGTCAGCTACACGATCGCGGCTGCATGCGCCACGTCCGCGCATTGCATCGGCGCCGCGGCCGACCTGATCCGCCACGGCGCACAGGACATCGTGATGGCCGGCGGCGGTGAAGAACTGCACTGGGGTCTGTCCGTGCAGTTCGACGCGATGGGCGCGCTGTCCAGCAACTTCAACGCGACGCCGCAGAGCGCCTCGCGTCCGTACGATGCGACTCGCGATGGTTTCGTCATCGGTGCCGGTGGCGGCATCCTCGTGCTGGAAGAATACGAACACGCGAAGGCGCGCGGTGCGCGCATCCATGCCGAACTCGTCGGCTATGGCGTGACCTCGGATGGCGCCGACATGGTCGCGCCGAACGGCGAGGGCGCGGTGCGCTGCATGCGTCTGGCCATGCAGGGCTTCCCCGGCGGAAGCGAGCCGGTCGGCACCATCGACTACCTCAATACGCATGGCACGTCGACGCCTTTGGGCGACGTCACCGAGATCGAAGCCGTTCGCGAAGCCTTCGGCGGCGTGATCCCGCCGTTCTCCTCGACCAAGGCGCTGACCGGTCACTCGCTCGGCGCCGCAAGCGTGCATGAAGCGATCTACAGCCTGCTCATGCTGCGCGACGGTTTCATGGCCGGCTCCGCGAACATCGAAACGCTCGACCCGCGCGTCGAAGGCTACCCGGTGCTGCGCGAAACGCGCGACGCATCGCTGCGCACGGTCATGTCGAACAGCTTCGGCTTCGGCGGCACCAACGCGACGCTGGTGTTCCGCAAAGCATGAAGCTGCCGATCGCACCGTTCCGGCACAGATCGGAACGGTGCGCTTCGCTCCAGACGCTTCACTCCAGGTCTGGCAGCGGCTTCACCACCGAGTAGGTTTCCTTCTTGGGCTTGCCGGCCAGCGGCGGGAACTCCACCGGCTCCGGCTTGATCTGCGTATCCGGCAGGCGGTCGAGCAGGTCGCGGATCATCGTCAGCCGGCCGCGCTTCTGGTCGTTGAAATCCACGAGCGTCCATGGCGCGTAGTCGGTGTGCGTGGCCTTGAGCATGACCTCGCGCGCCTTGGTGTACTCGGCGTACTTCGCGCGGGCCTCGATGTCGATCGGCGATAGCTTCCAGCCCTTGAGCGGGTCTTCGCGGCGTTCGGCGAAACGTTTTTCCTGCTCGTCCTGGTCGCAGCACAGCCAGTACTTGAACAGCAGGATGCCGTCGTCGACCAGCATCTTCTCGAACACCGGCGCCTGTTTCAGGAACGCCTTCACCTGTTTGTCGTCGGCGAAGCCCATGACCTTCTCGACGCCGGCGCGGTTGTACCAGCTGCGGTCGAACAGCACGATCTCGCCGGCGGCGGGCAGGTGCGGCACGTAGCGCTGGAAATACCACTGGCTGCGCTCGCGCTCGCTCGGTTTGGGCAGGGCGACGGTGCGGCACTGGCGCGGGTTGATGTGCGCGGTGATCGCATCGATCACGCCGCCCTTGCCGGCGGTGTCGCGGCCTTCGATCAACACGAGGATGCGCCGTCCGGTGTGGGAAGCCCAGCGCGCCATCGACGCCAGCTCGCGCTGCAGCGGCTCCAGTCGTTCCTCGTAGTCCTTGCGCTTGAGCTTTTCGGGTTTGGTCATGGGTATGTCCGATGGTTTGCTGCTCGCCGAAGGACGCAAACAGGTCCCTCGTGATGCTCGGGATGACAGGACGGGATCAGGTGCGCTTTGCGCGTTTCGCTGGCGCCCGCTTGCGCGCCGGCTTCGCCGGTGCATCCTCCGGTCGCGCACCGGCGGCCATGCTCTTCGCGACTTCCAGCAGCGCGCCCTGCTGTTTGGTGTTGAGCGCGCGATAGGCGGCGAGCAGGTCGTGTTCGCCCTTGGTGCGAGTCGGGTCGAGGGTGCTGGCGACTTCGGCCAGCAGCGCGCCGGCGGGCACGCCGAAGGTGCGGGCGAGGGCATCGATCTGGTCACGGCCGGGCAACTTCTCGTCCTTCAGCCAGGCGCTGACCGTGCTGGCGCCAGCACGCGGGATGGCGGTGGCGAGGTCGGTGACCGACAGGCCGGTGGCCTTGGTCAGCAGGCGCAGGGTGTTGCCGATCGACATGGCTTACTCCTTGAGGCGGGGCCGCAGGGTGGCAAGGTTGCACGGTTTCGTGCGCGCGTCGAGTTGGGCGCGGACGATCTTTTCCCAGGCGGTTCGACAGGCCGAGGTGGAGCCGGGCAGGGCGAACAGGAAGGTGCCGTTGGCCAGGCCCGCGAACGCTCGCGACTGCAGGGTCGAGGTGCCGATCTCGTCGAAGCTGATCGCCCGGAACAGCTCGCCGAACCCGGGCATCTCCTTGTCGAGCAGCGGCAGCAGCGCCTCGGGCGTCGAATCGCGGCCGGTGAAGCCGGTACCGCCGGTCACGATGATGCCGTCTACCGCCGGATCGGCGATCCAGATCGACACTTGTGCCCGCAGTTTGTAGCGGTCGTCGGGCAGCAGCGCGCGGTCATGCAGCGTGTGGCCGGCCTCGACCAGCGCCTCGGCGAGATAGCCGCCGGAACTGTCCTCGGCCAGCGTGCGGGTGTCGGAGACGGTGAGGACGCAGAGGGACAGGGGGATGAGGTTTGGTTGGGCGGTCATGGGTTGTCGATTTACCAAGCAATGGTTTCGATACGAATTTGCGGCTCCATCCACAACCTCAGCCCGTTCGGGATCGGAGAGTGGCCGTCATATTTGCCTTCGATGCAGTGCGGTGCAGCGAATTCGATGAACCTGCCAGCTTTCTCATCGACCACGCGAATCCCGGGGCTGTTTCGTATCACGCATCTTGATATGGGGTCGGGAAGGTGGTCCGTCCACAGGATGATTTCGATGTCTGCGTCATATTGCCAGATGGTCAGTTGAAGGCGGAGCGGTGTTTGTTCCAGCGCGTATTGATAGAACAAGCCATCTTGATCCTTGACCGGCATTGCGTCGAAAAGGCTCAAGACTTCCATCGGGTCCCAGACAAGAAATGTCATGTCGCGTACGCCTCCTGTTCTGAGGCGTTGCCGACGGTATGCCAATCGGCCCTGTATTCCACAAAGATATCCCTGATCTCGATTCCGCCCAGCGGCGTATCCACCGTCCCCAGCGAGAACGCGACCAGTCCGGGCTCCTTCGTTTCGTCGCGCCAGAACAGCGAGGCGCCGCAGCCGGTGCAGAAGCCGCGCTCGGCGGTGGGCGAGGAGCGATACCACGCGAGCCTGCCGGCATCGTCTTCGATGGACAGCTGCGAGGCCGACACCGTGGCGTAGGTCGCGAACGCGGCGCCGTGGCTCTTGCGGCACATCGAGCAATGGCAGTGCGTGACCCTGTCGAAGCCGCCCTCGACGCGGTAGCGCACGCTGCCGCAGAGACAGCTGCCGGCATGTACTGCGGCGCTCACGGGTCATCGCTCCATGTGTTCGCCAGCGGCAGCTGGAAGCGCAGGGTTTCGTCGTACTGCACCCAGCCTTCCGCGCGATACAGCGCCTGCGCGCCATGGTTGTCTGGCATGGTCTCCAGTTCGAGGCGGATCGCGCCGGCTTCGCGGCCGAATGTGGCGGCGGTCGACAGCAGCGCCTGCGCCACGCCCTTGCGGCGCGCGTGCGCGGCGACGAACAGGTCGTTGAGGATGAAGGTGCGCTGCGCGCGCACCGAGGAGAACATCGGGTAGAGCTGGGTGAAGCCGGCTGGCGTGCCATCGAGTTCGGCGAGGAAGATCACCGACTCGTCGCGCGCCAGGCGTTCGTGCAGGAAGCGCGTGGCCACGGCCAGATCAGGTACCTGCGAATAGAAGGTGCGGTAATCGGCGAACAGCGGTGCCAATGCTTCGAGGTCGTCGAGCGTGGCGCGTCGGGTGGTGACGGGCATGGGGAGTCGTCCTGTGGCATTCGATGTCGCGATGCTAGCAGGCGGATCGTTTCCAGCGCGGAACGCTGTTGTCCGTGGCACACGGCTTTCGTAGAGCGGAGCTTGCTCCGCTCGCTTCTTCCGGGAAAAGCATGAGCGGAGCAAGCTCCGCTCTACAGGCGATGCATCGGGGTTCGGGTGATCCGTCAGAGATCCCCGAACCGCGCCTGCATGGCCGCGATCGCGGCAAGGCCGGCGGTCTCGGTGCGCAGCACGCGCGGACCGAGGCGCAGGCCGCTGAAACCGTGCTGCGCGAGCAACTCGCGATCCTTCGCCGACCAGCCGCCTTCCGGGCCGATGCCGATGACCACGTCGCATGTCGGTCGCGCAAGCGTTTCGAACCGGTGTTCGCCCTGCGGATCGAGCGTGAGCTTGAGTGCATCGGCATCCATGGCTGCGGCGGCTTCGCCGAGGCCGCGCGCCGGCAGCAGTTCGGGGATGCGTGCGCGACCGCTCTGTTCGCAGGCCGAGGTCACGACGCTGCGCCAGTGCGCCATGCGCTTGTCGAGACGCTCGCCGTCGAGCCTGACCTCGGTGCGATCGGCGAACACCGGCGCAATGGCCGACACGCCCAGCTCGGTGGCCTTCTGCAGGATCAGGTCCATCTTCTCGCCACGGGCGATGCCCTGCAGCAGCACGAGGCGCAGCGGTGATTCGTTGTCGATCGCGCGCGCGCCGCCGATCTCGGCATCGACGCCGCGCTTGGTCACGGTGGCGAGCGTGGCTTCGTAGTCGTGCCCGTCGCCGTTGAACAGCACGCAGGCTTCGCCTTCGCGCAGGCGGAGCACGCGCACCAGGTGCGTGGCCGCGCTTTCGGGCAGGGTCACGCGTGCGCCGGGCGCGAGCGGCTGGTCGACGAAGACTCGGGTCAGGCGCATCGTGCGGCCTCCTTCAGGCAGGCATGGGTGGCGTCGGCGATCTGCGTCAGTTGCGCATCGTCGACGCAGTAGGGCGGCATCCAGTACAGCACGTCGCCGAGCGGGCGCAGCAGCACGCCATGATCGAGCGCGGTGCGATACATGCGCAGTCCGCGACGCCCCGCGATCTCGACCGCGTGTCCGTCTTCGCGGTTCTCCGGTTCGGGGTGCAGTTCGATGGCGACGACCATCCCGGCCTGGCGCACTTCGGCGACCAGGGGATTGGACGCGAAGGACGATGCGAGGTCGCCCATCTTCCTTGCCGTGACCCGGTTGCGCGCGATCACGTCGTCGCCCTGGAGGATGTCCAGCGAGGCCAGCGCCGCGGCGCAGGCCAGCGGGTTGCCGCTGTAGCTGTGCGAATGCAGGAACGCGCGTTCGCGGGAGTCGTCGAGGAAGCCTTCGTAGATCTGCTGGGTCGCCAGCACGGCGGCCAGCGGAAGGAAGCCGCCGGTGAGTCCCTTCGACACGCACATCAGATCGGGCATGACGCCCGCCTGCTCGAAGGCGAACAGCGTGCCGGTGCGGCCGAAGCCGGTGGCGATCTCGTCGGCGATCAGGAATACGCCGTGCACGTCGCACAGGTCGCGCACCCGCTTGAGGTACACCGGGTCATGCATGCGCATGCCGCCTGCGCACTGCAGCCGCGGTTCGAGGATCAGCGCACAGACTTCGCCGGGATGCTCGTCGAGCAGGCGGGCGAGGGCATCGGCAGCGTCCTCGGCGCGGCGCGCGGCATCGGCCGGCGTGCTCGCGCCGAAGGCATCTGGCGAGGGCGCGAACAGTACGTCGAGCAGCAAGGGCGCGTAGACGCGGCGGTACAACGGGATGTCGCCGACCGACAGCGCGCCGACGGTCTCGCCGTGGTAGCTGTTGGTCAGCGCGACGAACTTCGTGCGGTTCGGTTCGTCGCCACGGTTGCGATACCAGTGGAAGGCCATTTTCAGCGCCACCTCGACGCCGGCAGAGCCATTGTCGGCGTAGAACACCTTCGCGAGTGGGGCGCGACCCGGCTGGCGCGGCGCCACGTCGAGCAGGCGTTCGGCCAGTTCCACGGCCGGTGCGTGCGAGAAGCCGGCCAGGATGACCTGCTCCAGGGTGCGTGCCTGGCGGCCGATGGCGTCGGCGATGCGTGGTTCGGCATGGCCGTGGATGTTCGTCCACCAGCTGCTCACCGCGTCGAGGGTGCGGCGGCCGTCGTGACCGATCAGCCAGGGGCCTTCACCGCGGGCCACGGGCAGCAGGGGCAGGGCGTGCGGGTGCTCGCGCATCTGCGTGCAGGGGTGCCAGAGCACGTCGAGATCGCGGGTGCGCCAATGGTCGGCGTCGCGGTCGTTTATCATCGGGGGATGCCTCGTCATCCCGACATTATCGCCCGTCCTGCCGCCGGCCCGGTGGGCGCATGAGCCGCTCCCTTCCGATCATCCACAAGCGCACGCGCCATCAGGGCGACGGAGACCGCGTGGTCGAAGAGCTGGACCTGGAGTTTTCCAACGGCGAGCGCCGCCTGTACCACCGCGTCGAACCGGTGGGCAACGGGGCGGTGATCGTGGTCCCGATGATCGACGACCACACCGCGCTGCTGATCCGGGAGTACGCCGCAGGGACCCATCGCTACGAGCTGGGTCTGGTCAAGGGACGCATCGACGATGGCGAGACGCCGGAAGAGGCGGCGAACCGGGAGCTGAAGGAGGAGGCCGGCTACGGCGCGCGTTCGCTCACCGTGCTGCGACGCCTGACCCTGGCACCGACCTACATGGGGCACGAGGCCGTGCTGGTCCTGGCCCGCGACCTGTACGAGGAGCGGTTGATCGGCGACGAGCCCGAGCAGCTCGAAGTCGTGCCCTGGCGCCTCGACGCGCTGCACGAACTGATGTTCGTCGAAGAATTCTCGGAAGGGCGCTCCATCGCGGCGCTCTTCCTCGTCAAGGAACTGTTTTCAAGAGGACACGAAACCGATGCCCATGCTGCTCGATGAGACGATCCGCGAAGGCGTGATCGCCATCGCCAATGCCGCCGCCGCCGAGATCCTGGCGGTCTACGACCAACCCTTCGATGTCGAGCGCAAGGGCGACGACAGCCCGCTGACCGCGGCCGACCTGGCTTCGCACCACTGCATCGTCGATGGCCTAGCGCGCCTGACGCCGGAGATCCCGGTGCTGTCGGAGGAGTCCGCCGAACTGCCGATCGCCGAGCGCCGCGCGTGGACGCGATTCTGGCTGGTCGATCCGCTCGACGGCACCCGCGAATTCGTGAAGCGCAACGGCGAGTTCACGGTGAACATCGCGTTGATCGAGGACGGCGTGGCCGTGTTCGGCGTGATCCAGGCGCCGGTGCCGGGCGTGCTGTGGTGGGGCGACCTCGCGCACGGCGCCTACCGCCGCGCCGACGGTGGCGAAATGGCGATGGAAGTCCGTACCCCGGCCGTGGCGCCGATCCGCGTCGCCGCGAGCCGTTCGCACCGCGACGCGCGCACCGAGGCCTTCATGGCGCGGATGGCCGCGGAGCTGGGCGAACTCGAGGACGTCACCGTCGGTTCCTCGCTCAAGTTCTGCCGCATCGCCGAGGGCGCGATCGATATCTACCCGCGCTTCGGCCCGACCAGCGAGTGGGACACCGCCGCAGGACAGGCCATTGTCGAAGCCGCTGGCGGCCGCGTGCTCGACCCGAAGGGTCGGCCGTTCCGCTACAACCAGCGCGACACGCTGCTCAACGGCGATTTCGTGGCGCTGGGCGATATCCACATGCCGTGGCAGCAGTGGTGCGACTGATTGACTGATCCGCCATGACCGAGCCCACCGACATCCAGCGTCTCCTCGCCATCATGTCGCGACTGCGCGACCGCGACACCGGCTGCCCGTGGGACGTGAAGCAGACGTTCGCGACCATCGCGCCGTACACCGTCGAGGAAGCGTACGAAGTCGCGGATGCGATCGACCGCGACGATCTGCACGACCTGAAGGACGAGCTGGGGGACCTGCTGTTCCAGGTGGTGTTCCACGCGCGCATGGCCGAAGAACAGGGCGCGTTCGCGTTCGGCGACGTGGTTGCCGCGATCAGCGACAAGATGGAGCGCCGGCATCCGCACGTGTTCGCGGGCATGAGCATCGCCGACAGCGATGCGCTCAATGCGATGTGGGACGCGGAGAAGAAGAAGGAACGATTGGCGAAACTCGGTGCGGATGCCGATGCCTCGGCGCTGGCCGGCATCGCCCGTGGCCTGCCCGAGTGGCAGCGCGCGGTGAAGCTGCAGAAGAAGGCAGCGACCGTCGGTTTCGACTGGCCGGGGCCGGCGCCGGTGATCGACAAGCTGAAGGAAGAACTGGAGGAGGTGCGGGTGGAGTTCGACGCCCGCGCCGCCGCGCCGGGCGATGCCGCCGTGCAGGACCGGCTCGAAGACGAGATCGGCGACCTGCTGTTCGTGGCCGCGAACCTGGCCCGGCATGCGAAGGTCGACCCGGGTTCGGCCCTGCGTCGCGCCAACCACAAGTTCGAGCGTCGCTTCCGCACCATGGAAGCGCTGGCTGCGGCCGACGGCGTGCGTCTTGCCGATCTGCCCCTGGACGAGCAGGATGCCTACTGGGATCGAGCCAAGCAGCAGGAATTGCCATGAGCGAACGCTACGCCAGTTTCCGCGAGTTCTACCCGTTCTATCTCGGCGAGCATCGCAACACGGTGTGCCGTCGCCTGCATTTCGTCGGCAGCTGCGTGGCGCTGGGGCTGATCGTTGCCGCCATCGTGCAGCGCAATCCCTGGTGGCTGCTGGGGGCCTTCATCAGTGGCTATGCCTTCGCATGGGTCGGACATTTCTTCTTCGAGAAGAACCGACCGGCGACGTTCAAGCACCCGTTCTACTCGTTCGCGGGGGACTGGGTGATGTTCAGGGACATCCTCATCGGACGGATTCCCTTCTGACCCGGGTTCTGTAGAGCGGAGCTTGCTCCGCTCATGACGTTCCCGAGAGATGCGAGCGGAGCAAGCTCCGCTCTACAAAGGCGCATCACTCCAGGAAGATCAGCCACGCGGCCACCACGATCAGGCCGAAGCCGGCCCAGTGGTTCCACTTCAGCGGCTGGTCGAGGAACCAGGCCGAGAACCCTGCGAAGACCAGCAGCGTGATCACTTCCTGCATGCCCTTCAGCTGCGGCGCCGAGTAATACGCGCTGCCCCAGCGATTGGCCGGCACCATCAGCATGTATTCGAACAGGGCGATGCCCCAGCTGGCGGCGATCGCCACGGGCAATGGCGAGCTCTTGTACTTGAGGTGCCCGTACCAGGCGAAGGTCATGAAGATGTTCGAGCACAGCAGGAGGACGATGGGCAGGAGGCGATCGATGGGCAGGGACATGGCGGCTCTTTGCGGAAGGTGTTCGTTGCGGGGTTTGGCGGCGGGGTGGGGCCGGTCGGTGATCGTGCGATGATGCGCGGCCGCCTCTGGTGCGCCAAGGCCGACCGGGCGGATGTCGCCGATGCCCGCCTTGCCGGGAACCCCCGGCATGCATCGCCGGTCAACCGCAGGCGCCCAGGTGCGTTCCCATCCCTTCGATCCGCGTCTTCCGACTTTTCGACCCCATGCCCGCACAACGCAAACGCCCGCTCGCCCTGATCATCGTCCCCGTCGTCGTCGCGCTGGCCGCGGGCGGGTGGTACTGGAAGGGACGAGGCGGCGCCGAAGCGCAGAAATTCCGCACGGGCGCCGTCGAACAGGGCGATATCCGGGTCGCGATCTCGGCAACGGGCAATCTCAGCGCGCTGTCCACGGTCGATGTGGGCAGCGAGGTGTCCGGCAAGGTCACCGAGGTGCTGGTCGACTACAACGATCGCGTCGAGAAGGGCCAGGTCATCGCCCGCATCGATCCCGACACCTTCCAGGCCCAGATCGAGCAGGGCAACGCCAGCATCGCGAACGCCCGGGCCAGCCTGCAGACCGCGCGCGCCAACCTGCGCAACGCCGAGCTGGACTATGGCCGCAAGGCCGAACTGGTCGGCCAGAAGCTGATCGCCCGGGGCGATCTGGACCAGGCGCTGGCCGCGCGCGACCAGGCGCGTGCGCAGGTGGCTGCGGCGGAGGCACAGATCCGCCAGCAGACCGCATCGGCGCAGAACGCCCATCTCAACCTCGCCCGCACCGTGATCCGCTCGCCGGTGAACGGCGTGGTGCTGGCGCGCTCGGTCGAGCCCGGCCAGACCGTCGCGGCGAGCCTGCAGGCGCCAGTGCTGTTCAAGATCGCCGAAGACCTGTCGCAGATGGAGATCGTGCTGGCCGTGGACGAATCCGACATCGGCCAGGTGAAGCCCAGGCAGGCGGTGAGCTTCACGGTCGACGCGTTCCCTGACCGCCGTTTCCAGGGCGAAGTGCGCCAGGTGCGCCTGTCGTCCACCAATACCAGCAACGTCATCACCTATCCGGTGGTGGTGTCGGTCGACAACAGCGACCAGGCGCTGCTCCCGGGCATGACCGCGAACGCGGAGATCGAAGTCAGCCGCCGCGACAACATCCTCAAGGTGCCGAACGCCGCGATGCGCTTCAAGCCGCCGGTCGACGACGCCGCGGCCGAACAGCAGCAGACCGCGCAGCGCGGCGGCGGCATGAGCGAAGAACTGCCGAAGATCGCCGCGACGCTGAAGCTCGACGCCAGCCAGAAGGCCGCGTTCGACGATGCGCTGGCGAAGATGCGCGAGCGCATCGCCGCGCGCACCGCTGCCCCGCCGCAGAACGGCAATGCACCCAACCTGTTCGGGCGCGGACCCGGCGGCCCGCCGTCGGGCGGCAACCGTGGCGCCGGCGGCGCCAGCGGCGCGATGCGCCAGCGCATGCTCGAACGCTTCAACCAGCAGTTCGGCGATTTCCGCGCGGCACTGCGCGACGACCAGCGCCAGCAGTGGGACAGCGCGGTCAACGAACTGGTCGGTGCGCGCCGCGCGCCGGTCTACGTGCTCGCCGAGGGCAAGCCCAAGCCGGTGCTCGTTCGCGTGGGCGCGTCCGACGGCAGCAGCACCGAGATCATCGGTGAGCTGAAGGCCGGCGACCAGGTGATCGTCGGCGTGCAGGCGGCGGAGCCGGCCAAGTGAGTGCAGGCCAAGGCGTCCGCTCGGCCGCGCATCCGGTGATCGAAACGAGGTCGCTGAGCAAGATCTATTCGCAGGGCACCGAGGCCGAGGTCGCCGCGCTCAAGGGCGTCGACCTGCGCATCGAGCATGGCGAGTTCGTGGCGATCATGGGGCCTTCGGGTTCCGGCAAGTCGACGCTGATGAACCTCATCGGCTGTCTCGACACCCCCACCTCCGGCACCTACCTGTGCGACGGCGTCGACGTGGCCACGCTCGACGCCGAGGAGCGCGCGGTCCTGCGCCGCGACAAGATCGGCTTCGTGTTCCAGGGCTTCAACCTGCTCGCGCGGATGAGCGCGCTGGACAATGTGGCGATGCCGCTGAGCTATGCGCGCACGCCGGTCGCCGAGCGTCGCCGTCGTGCCGCCGAAGCGCTGGCCGCCGTCGGCCTGGGCGAGCGCATGCACCACAAGCCCAGCGAGCTGTCCGGTGGCCAGCAGCAGCGCGTGGCGATCGCGCGCGCGCTGATCCACCAGCCGCCGATCATCATGGCCGACGAGCCGACCGGTGCGCTCGATTCGCGCACCGGCCAGGAGATCCTCGCGCTGTTCGAGCGCCTGCGCGGCGAAGGCCACACGATCATCCTCATCACCCACGATGCCGAAGTCGCGACGCACGCGAACCGCACCTGCGTGATGCGCGACGGCGAATTGCACGATGCCGACAGCCATGACGGCCCGCATGACGGCGCGGCCCGCGTGGAGGTGAAGGCATGAGCGCGCAGCATCCGCAGGCAGGCGGCATGACCGTGCTCGAAGTCCTGCGCACCGCCGTGTACGCGCTGCGCGGCAACTGGTTGCGCAGTGCCCTGACATCGCTCGGCGTGATCATCGGCATCGCCGCCGTCATCGTCATGGTATCGGTGGGCCAGGGCACGCAGGCCGAGATCGAGAAGATCGTCTCGGGCCTGGGCTCGCAGCGGCTCGACATCAATCCCGGCGCGGGACGCGGCTTCGGTGGCGTGCGCACCGGCAGCGGCAATTTCTTCACGCTGACCGAAGAAGACGCCGATGCGATCCGCCGCGAGGTACCAGGCGTGCAGTACGTCAGTTCGCTGCTGCGCGGCGGCTCGCAGGTGATCTACGCCGAGAACAACTGGTCGACCAGCTGGCAGGGCGTGGAGCCCGACTGGTTCGCGATCAACGGCTGGGAAATGGCCAGCGGACCGGGCTTCGAATCGAGCGACTACGGTGGCGGCAAGTCCGCGATCATCGGCGAGACCGTGCGCCGGGAACTGTTCGGAGAGGAAGAAGCCGTCGGCCAGACCGTGCGCATCGGCCGCGTGCCGTTCACGGTGGTCGGCACGTTCAAGTCCAAGGGGCAGGGCGGTTTCGGCCAGGACCAGGACGACATCGTCGTGATCCCGCTGCAGACCGCGCGCCGACGGATGAACACCAGCAGCTTCCTCTCGCCCGGTGCGGTGCAGCAGATCTCGGTCGGCGTGGCCGATCCCGATGCACTGTCCACCACGCAGGCGGAGATCGAAGCCCTGCTGCGCCAGCGCCACAAGATCCAGCCCGGCGCCGAGGACGACTTCAACGTGCGCAACCTCGCCGAAATCGTCGCCACCCGCACGCAGACGACCAAGCTGATGTCGTGGCTGCTCGGTGCTGTCGCCGGCATTTCGCTGATCGTCGGCGGCATCGGCATCATGAACATCATGCTGGTGTCGGTGACCGAACGCATCCGCGAAATCGGCCTGCGCATGGCGGTCGGTGCCGGTCCCCGCGACATCCGTCGACAATTCCTCGCCGAAGCCATGCTGATCTCGCTGATCGGCGGCATCATCGGCATCGCGATCGGCATCGTCGGCGCGCTGCTGGTCAGCAAGATCGGCGCGCTGCCGGTGGCGCTCAACAGCCAGGTGATCGGCCTTGCGGCCGGATTCTCGATCGCCACCGGACTGTTCTTCGGTTACTACCCGGCGAGCAAGGCCGCGAAGCTCGACCCGATCGAGGCTTTGCGGCAGCAGTAGGCGAGATCCGGGCTCCGACGACATTCGCAGTCCATGCAGGGCGGAGCTTGCGCCGCTCTTTCCCTGTCGAAACCCGTGGCGTCTCCGTGGCGACCGGTTCGACGGTCGACGGGATGTTGGAGCGCAGCAAGCTCCGCTCTACAAGGGCCGGGCCCGGGGGGCTATGCTGCCGGCACCACCGCCCGGAGTTTCCGATGCGCCCGCTGCTTGCCCTCTGCCTTGCGATCGCCACCATGAGTGCCCACGCCCAGCACCGCCCCGAGAACAGCCCCCATCCGGACAGGCCCATGCCGGAGAAGACCATGACCGGCCGTACCGCGCTGGTCATCCACGGCGGTGCAGGCGTGATCGAGCGCGACAAGCTGCCGCCCGACCAGGAACGTGCCATCCGCGCCGAGCTCGATCGCGCCCTCGACGCCGGCAATGCCGTGCTCGCGCGCGGCGGCGACGCCCTGGATGCGGTCGAAGCCGCCATCCTGGTGCTGGAGGAATCGCCGCACTTCAACGCGGGCAAGGGCGCGGTGTACGACGCCGACGGCGGCCACCAGCTCGATGCTTCGGTCATGGAAGGCCACACCCGCCGTGCAGGCGCAGTCGCCGGCGTGACCACGGTGCGCAATCCGATCAAGCTCGCGCGTGCCGTGATGGAGCGCAGCCCGCACGTGATGCTGGCGGGCGCGGGCGCGGAAGCGTTCGCGGATACGCTGAAGGACATCGAGCGCGTGCCCAACACCTGGTTCGACACCGAACACCGCCGCAAGCAGCTTGAAGAGACGAAGGCGCGTGCGCAGCGCCAGGCCGGCAACGACCTGCGCGGCACCTACTTCGGCACCGTCGGCGCGGTCGCACTCGACCGCAACGGCCGCATCGCCGCCGGCACGTCGACCGGCGGCATGACCAACAAGCGCTGGAGCCGGATCGGCGATTCGCCGGTGATCGGCGCCGGTACCTGGGCGGACGACCGCTGCGGCGTGTCCGGCACGGGCTGGGGCGAGTTCTTCATCCGTGCCGCCGTCGCGCACGACATCTGCGCGCGCGTGTCGTACCGCGGCGACAGCCTGGCCGATGCCGCCGATGCGGTCATCAATGGCGTGGTGCCCACGCTCGGCGGCGACGGTGGCGTGATCGCGCTGGACAGCGCCGGCAACATCGCCCTGCCGTTCAATACCAGCGGCATGTATCGCGGCTGGATCAAGCCCGACGGCAGCCGCGGCACCGCGGTCTTCCGCGAGGATCGATAGGACTCGCGGCCAGGGCGCGCGGACGAGGATGGACATCGATCTCTACCGCCGCCTGCGCGACACCGCGCGCCACCACGCGCGCGAGGCGTCCGATGTCGATGACCTGGTGCAGGACGCCCTGCTGGTGGCGCTGGAGGCAGGGCGCGAATCGCTCGATGCGTCGTCCCTGCCGTGGCTGTCGGGTGTCATCCGCCATCGCGCACAGATGCAGGCGCGCAGTGCGATCCGGCGCCGTCGTCGCGATGACGCGCATGCCCGCGCGTCCGCATCGATCGATGACGACGCAACCACGCCGATCCAGGCGCATTGCGCACAGGCGTTGCTGGCTCGCCTGCCGCCCGCTGCCCGTCGCGTCGCCGTCCTCGCCCTGCATGGCCTGGGACACGAGGAAATCCGCTGGATCCTGGGCATCCGCGAGACCGCGTTCCGGCAGCGCCTGACCAGCATCCGCAAGACGCTGGGCGCGATGCCGCCGACACTGCGCAGCGAAGCCATGGCGCTGGCCTACGTGCGCGATCCGGCCCGCAGCGTGGACCTGCAATTCGGCCTGGTCCGGCGTGCGCTGAAGGCTGCGCTGGCCGGGCGCGACGGCCTGGGCAGCCACGACCCGGACGGGCACCTGCTCGTCGTGCGCACGCGTGCTCACGTTTCGGCGGGCGGCGGCAACTGACAGGTGCGACCGGGCATTGCGCGCGCAGGCCCGGCGTCGATTCCTTCAGCAACCACGGGAGTGTTCACCATGCTCGACAACGCAAAAGTCGGCGCCATCGTCTTCTTCGTCGGCGTCCTCGACCGATCCATCGCCTTCTACCGCGACACCCTCGGCCTGCCTGTGGCCGAGCTCGAAGGCCATGACGGCCCGTTCGCCCTCGCCGAACTCGGCGATCTCAGCCTCGTGTTCATCCAGCGCCCGGCGAAGGCCGGCGACAGCCCGGTGGTCGTCTTTGCGCTGGATGGCGGCATCGACGACTACGCAGAGGCGCTCGCGTCGAAGGGTGTCGAGATCGTCGTGCCGGTGAGCGAAGCGCCCGACGGCGGGCTGACCATGGATTTCCTCGATCCGGACCGCAACGTGCTGAGCCTCTACCAGCCGCAGGGCGCACCCCGCGGTCGGACCCCCTGACCTGGACTGCCTGACCTGGACTGCCTGACCCGGGCAGCCTGGCCCAGGCTGCCCGGCCCAGAGCGCTAGATCCGTCACGCGTGCGGCGGGCGTGTCGATGCCCGCCGCGACGCAGTCAGGCGCTACAGCAGCTTGATCTTGTCCAGCACCTTGTCGACCAGGCCGAGGAACTTGCTGGTGGCCTTGATGATGTCTCGGATCCTGTCGGCCTGCGCGATCGCGGTCTTCAGGTCCGCACCGGCCGCGATCACGCTCTGCAGGTTGCCGTCGATCTGCGCGGTGGTCTGCTTGAACAGCAGCCCGCCACTGATCATCACGCGGAAGTTGATCTCCTGCATCTCGCGCACGATCGCATCCGCGTCGTCGGCCGATGTGACGGTCGACAGGCGGTCGGACAGCGCCTGGTGCTGGGCGATCAGGTTGTCGTGCAGCTGCTTGGTCTCGGCATTGATGGCGCTCTGCTGGGCGATGACGGCATTCATGGCGTGGCTCCCTGCTGGCCGCCTGTTGCAGCCTCGCGTTGCTTCCGGATCGCGTCGACCTGGGCGCGATAGGTGGTGTATTCGCGCTGCAATAGATCGATCAGCCCCTGCGCGCCGTCATTGCGGCCTGCGGCCAGTTCTGCATGCGCCGATGCCAGCAGCCCGAGCGAGCGTCGCAGCGCGGCCAGCGAGGCATCCTGCGCGTCGCGCTGGTCCATGGTCGTCACGTACTGCTGAACCACCGTGCGCTTGTTGTCCTTGTCGGTCGCGCGCAGGAAGTCGACCGAGATCTTCGCGAGCATCGTCTGCCAGGTGTTGCGCACGACGCTGCGGACGCCGCTGTCGTGATCCGCGCCGATCGCATCCATCATGGTCGAGAATGTCGCCTGGATGCCCGGATTGGCGGTGCGGATCGCCGCCATCGCGTCCTTTTCCACCTTGACCTGCAACAACAGGCCACCCAGCGTGGCGAATCCGCCGGAGACGCCGGCCGGCAGCTGCTTGCCGTCCAGCGCGCCGATGGTTTCGCCCAGTTTCACCAGTGCCTGCTGCGCGTCGTCGCGGCGCTGCGGATCAAGCAGGGATTCAAGCGATGCAGCGTAGGCATCGATCACCGCGAACGCGCGGCTCCATTTCGCGACGTCTTCGTCGCCGAGAACGGTCAGGAACTCGCCTTCGTTCAAGGTCGGCTGGCCGATCGCGCGCTCGATCTGCTGCTGGCGCAGGAAGGCATTGATGTCGGAGAACGCCTGCGCGGTCTGCTGGTTCGCGGTGGCGGCGCCCTGGCGGAACTGCGGGATGTCCGCCCGGTCCGGCGTGGACATGCAGCCGGCAAGAAGGACCAGGGCGAATGCCAGTGGCCATGGTGGCCGGGACGCGACGCGACGACGTCGTGTCCCGATGGCCGAAGTGGTGCCGGTGGCGGGATGCGGTGTGTCGTGCATCTGGAAATCCCCTGTCGATCCTTGGCGCGTCCTGGAGGCAGCCGTCGCGCCGGTACGGCCGGCTTGCGTGACGGTGGCCATCCTAGCAATCCCTGGCGCCGGGTCGACGATGGACGGCTCGAATCGCTCGTGGCGGACCGGCTCCGACCGGCGCGACCTCCATCGCCGGCCACCGGCATGTCCCGGGGTTGTGGCAAAATCGCGTGCCTCCGCCGCCTCGACCCCCTCCATGCCGGTTATCGATCCGTGCCATCGCCCCAGCCTCCCGATCGGGAGCGTCCGCTGACATGGCCGACAACACGGGGCACCTGCCGCGCACGCCGGGACGCATCCTCAAGGCCACGGTCTGGTCCCTGCAGGGACTGCGTGCGGCCTGGCTGCACGAGTCTTCCTTCCGGCTCGAGGTCTACCTCCTGGTGGTGCTCGCGCCGCTGGCCTGCTGGCTGGTCGATGGCCCGATCGAACGGGCCCTGATGATCGGCAGCTGCCTGCTGGTCCTTGCGGCAGAGCTCCTCAATTCCGCGATCGAAGCGGTGATCGAACGTTACGGCCCCGAATTCCACGAACTGGCCGGTCGCGCCAAGGACATGGGCTCCGCGGCCGTGTTCGTGCTCATGATGAACGTGCTGCTGGTCTGGGGCCTCATCCTCTGGGACCGCTTCGCCTGATCCAATTCACGGGCGTCGTTCGGGCGTCCGCAACGTTTCCCCGGGAAAACCAAGCAATGCTGGAACTGATTTCCGATCCGCAGACGTGGATCACCCTGATCACCCTGAGCGCGATCGAGATCGTGCTGGGCATCGACAACCTTGTCTTCATTTCGATCGCCGTGTCGAAGCTGCCGTACGCGCAGCGCGAGAAGGCGCGGAAATTCGGCATCGCGGTCGCCTGCATCACCCGCATCGCGCTGCTGCTCACGCTGGCCTGGCTGGCAGGCCTGACGCGCGACCTTTTCCATTTCTTCGGTCAGGGCATTTCGATGCGCGACCTCGTCCTGATCCTCGGCGGCGCCTTCCTTCTGGTGAAGGGCTCGAAGGAGATCCACGGCATCGTGAGCGGCCGTGGCGAGGAAGAGGACATCAACACCAAGCCTGCGAACGTCTTCTGGGGCGTGATCGCGCAGATCGCGGTGATCGACATCGTGTTCTCGCTCGACTCGGTGATCGCGGCGGTCGGCATGGCCAACCAGACGCCGGTGATGGTGGCCGCGATCCTGCTTGCGGTGGCGGTGATGCTGCTGGCCGCCACGCCGCTGGGCAAGTTCATCGACCGCAACCCGACCGTCAAGATGCTGGCGCTGGCCTTCATCGTGCTTGTGGGTGTCTTCCTGGTGGCGGAAGGCTTCGAAGCGCACGTGCCGAAGGCCTACATCTACTTCGCGATGGGTTTCTCGGCCGTGGTCGAGGGCCTGAACCTCTGGGCCAAGAGGCGGTCCGAAGAACGCGTGCTCCCGGACTGAGTCCAGGCGCTCCTCGCAAGTCCCGGCCCGCATCGCGGGCCCTGCATTTCCGGAGTTCATAACATGCGCCAGTTGCTTCCCTTCGCCCTGATCCTCGGCCTCGCCGCGTGCGACAAGGCTGCCGAGGCCCCGACCGACGCCGCGCCTGCCGCCGAGGCTGCGGTCGAGCCTGCCGAAGCCATGCCGGCGCCGGCGGAGACTGCGGCCCTGCCGCCGCCCGCCGCCGATGGGCAGGGCGCGGGCGAAATCACCCAGGTCTCTCCGCCGCCGGGCCTCGCACCCGTGCCGTCCACCGTACCGGGCCCCCAGCCGATCCCGGTGCCTGACGACCAGGCGATGAAGCCGGTCACGACGACCGACCCGGCCAAGCAGTAAGCAGGTCCGCAGCATGGGAGCGCCTGGCATGTGCGCGTGCCGGGCGCATCCTCGTACGACCCGGGTGCGAACCTGCGCCCGATCCGACAGCAGGCATTCGATACGACCTCGCCCATGACCTTCCTGCACCAGATCGACCCCGTCCTGATCGCCCTCGGGGAATTCAAGGTCCACTGGTACGGCGTGATGTACCTGCTGGGGTTCACTGCGGCCTGGTTCCTCGGCCGCAGCCGCGTGCGCGCGGGACGGCTGCCCGGCGTGAGTGAACAGGCCTACAGCGACCTGCTGTTCTACAGCATGCTCGGCGTGATCTTCGGCGCGAGGATCGGCTACGTCCTCATCTACGACCTGGATGCCTACATCGCCGAGCCGCTGTTGATCTTCAAGATCTGGCAGGGCGGCATGAGCTTCCATGGCGGCCTCGTTGGCGTGCTCGCCGCTTCGCTGTGGTGGGCGCGCAAGCACCGCATGCATTTCTTCGACATCGTCGACTTCGTGGCGCCGCTGGTGCCGCCGGGGCTGGGCTTCGGTCGGCTGGGCAATTTCATCAACGGCGAGCTGTGGGGCAAGTACACCGAGGCGGGGTGGGGCGTGATCTTCCCCCATGCCGAGCACAAACTCGCGGGACTGTCGTCCGCGCAGCTCGAAGCCATGCATGCGACCGGCATGCTCGACCAGTTCGCGCGTCATCCTTCGCAGCTCTATCAGTTCACGCTGGAAGGGGTCGTGTTGTTCTGCGTCCTCTGGTGGTTCTCGCGCAAACCGCGGCCGCGCTACGCCGTCGCCGGACTGTTCGCGCTGCTCTACGGCTGCTTCCGTTTCCTCGTGGAGTTCGTCCGCCTGCCGGACGCGCAAATCGGGTATCTCGCCTTCGACTGGCTGACGATGGGCCAGGTGCTGACCCTGCCGCTGATCCTGCTCGGCGCCGTGCTGCTCTGGATGTCGCGCCGCGCGCCGACCCTGCAACCGCTGCCGGCCAAGGGCTGATGTTCCCGGAATGAATCCCCACGCATGAAACCACGCCCCTGATGAAAGCCTATCTCGACCTCCTGCGCCACGTCCTCGATCACGGCACCGAAAAGGCCGACCGCACCGGCACAGGCACGCGCAGCGTGTTCGGCTGGCAGATGCGATTCGCGCTGGATGAAGGTTTTCCGCTGGTCACGACCAAGAAGCTGCACCTGCGCTCGATCGTGCACGAACTGCTGTGGTTCCTGAAGGGCGAAACCAATGTCGCCTATCTCAAGGACAACAAGGTCAGCATCTGGGACGAATGGGCCGACGCGCAAGGCGAACTCGGCCCGGTGTACGGCAAGCAGTGGCGGCGCTGGGCGGGCGCCGACGGCATCGAGATCGACCAGATCCGATGGGTGATCGATGAGATCAAGCGCAATCCGGATTCGCGCCGGCTGATCGTCAGCGCGTGGAATGTCGCCGACCTGTCGCAGATGGCGCTGATGCCGTGCCACACGATGTTCCAGTTCTACGTTGCGGATGGAAAGCTCAGCTGCCAGCTCTACCAGCGCAGCGGCGACATCTTCCTCGGCGTGCCGTTCAACATCGCCAGCTACGCGCTGCTCACGCACATGGTCGCGCAGGTCTGCGGCCTGGACGTCGGCGATTTCGTGCACACGCTGGGCGACGCGCACCTGTATTCGAACCATTTCGACCAGGCACGCGAGCAACTGTCGCGCGAACCGCGTGCGCTGCCGACGCTGCGCCTGAATCCGGCGGTGAAGGACATCTTCGGATTCGTCTACGAGGACATCGCCATCGAGGGCTACGACCCGCATCCGGCGATCAAGGCGCCGGTGGCGGTGTGAACCCGGCACTCGTCCTGATCGCTGCGCTGGATCGCAATCGCGCGATCGGGCGCGGCAATGCCTTGCCCTGGCATCTGCCGGACGACCTGAAGCGTTTCAAGGCGCTGACGCTCGGCAAGCCTGTGCTGATGGGCCGCAAGACCGCGGAGTCGCTGGGTCGCGCGCTGCCGAAGCGGCGCAATCTCGTGCTGACCCGCAGTGGTCGGGTGCCGTTCGCCGGCATGGAGGCTGTGGCATCGATCGACGACGCATTGCGGATCGCGGAATCCGATGGTGCGAGCGAGCTGTGCATCATCGGCGGCGGCGAGGTGTATGCGCTCGCGCTGCCGTTGGCCACGCGGATGCACCTGACCCATGTCGATACCGCCATCGATGAGGGCGATGCGTTCTTTCCGGCATTCGATCCAGCGGCGTGGCGCGAGTTCGCACGCAGCCACCATGCCGCCGATGACACGCACGCGTTCGCCTTCGATTTCGTCGATTACGCGCGCGACGCTCCAGTGTAGAGCGGAGCTTGCTCCGCTCATGACGCTCCCGCGAGATCCGAGCGGAGCAAGCTCCGCTCATGACGTTCCCGCAAGATTCGAGCGGAGCAAGCTCCGCTCTAGGGGCTCGCCGGCTTGCGGGGTCGGTAATGCCCCGTGATCGGGTACGAAAAGAGGATGTTCTCCTCGCGCGTGCCGCTGCCGATGTTGTGGATGACCAGCGGCGTGCCGCGCCATCCGGTACGGTCGCTCACGATGCCGATGTGGGGCAGGTTGCCGGGCAGCATCCAGGTCACCAGGTCGCCGGCTTGGTAGGCGCTGGCGGACTGCGAGGGCGTCAGCGACCAGCCCTGTCGCGTGAACCACGTCTGCAGGTTCGGCACGCGACGATGGTCGATGTTGCGGTCGGGTCGGCGCAGGCCCCACTTCTTCGGATAGAGATCGAAGTGCGCGCGCATGTCTTCGTGGACCGTCTTCTGCAGGTCGATGCCTTCGCCGCGCAGGGCGCGGATCACCACGTCAGTGCAGACGCCGCGATCCTGCGGCACGTCTCCGCCGGGATAGGGCAGCACCACATAAGCCGGATCGTAGGTGCGCGTGACGCCGATCTGCCGACGCGCGGCGACGACGCGCGGATTCGGTACGGTAGTGCGGGTGACGTGTGGTGTTGCAGTACCTGGGTTCGAGGTCGCTGTGGCAGGCTGCGCCGCTTCGCTGCCCGAGCAGGCGCCGAGCACGACCAGGAGCGCATGAAGCGTCGACGCGGGCAGCCAGTGCATCCGGCGGCGCGCATCGACCGGCATCAGTCCTGTTCCCCGGGCGTGGCGACCTCGCGACCCTGCACCTGCACGATGCGAAGCTCTTCGGCATCCAGCTGGAGCGCGGTGAGCTTGCCGCCCCAGACTGCGCCAGTATCGATGGCATGCACGCCGTGGCCGATGAACAGGCCCAGGGTCGACCAGTGCCCGCAGACGATCTTCAGGTCGCGTTCGCTGCGTCCCGGCACTTCGTACCAGGGATACAGGCCGGGCGCCTGCGTGCCGGGCGCGCCCTTTTCGTTGAAGGCGATGCGTCCGCGAGGGGAACAGTAGCGGAGACGGGTGAAGATGTTGATGATCGCGCGTTCGCGCTCGACCCCGCGAAGCGCGGGCGACCAGGGCGGGTAGTCCCCGTACATGTTGCGCAGCAGCTTGCGGCGGCTGTCGCTGCGCAGGCGGTGCTCGACTTCGCGCGCATGCTTCTCGGCATGCACGGTGCTCCACTTCGGCGCGAGCCCCGCGTGGATCATCATCCAGCCCAGCTCTCGATCGCTGTGCACGAGAGGACGATGGCGCAGCCACTCGATCAGCGGCTCGCGATCCTCCGCGAACAGGATGCGCTGCAGATCGGGATTGACCTTGCGCTGGTCGTCCGGGCTGCGTTCGGAAATCGCCAGCAGCGACAGGTCATGGTTGCCCAGCACCACTTCGCAGTGCTCGCGCAGCGAATGCACGAGGCGCAGCGTTTCCAGCGATTCGCCGCCGCGGTTGACCAGGTCGCCGCAGAACCACAGCCGGTCCCGCGCCGGGTCGAAACGGATCTTTTCCAGAAGGCGCTGGGTCGGGCCGTAGCAGCCCTGCAGATCGCCGATCGCCCAGGTCGCCATCAGTGGAGCATCCTGGGAATGCAGAGCACGAACTGCGGGATCGGCGCCTCGAACTCGGTGCCGTCGTCGCCGCGCATCACGTAGGCGCCTTCCATCGTGCCGTAGGGCGTCTTGAAGAAGGTGCTGGAGGTGTATTCGAAGCGCTCGCCCGGGTGCAGGTGCGGCTGTTCGCCGACCACGCCTTCGCCGACCACTTCGCGCGGGAAGCCGATCGCGTCGACGATCAGCCAGCGCCGGCTGATGAGGCGTGCGCCGCGCGTGCCCGTGTTGCGGATGCCGATCGTGTAGGCGAAGTAGTACAGCTCCTCGTCGGGCTTCGATTGCTCGTCGAGATAACGGGTCGCGATGTCGATCGCGATGGCGTAGTCCGGGGCGTCCGGTGAAGTGTCCTGCATGGACGCAGTTTAGCAGGGCCGGCGCGGGATTCCGGCGCCGTCGAAGTGGCCCGGCGCTGGCGTCAGCGTTCGACCGTTTCGTTCGCCAGGCGCACGAATTCGGACACCGCCAACTGCTCGGCACGGCTCTGCGGGTCGATGCCGGCGGCGGTGATCTGCTCGGCGTCGCACACGCTGGACAACGCATTGCGCAGTGTCTTGCGACGCTGGCCGAAGGCTGCGCGCACGACGTCGGCGAAGTGGCGCGGGTCGACGATGCCGACCTCGCCCGGAGGCCGAGGCACCAGCCGCACCACCGCCGAGTCCACCTTCGGCGGCGGCCGGAACGCACCGGGCGGCACCTTGAACAGCGAGGTCACCTTGCAGTACGCCTGCAGCATCACGCTCAGGCGGCCATAGACCTTGCTGCCGGGACCTGCCGCCATGCGGTCCACCACTTCCTTCTGCAGCATGAAGTGCATGTCGCGGATCACCGCAGCGTGATCGAGCGCGTGGAACAGGATCGGCGAGGACAGGTTGTAGGGCAGGTTGCCGACCAGGCGGAACGGGGCCCCGTCGGCAAGCGCGGTGAAGTCGACGTCCATCACGTCCGAATGCACGAGGGTGAGCTCCCCATGCGCCTTCGCCGCCGCAGTCAGTGGCTCGAGCAGGTCGCGGTCGTACTCGATGGCGGTCAGCGCGCCGTGCCGGTCCAGCAGCGGGAACGTCAGCGCGCCCTGGCCTGGTCCGATCTCGACGAAACGGTCGCCGGGCCTGGGATCGATGGCCAGCAGCATCTTGTCGATGATGTGCCGCTCGTGCAGGAAGTGCTGGCCGAGGGCCTTCTTCGCAGGCTGGCGGAATTCGGTGGTCATGGTCGTGCACTCATGGCGTGGTCGTGCTCACAGCAGGCGCGTGCCCAGCGGTACGTCGCGATCCGGCACGCACAGCGCCACCGCGCCGTCGGCGTCGTGGAACCCGGTGACCAGGCATTCGGACATCAGGGGGCCGATCTGCTTCCGCGGAAAGTTCACCACCGCCACCACCAGCCGGCCGATCAGGTCCTCGGGGCGATAGTGGTCGGTGATCTGCGCGCTGGACTTGCGCACGCCAAGCGCATCGCCGAAGTCGACGTGCAGCACGTACGCGGGTTTGCGCGCCTCGGGAAAGGGTTCGGCGCTCAGCACGCGGCCGACGCGCAGCTCGACCTTGATGAAATCGTCCCAGCCGATGGTCTCCATGCCCGCCGTGTTCACAGTGCAGCCCGCATGCGATTGCGCGCGAGCTGCGTGCAGGTCTCGATCGCCGCGAACAGGCTGGATGGATCGGCCAGTCCCCGGCCCGCCAGGTCCAACGCCGTGCCGTGGTCGACCGCGACGCGGGGGTAAGGCAGGCCGAGTGTCATGTTCACGGCCTGCTCGAATCCGCTGTATTTCAGCACCGGCAGGCCCTGGTCGTGGTACATCGCCAGGACCGCGTCGAAACCGGCGAGCTTGGCCGGCAGGAAGGCGGTATCGGCCGGCAGCGGGCCGATCAGGTTCCAACCCTCGCCGCGCAGGCGCTCGAGCAGCGGAATCACGATGTCCAGTTCCTCACGGCCCAGGTGCCCCTCTTCTCCCGCATGCGGATTCAGGCCGAGGACTGCGATGCGCGGCGACTCGATGCCGAAGTCGCGGCGCAGTGCGCCATGCAGGATGCGCAGCGTGCGCTCGAGGCTGTCGTGCGTGATCGCGTCGGCGACGTCACGCAGCGGCAGGTGCGTGGTGACCAGCGCGACCCGGACGATGTCGTTGGCGAGCATCATCACCACCTCGCAACCGGCCTGCGCGGCCAGCAGCTCGGTGGTCCCGGTGTAGGGAATGCCGCCATTGTTGATCGCGGCCTTGTGCACCGGACCGGTGACGATGCCGTCGCACAGGCCCTGCAGGCAGGCGCCGGCGGCGGTTTCAAGCGAGGCAATGGTCGCGCGCGCGTTGCGCGGCGCAGGCTGGCCGAACGCGGTCGCGATCGCCAGCGGGATCTCGACGTGCGCCAATGCGCCCGGCCCTGCGGCCGATGGATCGTTGGGTGATATCAGGCGCAGGGGCAGCGCGATGGCGTGCGCAGCTCGCAGCAGGGTGTCACGATCGCCATAAACGACGAGGTCCGCGCCCCAGGAGCACTGGGCGGCGCGGACCACGAGTTCGGGGCCGATGCCAGCCGGCTCGCCCGGGACCAGCGCGAGACGGGGGCGTTGGCGCATCGGAATGCTCGGTTGCGGCGATCAGCCGGCCTTGCCGGCAGCGTCCGCGCCAACGCGGATGTCGATGAAAGCTTCGCCGCGAATCTGGCGCAGGAAGGTGTCCCACTGCGCTTCGAACTTGCGCTGGCCGATGGCTTCGCGGGCCTTGGCACGGCGGTTCTCGTTGGTCGCGTTGATCTGGCGGCTGGCGATGCGCTGGACGATGTGCCAGCCCGACTGGGTCTTGAATGCGGTCGACACCTGGCCGTCCGTCAGCGCGGACACCTGCTTGCCGAATTCAGGGCCGAAGTCATCCTGGCCGAACCAGCCCAGGTCGCCGCCGCGGGGCTTGCTGGCGGTGTCTTCGGATTCCTTGCTGGCGACCTCGGCAAAATCGGCGCCGCCGCGCACGCGGGCCAGCAGGGTGTCGATCTTCGCCTTTGCGGCCGCGTCATCACCGTTCTCCGGCGTGCGGACGAGGATATGGCGGGCCTGGTACTGGGTGGCCATCTCGGTGCCGGAGGCCTCTTCGCTGCGGACATCTTCCAGCTTGATCAACTGGAAGCCGCTCGGGCCACGGATCGGACCGACGATCTGGCCACGCTGCATCGTGCGGATGGTGTTGCCGAAGCTGGTCGGCACCTGGTCGAGGCTGCGCCAGCCCAGGTCGCCGCCTTCCAGCGCGTTCGGGCTGTCGGAATAACGCACGGCCGCTGCGCTGAATTCCATTTCACCCTTGTCGAGCAGGGCCTTGATGCCTTCGATCTTCTTCTCGCCGGTGGCGATCTGTTCGGCCGTGGCGCCTTCGGGCAAGGCGACGAGGATGTGCGACAGGCGGTACTGCGCGGAGCCGCTGCCTTGCACGGCCATCGCGGCGTCGACTTCGGCTTCGCTGATGTCGACCTGCTGCTGCGCGAAGCGCTGGCGGAGGCGCTGGACCGTGATCTCTTCGCGCAGGGAATTGCGGAAGTCGACCAGGGAAATGCCATCGCGGGCCAGCTGCTGGCGCAACTGGTCGCTGCTGAGGTTGTTCTGGCGCGCGATGTTGGCCACCGCGGCATTCACTTCCTCATCGGACACGCGCAAGCCGGTGCGCTCGGCGCTGGCGGTCTGCAGCTTGATCAGGATCAGGCGTTCCAGCACCTGGCGCTGCAGCACGTTGACGGGCGGCAACTGGGCTTCGCGGCCGGCGTACTGGGCGCGGATATTGACGACAGCCCGGTCCAGTTCGCTCTGCAGGATGACGTCTTCGTCGACCACCGCGGCGATCCGGTCCAGCGGCTGTTGGGCGAAGGCGGAGAAGCTGCCGACCAGGAGGACGGCGAGGGTGAGGCTGCGAAGCGATCGGATCATGGGACAGAGTCTGGAGAGGGGAGATCGCCGCCACCGCGCGTCTGGGGGGGCGGAACGAGGGACAGGTCCTCGCGGTAATAGCCGAGGATAGCACGGCGCAGACGGCCTTCCGTGTCGGGTCCTGCGGAGCCTAGCCCCTTGAGTTCGATTTCCAGCTGAATGGCGCTGTTGAGCTCTTCGCCGCGGTTGCGCAGGTAGCGGCGCCCGACCAGGCGCACGGCCACACAGCAGCTTTCCCACTGCACGCCGGCGATGCCTTCCAGCATCTGGTCTTCGCGCAGCGAGTAGTAGTAGCGGCCGACCAGGCTCCAGGTCGGGTTGATCGGGTACAGGAACGACAGATCGGCCTGTTCCAGCAGGTCGCGGCGATAGCGATAGCTCAGGTTGACGATGCCCGAATCGCCGATCAGGTAGCGGGTGCGGACGCTGGCGAGATCCCGGCGGCCGGCCTTCGGGTCCCACTGGTAGCTGGCGCCGATGGTCCAGCGGTCGTTCGCGGCGTAGTTGATGTCGGTGATCCAGGCCGACTTGCCCTGCTCGATCGGCGACTCGCCCGGCACGGTGACCCGCGAGTCCTCGAAATAGCGGATCTGGCCCAGGCTCGCGGACAGTTTTTCGCGGCCATCGGATTCCCGGATCAGGCGGGTCGAGATCGCGAGGGTCAGCTGGTTGCCGTCGGTCTGGCGATCGGCGCCGGAGTAACGGTTGTCGCGGAACAGCTGGCCCCAGCCGAAGGTGAGCGGCCGGGTGTCGAACACCGGGATGCCGGACTGGTCGCGATAAGGCGCGTTGAAGTAGAACAGGCGCGGTTCCAGCGTGTGCAGGTAGCGGGTACCGCCGATGCTCGCCTGGCGATCGAAATAGACGCCGGCGTCGATGGTGCCGATCGGCAGGCTGCGGGTGATGCGGTCGTTGCGGTATTGCTGCACCAGCGGGCCCATGACCAGGGGATCGTTCACGTCCAGGCCGTTGCGGCGGGCATGCGTCAGTGCGCGGTCGAGCGCGTTGCCGGAGAGCTGGAAGCTGGTGTAGCGCCAGGCGAGGGTGGGGCGCAGGAACCAGCTGTCGCCTTCGAGCGGCAGTTGCACGAACGGACGGATGTCGACGCGCGTGCCGCCGCTGAAGACCTCGTGGTCGAAACGGATCGCTTCCGCATCGAAGCCGGCATTGAACCAGGGCGTGAACGGCTGGTCCCAGCGCATGTGCGCGCGCGGCAGGCGATTGAAGGGCAGGTTCGTGTCGCGCAGCGTGTAGTCGGCCAACTGCCAGTAGTCGGCCATGACCGAGGCCTCCCAGTAGCGGCCGCGGCCATAGAGGCCGATGTCGCTGGGCACGAACGAGTAGGCCGAGCCGTTGAGGTTGTTGCTGGCGTCGTCGAGGTAGCGCGGATCGCTGACCCAGCCGAGGTTGGCGCGCGCCTGCCACTGCGGCCCCAGGTTCTGGTTGCCCACGAAGCGCAGGTAACCACGGTCGTCGCGACGCCGGTTCGATGCCGGGATGCCTTCGGCGATCTCCTCGTCGCGTTCGCGGTCGGCCAGCTGGTCGGATGGCAGGAAGGCACCGTCGAGCACGCCCTTGCCGGTTTCGGTCAGGTATCGGAATTCGCCACCGAGCTGCAGGCCGCGTTTGCTCATCCAGCGCGGCGTGAGCGTGGCGTCCATGTTCGGCGCGAGGTTCAGGTAGATCGGCTGGCGGTAGTCGAAACCGTTGCGCCCTGACTGCGAGATCGCCGGGTAGAGCAGGCCGGTGCGGCGGCGGTCGTCGACCGGGAAGCGGAACCAGGGCAGGTACAGCACCGGGATCCGGCCGATGCGCAGGGTCGCGTGGCGCGCGGTGCCCATGCCTTCCTCGGTGTCCACGTCGATCTGCCTGGCGTGGAGTTCCCAGGCGCGAGCGCCCGGCGGGCAGGTGGAATACGTCGAGCCGAAGAGCGAACCGACGTCGCCGTTCATGACGATGCGATCGGCGCCGCCGTTGCCGCGCCGGCGGGTGAGCTGGTACTTGATGTCCTCCAGCTCGTGCGTGTCCTTGCCCTGGTCGCCCTTGGCGCGCGCTGCACTCAGGCGCATGCCGCGGTCCTGGTAGCGCACGGTGCCTTCGGCGACGTAGGTTTCCTTCTCCTGGTCGTAGCTCAGGTTGTCGGCCAGCAGAAGCTGCTCTCCGCGACGCAGGCTGACATTGCCGTCGAGATTGAGGACCTGGCCCTCGGTGCCTTCGAGCGAATCGCCGGTGACTTCGGTTTCATCGGTCGGCGCCTGGGTACCTGCCTGCTGGGGAGGCAGCTTGTCCGCGAACGCAGGCACCACTTCCTCGATCGGGCACAGCGCCCAGTTCTCGGGCGGCTGGTCGGCCGCGTGCGCCGACAGCGACAGGGCGATGCAGAAGGGCAGCGGCAACAGGCGGAGGTTCTTTCGCACGCGGTCAACCATTGAAGTAGGCAAATCCCGGCTAGCTTGACGCATCCGCCCCGGGGCGGCAACGCGGGGTGCGTGCGGTGGCTCAGCGGGCGGACAGCGCGCCCACGTGCGCAGCGCAGGATTCGCTCAGGCCCTGGAGGTCGTAGCCGCCTTCCAGGCTGGAAACGACGCGCCCGTCGGCATGGCGTTCGGCGATGGCGACCAGTTCCCGGGTGATCCAGGCGAAGTCATCGGCCTCCAGCTGCAATTGCGCCAGGGGATCGAGTCGGTGCGCATCGAAGCCGGCGGAAATCATCACCAGCTGCGGTCGGAAGGCGTCGAGCTGCGGGAGCAGGCGCGTGCGCCACGCCTCGCGGAACTGCGCGCTGCCGGCGCCGGGCGGCAACGGGGCGTTGAAGATGTTCTGCACGCCGCGATCGCTGGCATGGCCGCTGTCCGGGTACAGCGGAAGCTGGTGGGAGCTGGCGAAGACGACGCGCGGCTCGGCATCGAAGATCGCCTGGGTGCCGTTGCCGTGGTGCACGTCGAAGTCGGCGATGGCGATGCGCGACAGTCCGTGCTTGTCGAGGGCATGGGCGGCGCCGACGGCGATCGAGTTGAACAGGCAGAAGCCCATCGCCGCGCTGGTGGTGGCGTGGTGGCCGGGCGGGCGCACGGCGCAGAACGCACGCTTCACTTCGCCGCCCAGCACCATGTCCACGGCGGCCGTGACCGCGCCCGCGGCGCGCAGCCCGGCTTCGGCCGAGGCCGGCGAGAGCACGGTGTCCGGATCGAGCCAGATGCGGTGCGAGGGCCGCGTTTCGAGCACGGCATGGAGCAGCGCGTCCGTGTGCACGCGAAGCAGTTGTCCGCGGGTCGCACGCGGTGCTTCGATCCATTCGAGATCGGGCAGGCGCGCGCGGAGGAGATCGGTGACGGCCTGCAGCCTTGCCGGGCACTCCGCATGGCCCGGACCGGTGTCGTGGGCGAGGCAGGCGGGGTGGCTGAAGACGGGCAGGCTCATGCTTGCGGCTTGCGGCGCTCGTGTTGCCAGAGGACTTCGCCGTGGCCGCCGTGTCGCGCCAGCACGCGTGCCAGCACGAACAGCAGGTCCGAAAGCCGGTTCAGGTAGCGGATCGCCTGCGGGCGCACGGCGTCATGGTGCGAGAGCGTCACGCATTCGCGCTCGGCGCGACGGACGATGGTGCGCGCCAGATGGCAGCGCGCCGCAGCTTCGCCACCGCCGGGCAGGATGAAATCCTTCAGCGGGGGAAGTGGATCGTTGAAATGGTCGAGCTGCTGTTCGAGGCGCTCGATGTCGGCATCTTCGATCGCGGCGTGGCCGGGGATGCACAGTTCGCCGCCGAGGTCGAACATCTGGTGCTGGATCATGGTCAGCAGACCGCGGACATCGTCCGGCAGGTCGGTGGCCAGCAGCACGCCGATGGCCGAATTGGCCTCGTCAACCGTGCCGTAGGCCGACACCCGCGCCGAATCCTTGGCGACGCGGCTGCCATCGCCCAGACCGGTCGTGCCGTCGTCGCCGGTCTTGGTGTAGATCTTGGAGAGGCGATTGCCCATGAATCAGTCCTGGTGCGATCCGGAGCGACGGTCATCCCCGCGCATGCGAGGGGCCATGCCTGGCCGGGATTCGAGCCGTCGACCTCGCATCGGCGAGATCGACGGCGCTGGATGCTTTCGAGATCCTTACACCGTCTGCGCGCGCAGCGAAGGCAGGCGCTCGCGCAGCAGGTCGAAACCGCCGAACAGCAGTGCGGCGTAGAACAGCGTGCCGAGCACGGTCCACTGGAAGAACGGGATGCCGGCGACGTAGGCGGCGACCAGGCCCGCACCCGTCTGCGGATACATGGTCGAGCCGAACCAGGTGGTGAAGTTGGTGACCACGAAGAACAGCACCGAGCCGGCGAGCGAATAGCCGAGCACGCGGCCGGCGACGGCCTTGCCACGCAGGCCGAAACCCATGATGGTGGACAGCGCGATGCACAGGTAGATGGACCAGAAGCCGATGCCGGCCATGTAGCTCAGGTAGCTGCCGCCCATGATCGCGGCCAGCGCGAGATCCGACACCAGCATCGCCACCAGCGGAACGGCCACGGCCCAGGCGCGATTCGCGAAATGGGCGCCACCGAAGAGGGCCATCGCCTCGACCGGCGAGAAGTTCGGCGGATGCGGCAGCAGCCTGCTGAGGGCGGCGATCAGGATCATACCGGCGAGCATCAGCGGGCCGGGCGCCAGCAGGCGGCCGGTGGAAGGGGACAGGGTGTCGGGACGGTTCATTCGGGCGTCGGTCGTTCGGAACACAGAGGCGTTAGCATAGCGCAATGTCTTCCCCCGCCCCCCCGTCCACACCCCTGGAATTCCTTTCCGGCGGTCCGGCTGCGGCGCTTCACGACGTCCTGATCGTCGGTGGCGGCCTGGTCGGTGCCAGCCTTGCCATTGCCCTGGACCGGTCTGGTCTGGATGTCGCGCTGGTCGAGGCTGCGCCCCCGAGTGCATTGCCGGCGGTATTCGACCAGCGCAACCTGAGCCTCGCGGAAGCCAGCGTCAACGCACTGGAATCGCTCGGCGTGATGTCTCGCCTGCGCGCGCCGACCGGCGCCATCCGGCGCATCCACATCAGCCGCAGCGGGGATTTCGGCCGAGTCAGGCTCGACGCCTCGGAGCATGGTCGCGAGCGCTTCGGCCAGGTCGTCGTCGCCCGCGATTTCGGCGAGGCGCTCGAAGCGACGCTGGCGTCGCTTCCACGGCTGCGACGCTACCGGCCCGCACGCTTCCTGGGTTTCGAAGATGCCGGCGACGCGTGCCGGATCGCGCGACTGGCGACGGACGACGGCGAGTCGCGTCTGGCGGTCCGGCTCGTCGTGGCGGCCGACGGCACCGCCAGCGCGGTGCGCGATGCCCTCGGCATTCCCGCGACAAGGCATGACTACGGCCAGACGCTCTTCGTCGCCCGCGTGCGCGGCGAACGCGCGCCCGATGGCACCGCCTGGGAACGCCTGACCGATCACGGCCCGACGGCAGTCCTGCCGCGAGGCGATGGGCATTACGGCGTGATCCATGGCGTGGCCCGCGATGAGGCCGACGCCGTCGCCGCACTCGACGATGCTGCGTTCCTCGAACGGCTCCAGCGCGCGTTCGGCTGGCGAGCGGGTCGATTCGTGGCCGCCGGTCCACGCAGCGCATATTCGATGCAGCGTGTGCTCGCCGAGCGCACGGTTGCACCACGTGCGGTCCTGGTCGGCAATGCCGCGCAGACCCTGCACCCGATCGGCGCGCAGGGCTTCAACCTCGGCTTGCGCGATGCGCTGGTCCTGGTCGAATGCATCGAAGCCGCACAGGCGGCTGGCGACGACATCGGCGGAGCCGGCACGCTTTCGGCATGGGCCGCGCGTCGTCGCGAGGATCGCGAACGCACCCTTGCGTTTTCCGACGGGCTAGCGCGGGCGACCGCGAATCCGTCGCCGTTGCTTGCCGCGATGCGCGGCCTGGGATTGCTCGCGCTGGATCACGACGCTGCGCTGCGCGCGCGCGTGGTCGGTGGCGCGATGGGTTATCGCGGCGACGTGCCGCGCCTGTGTCGTGGAGAAGCTGCATGAACCGTCGCTCGAACACCGGTCGTCGCGTCGATGTCGCCGTGGTCGGTGGTGGCGTGGTCGGCGCCGCATGCGCGCTGGCGCTGTCGCGGCAGGGACTGCTGGTTTCCCTGATCGAGCGTCGCGAGCCCGCACAGTGGACGACGGAAGAACACGACCTGCGCGTCTACGCCTTCGCGCCGGACAATGCGGCCTTGCTGTCCGCACTCGGCGTCTGGGATGGCATCGTCGCCGCGCGCGCCCAGCCCTATCGGCGCATGCGCGTCTGGGATGCAGCCGGTGGCGATGAACTGAGTTTCGATGCCGATGACGTGGCGGTTCGGCAGCTTGGCTGGATCGTGGAGAACGACTTGCTGCAGGATCGCCTGTGGGCGGCGCTGCGGGCGTCCGACGTGTCGCTGCGCTGCCCGGCATCGGTGGTGGGACTGATCCAGGACAGCGACGCCGATCCTGAAGGCGTGGCGACGATCGAACTCGACGACGGGCTTCGCGTGGAAGCGCGCATCGTCATCGCGGCAGACGGCGGGAATTCCGCGCTGCGAGACATGGCAGGCATCGAGACGCGCACAGCTGCATACGACCAGCAGGGCGTGGTGGCTTACATCGCGACCGAACTGCCGAATGAAGAGACCGCCTGGCAGCGGTTCCTGCCGACCGGCCCGCTGGCCTTCCTGCCGTGCTTGCCGTGGCCGGAGGCGCCGAACGTCAGTTCGATCGTCTGGACGCTCCCCGACGTCGAAGCCACGCGCGTGGTCGCGTTGGACGACGATGCCTTCGCCGAAGAATTGACGCGCGCGTTCGCATCCCGCCTCGGCGATTGCAGGCCGCTCACGCGGCGCGTTGCGTTCCCGCTGCGCCGCCAGTTGGCGCAGACCTATGTCGCAGGGCGTGTGCTGGCGATGGGCGATGCCGCGCATGTGGTGCATCCGCTGGCAGGGCAGGGCGTGAACCTCGGCCTGCGCGACGTCGCCGCGCTGCGCGATGCCGTGATCGCCGCGCAGGCGCGCAAGGCCGACTGGGCCGCCCCGCATCGACTCGCGCGCTGGGCGCGCGAGCGTCGAAGCGATGCCACCGCTTCGGCCTACGCCTTCGGCGCGATCAACCGGGTGTTCTCGAACGACGACCTGGTCACCACGCTGCTGCGCGGCCATGCGCTGGGACTGGCCGGGAAGATCGCGCCGCTCAATCGCGCGCTGTGGCGACACGCGGCGGGCGTGTGAGCCAGGTGAACCAAGACACGTCCAACAGGGAACGATCCGCTGCATGTTGATCCATTGGCAATTCGACCCGATCGCGCTGCAGGTCGGTCCGGTCCCGCTGCGCTGGTACGGGCTGCTGTTCGTCGGTGGTTTCTTCATCGGCCAGCGCATCCTCGCGCGCATCTTCCGTCGGGAAGACGTCCCCGAGCAGCATGCCGACGCACTGCTGATGTACGCACTGATCGGCGCGGTGGTCGGCGCGCGCATCGTCCACTGCCTGTTCTACGAGCCTGATTACTACCTGTCGAATCCGCTGGCGATCCTGCGCATCTGGGAGGGCGGACTGGCCAGCCATGGTGGCGTGATCGGCGTGGTCGTCGGCATGTGGATGGCCAGCCGCAGGCTGAAGCTGCCGTTTGCATGGTTGCTGGATCGCATGGCGATCCCCTCGGCGCTGGTCGCCGTGTTCATTCGTGTGGCGAACTTCCTGAATTCCGAAATCGTCGGCAACCCGACGGGCGGGCAATGGGGCGTGGTGTTCGAGGCAGTCGATGCATTGCCGCGCCATCCGGCGCAGTTGTACGAAGCCTTCGGTTACCTGCTGACCTTCTTCGTGTTGCGTGCGATCTACAAACGTCATGGTGCGGAGACGCCGCGCGGCCTGCTGCTGGGCTGGATGCTGGCCCTGGTCTTCGGCGTACGTATCCTCGTCGAGTTCGTGAAGACGCCGCAGGCAGCGTACGAAGCAGGGCAACTGATTTCGGTCGGCCAATGGCTGAGCGTGCCTTTCCTGATCCTCGGCATCGTGCTGATCGCTCGCGCGCGTCGTCCGGCAACGCTGGGCGCCTGATTCGATGTCGTCGCCCGGTCTGCGGCTGTGGCTCCTGGTCGCGGCCGCGATGCTGGCGTTTGCCGGGAATTCCGTCCTGTGCCGATTGGCGCTGCGCGACGGCGGCATCGATGCGGCCAGCTTCACGTCCCTGCGGCTGGTGTCCGGTGCGCTCGTGCTCTGGCTGATCGTTCGCCTGCGCGGCGGTGCGCGTACCGGTGGCGACATGCTGTCGGCGTTCGCACTGTTCGTCTACGCGGCCGGATTTTCCTTCGCCTATCTGTCGCTCTCGACCGGAACCGGCGCGCTGATCCTGTTCGGCGCGGTGCAGGCGACGATGATCGGTCGCGGGTTGATTTCCGGCGAGCGTCTATCGCCCGTGCAGTGGTGCGGCCTCGCGCTCGCGATGGCTGGACTGGTCGGGCTTTTGTTGCCTGGCGTCTCCGCGCCTCCGGTGGTCGGCGCCCTGCTGATGCTCGCCGCCGGTATCGCGTGGGGCGCGTACTCGCTGCGCGGACGCGGCGCCGGTGATGCCATCGCGAAGACCGCCGGCAACTTCCTTCGCGCGGTGCCTTTCGCGCTCGTGCTGAGCGTGATCATGCTGCGGGATGTCCATGCCGACGCCATCGGCATTGCCTGCGCCCTCGTTTCGGGCGCCCTGACGTCGGGCATCGGCTACGCCGTCTGGTACACCGCATTGCCGCAGCTGCGTGCGACGAGCGCTGCCACCGTGCAGTTGAGCGTGCCCGCGCTGGCCGCGATCGCCGGTATCGCGCTACTCGGCGAACCGCCGACCTGGAGGCTCGCGCTGGCAACGCTGGCGATCCTTGGCGGCATCGCGATGGTGGTTCGCGTGCGATCACGCGCGAGGGATTGATGGTCGTTGACTTCCGACCCGGGCGACATCGAGACGGACTGCAAGACCGTGGCGCCGTTGCCTGACTGCAGTTGGAAGTTCTCCACGGGTGCCTGCGCATCGACGCGCGCTGCGATGCGATGAGTGCCGCTCGCAGACATGTTCCGCTGACGGTGGTGCGCTTTATTCCAGCTCCCGGTGATACGTCGCCACCTCGCGCCAGCCCTTGTCGCGGGCGTGGGCGGCGAGGGTTTCCGCGAGATAGACCGAGCGGTGCTTGCCGCCGGTGCAGCCGAACGCGACGGTGATGTAGCTGCGCGTGTCCGCCTGGATGCGAGGCATCCAGGTGTCGAGGAATTGGGTGACCTGGGCGACGTACTCGCCGACTTCCGGTTGCGCGGCGAGGTAGTCGCGCACGCCCTGGTCGCGACCGGACAGTGGACGCAGCTTCGCATCCCAGTGCGGGTTCGGCAGGCAGCGCGCATCGAACACGAAATCGGCGTCTGCGGGCACGCCGCGCCGGTAGGCGAAGGATTCGAACAGCAGCGAAACAGGCCGTTCAGCGCTCAGGTCGAGTTCGGCGATCACCCGGCGACGCATCTGGTGGACGTTGGTTTCGCTGGTGTCGATCGTGATGTCCGCCAGCGCGCGCAGCGGCTTGAGCATCCGCCGTTCCAGCGCGATCGCTTCCTGCAGGGTCAGGCCGAGGTGGCTCAGTGGGTGGCGGCGTCGCGTTTCGGCATAACGCTTGATCAGCACGTCGTCGCTGGCGTCGAAGAACACCAGCTTCGGGTCCAGGCCCAGTTCACCGGCTTTCGACAGCAGCGAGGGCAGGGTCGACAGGTCGGTGTTCCGGCTTCGCACGTCGATGCCGACCGCGAGCTTGGGCGGCAGGTCGTTCTTGCCGGTGGCGCTGCGCACGAATTCGGGCAGCAACTCGGCCGGCAGGTTGTCGACGCAGTAGAAATCCAGGTCTTCGAAGGTGTGCAGCGCGATCGATTTTCCGCTGCCCGACATGCCGCTGATGATGATCAGCTTCGGGTTCGCAGCGACGCGCTCGGCATCGGGGCTCATTCCGCGCGCTCCAGGAAATGCGAGTGACGCGCCATGAAGGCCGCCGCCGGGTCCACGCCCTTGATGCGCAGGATGTGTGCGCGCGCCGCCGCTTCGGTGAGTACGGCGAGGTTGCGGCCGGGCATCACCGGCAGGGTGATCATCGGCACGTCGAGATCGAGCACGCGGCGCGAGCCGAGGTCGCCGGTCAGGCGTTCGATGCCGGTCGCCTGCGGTTCGAGGTGCGGACGCGTGAGGTGCACGATCAGGCGCAGGTACTTGTTCCGCTTGACGGCGGTGTCGCCGAACATCTGGCGCACGTTGAGGATGCCCAGGCCGCGGACTTCCAGAAGGTCCTGGAGCAGGTCCGGGCAGGCGCCATCGAGCACGTCAGGTGCGATCTGGGTGAATTCCGGCGCGTCGTCGGCAACGAGGCGATGGCCGCGCGTCACCAGTTCCAGCGCGAGTTCGCTCTTGCCTGCTCCCGATTCGCCGGTGATGAGCACGCCGATCGAGTAGATCTCCATGAACACGCCATGCACGGTGAGGCGAGGCGCGAGCTTGCGTGCGAGGTGGTACTGCACGTGGTTGAACAGTTCGTGGCCGCGACGCGGCGAGCACCACAGCGGTGTGTCTGATTCCTCTGCCGCGGCGCGCAGGTCCTCGGGGCAGGGCTGGCTCTTGCTGATCACCATCGCCAGCGGGCGGAACTGGATGATCTTCTCGATCGTTTCCCAGCGCTGGCGCGCATCGAGCGCATCCAGCCATGCCAGTTCCTCGGTGCCCAGGATCTGCACCTTGTTCGGGTAGATGATGTTCAGGTAGCCGGCGAGGGACGGCCGACGGGCGACGGTATCGACGGCCTCGAGCAGGCGTTCCTGCCCGCGCTGTCCCGCCACCCAGCGCAGGCCCAGGCGTTCGTGCAGTTGGTCGAACAGGTCGCGGGCGCTGATGCTGGCATTCATGTCGGATGGGGCGATCGAGTGGGTGTGGAGAGCGGGCGTGGACAAGAGAACGACCGCGGCGATGCGCGACGGGTGTCGCTGCATCGAACCGCGGTCGTTTGTGGAAGTGGCGCGACGCTCAGCGGATCAGCCGGCGTCTCCCAACTGTGCGAGGCCTTCGCCGCGGTGATGATCGACCATCTTTTCCTTGTGCTTCAAGAGCAGGCGATCGAGCTTGTCGGCGAGGAGGTCGATGGCAGCGTACATGTCCTGGCCATTCGCGTCGGCGTGCAGGGTACGGCCGGAGATGTGGATGGTGGCTTCCGCGCAGTGCTGGGGCTTGTTGATGCTGAGCTGGGTGCGGACGGTGTCCATCGGGTGTTCGAAATGCCGACCGAGTCGCGCGAGCTTGGTTTCGACGTAGTCGCGCAGGGCGGGAGTGACTTCGAGCTGGTGGCCGTGGGTTTCGATACGCATCGACGGTGTCCTCTTGATGCCGGGCCTGGGCGCGCATCGCGGCGTGGGGCCCGGACGGCCACTGCCGTGATGCCGACGACACCCTGTTCCGGCACCGTCGTACCGGGAGAGATCGGGCCCGTGGGCTTCGATTGCAAGGCCCTGTCGCGCCCGAACCGTCCCTCGACCACAGAGTACCCCAGCAGCGGGGCTGTGCAAGTGTGGATTGCCGTGATTTCCGATCGTGATCAGGCTTGCGGTCACGTATGCGCGTGATCAGGCGATCCGCACGCGCTCATGCGAGGCGGGTATGTTCATCGCCTCGCGATATTTCGCGACGGTGCGCCGCGCCACCGGCACGCCCGATGCCTTCAGCGTGTCGGCGAGCTTGGCGTCCGAAAGCGGCTTGCGCGGGTTCTCGGCTTCGATCAGTCGTTTGATCATCGACTGGATCGCCGTGCTGGATGTTTCGCCACCTTCGTCGCTGCCGACGCCCGATGCGAAGAAGCTGCGAAGCGGCAGGGTGCCTCGCGGTGTCATCGCGTATTTGCGCGCGATCGCGCGCGAAACCGTCGATTCGTGCAGCCCGACTTCGGCGGCGACTTCGCGCAATGTCAGCGGACGCAGCGCCTGTTCGCCGAATTCGAGGTAGCCGGACTGCTGGCGGATCAGGCAGCGGACGACCTTCAGCAGGGTGTCGCCGCGCGCTTCGAGGTGTTTCAGCAGCCAGCGGGCCTCCTGCAGACGCCCTCGCAGATAGCTGGCATCGCTGCTGTTCGCGCGCTGGATCATGCTTTCATAGCCGCGATGAATGGTCAGCCGGGTGTGGCTGCCCGCGAGCGCGGTCCGCCACATGCCCTGGTAGCGCCAGATCACGCAGTCGGGGGTGATGTAGGTGTCCGCGCTCATGCCGCCGACCTGCGATCCGGGGCGCGGGTCCAGCGAGCGGACAAGGTGCAGTGCCACGGCGACGTCGTCCGCAGGCGCCGACAATTCGTGGGCAAGGCCGTCTGCACCGATCTTCGGCAGCCGTTCCAGCGGCCCGGCCACGACACGCAGCGCCAATGCCTTGCCGGGCGTGTCGTCGGACATCGCCTCGATCTGCAGGCTCAGGCATTCGCGCAGATCGCGTGCGCCCACGCCCAGGGGGTCGAAGCGCTGGATCTGGCGCAGCACGGCGATGATTTCGGCTTCGCTCGCCTCGATTTCGGGAAGCAGCGCCTGTGCGATCTCCTCCAGCGGTTCGCGCAGGTAGCCATCGTCCTCGATCGCGTCGATGAGCGTCGCACCGATCTGCATGTCGCGGGCCGACAGGCGGGTCAGCCGGAGTTGCCAGGACAGGTGCTCGTGCAGCGAGTCGGTATGGACGATGCGGTCCATCGGGTCCTGGCCGTCCTCATCGCCGCCCGAGCCACTGCCGTTGCCGGTGCTGGTCGTGTTCCAGCTGTCCGGAGGCTCCCAGTCGGCCTGGTCACTGTCGATGGGCGTGTCGGGGGCATCCTCGGCGGCTGGTGCCGGCGCTTCCGGTGTCGGTATTTCGGGCATGCCCTCGGGGGCGTCCGGCGCGGACTCGGTCTCGTCCCAGTCCAGCAGTGGATTGCTTTCGACTGCGGTGGAGATCTCCGCTTCCAGCTCGAGGGACGACAGCTGCAACAGATGCAAGGCCTGACGCAGTTGCGGCGTCAGGACCAGTTGCTGCCCGAGCGATGTCTGCAGGCGAGGCTTCATGTCCCTATGGTAGTGCGATCCCGTCGCTTGGCGCGATCCTTGCGTAATGATTTTTCTGAGACGCCGCTCGCGGTTTTCCGTGCGCCCTTCGCCGTGTCGCGCGATCGCGGCGAACCCGTCCCAGCGTCGTTGCGAGGACCTTACAGCGTGAAGGTGTCGCCGAGGTAGACGCGGCGCACGTCCTGATTGGCCAGCAGCGATTCCGGCGCACCCTGCGCGAGCACCGCTCCTTCGCTGAGGATGTAGGCGCGGTCGCAGATGCCCAGCGTTTCGCGCACGCTGTGGTCGGTGATCAATACGCCGATGCCGCGGTTCTTGAGATGGCGGATGATCCGCTGGATCTCGCCGACCGAAATCGGGTCGACGCCAGCGAAGGGTTCGTCGAGCAGCATCAGCCTCGGTTTCGCGGCCAGCGCGCGGGCGATTTCCACGCGACGCCTCTCACCACCTGACAGGCTCGCGCCGATCTGGTCCGCGACATGCGCGACCTGCAGTTCGTCGAGGAGGCTTTCCAGTTCGCGTTCGCGCGTGGCGCGATTCAGGTCGGGGCGCAGTTCGAGCACCAGTCGCAGGTTGTCCGCGACGGTGAGCTTGCGGAACACCGATGGCTCCTGCGGCAGGTATCCCACGCCGCGCTTGGCGCGGGCGTACATCGGCTCGCCGGTGATGTCGTGGCCGTCCAGCACGATGCGTCCGGCATCGGCCGGCACGAGGCCGACGATCATGTAGAAGCAGGTGGTCTTGCCGGCGCCGTTCGGTCCGAGCAGGCCGACGACTTCCCCTGCATCGAGGCGCAGGCCGAAATTGCGGACGACTTCGCGGGACTTGTAGCGCTTGCGCAGCCCTTCGGCGACCAGCATCAGGGCTTGCCCTGGGTGGCGGGCTTCGCCTGGGCGGTCTTGGGCAGGATGCGCAGCGTCACGGGGCCGTTGCCTTCGCCGCCGCTCTCCACGCGACCGGTCTTCAGGTCGTAGGTCATCTTCTGGCCGCTGGTGCTGCCGCGCGCAGTGCTGACGGTGTAGTTGCCGGTGAGCACGATCACGTCGGTGCCCATGTCGTAGTCGATGCGGTCGGCTTTCGCGGTCATCCAGGTGCCGTCGTCCATCTGCTGCTTGAGCTGGGCCTGGCTGCCGGTGAGCACGGCACGGACGACGTCGCCGCCGCGCTGGTGGATGTCGGCGCGCGCGGCCTGGATGTCGAGCGTGCCCTGGGAGATGGTCACGCCGCCGGACAGCACGTTCACGCTGTTGCCGTCGAGGGTGCCTTCCTGACGGCCGGCCTTGATGTCCATCGGCTGGTTGCGATCGGTGCCGCGCGCCCAGGCGGCCGCAGGCAGCGTGACGGCGACGACGACCAGCGCCGAGAGCAGGGCTCTGCGCGCGACGAAGGAAGCGTGGGTCTTAGCGACGGGCTGGGACATAGCGGGTATTGACCTCGGATCGGAACACGTATTTTTTCGTGGCCGTGGACACCGCAAAGCCGCGCCCACTGAGTATAGAGCCGGGCTGGACGATGGTCATCACGTCGTCGGTTTCGGCATGGTTCCTGCGTGGATACACCCGCAGGGTCTCGGTATTCATCGTCACCGGTCGCACCGTCGCGGCCGGGCTGTTGGCCTTGACCTCGCCGGAGAGACGGATTTCCTCCTGGTCGGCACTGACCCAGCCCTGCTTCGAGCGGATTTCCCAATGCTGGCCTTCCGCATTCGGAATCAGGAACAGCGGTGTCGCCAGGGACATGGTGGCGTCGTCTGGCCGGCGTTCAAGGCGCGGGGCACGCAGGGTGAACGATTCCTTGCCTTCCCCGTTCAGCGCGGTCAGCTCGAAATCGTGCAGGACATAGTCGGGGCGGTTGTCGGCGACACGTACCTGGGCCACCGGCCGTTGCTGGCGCCACACGGCCCAGCCCGCGGCCAGCGCGCCGAGCGACAGCAGCAGGATCGCGATCGCGCGCCAGCTCACGACACCTCCCCGCGCACGGTGGGCGGCAGCGGATCGTCGATCCGGCCCTGCGCGGCGAGCAGCAGATCGCACAGCTCGCGCGCGGCGCCCTTGCCGGCCTTGGCCACGGTCAGCAGTTCGGCCCCGGCTGCAGTCAGTGCATGCGCATTGCCGGGTGCGACCGACAGGCCGACGGCGCGCATCGCCGGCAGGTCGGGCAGGTCATCGCCCATGAAGCAGGCGAGTCCGATGTCGATGCCCAGCTCCGCGCACAGCGCGTGCACGCAGGCGAGCTTGTCCTTCACGCCGATGTGGCAGCGCACGCCCAGTTCCCGCGCGCGCCGTTCGGCGACGGGGCTGTTTCGCGCGGTGATGAATGCAACCTCGATCCCGTGCTGGCGCAGCAGCACGATGCCCTGGCCGTCGTGCACATGGAAACTCTTGGTTTCTCGACCGTCGGAATCCAGGGTCAGGCGGCCGTCGGTGAGCGTGCCGTCGACATCGAAACAGACCAGGCGGATGTTGCCGGCGCGGGCCATCAGGGCGTGGTCGCCGGCGGCACGGCGGGCGAGGGGGAGGCTGTCCATCGAAGCGTCGATCGTCGCGTTCCCCATGTTCACACCACCCGCGCGCGGAGCAGGTCGTGGATGTTCAGTGCGCCGACCACGCGGCGTTCGCCGTCGATCACGAGCAGTGCGTTGATCTTGCGGGTTTCCATCAGCTGCGCAGCTTCCACGGCCAGCGCATCGGCGTCGATCGTCACCGGCGTGCGGGTCATGAGGTGTTCGATCCGCGTGCTGTGCACGTCGGTTGCGGGGTCGGCCAGCGAGCGGCGCAGGTCGCCGTCCGTGTAGAGGCCCAGCAGGCGGCGATCGGCGTCCACCACGGCGGTCATGCCCAGCCGCTTGCGGCTCATTTCCAGCAGGGCGTCGCCGAGGGTGGCGTCCGGGCCGACGGCCGGGATCTCGTCGCCGGCGTGCATCACGTCGGCGATATGCAGCAGCAGGCGGCGGCCCAGGGCACCGGCGGGGTGCGAGCGCGCGAAGTCGTCGGACGTGAAGCCGCGGGCTTCCAGCAGGGCCACGGCGAGGGCGTCGCCCATGGCCAGCGAGGCGGTGGTGCTGGCCGTCGGCGCGAGTGCGAGCGGACAGGCCTCGGCCGGCACGCTGACGTCCAGGTGCAGGTCCGACTCACGGGCGAGGGTCGATTGGGCGCGGCCGGTCATCGCGATCAACGTGTTGCCCTGGCGCTTGAGCACCGGCAGCAGCATGAGGATTTCGTCGGATTCGCCGGAGTAGGACAGGGCCAGGACCACGTCGCGATCGGTGATCATGCCCAGGTCGCCATGCCCGGCTTCACCGGGATGGACGTAGAAGGCCGGGGTGCCGGTGGAGGCGAGGGTGGCGGCGATCTTGCGCGCCACATGGCCGGACTTGCCCATGCCGAGGCAGACGATGCGGCCAGGACAGGCCAGCATCGCCCGGCAGGCAGCCGAGAACTGGCCGTCGATGCGGGCGGAGACCGCCGCGAGCCCGTCGCGTTCGACCTCGAACACCCGCCTGCCGCTGGCGGCGAGTGCGTCGTCGTCGAGCGCCGTGCCGTCGAAAGCAGCCGCGGGCGATGTGGATGGTGTGGCGTTCGCCATTGGGGAGCCGGCGGCTTTCCGTTACGCTAGTCGGCCAATTCTACGCACCCGCGTTCAGGTTTGCCCGCACGGGCGATGAATGCCGGTCTTCCCCTCCGAATCGAGGACGTTGCCCGCGCGATGCCGGCCCCGGCCGCTGCGGCTCCGCCTCCCGAACCTTCCGGTGCCCCACCCATGACCCCCGACACCATCCGCCAGCTCATCGAACAGGGCCTGCCCGGCGCCCGCGCCCACGTCCAAGGCGACGACGGCGTGCATTTCGAGGCGCTGGTCATCTGCGAGGCCTTCCAGGGCAAGCTGCCGCTGGCCCGCCACCGCATGGTCTATGCGACCCTCGGCGACCTGATGGGCGGCGCGATCCACGCCCTGGCGCTCAAGACCGTGACGCCAGCCGAAGCCGGCGCCTGATCGACGCATCGCAGCCCGTCATTCCCCCACGTCCATCTTCCGAACACACCCATGCAGAAAATCGTAGTCACCGGCGGCGTGCCGCTCGAAGGCGAGGTCCGGATCTCCGGCGCCAAGAACGCCGTTTTGCCGATCCTGTGCGCCACGCTGCTCGGCGACGCGCCAGTCGACATCGGCAACGTCCCGCATCTCCATGATGTGGTGACCACGATCAAAGTGCTGCGCGAACTCGGCGCCACCGTCGATCACGACGTCGACAACGGCCACGTCCGCGTCGATGCGCGCACCGTGCACAGCCATGTCGCGCCGTACGAACTGGTGAAGACGATGCGTGCCTCGGTGCTGGTGCTGGGGCCGCTGCTGGCCCGCTACGGCGCGGCGGAAGTGTCGCTGCCGGGCGGTTGCGCGATCGGTTCGCGCCCGGTCGACCAGCACATCAAGGGCATGCAGGCGCTGGGTGCGGAAGTCAGCGTCGAGCACGGCTTCATCAAGGCGAAAGCCGACCGCTTGAAAGGCGGGCGCGTGGTGTTCGACATGGTCAGCGTTGGCGCCACCGAAAACGTGCTGATGGCCGCGACCTTGGCCGAAGGCACCAGCGTGCTGGAGAACGCGGCGATGGAGCCGGAGATCGTCGACCTGGCCGACTGCCTGATCGCGATGGGCGCGAAGATCGAAGGCGCCGGCAGCAACCGCATCACCGTCCACGGCGTGGATTCGCTGGGCGGCGGGCGTCACGATGTCGTCGCCGATCGCATCGAAACCGGCACCTTCCTCGTCGCCGCGGCGATGACGGGCGGTCGCATCGTCTGCCGCGCGGCGCGCCCGGATACGCTGGATGCCGTGATCGACAAACTGGTCGAGGCCGGCGCCGAGATCACCGAAGACGGCGACAGCATCACGCTCGACATGCACGGCAAGCGACCGAAGGCCGTGAACATCAGCACCGCGCCGCACCCGGGCTTTCCGACGGACATGCAGGCGCAGTTCATGGCGCTGAACTGCGTCGCCGACGGCGTGGGCATCATCAGCGAGACCATCTTCGAAAACCGCTTCATGCACGTGCAGGAATTGCAGCGCCTGGGCGCGGACATCCGCATCGACGGCCACACCGCCATCGTCCGTGGCCTGCCGCAGCTCAGCGGCGCGCCGGTCATGGCCACGGACCTGCGCGCATCGGCCTCGCTGATCCTGGCGGGGTTGGTGTCGGAAGGTGACACCACGATCGACCGCATCTACCACCTCGATCGCGGCTATGAGCGCATCGAGGCCAAATTGTCGGGCCTGGGCGCGAAGATCCGCAGGATCGACTGAGTCGCGCGCCTGGCCGAAGTCGGTCCACTCCGTTTCCAAGAGCGATCAGGAGGATCTCGAAATGGGCAAGTCGGCGTGTGTTTTCTCGATCACCGCGGTGTCGCTGCTGCTGTCTGCAGGTCAAGCGCACGCGATGGAAACCTTTCGCGGCACGATCGAGTTGCAGGACGGCGAAGCGACGCTCCGTGGATGCGAGCGTGGCGCGAAGGCATACCCGCTCCGCGACGCGGAGCGCGTGAAGGCTGTGGCGCAGTTGCGCGCGCGGCCGGTGCCGCAGGGCTTCTGGTATGGCGAAGTGACCGGCGAGATCGATCGCGGCAGCGATGGCGAGGTGCTGACTGTTCTCGCGATCACCGGCCTGCGCCCCGGCATGGGCTGCGAACTTGCGGAGGCCGCGCGTGGCGGGCCGACTCCGCAGATGACCGGGCGCCCTTCATCGCGTCAGTCCGCGTCTGCGGCCGATTCGGCACGACTGGGCGATCAGGAGCCGTCCCGAGACCCGGCGGCGATCGGAGACGAATGACGCGTCAGGGATGCCCGCCCAGCGGGATCGCCTGACGCGTTCGATGCAGGGGCCTCAGCGCACGTTGGTGATGCGCAGGTCGATGTCGTCCTTGCCATCCTTGCGTTGCAGGATGCGGGCCGGCAGGGCAAGGCCCTCGACCACCCAGATCAACATCTGCTTGTTGCCGCTGCTGGCGACGAGGCGCGTGGCCGGGCGCGGTTTGCCGCCGACGTTGACGGTGTCCTTGCCAGCGACGGTGAAGTTCATCGGTTTCGCGCGACCCTCGTCGACCAGGCGGTAGCGCAGTGGCTTGCCCGCATTGGCGTCGCGCGCAATCGCGAGATTGAGCAGCAGGCCGTCGACATCGCCTGCCTGCAGCGCCACGGGGCCAGCTCGCTCCGGTTTCACGTCGCCGGTCCAGCGTGCTTCACCTGCAGCCCAGTCGTACACCGCATTGCGACGGATCTTCTTGATCAGCAGCAGCGAAGCGTCGGTGCCGGTCAGCGGCCGCAGGTCGCCATTCCTGTCCTCGAACACGGTGGTCTGCGTGAGCTGGGCCACCTTGTTCGCGATCTTCAGCGTGTATTTCCACTGGTTGCCGCCCTGCGGCTCGATGCTCATGTGGCCGGTGGCCGACAGGCCCATGTAGTTGGCTTCGTAGTCGGCGGTGAAAGGTTCGAGCGCGCGCGCCGGCATGGCGTACGTGCCGGCCAGCGTGCCGGCAACCAGGACGAGCGCGGCGAGCGGACGTGCATAGAGCGAGGGGGCAAGACGCGACATCAGGGGGTTCCTTCGTACTCGATGAGTTGCAGGTCGACGGCATCTTCGCCGTCTTCGCGTTGCAGGATGCGGACCGGCGTCGGGACGCCTGCGGCGACCCAGACGACGGTGTCGTCGTTGCCGCCGTTGGTGCGTGCGACGCGCAGGACTTCGTAGCTGATCTCGCCGATCGTGACGGCTTCGCTCGCGCTCGCCACCTGGTAGATGTGGTCGCGGACGCGCCCGCCTTCGACGAAACGATAGCGCAGGATGGCGCCGGGGCGGGCGTCGCGAATGATCGCGAGATTGATCAGCAGGCCGCTCATGTCGCCCGTCTGCAGGGGCACGGGCTGTTGGTGGCGTTTCTTGAGGTCGCCGCGCCATTGCGCGGTGCCCCGGGACCAGTCGTAGGTGCCAGTGCTGGTACGGCCCATCAGCAGACCCTTGCGCACGGTGCTCTGGCTGATCGGCCGGTAGCCTGCGGCGTCGGTCTCGAACACCGTGCTCTGCTGGACGTTGAGTCCGAGCACACCGGCCATGCCTTTCTCCCCTTCGATGCCGAGATCCACGCGCCAGCGCGGAGGGGCCTGGCGGACGACCTTCAGCGTCGCGCTGCCGGCCGCTTTGCCGCGATGGAGGGCGTGGTAGCGGGCGGAGAAGGGCTCCAGTGGCTGCGATGTGTTCGCCGGCTCCTGCAGCGAGCCATTCGCCGAACTGGCGGCGGCGTCCTGCGCGGCGCAAGGGCCGGCGAGGGCGAGCAAGAGGGCGATGGCGGCGAATGGGCGCATGACGGCCGGGATCATGCAAGCCGCCGGTTGGCTCCCAGCTGAAGGGGGGCAGGCAAGGGCGCGCCATTCAGGTGCGGGCCGTCGGGCGCAAGCCGCAGGTGTCCCTCGGCGAGCATGCGGACGGTTTCGACCAGCAGCGGATGCTCGACGGCTTGGACGCGGGCGGCGAGGGTGCCGGCAGTGTCGCCAGGCAGGACCGGCACGCGGGCCTGGGCCAGCACCGGGCCGTCGTCGAGGTCTGCGGTGACGATGTGGACGCTCGCCCCGTGCTCGATGGCCCCCGCGTCCAGCGCCTGCTGGTGCGTGTGCAGGCCCTTGAAGGCGGGCAGCAGCGAGGGATGCAGGTTGATCATGCGGTTCGGTCGGCGCTCGATCTGTGCCGCCGTGATGATCCGCATGTAGCCGGCGCAGACGATCAGGTCGGCACTGGCGCCGTCGACGGCGGCGAAGAATGCCTCGTCGTGCGCCTCGCGCGTGGCGAAACGCTTCGGTGGGACGACCGTGGTCGCGATTCCTGCCCCGCGCGCGCGCTCCAGCGCGAAGGCCTTGGCCTTGTCGGAGAAGACCCCGGCGATCTCCACGGCGAGATCACCCGCCGAGATGGCGTCGATCAGCGCCTGCAGGTTCGTGCCGGTGCCGGAGGCGAGGACGGCGATGCGAAAGGGCGCGCTCATCGTGGACTCTTCTGACGCGGATGGCCGAGGGATGGCATCCGATCACGCCAGGGCCAGGTCGCGATCGCGCCGAGGGTGGCAAGCAGCATGTCCATGTGTGCATCCCACATGTCGCCCTGTTGTCCGTTGTAGGCCTCGGCCTGCTCAGGCGACAGCAGTAGCGCGATGGCCCATTCCAGCCACTCGTACAGCAGGCTGGCGGCCATGATGGACAGCACTGCGAGCAGATGGGCATGGCCTGGGCCGATCGGCCACCGCTGGCGCGCATGCGAGGCCAGTGCAGTCGTGAAACACAGCCCGAACAGCAGGTGGATGAGCCGGTCGAAATGGTTGCGTTCCCAGCCGAATGCTAACTGCGGCGACCAGTCGAACACGGCACGGAACCACGCGTCGTAGGGCACGTTCGAGTACAGCCAGCGGGCTGCGACGCAGTGGATCGCGATGAAGGCGCAGATCGCGATGTAGTCGCCAGTGCGCATCGACCAGCGACGGTCGTGCAGGACAAGCCAGATCAGGCCGACGACGGTGAGCGAGCCATGCAAGGCCTGCTCGAGCGGCCAGAGCGGTTCGATCCAGGTGATCGCGAACACCGCGAGGGTGGACGCGAAAGCGATGCGCTTCGTGCTGGCCAAACCCGCGATCAGCCGATGCGGACGCGCTCGCCGTCGCCGGCGGCGACGACCTTGCCGATCGTCCAGTGCGGCAGTTCGAGGCGGTCGAGTTCGGTGCCGACGGCATCGACGGCAGCCTGCGGAACGATCAGCACGAAGCCGATGCCGCAGTTGAAGGTGCGCCACATCTCTTCGCTCGGCACGTTGCCTTCGCGCTGCAGCCACTGGAACACGGGCGGGAACGTCCAGGAGGATGCGTCGATGTCCAGGCCCAGGCCGTCGGGGACGACGCGGATGATGTTTTCGGTCAGGCCGCCGCCGGTGATGTGCGCCATCGCGTGGATGTCGCCGCCGTGCGCGCCGCCCAGCAGTTCCAGAATGGGTTTGACGTACAGCCGGGTCGGCGCCATCAGCGCATCGACCAGCGTCGTGCCGTCGCCGAGGTCGTGGTCGGCCGGGCGGCCGGCACGGTCGTAGATGCGGCGGATCAGCGAGTAGCCGTTCGAATGCGGGCCGCTGGACGCGATCCCGATCAGCACGTCGCCTTCGCGCACCTTGGCGCCGTCGAGGATCTTGGACTTCTCGACGCCGGCGACGCAGAAGCCGGCGAGGTCGTATTCGCCCGGCGGGTACATGTCGGGCATTTCGGCGGTTTCGCCGCCGATCAGGGCGCAGCCGGACAGTTCGCAGCCCTTCGCGATGCCGCCGACGACCGACACCGTGGTGTCGACGTCGAGCTTGCCCGTGGCGAAATAGTCGAGGAAGAACAGCGGCTCGGCGCCCTGGACCAGCACGTCGTTCACGCACATCGCCACGAGGTCGATGCCGATGGTGTCGTGGCGGTTGAGCTGCTGCGCCAGCTTGAGCTTGGTGCCGACGCCGTCGGTGCCCGAGACCAGCACCGGTTCCTTGTACTTCGCGGAAAGGTCGAACATCGCACCGAACCCGCCGAGACCGCCCATGACTTCGGGGCGGAAGCTGCGCTTGACCAGGGGCTTGATGCGTTCGACGACTTCATTGCCCGCGTCGATGTCGACGCCGGCGTCGCGGTAGGTCAGGGCGGTGGGAGCGGAGGGGGTCTGGGTCACGGCGGAGGCTGCGGGCGCGGGAAACCGCCATTGTACCGGCTGGGGGCGGGCTGGGCCTATGTCGGTGACGCCGGTGCGCCGTTCGTCGGGGCATGGAGCGGGGCAGTTGTGGCACCATTTCCGGCGTTGGCCAACGTCCGGGACGAAATACGATGCGGCAGTCGAGGTGGTGGATGGTGCGCGGGATCGCGGGGCTGTGCCTCGCCATGGGCTTGCTGGCGGCATTGCCGGCACTGGCGCAGCGGGTCGAAGGCGATCGTGCCGGGGCCAGCGGCGTGTTCGAAGCCGAGGTCCCGGTGAACAGCCAGACCGACACCGAGCGCAACAACGGCTTCGCCCGCGCGCTGGCGCAGGTGCTGGCCAAGATCAGCGGCGACCGTGCGGCCACGGCGCGCCCCGGTGTCGGCCAGGAGCTGCGCCGCGCCAAGGACTACGTGTCCAGCTACGACTACCGCCAGGACCAGGGCGTGTCCGCGACAGGCGCGCCGACCTTCCGTACGACGCTGATCGTGCGCTTCGACCAGGCCAAGGTCGAAGGCGTGATTTCTGCGCTGGGCCTGCCGGTGTGGCCGCAGCCGCGCCCCAAGCCGGTGTTGTGGCTGGCGATCGATGACGGCAAGGGCCCGCGTCTGGTCGGCCTGAACCAGAGCAACGCCGCCCGCTCCATCCTCGACCGTGCCATCGAGCGCGGCTACCGCCTCGGCCTGCCCACCGGCAGTGCCGCGGAACTGGCGGCCGTCGGCGCCATCTGGCGTGGCGACAGCGGCGCGATTTCGCGGCTGTCCGCGCGCTACAGCCCGCCGATGCAGCTCATCGGCAAGCTCTATCGCAAGGGCGCCGGCTGGAAGGCCGACTGGGTCTTCGTCGACAGCGGTCGCGTACTCTCGAAGTGGTCCAGCGAGGAAGGCGATGCCCGTCGCGCGATGGCCGCGGGTGCCGATGGCGCAGCCGATGCCCTGATCCGCCGCTACGCGCGGCAGAGCGGCGGCGCGGGCCCTGCGGGCAGCTACCGCGTGCAGATTACCGGCATCGACAGCGCCGACGACTACATCCGCCTGATGTCGCACCTGCAGGAAATCTCCGTGGTGCGCAAGATCCGGCCGATCAGCGCGAGCCCCGATGGGCTGCTGCTCGAGCTCGACCTGGTGAGCGGCCTCCCGGGCTTCCGCCGCATGATCCAGGGACGCGGCATCCTGGTCGGCAGCGAACCGGCTGCCGGCGCCGAAGACGGTGAGGCCACCACGGCGACGCCGGCCGTGCCGACCTTCGACCTGCGCTGAGGATTGAAATGACGACGGAATCGACACCAGCGGGAGTCCCGGGGCCGGGGCAGGGAGCGGGTCTGCCGCCCGGACAGGGGCCGGTGGAGGACATCGCCCGGTTCTTCCGTCGCCTCCAATGGGCACTGGTGTTCCTGGCCGCCGGAGCCTTGATCTGGGTGTTGACGCCGGTCCTCACCCCGTTCGCGGCATCGCTGCTGCTGGCCTGGCTGGGCGATCCGGTGGTCGATCGCCTGGAAAAGCGAGGCTTCTCCCGCAACAGCGCGGTCGGACTCGTGTTCGGTGTGATGCTTCTGGTGCTCGTCCTGCTGGTGCTGGTGCTGATACCGCTCGTGCAGAGTCAGGTGGAAGTGCTGGCGCGCTCGATTCCGATCTACTTCGAATGGGTGGTGCGCACCGGCCTGCCGTGGCTGCAGGCGAAGACGGGCATGGATGTGATGACCTGGCTCGATCCGGACTACATGCTGGACATGCTCAAGCGCAACTGGAAGGGGGCCAGCGGCATCGCCACGCAGGTGCTCGGCCTGGTGACGCAATCGGGTTTCACCGTGCTCGGCTGGGTCGCCAACCTCGTGCTGATCCCGTTCCTCACGTTCTTCTTCCTGCGCGACTGGGACCTGCTCGTGCAGCGTGCCGCGGCGCTCGTGCCGCGCGATCGTGTCGAAATGGTCGCCATTCTGGCGAAGGAATCCGACGCCGTGCTGGGCAGTTTCCTGCGCGGACAGTTCATGGTGATGCTGGCCATGGGCGTGTTCTACGCATTGGGCCTGTGGCTGGTGGGTCTGGAAGTGGGTGTCCTGATCGGCATCCTCGGCGGCCTGCTCACGTTCATCCCGTACATCGGGCCAACGACGGTCCTCGTGGGTGGCGTCATCGCTGCACTGGTGCAGTTCGGCGACTGGCAGCACATCGTCGGCGTGCTCGCGGTGTGGGGCGTCGGCCAGCTGCTCGAAAGCTACGTCCTCACGCCGAAACTGGTGGGCGACCGCGTCGGCCTCAGCCCGGTGACCGTGGTGTTCGCGGTGATGGCCGGCGGCACGCTGTTCGGCTTCCTCGGCATGCTGCTGGCCTTGCCTGTCGCGGCCGTGGCGAATGTGCTGATCCGTCATGCGCACGGCCGGTACACGGCGAGCCGTTTCTATCTGGGCGAGGGCGCCACCGCGTCCAGGATCGAAGTCGCCGGTACGCATCACGCGCGTCCGCACGACACCGATGATACGTCCGGCCCGGCGAATCCCGCGTGAGCGAACCTGCGCGAGTGATCCTGCGTGAGTGACCCGAAGTCCCGCACCGCCTCCGCGCAACTGCCGCTGGCGCTGCGTTTTCCACCCGATCAGCGATTCGAAACGTTCGTGGCCGCGCCTGATGGCGCGCTCGAGCAGCTGCGCGCGCTCGCGCGTGGCGAAGGCAGCAGCGTGTACGTCGCCGGTGCCGTTGCGACCGGGAAGAGCCATCTCCTGCTGGCCGCCTGCGCCGAAGCAGAGCAGGCAGGTCGTCGCGTCGCCTATCTGCCGATGCTTGCCGCTGCGGGCCGTTTGCGCGATGCGCTCGATGCGCTCGAGCAGGCGGATCTTGTCGCCCTCGATGGCATCGATCTGGTCGCGGGGGACCGCGAGGACGAAATCGCGCTGTTCGATGCGCACAATCGCGCCCATGACGCAGGGCGACGCATGCTGTACGCCGCGCGCGTGATGCCCGATGCCTTGCCGCTGACCTTGCCGGACCTGCGTTCGCGCCTGTCGCAGTGCGCACGCATCGCACTGGAGCCGCTGGACGATGCCGGCCGTGCCGACGTGCTTCGCCTGCGCGCGCACCGCCGCGGCCTGCAGCTCGACGATGCGGCCATCGACTGGCTGCTCAAACGCGTCGATCGCGACCTGGTCACGTTGACGGTATTGCTGGATCGTCTCGATCGCGAATCGCTCGCGGCGCAGCGGCGGCTGACGGTGCCGTTCCTGCGGCAGGTGCTCGGGGGGTGAGTGTGACGAAAGGCCGATGGTTCGTCTCCTGTCGTTGAAGAAACTTGCATTGCCCGTAAGGCAGGTCACATGAACAGATGGCTCGCAATCGTCGCGTATCAATGCCAGGTCAACGGGGTGTCGACGGGCTCTGTCGACTTCCAGGTACGCTACTTCAATCTGTGTGACGCGGCCGATGTCGTGGCTGCGCTCCGCAGCGAACCGCCTCACGCGTATCGGAATCACCTCGATGAGATGGTAGTTTGGCCAATCGTCGAGATTTTCGCTGTTGAACGTTTGAAGTCACACGCATCCGGCGATGAAGTCATCGGGTTCATTGCTGGCACAGAAGAGCTTGCTTCATTGGGAGGGCCGGATGCTGTGCAGCAGTTCACCCGAGGTGAACCTGGTTCGCGGGTCGGCACAATCCAGTCGTGAGTCACGCATGGAAGATCTTTCTGCGAATGTGTTGGTCAACCGCTTGTCGGAGATATTTCCGGGGTTCTCCGCCGAATGGCTTGCGGACACGGAGGGTTCCACGTTCCCTGTTCTCTCGCTCCATTCCGTCTGCCAGTCATTTCTGCCGTTCGTCAGCGGCCTCGCTGCGACTGACAAGCAATGGTCTGCACTTGCCAGTCTGCTCAACGAAGAGGTGTCGGCTGGCGGAGACCGCGAAAATGCTGCGGCAACCTGTTTCCTGGAGCACTGCGGCCAAGTCGGTCTGGCAAGGAAATTGCGCCCTTTTCTTGATGAGGCGAGGCGCTCTTTGCACGATCGGCAGCAGCGGTTGTAGCATCCATGCTCCGATGTCCTGAGTCATCGCCATCACCGGACAGACACGCGAAGCCGTACATCGCGGGTTCCGCGCGCGTGTCCCCTGCACGGCTGTCGGCCATCGCAGCTTGCGCCATGCTTGCGGCATGCGCAGTCAATCCTCCGAAGCGTGATGCCACTGTCGTGGCGGTGAGGATGGGACATCATGATCGGTATTCGAGCGATTCAGGCCTGCTGTCCCGCAGGATGTGCGGCATCGAAGATGTGAAAGTGCGTGTCGAACTTTCGCCGGAACGACTGGATGCGATCGGTCGAACGGCGGCGGATTCGGGCTTCTTCTCGCTTCCGGCGACGCTGTCTCCCGCAAGAAGCGATGAGGATGTCGTGGAAGTCATCTCGCCTTGTCCGGAGTACGTGCTGGACATCCGCTATCGGGGGCGTCGGCATTCGACCTCCTGGACGTGCCTGGCAGTGCGCGATGATGTCCAGCCTGCCGAAACACGGGCAGTCTATTCGATGGTCACGGAGGCGCTCGAAGACGCGCTGTCGCGGCTGCCGGATTCGCAATGCATCCATTTCTGATGCGACGCCATTCAATCGATCCAACGTATCCTTGATCTTCGAACCGCTCAGGCGTCGGGAGGCGCGCGGCATGTCCATTCCATCCACGCATCTCCGAGGGCGAAAGCTGGTTTCGGTCCGGCGTCAGGATATCGACGACTATGGTGTGCAGGGCTTCCTGGTCGGTCTTTCCGAGGCGCTGCTCGCGCTCGAGCATGTGTATGACTTCCAGGTCGATGGCATCCTCGTGCTCAGGCGTTCGGACATCACCGAAGTCAAGTGCACCGCGACGGACGCATTCCAGGAGTCGCTCATGAAGCGGGAGGGCATCGTGCCCGGCTCACAGGCGCCGAGCCCGCTTGCGCTGGAAACCTGGCGGGCATTGATCGAACAGCTTGCCGGAAGCCATCCGTTCCTTGCCCTCGAGCAGGAGTTGGGGCCGGAACCCCAGCTTTCGATCGGCCGCGTGGTCAGCGTCGAAGCCCAGCATGTCGAATTCCAGTGCTTTTCCGGTACTGGAAAATGGCAATCCAAGCCTGATCGCATCAAGTACGCGCATTTGACCTCGGCCCAGGCGAACACGCGCTATCTGCGGTTTTACCAGAGGCATCTGCTGCCGGAAGCGTGTTGAGTCGAAAATCGCATGTGGTTTGATCGGGGCGTGGCGAAGCCTTGATGCGGCACTCCGCCGGGTTCAGGAGAATCGACATGTTGAAGCTCGTTGCAATGCTGGTGGCTTCTTTTTCCTCTCGTCGCAAGCGATCGCGGATGACAGGTTGTCGAGCGAGACCAAGGCGCTGCATGCATCCGCGATGGAAGGCGATGCCGAATCGCAGTACAGGCTGGGGGTCGCACGCGCTGATTCCAGATTGGCAAGAATACTCCCGGTTGATGCGATGCTCGCTCTCGCTTCGGAGCAAAAATCAGAAATGTCATGTTGAAGATCGAACTTCGCCAATTGTTCCGCTCCAATGGATTGATCGACGATTTCGTGCTTTTCGGAAAGCCTGAAGACTACGTGGCGTTTTCGGCGCACGTTGCCGAGGCGACGACTTCGGAAAAACCCGTGGTGTTGCGAAGCGACTCGAACGTGATCATCGAAATCTCGCTGGACGAGGGAATGCCAGAGCTTTTCACGTCCTTGCAGAACGCGCGCGATGAATATTTTTCGATGGATGCGTGGAATGCCCGTGACATCCTGCGGATGATGGGTTCTTCGGAAGTCCTTTGCGAGCTTTCATCGTTCCTGTTCGAATTGTCCACTCGGGGGAATGGTTACAGCTATCTGTCCGAATTCTCGACCTCGATGCGCTGTTCCGCGGAATCGCCATCGTGGCGACTTCATGTGATCGACCCTTGATTCCTCCCGGTGTCAGGTGGCAGGCGAATCAAGCCTGCGAGGCGCGCACCTGCCGATCGATCTCCGCGAGCCGTTCCGGCGTGCCGACATCCATCCAGCGGCCTCGATGGTGTTCGCCGCGCACCCGGCCGCGCAGCATCGCGGCGCGCAACAGCGGGGCGAGCTTGAACCGGGGCGGCGAGGCAGTGGATTCCGGGTTTTCGCCGATCACGTCGAGCCACTGGTCGAACAGGCGGGCGCGATAGACGCCGATGCCGGCGAAGGTGAGGCGCGAGGCGCCGTCCGGCGCGACATAGCCGTCAGGCTGCAGCGCGAAGTCGCCCTTGGGGTGGTGATCAGGATTGTCGACCAGCACCAGGTGTGCGTCGTCGTCGATGTCGCGCGGCAGCCGCGCGAAGTCGTAGTCGGTCCAGATGTCGCCGTTCACTGCGATGAATGGCGTGGACATGTCGTTGTATTCCAGCAGCGTCAGCGCGTTCCACACGCCGCCGCCGGTTTCCAGGGGGGTCGGACCTTCGTAGCAGTAGTGCAGGCGCAGGCCCCATTCGCGACCGTCGCCGAGCACGGCCGGAAAGCGATCCGCCAGCCAGGACGTGTTCACCACGACATCGCGGATGCCGATGGCCGCGAGTTTTTCCAGATGCCACACGATCAATGGCTTGCCGGCGACCGGCAGCAGCGGCTTGGGCGTGGTGTCGGTCAGCGGGCGCATGCGCTCGCCGAGACCGGCGCCGAAGATCAGGGCTTTCATCGCGCGGCCATCATGCCGCGGCCAGCGCGGGCTTCACGTGGCGCGCGATCAGGTCGGCCAGCGGCGCCAACTCCGGGTACTTCGGCAGCACGCCGTCGAGGTAGGCGAAGAAGCGCGCGACGTCGGCCACGTACTTGGGCTTGTGGTCGCGGTGGTTGAGGCGCGCGAAGATGCCGATCACCTTGAGGTGGCGATGCATGCCGATCCAGTCGGCGTCGCGACGGAACTGCGCCAGCGGCGGGACCGGCAGGCCTGCGTCGAGCGCGCGTGCGTGATAGCGGTCCAGCCAGGTGTCGACGCGGTGTTCGGGCCAGCTGAGGAAGGCGTCCTTGAACAGGCAGATCGGGTCGTAGGCGATCGGACCGACGACCGCGTCCTGGAAATCCAGCACCGCCGGGCCCGTGCCGCTGATCGGCATGAGGTTGCGCGGCATGAAGTCGCGGTGAACCAGGACCTTCGGCTGGGCGAGTGCTGCATCGATCAGGCGACGATAGACCAGTTCGAGCTGCTCCAGGTCGCCACAATCGAGCGTGATGCCGAGGTGGCGGCCGAGGAACCATTCGTCGAACAGGCGCAGCTCGCGCGCCAGCAGTTCCTCGTCGTAGGCCGGGAAGCCGGCCGGGGCGGGCGTCGCCTGCAGCTTGAGCAATTGGTCGATGGCGGCGTCGAACAGGGCGTCGGCGTTGTCCGCGTCGATCACGTGCAGGTAGGTGTGGTGGCCCAGGTCTTCCAGCAGCAGGAAGCCGGCATCCTCATCGCCCGCCAGTACGTCGGGCACGCGGACGCCGGAAGCGGCGATCAGCGTACGGACGTGCAGCCAGGGACGCACGTCTTCCTTGTCCGGCGGCGAGTCCATCACGATCACCGTGCCTTCGCCGGTCCGGCCGCGCCAGTAGCTGCGGAAACCGGCGTCCATCGAGGCGCGCTCCAGGACCAGTCCCGAGTCGCCGGTGGCGGCGCGTGCCCAGGCGGTACGGGCAGCGGCACGCGCATCGGTGTCTGCGGTCGGTGCGGTCGGGGCGATCGAGGAAGACGACTGAGTCATGCGGCACGGAGGGTTGGATGAGTGCGACAGGGTATAAGCCCGCCGGGCCGCGCGCCATATTTCCGCAACATGCGTCCACCCTGGACGCCCCGGGACGGCGGCGGATGGGCCGTCGAGTACACTGGCAGGGTCGTCCTTTTGCGCGGAGCGCGTCATGGTGTCAGTGCAGCCGGTGTTGTTGTCGGGCGGGTCCGGAACGCGGCTGTGGCCGCTGTCGCGAGAGGCCTACCCCAAGCAGTTCCTGGCGCTGGCGTCCGAAGACACCATGCTCCAGGCCACCTGGCGCCGGGTGGCGCCGCTGACCTCGGCCGCACCGCTGGTGGTGGCCAACGAGGAGCATCGTTTCCTGGTGGCCGAGCAACTGCGGGTCATCGGTGCCCCGGCCGCGCGGATCGTGCTGGAGCCGGTAGGTCGCAACACCGCCCCGGCGATTGCCGCCGCCGCGCTGGTGGCCATGGCCGACGGCGGCGATCCGCTGCTGCTGGTGCTGCCGTCCGACCACGTGGTCCGCGATGTCGATGCCTTCCGGGCCGCGGTGTCCGCCGCGGCGCCCGCCGCCGAGGCGGGTGCGCTGGTGACTTTCGGGATCGTGCCGCAGGCGCCCGAGACCGGGTTCGGTTACATCCATGCGGAAGCGAGCCAGCCCGAAGCAGGCGACGGCGTGCGCCGCGTGCTGCGCTTCGTCGAGAAGCCCGACGCCGCGACCGCGCAGGCCTATCTCGACGACGGCGGCTATTTCTGGAACAGCGGCATGTTCCTGTTTCGCGCGTCGCGCTATCTCGAAGAGCTCGGTCGCCACCGTCCCGACATCCTGGCTGCTGCACGTGCCGCCTGTGCACACCTCGACCACGACGCGCTGTCGCAGGGCGGAGAATTCCTCCGTCTCGATCGCGACGCCTTCGCGGCGTCGCCGTCGGAATCGATCGACTACGCGGTGATGGAAAAGACCGACGCCGCGATGGTCCTGCCGGTCGACATCGGCTGGAACGACGTCGGCTCGTGGTCCGCATTGTGGGAAGTCAGCGAACAGGACGACGACGGCAACGCGCGCCACGGCGACGTGATCGCGATCGACAGTCGCAACAGCTATGCCTACGCGCGCCGTCTCGTCGCGCTGGTCGGCGTCGACGACCTCGTCGTGGTCGAGACCGACGATGCCGTGCTGGTCGCGTCCAAGGATCGGGTGCAGGAAGTGAAGCAGGTGGTCGCGCGGCTCAAGGCGGATCAGCGCTCGCAGGCCGCGCTGCATCGCGAAGTGCATCGTCCTTGGGGCAGTTACGACTCGGTCGACGCCGGCGACGGCTTCCAGGTCAAGCGCATCAAGGTCAAGCCCGGCGCCGCGTTGTCCCTGCAGTCGCACGCGCGCCGTGCCGAGCACTGGATCGTCGTGCGCGGTACGGCACGTGTCACCCGCAACAACGACGTGTTCGAACTGTTCGCCAACCAGTCGACCTACATTCCGATCGGCGCGAAACATCGCCTCGAAAACCCGGGTGACGAGATGCTGGAGCTGATCGAAGTGCAGTCCGGCGACTACCTGGGCGAGGACGACATCGTGCGCTACGAGGATGTGTATGGGCGGGGGTGAGGACATCGTGGCGAAACGCGGTTCAATCAGGAGGCATGCTTTGAGAATCGATCCATCGATGCCCATGCTCGCGAAGGCGGGGTTGTGCCTGTCTTTCCTGTTCGCGTCGCTTGTTTCTGCCAGCGACGTACGGATGGACGCGACTGCAACGGCGGTTCCGGCAGCGCCTCGTGCCATGATCGTTGCTCGGCCGGGCTTTGCGCCGATCCAGGAAGCATTCGAAAAGACTGGCGCCCGCAATCTGAAAGCGGTCGCGATCGTGGCATATGACGCGAACGGCGTCGTCCAGTCGGTACGTCTCGATCCCGCGACGGGCGTGCAAGCCGTCGATGATGCGATCATCGCGTGGTGCAAGGCCGCGATCTTGACGCCGGGTGCTGCCGGTGAGGGACGATTGCCCTTTGATCTGGCGGTTGAAGATTCGCCTGCCGCGTCCGTTGCCGAGCTGCCCGAGATCCGGACCGAGCATTTCGTGGAGCGTCCTCCGATGAAGGACCTGATCCGTACCTTCGTCGAGACCGGACGACGTGGCGGTTCGCTCGAACTGGGTCTCGAGTATTCCGCGGACGGGGTGGTCACGCACGTGGAGGTGCTCCATTCCAGCGGCAACGCCACGCTGGACCAGGCTGCGGTCGATTGGACCAAGCGGGCGCGATTGCGCGCCGGGGATGCAGGGCGGGGGCGTCTGCCGTTCAAATTCGGCCTCCAGTGATCCTCGCCCTCTTCGATTTCGACGGCACGATCACCACGCGGGAAACGATGCCGGACTTCGTGCGCATGGCGGTGCCGCGTGCGCGCCTGCGGCTGTGGGGCACGCTGCTCGCGCCGTGGGTGTTCGGATACAAGGCCGGGCTGGTCTCCGGCTCGAATATCCGCGAGAAGATCGCGCGGGCCGGGTTCCGGGGCATGCCCGTCGCGGATTATCGAGCCGCCGGCGAACGCTTCGCGCGCGATGTGCTGCCGACCGTGCTGCGCCCGGAGGCGATGGCGCGGTTGGCGTGGCACAAGGCGCGCGGCGACACCGTCGTGGTGGTCTCGGGCGGATTCGATGTCTACCTGTCGCACTGGTGCAGCGCGCAGGGCGTCGAACTGATCTGCTCGAAACTGGAGGTCGTGGACGGTGTGCTGACCGGCCGTTTCGACGGTGCGCAATGCGTCCTGGCGGAAAAGGCCAGGCGCGTGCGCGAGCGCTACGTGCTGCGCAGCTACAGCACGGTGCATGCCTATGGCGACACGGCCGAGGATGCGGAACTGCTGGCGCTGGCAGACGAAAGCTGGCTTCGATCATGGCCCGATGCATGAAGGCTGCCGTGCATCAGCGCGGACGCGCCAGACAGCGAAAACCCCGGGCTTGCACCCGGGGTTTCGTTTTCGGCTCGGTCGTTGACGCGGGATCGACCAATCAGCCCAGCGATTCCAGCCACTCGTCGTCGGAGCCGTCGCTGATGCCTTCGAACAGGAAGGTCGACAGGTAACGCTCGCCGGTGTCCGGAAGCATGGCCAGCAGCACCGAGCCTTCCGGTGCGCTTTCCGCAACCTTCAGCGCGGCGGCGGCGGTGGCACCGGCGGAGATGCCGACGAACAGGCCCTCCTCGGTGGCGAGGCGGCGCGAGGTGTCGCGTGCGACCACGTCGTCGACCGGCACGATTTCGTCGGCGATCGTGCGGCTGAGCACGTCCGGCAGGAAGTCCGGCGTCCACCCCTGGATCTTGTGCGGCTGCCACTCCTTGCCGCCGAGCAGCTGCGCGCCGGCCGGTTCGCTGGAGATGATCTTGATGTCGGGACGTGCGAGCTTCAGCACTTCGCCGGCACCGGTGATCGTGCCGCCGGTGCCCCAGCCGCTGACGAAGTAGTCGAGGCGCTTGCCGGCGAAATCGCGCAGGATTTCCGGGCCGGTCGTGCTGCGGTGGTAGGCCGGGTTGGCCTCGTTCTCGAACTGGCGGGCGAGGAACCAGCCGTGCTTCGCGGCGAGCTCCTTGGCCTTGCGCACCATGCCGCTGCCACGCTCTGCGGCGGGCGTGAGGATGACCTTGGCGCCATAGGCGCGCATCAGCTTGCGGCGTTCGATCGAGAAGGTCTCGGTCATGATCGCCACGAAGGGATAGCCGCGAGCAGCGGCGACCATCGCCAGCGCGACACCGGTGTTGCCCGAGGTCGCTTCCACGATCGTCTGGCCCGGGCGCAGCAGGCCCTTGCGCTCGGCGTCGAGCACGATGGCGAGGGCGAGGCGGTCCTTGACCGAGCCGCCGGGGTTGAAGGATTCGACCTTCGCGTAGAGCGTCACGTGCTTGGGCGCGAGACGGTGCAGTTTGACGATCGGCGTGTTGCCGATGGTGTCGAGGATGCTGTCGTGGAGGGCCATGGAGAGTCCTGGGGGAAGTCGGCGTAAGGGATGACGGGGAAACTGAATCGGAAAGGCCGGTCAGTCGGTCGGGCCGGCGAATCGGGCGGCTCAGGCCGCTGCCGCAAGTCCGACGGTATGGGTGATGGGTGTCTCGGCGCCAGGGCTGTTGGCGCCGATCGGCGCGGCTCCGAACCAGTGCAGGCGCGCGGCCAGGCCGGCGACTTCGCCGACGAACAGCAGCGCGGGCGAGCGCACATCATGCGCGCGGGCGGTTTCGGGCAGTGTTTCGAGCGTGGCCAGCACGACGCGCTGTTCGGCACGGGAGCCGTTCTCGACCAGCGCGCATGGCGTCGCGCCTGCGCGGCCGTGCGCCAGCAGGCGGGCACGCACGCGTTCGAGCCCGGCCACGCCCATGTAGAACGCCAGTGTCTGGCCTTCGCGCGCGAAGCCGGCCCAGTCGAGGTCGTCGTTTTCCGCCTTGCTGTGCGCGGTGACGAAGCGCACCGACTGCGCGTGGTCGCGGTGGGTGAGCGGAATGCCGGCGTATGCGGCGCAGGCGAGCGCTGCGGTGATGCCAGGCACCACTTCGTAGTCGATGCCGTGATCGCGCAGGAACTCGATTTCCTCGCCGCCGCGACCGAAGACGAAGGCGTCGCCGCCCTTCAGGCGCACGACGCGCTTGCCGGCGCGGGCGTGTTCCAGCATGAGCGCGTGGATCTTGTCCTGCGGCACATGGTGATGCCCGGATTCCTTGCCGACTTCGATCCGTTCGGCGTCGCGGCGTGCGAGTTCGAGCACTTCGGCGCTGACGAGTCGGTCGTGGAGGATGACGTCGGCCTCGTTCAGCAGGCGCAGGCCGCGCAGGGTCAGCAGGCCGGCATCGCCGGGACCCGCGCCGACCAGCGCGACGCGCCCGGCATCCGGTGCGGTCCGGGCCTGGTCGATGCGCGCCAGCAGGGCGCGTTCGGCGCCGTCATGGTCGCCGCGACGCAGCAGGGTCGTGATGTCGCTGTTCATGACGCCATCGAAGAACCGGCGACGTGCGCCGGTGTCGGCGATTTTCGTACGGATGCGCCGGCGATGACGGACCAGCAAAGTGCCGAGCGCACCGATCGATTCGTCGATCTCGGTTTCCAGGCGTTCGCGCAGGTGGCGGGCCAGCATCGGTGCGCCGCCCCCGCTGGAAATGGCGATCTGCAAGGGGCCGCGTTCGACCCGGGCGGGAACCTGGAAAGAGCACAGCGGGGCATCGTCGACGACGTTGACCCAGAGGTGCCGGGCTTCTGCAGCGTCGGCCACGGCACGGTTCACCACGGGGTCGTCGGTGGCCGCGACCACCAGCCAGGCGTCGTCCAGCCATGCGGGGTCGAAACGGCCGTTCAGGTATTCGATGCCGCCCGTGGCGGACATCGCCTCGATTCCGGGTATCAGCTCCGGGGATCCAACCCGGACCCGGGCGCCAGTCGGCAGCAATGCCGTGATCTTGCGCAGGGCCACCGTGCCGCCGCCGACCACGAGGACGGCTCGGCCTCGCAGGTCCAGGAAGGCCGGGAAGAGGGGTTGGAGGTCCGTCGTGTTGCCGGCGGCCATGCACGTGGCCGCGTCCGCAGGAGCGGTGGGCGGCGTGACGGGCGTGGTCTGGGCAAGGGAAGGCATGGGGCCGGGTCCGGACTGCAAGGCGGGCACTCCAACGTAATTCCGGGACGGAAACGCCGGAAATGACCGCCGTGACTTGCTATATAAATATTTGGAATGTGCGATGACCGTTTTATTTCTATAAGTTATCAGAATTAAATCTCTTGATCCGCATAAAGAGATTCGCTTTCGGGGCATCATTGGGGGTGCCCGGTTTCCTGTCCTTTCGCTCTCGCTTCCGGAAAGACCGTCATGACTCTTGTTCAACTGCGCTACTTCGTCGCAATTGCTGATGCGGGTTTCAACATCACCTCGGCGGCCGAACACGTCCACGCCACCCAGCCCGGCCTGTCGAAACAACTCAAGCAACTGGAGGACGAGCTGGGATTCCTGCTGTTCGTCCGCAAGGGAAGGAGCCTGGAAGAACTCACGCCAGCCGGTGCACAGGTGCTCGCCCATGCGCGCAAGATCCTGCTGGAAGCCTCGAACATCCGCGCTTTCGCCGCCAACCAGCGTCGTGACGGCCACGGCCAGCTGCTGATCGCCACCACGCACACGCAGGCCCGCTTCGTGCTGCCGCCGGTGATCTCGCAGGTCCACCAGGCCTATCCGCGTCTGAGCATCCATCTGCAGCCGAGCGCCGACGGCGACGTGCTGTCTCAGCTGGCCCGCGGCGAGGCCGATCTCGCGCTGATCAGCACTGCCGGCGACGTGCCTGCCGACGGCGTGGCCATCCCGCTGTTCCGCTGGCGGCGCGTCGTGCTGATGCAGCGTTCGCATCCGCTGGCCCAGGCCGGTGCGCGCCCGACCCTGGCCGACCTCGCCGGCTATCCGCTGGTCAGCTACGAATCCTCGATCCGCCCGGACTCGTCGCTGCGCCGTGCCTTCGCGACACGCGGCCTCGAACCGCAACTGGCGATGACCGCCCGCGATGCCGATCTGATCAAGACGTATGTGCGCGCGGGCATCGGCATCGGCTTGCTCGCCGAGATGGCGGTCAGTGCGATCCAGGATTCCGACCTGGTGGCGTTCCCGGCGCCGGATGCGATCCCCGAATGCACCGCATGGGCCGTGCTGCCGCGCGAGCGCGTGCTGCGCGACTACACGGTGGAGTTGCTGGTCTCGCTCGCACCGCAACTGGATCGCCACGACCTGCGCCGCATCCTCGCCGGCAACCAGGCGGCCACCTGGCCGGCGCCGCCGACCTGGACCGACCTGAGCCAGGTGATCACCAGTTGAGCGTCCTGATCGCGTGATTCGACTGGCAAACGCCCGGCCTGGCCGGGCGTCTTGCTGTCTGGCGCCAACGAAGTCGGCCCGGCCCAGCTGTCCGGTCAGAAGGTCATCTGCTCGCCGTCGCGCGGGATGCGCAGGCGATCGCCGATCCCGGCGCGGCGCGCGGCGTCCGCCAGTCCGGCACGGGTTTCCGGGCAATGGCCGAGGGCTTCGAGATGGTTGGCGATTACGACACCTGCCGTGATGCCGCAGAAATCGATGACTTCCGGCGCGCCCATGATGATCTCGCTGCCGATGTCGAATTTCGCGCCGCCCGCGGGAACGACACTGATGTCGGGTCGATGCGCTCTGACGAACGCTTCGACGTCTGGCGTGAGCAGGGTGTCTCCACTAAGGTAGAGACTCGGTTCGCCCGGCATTTCGATCAGGTAGCCGACGCCGTGTTCCATGAGCCGGCCGACCAGGCCACGCCCGTGCGTGCAGCGCACCGTACGGATCCTGCCGTCCAGGAAGGCTGAGGGCTGGGCGTGATCGGTGGGCAGCGGCCGGGCATCCAGCCCGCGTGCGCGCAGATGCGCGGCGTCGTGCGGCGTGCAGATCACCGGGATGTTCCGTTCGCGCAGCCAGCGTTTTCCGGCGCGATCCAGGTGGTCGAAATGTCCTTTCTGGCAATGGGTGATGAGGCAGTGAGTCACGCCCGACAGGGCCTCGTCGGCGCAGGCCGGCAGATCGACCAGGGGATTGCGGAGGCGGCCGCCGAGGACCCTCAGCGGAGGCAAGGTCGCGCGCGGTGCCAGCATCGGGTCGACGAGGATGCGGTGCATCCCGAAGCTGACGATGAGGGTCGCATTGCGGAGCTGTAGGATCTGCATGGGGCGTGCCTGGATGTGGAACCGGCATTGTCCGGAGGCGCGCCTTGCCGCAACAATGGCCGGAATGGACATCATTCATTCAAAAGAAGACACGCCCGGGCCGCTGCGCATTGCGCTGCTCCTGTTTCCCGGATGCATGCCTGCGGGTCTCTTCGCGTTCGCCGACATGCTTCATGCGGCCAACCGCCGCACGAGGCGGGCCTTGTTCGAGCCACGCTTCGTCGTGGCCGATGGCGATGGCGATGTTCTGCCTGGCGCGCACGGCCTGCGTTTCGAAGGCATGGCGCGATTCGAACCGGCGTCCTTCGATGCCGTACTCGTGCCGGGATTCTGGGCGGAATCGCCACGGGACGTGGACATCGCGATAGAACGCCGCCGGTCGGTCGTCGACAAGCTGCGAGCCTGCCCGCGACGTGTGTCCTGCTGGGCGTACTGCACGGGCGCAGCCCTGCTGGCGGCAAGCGGCCGCCTCGATGGCGAAGCGGCGACCGTGACATGGTGGCTGGCCGATGCGATGAAGTCGCGTTTTCCCGTCGTCGAATGGCGGTGCGAGCAGGATCTCGTCTCGTCATCGCGATGCATGACGGCGGGTGGCGTCAACGGCCACTACGCGATCGTGCAGGCGCTGATCGAAGAGCACCTGCCGCCAGCCGTCGTTCGAGATCTGGTTCGGCTCATGGTGTTGCCCAGGCCGATGCAACCGCATCCTGCATTTCGCGCGATGAGTCTCATCGAGCAACGCAGTGCACTGCTGCGGCGACTGCATGCACTGGTCGAAGCGATGCCTGCGGAGCAGGTCACGACGGCCGCCCTTGCAGAGCCTCTGGCGATGTCCGAACGGACGTTGTCGAGGAAGGTTTCGAGCGAGGCCAGCATGCCCGCGGCCACCTATGCGCGGCGCGTGAAGCTCAATCAGGTCAGTGAGCGGCTCATGCTGACGCGCGAGTCGGTCAGCAGCATCGCGGCGGAGCTGGGTTTCAGCAGCGAGTCGAATCTCAGCCGCATGTTCAAGGACGCCACCGGCATGACACCGCAGGCATATCGGCGCCGGTTTTCACCGGGCTGAATCGATGGAAGCGTTCAGGCGCTCTTCGCGAGCGACTCCGTGCCCCAGTCTTCGTGCAGACCGCATTCGCGCTTGAGGCCGAAGAAGCGCGTGTCTTCCTCGCTCATGCCGGCTTCCAGCGGCCGCGTGGTGTGGGTGTCGCCGATCGAGACGTAGCCTTCGTGCCACAGCGGGTGGTAGGGCAGGTTGTTCGACTCGAGGTACTTCCAGACGTCGTAATCGCTCCAGTCGACGATCGGCTGCAGCTTCCAGCGGTTGTCGCGCAGTTCCAGGAAGCCGGCGCCGGCGCGCGAACTCGACTGGCTGCGGCGCAGGCCGGCGATCCAGGTGCGCACGTCGAGCTCGCGCAGCGCACGCTGCATCGGCTCGACCTTGCGGATCTGGTTGTAGTGCTTGAGGCCTTCAAGCCCCTTTTCCCAGAGCTTGCCGTGGCGCGCTTCCATCCACGCGATGCCGACCTCAGGGCGGTAGACCTTGAGGTTGAGATCGAGGCGTTCGGTCAGCTCATCAATGAAGCGGTAGGTTTCCGGGAACAGGTAGCCGGTGTCGACGACGATCACCGGGATGTCCGGCTTCACCTGCGTGGTCATGTGCAGGGCCACCGCCGCCTGCGCGCCGAAGCTCGACGACAGCGCATGATTGCCTGCCAGGTGCTCGAGCGCCCATTCGACGCGCTCGGGCGCGCTGCGTGCAGACAGCCAGCGATTGAGTTCGGCCAGCGCCTGCGGCGACTCGGCGGCAGTGACGGGATCGGGAAGGCTCATGCGACCAACTCCAATGGCAGCGTCCTGCTGCCGCTGTCGTCGACGGCGACGACGCCGGCGCGGACGAGGAAATCGCCGAAACGCTCGTCCGCACCGCGTTCCGCGGCATAGCGGGCGAACAGCGGATCGAGGGTCGCCAGGATGGTGGCCTCGTCGATGTTTTCGCGATACAGCGTGTTGAGGCGCTGGCCGCGATGGTCGGCGCCGATCATCAGGTTGTAGCGGCCCGGTGCCTTGCCGACCAGCGCGATCTCGCCCAGGTAGGGGCGCGAGCAGCCGTTCGGGCAGCCGCTGAGGCGGATGTGCAGGTCTGCGCCGTCGAGGCCGTTCTTCGCCAGCAAGGCTTCGATGCGGTCGACGAACGCCGGCAGGTAGCGCTCTGCTTCGGCCATGGCCAGGCCGCAGGTCGGCAGCGCGACGCAGGCCAGCGCTGCCTTGCGGACCGGGGACGCTTCGGCATGCGTGTCGAGTGCGTACTCGCGTACCAGCGCATCCACGGCTTCACGCTGCGACGCGTCGAGGTTGGCGATGAGCAGATTCTGGTTCGCGGTGAGGCGGAATTCGCTCTTGCCGCCGGCGTCGTCGAGCAGTGCGGCGATTTTCCTCAGGCCGGTGAGGTGCTCGACACCGTCACGGTCCCAGATGCGGCCGGCGATGATGCGCAGGGTCAGGTGCCACAGCCCGTCATCTCCCTGGTTCCAGCCGAAGACGTCGGCGTTGTGGTCGAAGGCGTACTCGCGTGCCGGTTCGAACACGATGCCCGCGCGCTTCGCGACTTCATCGCGGAACTTGTCCAGGCCGTGGTCGTCGATGGTGTACTTCAGGCGTGCACGCTTGCGCACTGCGCGGTTGCCCCAGTCGCGCTGCGTGGTGACGACGGCTTCGCCGACCGCGATCACCTGGTCCGGCGTGATGAAGCCGATCACGTTCGCCAGGCGCGGATAGGTTTCCGGGTCGCCGTGGGTCGCACCCATGCCGCCGCCGACGCTGACGTTGTAGCCGGCCAGCTTGCTGGTTCCATCAGGAGCCTGCTCGATGATCGCGATGTAGCCGAGATCCTGCGCGAACACGTCGACGTCGTTGCTCGGCGGCACCGCGAAACCGATCTTGAACTTGCGCGGCAAGTAGACGGCGCCGTAGATCGGCTCCTCTTCCTCGCCGCTGCCGGCGACCTTCTCTTCGTCCAGCCAGATTTCGTAGTACGCGCGGCTGTTCGGCAGCAGGTGCTTCGACAGGGCTTCGGCCTGGGCCTGCACCTGCGTATGGACCGCCGAGAGGTAGGGGTTCGCAGCGACCGCGATGTTGCGGTTGACGTCGCCGCAGGCGGCGAGGGTGTCGATCAGCGCGGCGTTGATCGCCTGCATCGTCGGCTTGAGTTCGCCCTTGATCACGCCGTGGTACTGGAAGGCCTGGCGCGTGGTCACGCGCAGGCCGCGTTCGGCGTAGGTCGTCGCGATGGCATCGAGCTTCAGCCACTGTGCCGGCGTGACCACGCCACCCGGGGTGCGGGTACGGATCATGAACGAATACGCCGGCTCGAGTTTCTGCCGGCGTCGCTCGTCGCGGATGTCGCGATCGTCCTGCTGGTAGCTGCCGTGGTACTTGATCAGCGTCTGGTCGTCTTCGGCCAGCGCGCCGGTGATCTGGTTGCCCAGCGATTCGACCAGGGTGCCGCGCAGGCGACCGCTCTGCCGTTTGATGTCTTCGACGGAATGAGCCGACATATCAGTACACGTCCCGGGCGTAGCGGCCCTGCGCCTGCAGGGCATTGAGGTAGTCGTTGGCGTCTTCGGCGGACTTGCCGCCCTGCACCGCGATCACGTCCAGCAGCGCGGCATGCACGTCCTTGGCCATGCGCGTGGCGTCGCCGCAGACATAGAGGTGTGCGCCGTTCTCGAGCCAGGCGTACAGTTCGCGGGCCTGTTCGCGCAGGCGGTGCTGCACGTAGATCTTGCTGGCCTGGTCGCGGGAGAAGGCGAGGTCCAGACGGTGCAGCGCGCCGCGCTTCAGCGCGTCCTGCCATTCGACCTGGTAGAGGAAATCCTCGCGGGCGTGCGGATTGCCGAAGAACAGCCAGTTGCGGCCGGTCGCGCCGATCGCCTCGCGCTCCTGCACGAAGGCACGGAACGGCGCGACGCCCGTGCCCGGGCCGATCATGATGATGTCGCGCGAGGCATCGGCAGGCAGGCGGAAGCGTTCGTTGTGCTCGATGTAGACCTGCACCTGCGTGCCTTCTTCGCGCGCCGCCAGGAAGTGCGAAGCGGCACCCCAGCGGGTGGCGTCGCCGCGCTGGTATTCGACATGTGCGACGGTGAGATGCGCTTCGTCGCCGACGGCCTTGCGGCTGGACGCGATCGAGTACAGGCGCGGCTGCAGCGGACGCAGCGCTTCGACCAGTGCTTCGGCAGTCCACGCGCCCGGATGATCGTGCAGCAGGTCGATGATCTGCGAGTCCGCCATCAGCGCGGTCAGCGCTTCGCGCTGGTCGGGTGCGAGAAGGCGGTTCAGCGCATCGCTGCCGGCGTGCGCGGCATGCGTGGCGACGAACGGGCGGCTCAGGCGGGTGATTTCGCGGCGCTTGCCCAGCCAGTCGCGCAGGGGCAGGGTGTCCGCGCCGACGGTGACCGGCGTGGCGCCATCGAGGCCGAGTTCGGCGACGATCGCCTCGACCAGCGCCGAAGGGTTTTCGATGATCACGCCCAGCGCGTCGCCCGGCTCGTAGTCCAGGCCGGCGCCTTCCAGCGACAGCTCGATGTGGCGGATGTCCTTTTCCGAACCGCGTCCGGTGACGCGCTGGTTGGTCAGCAGTTCTGCCGTGAACGGGCGTTCGCGGGTCCAGGCCACCGGCGCGGCCAGGTGCGGACGGAGCGGGGTGACCGTGGCCAGCGGCGCGCTGCGTGCCTTGAGCGCTTCCTTGCCTTCGGCCAGTACCTGGGCGACCCACGGCGTGGCGACGGTGTCGATGTCGAGGTCGGCGTCGGCGCGAGCCACCCAGCGCTGCGCGCCCAGGGCTTCGAGGCGGGCGTCGATGCGCTGGCCGATGGCGCAGAACTGCGGATAGCTGGTGTCGCCGAGGCCCAGCACGCTGAAACGGAGCGAGGGCAGCTTGGGCGCGCGCTTGCCGTCGAGGAATTCGACCAGCGCGCGGGCGTCGTCCGGCGGATCGCCGTCGCCCTGGGTGCTGATGACGATCGCAAGATAATGCTCGTCCTTGAGCTCCCGAGTCGGATACGCATCGGCGCGCAGCAGGCGCACCGGGAGGCCCTCGGCCTCGAATTTCGCGGCCAGGGCTTCGGCCACGCGCTTGGCGTTGCCGGTCTGGCTGCCGTACACCACGGTCAGGCGTTCGCGCGGCTGCGCGGCGGCGTCTGCCTGCGCACCCGTCTGCGCCAGCGGCACGAGCCCGCCCTGCGCGCGTGCCAGCCCGGCGGCGTAGCCGGACAGCCACCACAGGCCCGCGCTGTCCAGACCCTCTGCAAGGCGGGCGATCTGCGCGAACGGCTCCACCGACAGCGGTGGCTGCGCGAGCGTGGACAGGGTGGCGGTGGAAGGAGCGGATGACATGTCGGTGACCTGGCTGCCCGGGGTGGGGGTCCGGGGGATGAGGTCAGCCTATGTCCCTGTATTTCAAGCAGGAAAGGATCGGTCGTTATTCGCTTATGCCGGTGCGCACTTTCGATGCGGAGAGGGTTTATCGATACTGGAAAGCCTTCAGCGGCTCCTCTCCCACATGGAACTGCCCCCCGATTTCCTGCTGTACGTCATCATCGGATTTGCTGCACAACTGGTCGATGGCGCCTTGGGCATGGCCTATGGTGTGACCGCTTCCACGCTTCTGCTGGGTTTCGGCGTTCCGCCGGCCGTCAGCAGTGCGACGGTGCATGCCGCCGAGTGCTTCACCACGGGGACCTCGGCGATCTCGCACCATGCGTTCGGCAACATCGACCGCAAGCTGTTCAGGCGCCTGTTGCTGCCCGGCGTGCTCGGCGCGGGCCTCGGGGCCTGGCTGCTGACGGTCATCGACGGCGACGCGCTCAAACCCTGGGTGGCCGGCTACCTGCTGCTGATGGGCGTGATCATCCTGTTCAAGGCGTTCCGCGAGCTGGTGCCGCGCGAGGTGACATCGCACGTTTCGACCGTCGGTTTCATCGGCGCCTTCCTCGATGCCATCGGCGGCGGTGGCTGGGGGCCGATCGTGGCGACCAACCTGATCGCCCGCGGCCACGAACTGCGCCTGACCGTGGGCAGCGTGAACGCGGTGGAGTTCTTCGTCACGCTCACGGCGTCGATCGTGTTCCTGCTGACCCTCGGCACGAGCCATGTCGGCATCGTGCTCGGCCTGGCGGTCGGCGGCGTGCTCGCCGCGCCGCTTGGGGCCTGGCTGATCCGTTTCGTCAATCCGCGCGTGCTCATGCCGTTCGTCGGCCTTCTGGTGATCGCATTGAGCATCCGCACCCTCTACAAGACCTTCGCCGGCTGACATCAGCCAGCTGAACCCGGCATGGCAGCGGTTTCGCGATGGGGCTAGAGTCCCGTGCGGGACGCCCGCCGTCCCGGATGCCACAGCCCCAATTCCCGGAAACACATGTCCAGTCCCGTGTCGAGTTCCCACGTGTTGAGCCACCTCGATCGGCTCGAAGCCGAAAGCATCCACATCCTGCGCGAGGTCGCGTCCGAGTTCCGCAACCCGGTCATGCTGTATTCGATCGGCAAGGACAGCTCGGTGCTGCTGCACCTGCTGCAGAAGGCGTTCGCCCCGGGGCGATCGCCCATCCCGCTGTTGCACGTGGATACCGGCTGGAAGTTCCGCGAGATGATCGCCTTCCGCGATCGTCGCGCCGAAGAAACCGGCATCCCGCTGCGCGTGCACACGAATCCGGATGGCGTGGCCCAGGGCATCGGCCCGGTCAGCCATGGCGCGACCGTGCACACCGACGTGATGAAGACCCAGGCCCTGAAGCAGGCGCTCGACCTCGGCGGATTCGATGCGGCCATCGGCGGCGCCCGCCGCGACGAGGAAAAATCGCGCGCCAAGGAGCGCGTGTTCTCGTTCCGCACCGCGCAGCATCGCTGGGACCCGAAGAACCAGCGCCCCGAACTCTGGAATCTCTACAACACTCGGATCCACAAGGGCGAATCGGTGCGCGTGTTCCCGATCTCGAACTGGACCGAACTGGACGTGTGGCTGTACATCTTCCGCGAGAAGATTCCGGTGCCATCGCTGTATTTCGCGCAGGAGCGCCCGGTCGTGGAACGCGATGGTGCCCTGATCATGGTCGACGACCACCGCCTGCCGCTGCACGACGGCGAGACCCCTGCGATGAAGCGCGTGCGCTTCCGCACCCTCGGCTGCTATCCGCTGACCGGTGCGATCGAGTCCGATGCGGACACGCTGGAAAAGATCATCGCCGAGATGCTGGTCGCCACCACCTCCGAACGACAGGGGCGCGTCATCGACCACGATCCCTCCGCCTCGATGGAGAAAAAGAAGCAGGAGGGCTATTTCTGATGAGCGCCGTGACCCGAACTCCCGACACGCAGCCGGCCGAGGATGCTGCAACCGCCGTCGCCGCCTATCTCGAACAGCACGAACACAAGCAACTGCTGCGTTTCATCACCTGCGGCAGCGTCGACGACGGCAAGAGCACGCTGATCGGCCGCCTGCTGCACGACACCAAGCTGCTGCTGGACGACCAGCTCGCCGCGCTGGAAGCCGACAGCCGTCGACACGGCACGCAGAACGGCCAGATCGATTTCGCGCTGCTCGTCGACGGCCTGCAGGCCGAACGCGAGCAGGGCATCACGATCGATGTCGCCTACCGCTTCTTCAGCACCGACCAGCGCAAGTTCATCGTCGCCGACTGCCCCGGCCACGAGCAGTACACCCGCAACATGGCGACGGGTGCGTCCACCGCCGATCTTGCGATCGTGCTGGTCGACGCACGCAAGGGCCTGCTCACGCAGACCCGACGCCACAGCTACATCGTGTCGCTGCTGGGCATCCGCCACGTGGTGCTGGCGGTGAACAAGATGGATCTCGTCGATCACGACCAGTCCGTGTTCGCGCGCATCGCCGACGATTACCGTGCGCTCGCGGCGCAGCTGAACATCCCGAACGTCACCTGCATTCCGCTTTCGGCCCTCAACGGCGACAACATGCTGTCGCGTTCCGACAACATGTCCTGGTACGCCGGCCCCACGCTGCTCGAACACCTTGAAACCGTCGATGTCTCCCACGCGCGCCGCGACCTGGGCCTGCGCCTGCCGGTGCAGTGGGTGTGCCGACCCGACCAGAATTTCCGCGGTTTCGCCGGCACGCTCGTGTCCGGCACGGCGAAGGTCGGCGACGAGATCGTGGCGCTGCCGTCGGGGCGTCGCTCGAAGATCGCACGCATCGTCACTGGCGATGGTGACCTCGATTCCGCGATCACCGGCCAGGCGATCACGCTGACGCTGGAAGACGAAATCGATATCAGCCGTGGCGACGTCATCGCCGCTGCCACGTCGCCGGCGCAGGTCGCCGACCAGTTCGCGGCGCACCTGCTGTGGATGGGCGAGCATGCACTGCTGCCAGGGCGTCCGTACTGGCTGAAGATCGGTGCGCGCACCGTCGGTGCGTCGGTCACCGAGATCAAGCATCGCGTCGACGTGAACACCCAGGATCACCTCGCTGCGAAACACCTCGAACTCAACGAGGTCGGCTACTGCAACCTGCATCTGGACCAGCCGGTCGCCTTCGAGTCGTACGCCGACAGCCGCGAGCTCGGCGCCTTCATCCTCGTCGATCGCCAGACCAATGGCACGGTCGCCGCGGGCACGCTGGACTTCGCCCTGCGTCGCGCCGCGAACATCCATTGGCAGCATCTGGAAGTGGACAAGGCCGCACGCGCGCGCAGCCTCGGCCAGTCGCCGCGCTGCGTGTGGTTCACCGGCCTGTCCGGCTCCGGAAAATCCACGGTCGCCAACCTCGTCGAGAAGCGCCTGGCGGCGCTGGGCATGCACACCTACATCCTCGATGGCGACAACGTGCGCCACGGCCTCAACAAGGACCTCGGTTTCAGCGAAGAGGATCGCGTCGAGAACATCCGTCGCGTCGCCGAGGTGTCGAGACTGATGGTCGACGCCGGCCTGATCGTGCTGGTCAGCTTCATTTCGCCGTTCCGGGCCGAACGACAGATGGCGCGCGAGTTGTTCGAAGGAGACGAATTCGTCGAGGTCCACGTCGACACGCCGCTGGAAGTCGCCGAAGGCCGCGACGTGAAGGGCCTGTACGCCAAGGCGCGGGCCGGCAAGATCCCGAACTTCACCGGCATCGATTCGCCGTACGAAGCCCCGGTGTCACCCGAACTGCGCCTGGACACCGTGGCGAACACGCCCGAAGACCTCGCCGAGGCGGTCGTCCGTCGGATCCTCGGACAAGGCTGAGGATCCGACGCCTGGCGCGGCACGGCCGGGCGTTGCCTTTCATTGCCCGATCAATGTGAAGGCCCGGTTCGCACCGGGCCTTCTGTCGTTCCGGAACCTGTCTCGAGCGCGTCGTCAGGACGACGCGCTCAGTTCCGGAGCTGCACGGGCGACACCCTGGGCCGTCGCTGCGCTGCGCGCCGGCCGTTCTTTCGCTTGTTCGCAAGTGATTCGCAGCGGCCGGGGCGCGCTGATTCCCAGATGTATGTGGTCGTCGCAATCGGACGCGAGCGGAACGGCATCGCCCGGGAGCCAGACTTCGACTTCGATCCCGTCGATGCGAAAGCGCCGCACGCCGAGCAGCGAGAACAGATAGGCATGCGCGCCGCTGGGCAGGATGATCGGCTGGAGACTGGCGCCGTCGAAGTGGAGGCAGGTGCCTGCGGGAGCTATGACACCGAGGGTGACCCGGTCCTGCAGCCGGCGCTGCAACGTCACGTGGATGTCGTCGCCGATGCGGACCGTTCCCCCAATCCGGCAAGTCATTACCACCACCATGCACCTCCCCTGTGAAGATCGCGTCCGGTTCTCCACCGGCTGCTGTCCGTCGGCTGCGCACCCGCGTGACCGCTGTCGCCGATCCCGAGGCTTCCGCCGCCCCCGGCGCTGCCCAGTGTCTGCCGGTTACCTTGTTTGGTCCCGAAGTTAGCACAACTGACATGCCTGTCAATCGCCGCCGGATCGTGCGACCCTGTCTCCTTGATGTCGGGTGGGTTGGCCCATGGACAAATACGCACAAGCCCTCATGCAGGCGATGGACGAGACCGGCACCAGCAATACGCGGGTGGCGGAAGTCGCACAGGTCGGTCGCAACAATGTCGCGCACTGGCGGGTCGGGCGCCGCCCGATTCCCGCGGATCATGCACCGGCGATCGCGGCGCTGCTGGGCGTGGCACCGGAACGGATCAGCCGTGCCTACGACCAGATGCTCCGAGTCGAATCCGCCCATCAGGTCATGGCCCTGCAGGGGTTGCGCTCGGGCACCACGCCGGATGCCCATGTCGCGCTGGAGCGCCTGGATGCGTTCTCGAGGGCCGACATGCCCGTCCGCATCTGGTTGCCTGAATTCGTGGTGCGCCGGGAGCTGGGCCCGACGCCGATCCAGAATGTGCGCTGGACCGTGCAGCTGTCCCGCGCCATGGAACCGGACATCCGGCGGAATGCCCTCGTCCTCGTCGATACCAGCATGACGCGGCACGAGGATGTGGTCGATGGCGGGCTGTACGCATACACGCTGTGGGGACGTCCGGATATCCGCCGTGTCCTGCCAAGACGCGATGGCTGGCTGCTGGTCGGACAGGATCCGGGCGTCGATCGCGTGCAGGTCCCCGCGGCCGAGTTAACGGATCTGCGAATTCTCGGGGCGGTCGTCGGCGTGCTGTAGTGCGGGCAAGAGGCCGAATCGTTTGACGAGCCCCTGAATTTGTGCAAATTAGGCTCAAGACGAACAACCCGACGAGGCGTGTGCGGGCCATCCGGGTGATGGTCGGCAAAGGCATGCAATGGAAGATGCGAAGTGGAAAAGTATCGCCAAGGGACTGGCGATCGGCCTCGCTTATGGCGTCGCATACCTCGTGTTGCGACACCTGTCCTTCAATCAGTGGTTCCTGCCGGCAGGGTTGCGGTGCGGGAGCCTGCTGCTCGCGCCCTATCGCTACTGGCCTTTCATCATTGCTGGCGACATCGCCGCATTGCTCTATCTGCGTGTGCCGAAGGTCGAGCAATACGGCGAGCTGTGGGCCTATGGCAGCCCGGTACTGTTGATCGCGCTGATTGCGGTCGTCGCCCATGCCTGGCGATCGAGATTGAAGTCGACGCAAGGCCTGCAGCGCTGGTTGCCAGTGGTTGCACTGACGCTGGCCGCCTGGTCGGCGGCCAGCAACATGCTGCTGAACTACTTCCTCGATGGACCGCGTCCCCTCGTCAATCTCAAGAACTACATCGGCTACACGGTGGGCGACTTCCTGGGCATCCTGCTGATCCTGCTGCCCTGCCTGCTCTGGCTGCACCGTCATCACGGCATTCCGCTGACGCGGAGGCTCTGGTGGCAGGTGTCGGGCGCCGTGGTGGTCACCATCGCGCTGTACCTGGGGATCACGGTTCCGCAGGCCATCGATGATTCGACCCGGCTCCTGCTGCTGATGCTGATGATCGTGCCGGCCGTCTATCTGACCTTCTTCGAGGGCTGGCGCGGTGCCGCGGTCGGCGTGGTCGTCGCCAATTTCGCCGTCGCAAGGACGCTGACCTATTCGGGCATTCCGGGCTACGGCGACGATGTCGTGCTGTTCTCGCAACAGGCGCTGCTGATTTCCGCATGCGCGCTGTTGTTCCTGGGACGGATGATCTCGGATCACTACGAAAGAGCGTTGCGCTCCGGCATGGCCGAGCGGCAGGCATTGACGATGGCGCGGACCAGTTTCCTGTCGACGGAACGCGTGCTGCGCGAACAACTGCTCTGCATGGCGCAGATGCAATTGATGATCGATGGCGAGCGACGCGATCTGGCGGAGTGGCTGAAGGTGCACGGCCGGTACGATGCCGCGATGCAGCTCAACAGCAGCGGCATGCTGCAGCGACAGAATTTCGACGGACAGGCGATGGCCTTGTATCCGATCCGCATCGAGCAGGACGGGCTGTTCAAGGCCGTGCATGGGAAGGCGTTCAGCGATTTCTGGGCGGGAGAGGCCGAAATCGCCTATGGATTCCGCGGCCCCATTTCGAAGGTTTCGGTGGATCTGCAACTGGTGGCCTACCGCTGCATCTGCCATGCCATGGCGTTGCTGTCCGATTACAGCCCGGACGAATTCCGCCTCAACATGCGTGCCTGGAGCGGTCGTTCGACAAACGGCATCTTCGTCCGGCTCGAGGTGGTGCCGACAGGCGCATTCGAGCTTTCGCAGGCGGGGATGACCGCCGAGACCCTGCTCGCCGCGAGGATCAAGGCCCATGGCGGCGCGATGCGTCGCCATGGGCATAGCATTTCATTCCTGCTCGCGGAGACCCCGGGCAGCGATTCGGCGTGAGCAGTCCGACAGGCATCTTTCGCCGGTCATTCGGATTGCGTTGGCTGGCGAATCACCCAGTAGGTGCCGTTGGTGGACTGGTGCAGCACGATTTCGATGTCGTTGGAGACATACAGCGTGCGCCCTGTGCCGCTGGGGCCTGTGTCTCCGGGAAGCACGACCCTGTCGGCATCGACACCGAGCGGTAGCGTCCAGTAGGTGCCGTCGATTGCGCCGATGGCGGCATGGACGACACCGTTTGCGTCGTTGATCTGGAAATAGTCGACGCCATCGCGCTGGAATCCATAGACCATCCAGGACGGATCCGCCGCAAGATCGATGCTGCTCGGGAATGATTGACCCAGGCCAATCGAGGGCCTGGGTGCGCCATGCCCGTCATCGGGACAGCCGCAAGAGGTGGATTGGCCCAATGCAAAGGGAATGAAAGGGATGTTGCCGGCAGCCATAAGCACGAGGGCGATGGGACGAGGCTGCAAGATCTTCAGCATGTGACGACTCCTTCACTGTGTTTCAGCGTATGTATTGGCAAACAGCGCGAAAAATGTGTTTCAGGTGGTGGCGATGCCCGTGGGTCGGAGGTTGAGCGGGCATTCACACTGGAATACACCCGCAGGCGGTTTTCAAGCCCTTTGCATTGGCGGGTGGTCGTCCGGTCCTGACGGACGCTTCGACGGTAGCGCGTCATGCGCCGGGACGACCGCAGCGGATGCCAGCGTGCCCTGCGCCGGCCACGAACGGCCTCGAACGGCCGCGGAAAGCACAACGCCCGGTCTGGCCGGGCGCTGTGGTCGTGCGCGCGTCGCGATGTGGCGCCTACTTCTTCTTCCTGATCAATTCGAACAGGAACAGCAGGATGACTGCACAGGCAATCGACACCGCGAATCCGGTGAAGCCACCGGACAGGCCCAGCATCGGGGCGACATAGCTGCCGAGCCAGGATCCGGCGATGCCCAGGACGATGGTGAGGACCCAGCCCATGGGATCAGCGCCGGGTTTGATCAGGCGGGCAAGGATGCCGATGACCGCGCCGATCAGGATCGTATAAAGGATTCCGCTCATCGCTTGCTTCTCCAGCGGGTGGATGATGCGTGGGACGGCTGCGGTCAGCTGACCGCAGCCCGATCCTATCAGCGATGCTGCGTCGCAGCGGTCGGTCGTTGCCGTTGGTCGGCAACGACGCCGAGCATGCGGATGTCTGGCTGCAAGCACATCAGCAGCAGCCGTGTTCTCCGTGGTGGTGGCCGCCGGCCACGGCAGCCACGCCGGTGGTTTCGCCGCGCTGGCTGGCCTTGCAGTGTTCGGCGATCACCTGCGATACGCAGGCGGTGACGCGCTTGCCCATCGGGATGTCGAGGAATTCGTTCGGGCCGTGCGCATTCGACTGCGGGCCGAGGACGCCGGTGATCATGAACTGCGCGCCCGGGAATTTCTCGCCCAGCATGCCCATGAACGGGATCGTCCCGCCTTCGCCCATGTACATCGCCGGCTTGCCGAAGAAGGCCTGGCTGGCGCTGTCGATCGCCTGTTCGAGCCAGGGGCTCATGGTCGGGGCGTTCCAGCCGGTCGAATCCTTTTCCAGTTGCAGCGTCACCTGCGCGCCATACGGTGGATCGCGCAGCAGGGCTTCGCTCAGCATCTGGCCCGCCTGCTTGCCGTCGAGCGTGGGCGGCAGGCGCAGGCTGAGTTTCACGGCCGTGAAGGGGCGCAGCACATTGCCGGCGGAAGACAGCGGCGGCATGCCGTCGACGCCGGTGACCGACAGGGCAGGGCGCCAGGTGCGGTTGAGCACCAGTTCGGTCAGGTCGTGGTGCATGGGCGTCATGCCCGGCAGGAACGAGAACTTGTCGTAGACCGCGGTATCCAGGACCTGCGCGCAGGTCTTCGCCTGTGCCATGCGGTCTGCCGGGATTTCCACCTGCATGCCATCGATCAGCACGCGTCCGGTGTTTTCGTCCTCGATGCGCGACAGCAGCTGCCGGAGGATCCGGAAGCTGGACGGCACGATGCCGGATGCGTCGCCCGAATGCACGCCTTCTTCCAGCACCTTCACGGTGAGGTTGCCGCCGGCGAGGCCGCGCAGCGAGGTGGTGCACCACAACTGGTCGTAGTTGCCGCAGCCCGAATCGAGGCAGACCACGAGGGACGGCCGGCCGATGCGCGGCGCCAGATGATCGACGTAGGCCGGCAGGTCGTAGCTGCCCGATTCTTCGCAGGCTTCGATCATCACCACGCAGCGTGCATGCGGGATGCCTTGTTCGCGCAGCGCGAGGATCGAGGTCAGCGAGCCGTAGATCGCATAGCCATCGTCGGCGCCGCCGCGGCCATAGAGGCGATCCCCCTTGATCACCGGTGTCCACGGGCCGAGGTCGGCATCCCAGCCGGTCATTTCCGGCTGCTTGTCGAGGTGGCCGTACAGCAGGATGCAGTCGTCGCCGGTGCCGGCATCGCCACTGGCCGGGATGTCGATGAAGATCAGCGGCGTGCGGGCATCCAGTCGCACCACTTCGACCTGCATCCCGGGCACGTCCTGCGCGCGCGCCCAGGTCGTCATCAGGTCCACGGCGGCATCCATGTGGCCGTGCGCTGCCCAGTCCTTGTCGAACATCGGCGACTTGTTGGGGATGCGGATGTATTCGACCAGTTGGGGAACGATTTCCTCGTCCCATTTGCGGCCAACGAAGCGCTCGATGCGACTGATATCCATGGGCAGGTCCGGCAACGAAAAGACCCCAGGGATTGTACGCGGCCCGGCGGGGGTCGGGTTTTTCCGACATGGGCCGACGGAATTCTCCGGGGTGAGCGCGGGCGGTCCGGCGATGGGTCGCAACGGCCCGGATGCGGAGACTGTCCCTGTCGACGCGGTGCCGCGGATGGCATGAAACGCCAGCCGCCGCAGACGCGGGACGAAGTCCACGCATCCGGTCGATTCCGTTCGAATCACCCATCCCAATCCCAACCGAAGGAGATCCGCATGAACCTGCCCAACACCGCCCGCATCCTTGCCACCGCCGCCCTGACGCTGGGCCTGAGCCTGGGCGCCCTGGCCGCCGAGAAGGTCAACATCAACAGCGCCGATGCGGCGACGCTCGACCGCGTGCTGCTCAACGTGGGGCCGGCCAAGGCCGAGGCGATCGTGGCCTACCGCAAGCAGAACGGGCCGTTCCGCAGCGCCGAACAGCTGGCGCAGGTGGAAGGCATCGGCCTGAAGACCGTCGAGCGCAACCGCGACCTCATCGTGGTCGGCGGCGCGGCGCCTGCTGCGACCACGGCGCGCCCGGTCGCAGGCAAGGCCCCGGCGCCGGTGGTTGCGCCGAAGAAGCGCTGAGCGGCTGGCGGGGTCGCATCGGGGGTGTCCGGTGCGGTCCCGTCCTGTTGTTGCCCGTTGTTACACTCCGCCACATCGATGATGGAGTGCCCATGACGCCGCAGCCTCGCCTGGTTCCTGCCCACGAATATCGCCGCGAGCGCTGGCGCAACGGCTTCGGCTGGACGCGCGAAATCCTGCGATGGCCCGAGGGCGCCGAGGCATGGGACTGGCGCCTCTCGATTGCGGAAATCGAGCAGGACGGACCTTTTTCGGCGTTTCCCGGCATCGAGCGCGAGCTGGTGTTGCTGCATGGCCACGGGGTGCGCCTGCATTTCGATGACGGCGAGGTGTGCGAGGTCCTGCCGCCCCATGGTCGCGTCCGATTCGCGGGTGAGCGTACGGCACGCGGCGAACTCGTCGACGGCCTTACGCATGATTTCAACCTGATGTGGCGACGCGATCGCATCGATGCAGAGTTGTGGCATCGGCCGCTGGTGGGCTCGATGGTGCTGTTCGTCGAGCCTGGCGAAACCTGGGTGGTGCACGTCCTGTCCGGTCATGCGCACGCGACCGGGGCGGACGCCAGGCAGGACGCGCATGCCGGCGACACCTTGCTGTTTCCCGCCGACGGCGTGCGCGCGCGCTTTGCGCTGGACGGCGGAGGCGAAGTGCTGGTCATTCGATTCCGCATGCGCGCTGATTGAGATCCTCGATCGAAACGTTTTTTTCGAAACCCATTCGCCGAAGTGGCCGTTGCACGGGAAGGCAGGGCTTTGCGACGGCACTCAAGCGATGAAGGTCGCGGATTCGCCGAATGTCGCCGGGTTGCCGCCTTGAATTGATCGGGATCAAGACCCGGGAGGCCGGGCGCCCATAACCTGCGCCACCCATCCCAGCAAGGACGACAGCCATGGGCTTCGTGCTTTACGAATCCGGCCAGCATCGCTGCATCGCCTACAACGATCTCGTGCGCGGCGACGATGGCGTGCAGGCCAATCAGTTCCTCATCAAGCATGGCGACGCGTCGGCACTGCTCGATCCGGGCGGTGCGCTGCTCTACAACCCGCTCGTCCTCGCGCTCGGGCGCGACGTGCGTCCGCACGAGATCGGGCTGATCCTGTGCTCGCACCAGGATCCCGACATCATCGGCGCCATCGACAAGTGGCTGCTGTACACGAAGGCGACCGTGGTCTGCTCCAGGCTCTGGGGCCGGTTCGTGCCGCATCTCGTGCCGCATTACATGGAGAACGCCGGTCGCGAGCGTTACCTGCTGGTCGATGACGAGGGTGCGCGCATTCCGCTGGGCGATGCCCAGATCGTGGCCTTGCCCGCGCACTTCCTGCATTCGGTGGGCAACCTTTCGTTCTACGACCCGACCAGTCGCATCCTGTTCTCCGGCGATGTCTGCTCGGGCCTCGTGCCGAGCGGCCGCGAATATGCTTTCGTGGACGACTTCGATGCCTATCAGCCGTGCATGGAAGGCTTCCATCGGCGCTACATGGCCAGCAACCGCGTGCTGCGCCTGTGGGTCGACATGGTGCGCGACCTGTCGCCGGCGATGATCGTGCCGCAGCACGGCATGCCCTTCCAGGGCGAGGCCATGACGAAGATGCTCGACTGGCTGTCGCGGCTGGAGTGCGGCATCGACCTGCTCGGGCCGATGAACTACCGCCACCAGGTCCTGCGCGAGGCCACGCCGGCGCACTACTGACTCCCGGCGAGAGGGCGTGGTGCCCCGGCACTCATCCGCTGGCCTCCGGAGCGTTCCCGTCCGTTTTCCTCGATTCGACACCCGGCTGCGCGCGCGCGCCGCCGGGTGTCTTCGTTTTAGTTCCGGCATCGAGAACAGGGGGGGGGGCTGGTTTGGAGTGGGCTTGGGACCCCTGCCGAAAGTGGGGCTTGTCACGCTCTAGCGTTATGTGTAACGTCACGCGTCACAGTTTCCACTTGATTGAGTGCATGTCCGATCGTCCTCCCTCATCGCCGTCGCCCGAGGCCCTGCGCCAGGCGCGATTCCGTGAGCGGATGAAGGACCGTGGGCTCAAGCCGGTGACGCTGCACGTGCGGCCCCAGTACCACTCGCTGCTGAAATCGCTGGAAAAGCGGATGCAGCGGGACAACACCCCTCCCTCTCTTCTGATCGCGGAGATCGACAGCACCATGTCCACCCCCCAGGCCATTTCGACCTCGGCCGCTTCGGCCGTCGCCCCCCACGCGGCATGGACCGCGCGCCCCCTGTTCGATGCGCTCCAGCCTCACCTGACGCGTTACGGGATGACTGCGGAACTGATCGACGGCTCTGACCCGACCATCCACATCGTGGTTGACGACGATGGCGAGCTGGATGTGACCATGGCCGTCTCCGGCGAGCAGATCTTCGTCAGCGTGCCCCTCGTCACCGCAGACGACGTGTCGGACATCCACGGCCTCAACGACGCCTGCCTGCGCATGAATCCGATCAACCCGCTCTCCAACCTCGGCATCGTGCGCCAGGGCGATGGCCGGGACGTGTACATCGTGTTCGGCGAACTGTCCTCGCGTTCCCCGGTGGTCAACGTGCTGGAAGAAATCCGCGTGCTCGCAGACAACGCCCTGGATGCGGCGGAAGCGATCTCGCCCTTCCTTGGCGCGCATGCGCCGCTGGCCGGCATGTCCCTGGCGAAGGAGGGCTGATCGATGGCGATCCTCAGCAAGCTGTTCACCCTGTTCCGTGGTACGGCCACCGAGGCAGGCCAGGCCGTCGTCGACGCCAATGCACTCCGGATCCTCGACCAGGAAACCCGCGACGCGCAGGATGGCCTCAACCGTTCGCGCGACGATCTCGCCAAGCTGATGGCCCAGCGCAAGCTGAAGTCCGATGGCGTCGATGCGAACAAGCGCAAGCTGGTCGAATACGAAGGTTACATGCAGGTCGCGTTGCAGAAGAACGACGAAGCGCTGCAGCTGGAAGTCGCGCAGCGCATCGCCGACCTGGAAGAGAAGCTCGGCGAAGACGGCAGGGTCATCGGCGAATACGATGCGTCGATCGAGAAGCTTCGCGCGGCCGTGGCACAGGGCGAACGCGGCCTCGAACGGCTCCGCGCGCAGATCGATACCGTTCGCGCGACCGAATCGGTGCAGCGCGCGCAGGCGACGATCGCGGCACGCCACTCCGGGACGAATGCGAAGATGCGCACGGCGCTCGACAGCCTGGAGCGGATCAAGCAGCGCCAGGCCGAGACAGGCGCGCGCATCGATGCTGCGGAGCAACTGCAGTCGGAGCAGGGCGACGATGGGCTGAAGCGTCGACTGTTCGGAGAGAGCATGGGGGCCGAAGCCGTGCTCGCGCGCTATCGCAAGCCACAGGCGTCACTGCCTGCGCCGGAGTCCGCGCCGCTGGCCTTGCCGGCAGCGGTCGACCGCGTCCAGGACTGATCCCGCAGCCATGTTCTTCCGGCTGTTCAGGACGCTGCGCAGGCACGCGGCCACGCTGAGCTGGAGCGCACTGTGCTGCGCCATCGTCGCCCACTTCCTGGTGTCGTGGGTGGCGATGGCCTGGCTCGGCGAGACCAAGCTGGCGGCGCCCGATGTCTTCCCCTACTTCTACGCGACCGTCGCATTCACCGTCGGTTTCGGCGATTTCAGCCCGTCCACCGTCGCAGGGCGCTACTTCGCGGCCCTGTGGCTGATGCCGGGCGGCATCGCGCTGCTGGCGTCGATGATCGGCAAGACCTCTTCCGTGCTGGCCGATCGCTGGCAGCGCGGACTGCATGGAAAAAGGAACTACGCAAAGATGACGCAGCACACGCTGTTGATCGGCTGGAACGATCGCGAATCGCATCGCATCATCGATCTGTTGCTGGAAGAGGCCGGCAGGGACACGCACGACATCGTGATCGTGGACGCCGCGCTGGAGGCCAATCCGAGGCCGGAGCACGTGCGCTTCGTGCGCGTCGGCTCCCTGGCGGATCCTTCGGCCTATGTCCGCGCGGGCGTCGTCGGTGCACGACGCATCATCATCGATGCGCAGACCGACGAGCAGACGCTGGCGGCCGCGCTGGCAGTGCGTGCGTCAGGTTCGACCGCGCATGTGGTCGCGCACTTCGATCGCGACGAATCGGCCGGATTGCTGAAACGGCACCATCCGGACGTGGAATGCACCACGCCCGTGCAGGCCGAATTGATCGTGCGCGCATCGCACGACATGGGCGCCTCGCGCGTCGCGCTCGAGATGCTGTCCATCGCCGACGGGCCGACCCAGTACAGCCTCGTCCTTCCGGGCGATGCGCCGTCGCATCGGTATGGCGACTATCTCGCCGTGCTGCGCAGTCGTCATCGCGCGACGCTGCTCGGTTATGCCATGCCGGACGCGCCGCTGACCGCGATCCTCAATGCGGAAGACCACCAGGCCGTGCCGCCCGGCGCGACGCTGTTCTATGTGTCGAGTCGTCGCATCGGCGCGGAGACCTTGCTCGAGAGCATCGCGAGGCGCGCGGCATGAGCCTGTTCGACATCTTCCGCAAGCCCGCTGTACCTCAAGCAAAGCCGCCAACCTATCCGCTGGGCCTTCGCATGAAGGCGGGTGTGGAGATCGACGGCCTGCCGTTCCGCCTGGCCGCGGACCGGCTGGTTTTCGAGCCCCCGCTGGGCGCGCAGTTCGTCGAGCGCATCGGGCGCATCCGCCTGAGCGAAGGCGCGACCGAGATCTTCCGGTTCTACCTCACGGACGATGCGTTCCTGCAGGTGATCCAGAGTGCGGGCGTTGTCGAGGCGATCGGCTATTTCGTCTTCCACGAGACCATCACGCCCGACAACGCCGCGGCATTTCGTGCGTGGACCGAGCCGGGCAGTCGCATCGGCGCGCCGATGTTCGCGCTCGGCGATCGCAGCTACGAGCGGCAATGGGGCGAGGATCCAGGTCGGTGGTCGCCTCCGATCGCGATGGACGAGGTCGTGTTCGGCGCGGATCCATCGCGTCCCGAGTTCGACCTGACGCACTACGCGATGCTCTACGCGCGCGACGCCGACACGCCGTCCGGACGCGAGCACCTGCTGGTCAGCGCCGAAGACTATGGTCCCAACGAGTTCTGTGTCGTCGTGTCGGTCGGCGTGCCGCTGACACAGGCCGACCTGCGCATCACCTGAGACGGCTGGTCTCGGCGCTCCGGTCGGCATCGCCGGCAAGCGTCCCTTCGCCACGCCTGTTTTCCAAGTCATATCCGTCATTGCTTCCTTGCAGGAGTTGCATCCCATGCCCGAACAATTCGCCAGTTCCCTGTCCGGCCTGCCGGCCTTCCTTGCCTACTTCGGTGTCTCGATCGCCTTGCTGGTGGCTTTCGTGCTGGTGTACGTCCGGCTGACGCCGCATCGAGAATTCGCGCTGATCAAGGCGAACAATGTCGCCGCGACGATGGCCTTCGGCGGCGCCTTCCTCGGTTTCATCCTGCCGCTGGCGTCGGCTATCGCCAACTCCGTCAGCCTGGTGGACTTCGCGCTGTGGGGCGGCATTGCCTTCGTGGTCCAGGTGCTCGCGTATTTCGCGAACCGACTGGTGATTCGCGATCTGCCGGCGCGCATTTCCTCGGGCGAGATCGCCGCGGGCGCATTCGCCGGCATCGTGTCCCTCGGCGTCGGCATCCTCAATGCCGCGTCCATGACCTACTGAGGAGTGCCGCCGAGATGAAACGTTCCCGCAGCCTGCGCCTCTCGGCCATGGCGATCGCCCCCGTGGCGCTGACGGCATGCCAGCCGCAGATGGTGGATCCGCCGCCGCAGATCGCCCGGTTCGATTACCCGTCCCTGCAATCCTGCTTCGATGCGGACGATATCGCCGACGGCGATTGTCGCAGCGCGTTCGCGCAGGCGAGGTCGATGGCGCCGCGCTATCTCAGCGAAGCCGAGTGCGAACGCGTCTACGGCGATGACGCCTGCGAAGACTACGATGGCTCGCGCACCTCCTTCATGCCGATCCTCGGTGGCTATTCCGTGCCCTATGGCTACGGCACCAGCCGTTCGTCGCAGTACGGCAGCATCGCGCCGATCTACGGCAGGAACACGCTGACTGCACGCAAGGCGGTGACCGTCGATCCGCCGCCGACGCGCGCAGTGACCGCGTCGCGCAGCGGCTTCGGTTCCAGTTCCTCCGCGCGCAGCGGCTGGGGCGGTTGATGCGCCGCATTTCCATCGCGCCGCGTGCGGACTGGCGTGCGAAGGCGGAGGCACTCGGCTTCCGCTTCCACACCATCGATGGCGCGGCCTACTGGGACGAAAGCGCGTACTACGCCTTCACCCTGCGCCAGGTCGAAGACGACATCGAGTCGCCGACGCAGGAGCTGCACGAGATGGCGCTGTCGCTGGTGGACGAAGTCGTGCGCAGCGAGGATGCGCTTGCACGACTCGCGATCCCGGAAACGTACTGGGACTGGATCGCGAGATCGTGGCGGCGTCGCGACCGGCATCTCTACGGACGGATGGATTTCGCCTACGACGGCATCGGTCCGGCCAAGCTGTTCGAGTTCAACTACGACACGCCGACCGCACTCTATGAAGCGGCGTTCTTCCAGTGGCTGTGGCTGGAAGAGGGCATCGCCGAGGGTCGCCTGCCGTCCGGCGCGGACCAGTACAACGCGATCCAGGAAGCGCTGGTCGAAGCCTTCGGCGCCATGGCGCGGGAGGCCGCGTTGCCCACGCCCCTGTATTTCGCCAGCGTCGCGGAATCGGAAGAAGATCGCGGCACCGTGCAATACCTGCGCGACTGCGCGATCCAGGCCGGCCTGGCGACCGAGACGATCCCGGTCGAGGACATCGGCCTGGATGTCACCGGACGCTGGTTCACGGATCTCGAGGATCGCGTCATCCCGAGTCTGTTCAAGCTGTATCCGCTCGAATTCATGTTCGAGGAACGCTTCGGCCCGGCGCTGGTGCACGATGGCCTTCGCCTCCTCGAGCCGGCGTGGAAGGCGGTCCTGTCGAACAAGGGCATCCTCGCGCTGCTGTGGGAGCGCTTTCCCGGACATCCGAACCTGCTCGAATGCCACATCGATGCGGATACGCAGTCGCTGCTGCCGCCGGGTTGGGTCCGCAAACCGTTCTTCTCGCGTGAAGGCGCCAACATCGAGGTCGTCGATGCGCGCGGGCGTGCGACGCGCACCGACGGTCCTTATGTCGGCGGACCCTGCGTGCGCCAAGCCTGGCATCCCCTGCCCGAATTCGATGGCGGTTTTCCGCTGATCGGCAGCTGGGTGGTCGGCGATCGTGCCTGCGGCATGGGGCTGCGCGAAGACACGACCGCGATCACGATGGACAGTTCGCGGTTCGTCCCGCACGCCATCGTGTCCTGAGGGCCGATCGACCCTGCGAACGACGATGCGTCAGTACACGTCGCGACGATAGCGTCCGTCGCGTCGCAGGGCATCGACGGACGCGTCGCCGAGGATGTCCCGCAGCGCATCGTCGACGCCGGTGGCCATGCCGGAGGCGCTTCCGCAGACCCGCAGGTGCGCACCCTCGTCGATCCAGGTCCGCAGCGTGTCGGCGGAATCGCGCAAGGCGTCCTGCACGTAGCGCGGCCGGTCCGGATCGCGCGAGAACGCGTAGTCGGTGCGTGCCAGCACGCCGTCGCGCGACCAGGCATCGAGTTCATCGGCGTAGTGCACGTCGTGCGCCTGCTGGCGCTCGCCGAACAGCAGCCAGGTGCGTCCGATTGCGGTTTCATGGGATGTCGACAGTGCGCGCTGCGCCAGGTGGGCACGCAGTCCTGCGATGCCCGTGCCGTTGCCGATGAGGACCAGTGGCGCATCGTCCGGCGCGGGATGGAAGCCCGGGTTGCTGCGGATGCGCAGGCGGATCGCGGCATCCAGGGGGGCATGCATGCACAGCCAGCCGCTGCCGAGGCCGAGGCCGCCATCCGCGCGTCGCGCCAGGCGCACGAGCAGCCGGAGGTCGCCGTCTTCCGGGATCGAGGCGATCGAGTATTCACGGTGGGGCAGGGGTTCCAGCCTGGCTGCGAGCGTTGCGGCACCCTCGCCGTCGCGGTGCTCGGGCCAGCGCGAGCGTGCGAGTCGGGTCGACAGGCGTTCCCTGCCGAGGTCGTCATCGAGCATGGCGTCGTCGATGCCGCGCACCCGCAGCCAATCCGCGACGGTCGCGGCATCGTGTTCCGGGCCGATCTCGACGAGGTCGCCTGCTGTCCAGCGCGGCATCGTGCCCTGCGCGCGCAGACGGATGTCGTAGGCCGGTGCGCCGACGCTGCCCGGGTTGGTTTCGTGGCGCGATACCAGCGTCCATGTGTCGTACTCGGGCGAGGCCCAGTCTGCAGCCTCGATCGCGGCGGCCGCGTCGCCGACCAGTTGCGCGATGTCGTGCTGCCAGCGGCGCAAGGCGCCACCGTCGCCGTTGTCGACGTCGATCAGGTCGAACATCGGCGTCGCGCCGCAGCGCCGAAGCCATTCGTCGAGTGCATGGCCGAACGCGCAGTAGTGGTCATAGCGGCGGTCGCCCAGTGCGAGCACGGCGTAGCGCAGGTTCGTGAGGTCGCGCGTCGTCGACATGATGTCTGCGGCGAACACCAGCGCGTTATCGGGTGGATCGCCTTCGCCGGTCGTGCTGACGATGAACAGCGCGACGTTGCCGGCGTCGAGTCGTTCCGGTGCCATGTCATCGAGAGCCGACAGGACTGGCGTGGCCCCTGCATCCTGCAGGCTCGCCGCGCTGAGTTCGGCCAGTCGTCGTGCGAAGCCGGTCTGGCTGGCATACAGGACCTGCAGCGAAGCATCGGCAGGCGCAGGCTGGGCGTCGGAGCCGCGCCCCGGACTGCGGCCCTTGCGCAGCCAATGGGCCGTGCACAGCAGGTACGACAGCAGCAGGGCGCCCGCGATGACGAGTCGATCGGTCGGTGCAGGCTGCCGCGGCCACGGAGAGGGCTGCCACTGCAGCATCCATCCGGCCAGTGCAGCGAGGGCGACGAGCAGCATCGCCTGCACGACGCGTGCGCGCGGCGATGTGCGGGAAGCGACTGCGGCGCTCAATCGGCGATCTCCGACAGGTCGTCGAAGCGCGCGGACACGCGTTCCACCAATCTCTCGCCGTCGCGGACCAGGAAGCGCGCCGCGATGTCGTGGCGTTCGGCGAAGGCCAGTCCGACTTCCGCGCCCATCACCGTGAGCGCAGTCGCCCAGGCATCGGCCTGCATCGCGCTCGCCTCGATGACGCTGACGGCAACCGGTGCGTCGTGCACGGGGCGGCCGGTGCGCGGGTCGATCGAGTGCGACAGCCGCCGGCCTTCGTGTTCGAAGCCGTGCCAGCGGTCGCCCGACGTTGCGATCGCGCGCCCATCCAGTTCGACGGTGCGCAGCGGCGGCGGTTCGGTGCCGGGCCGCGGATTCGATTCCTCCGCGCAGCCTTCCACGACGACGCGCCATGGCGTGCCGTCGGGCTTCCTGCCGTAGCCGAACAGTTCGCCGCCGACTTCGACCAGTGCCGCAGGCACGTTGGCGGCGCGCAGGCGATGCGCGACGAGATCTGCGCCATGGCCCTTGGCGATGGCGCAGAAGTCGAGCGTCACGCCGCCGGGCTGGCGCAGGCGTGGCGGATCCTCTTCGAACAATGCGCGCAGGGATGGCCCGCGTCGCATGCGCAGCGCCTGCAGTTCCGCGTCGCCCGGGATGCGGTGGCGCGATGGCGAAGGTCCGAATCCCCACAGGTCGACCAGCGCGCCCAGCGCGGGATCGAATGCGCCCTCGCTGCGCGTGGCGATGTCGAGTGCGCAGCGCAGCACGTCGGCGAAGGCCTCGGGCAATGCGTGCACGCTGCCCGGCGCGGCGCGGTTGTAGCGGACCAGGTCGCTGTCTTCGACCCAGGGGCTCATCTGCGCCACGATGTCGTCGAGTGCGGCCTGTGCGATCGCATGCAGGGCATGGGGATTGCGGGTCGGCGCGCAGTACGCGCGCACCGACCAGGTGGTACCCATCGTTGCACCCGCCAGGCTCACGCCACCGAGCGCGACCGGTTCTGCCGGAACTGCCATCACCGGGCCTTGCGAAGGATTACTGCGGCAGCACTTCGAGCGTGGCCACGTAGCTCAGGCGACGTTTCTTCGCCTGCGGCACGCTGGTGCGTTCGTCCTCGGTCGCGGCTTCCAGCCAGTACATGCCGGCCTGCGGCCAGGTCACGCGGAAGCTGCCATCGGCGCCGGTGGTGACCTTGATCTCTTCCTGCGCGTTGCGATAGCGCGTGGCGCCGCGCACGATCTCGATCTCCAGGCCCGCGGCGGGCTTGCCATCGATGACGAGGGCGAATTCCGCGGTTTCGCCCGCGAACAGATCGTTCGGATGGGTCTTCGCGACCAGTTCGATGCCGCTGCCGGCGGGCTTGAGCGCGGTTGTCGTCGGCGCGCCGCGCGTGACGAAGGTTTCGACGCGGCCGATCGCCTGGGAGACCTGCAGGTTCGGCGCATCCTTCGGCACTTCCGTCGCGAAGGATTCGGCATTGCCGCGCCAGCGCTTGGGCTTGCCGTCTTCGTCCCAACTGGCGAAGAGGCCCTGGTTGAGCATCGCGACGCGATACGTGCCTTCCTGCTTCAGCTCGATGTCGAACACGCTGCGGAACTTGCCGGTCGCGCCATTCGCGCTTTCGCCGCGCGTGCCATCGGGGTTGGTGACGACCAGCCGATCCAGTGCGATCGGCACGTGGTTGAGATAGAAGAGGTCGTTCGACACCGCGGCATCGAAGGTGACCCACGGCTTCTCGCCGGACACGACCGTCTGCGACGGCAGCAGCCAGGACTTGTGCGCGGACGCGGCGAAGGGCAGCAGTGCGGCGGCGAGCGACGTCGCCAGTGCGACGGGCAGCAGGGAGCGGAGTGTCATCGCGGAACCTCGGGGAATGTGGGATGGATCAGGGCACGATCTTCAGCGCGACTGCGCCGAGTTCGGTGGTGCCCTTGGCGCTGCCGGTGAAGGTGGCCTTGGGCTTCCAGGTGAAGGGAATCTTCAGCAGTTCGCGACCGCCGACTTCGCGCGCGGCTTCGACGACCAGCGTGTACTGGCCCGGCGCCAGGCCGGCGAGGCGCGGATCGTTGTCCTTGAAGCTCAGGGCGTGCTTGCCGACGGGACGCGTCGGTCCGGTCACGCCATCGACCGGCACCTTCAGCGTGCGTCCGCTGCGACGCCACCACTGGCGCAGGTCGGGCAGCCATTTGGTGCCGTGGCCTTCGCTGTTGCCGCGCTGCTGGTACCAGACGCTGAGGTTGGCCGCGACCGACTGGTCGGCGCCTTCGATCCACACCGCGACATACGGGCGGTGGTATTCGGCGACGTTGAGCTTCGGGATCTCGACGTCGATCTTCAGCTCGGCGGCATGGACGGGCAGGGCCATGCCGGCGCCGATGGCGAGCGTGACGGTGACCGGCATGCTCGGGAAGGATTTGCTCAGGGGCGACATGACGACGGACCTCAGTGGATGAAGAGAAGGGCGAGCAGGGCCGGCAGCACGATGCCGAGGCCGACCCAGGGCCAGGTGCTGCGGCGCTGGCCGGCGTACATCTGCAGCAGCAACAGGCCGGTGATGCAGAACAGCACGCAGGCGACGGCGAAGACGTCGATGAACCAGCGCCAGGCGGCGCCGGCATTGCGACCCTTGTGCAGATCGTTGAAGTAGGCGATCCAGCCGCGATCGGTGCGTTCGTATTCGACCTCGCCGGTGGCGCGGTCGATGCTCAGCCACGCGTCGGCGCCGGGCGTGGGCAGCGAGAGATAGACCTCTTCCGCGGACCATTCGCCGGGACGACCGCGCAGCTCGATGCGCAGCTGCGCATCCAGCCAATCCTCCACGCGCGCAGGCAGCGGTGCTTCGCCCGCGTCGCGCTTGCCGAGTGCGGCAAGGACCTTGGGCGGCAGCGTGGCCTGCCTGTGCTCGACGACCGGCTTGGCCTCGATCGAGCCGGCGTGGTTCAGCGTGATGCCGGTGATCGCGAACAGCAGCATCGCGGCCAGCGACGCGGCGGCACTGATCCAGTGCCACTGGTGCAGGGTGCGCAGCCAGAACCCGCGCTGGCGCTGCGCCGCTGCGATGTCCTTCGCTCGGCCGGGGCTCATGTCTCGGCCCACTGCCGCAGCAGGTTGTGGTACACGCCGGTCATGCGCACCAGCGACGGATGACCGGGATGGTCGCGGGTGAGCATGCGGATCGACAGGTCCAGGTCGAACAGCAGCCGGCGATGGCCGTCGTCGCGGATCATGCTCTGCAGCCAGAAGAACGAGGCGCCGCGCGCGCCGCGCGTGACCGGCGTGACCTGGTGCAGGCTCGTGCTCGGGTAGAGGACCATGCTGCCGGCCGGGAGCTTGATGCGCTGCGTGCCGTAGGTGTCTTCGATGACCAGCTCGCCGCCGTCGTAGTCCTCCGGGTCGCTGAAGAACAGCGTCGCCGAAAGATCCGTGCGCACCGGTTCGGCGCCGCCCGTGCTGCGGTCATAGCGCACCGCGTTGTCGACGTGGTAGCCGAACGACTGTCCGCCGCTGTAGCGATTGAACAGCGGCGGGTAGATCCGCTTGGGCAGCGCGGCAGCGAAGAAGGTGTCGTTCTTCGCCAGCGCGTCGAGCACCATCCTTCCGAGTTCGCGGGCGACCGGCGACTGCTCGGGCAACTGCGCGTTGTCCTTGGCCTGCGCCGACTGGTAGCCCGCGGTGACCTTGCCATCGGCCCAGTCGGCGGTATCGAGCAGGCGGCGGGCGTGCGCCACCTGTTCGGGCGTGAGGACGTCGGGGATGGCGAGCAGCATGGCGGGCCTGGCGGACGATCAGAACTTGTAGATGGCCGTCAGTGTCGCAGAACGGCCTTCACCCGGGGTGGCCCAGCCGTTGCCGGCATTGTTGCGGATGCGGGTGTAGTACGCCTTGTCCGCAAGGTTGTTGACGTTGAGCTGCAGGCCGAGGCGGTCGTTGATCTGATAGGCGACCATCGCGCGGTGCACCCAGTAGTCCGGTGTGCGGTACAGCGGCGCGGCGTTCGGGTTCGCAAGGGTCGCGGCGGTGATGCTGCCATTGACCGTCGGCAGGCTGCTGTTCTGGGTGACGAAGCTGCCCTGGTAGGTGCTGCCGAGGCCTAAGGTCCACTTCTCGAGTGCGTACGTCGTCCAGACGCTGCCCGAGTGGCGCGGCGTGTTGGTCAACTCGTTGCCCCTGGTCGGATCGCGGAAGAACACGCTGTTGGCGCAGGCGCGATTGGCGGCATTCACCGCGGTCGGCGTGCCGCCGATGCTGACGATCTGGGTGTTCGGGTTGCGGGCGCAGTAGTCCGACACGCCGCTGAGCACTTCGCTGTCGAGGAAGGTGTAGTTGGCGTACACCGCCCACTCGCGGGTGATGTTGCCGGCCACGCCCAGGGCGATGCCGTCGACGCGCGCCTTGCCGTCCAGTGCCTGCTCGCCGGTGGTGTTCTGCGGATCGGGATCGGCGACGCGGTAGTTCTGGCGTTCGTTGCGGAACAGCGCGGCGGTCAGTGCCAAGCGGCCGTCGATCGCGTCCCATTTCGCACCCAGTTCGATATTGACCGCAGTCTCGGCCTCTGCATTGCAGTTGGCGGTGCCGGCGGTGATGCTGGCGGCCGTCGCCAGCGTGCAGCTGCCGTTGACCGATGCCTTCGAAGGGGTCTTGCTGTTGGCGAAGGACAGATAGGTGCTGACAGCTTCGATCGGCTTGAAGACCAGGCCGACGCGGTAGGAGAAGAGGTCTTCGCTGTTGCGTGCGACGGTTGGCGTGCCGGTGATCTGGCCGCGGGTCGCATCGATGGCGGACACCGGCCAGGTCGTGGTCGAGCCTTCGTTGCGGTCGTAGCGCGCGCCGAGGTTCAGCAGCCAGCGATCACCGAACTTCAGGGTGTCGAACACGTAGAGCGACTGGTTCTCCAGCTCACCCGCGCTCTTGCCGCTGCGGAAGTAGTTCAGCGGACCCGTCCAGATGTTGTAGGGATCGCGGAACGTCTGGTACGGGTAGCCGGCCGCTGTGTTGGGCAGCGCGCTGCCGTTCGCGTTGAAGAAGACACCTCCCGATTCCAGCTCGAATTCCTCCTTCGAGAACGACGCTCCGGCGACCAGCGCGTGTTCGACGCTGCCGGTGCTGAAACGTGCGGTCAGATCGGTCTGGCTGACCAGGAGTTCGTTGCGCGTGTCGCGGATCGAACCACGCGGACCGCTGCTTGGCAGCCAGGTGCCTGCAGGCTGGCCGGCGGCACAGGCGGCATTGGTGTAGGGGCTGCGGCCGTTGTCGAGGCACCAGCTGCCCTGCAGGGCCGTCACGTTGGTCAGCTGATCGACTTGCTGCCAGCGCGCGATGCTGCGCAGCGACAGTGCGTCGTTGAAGTCGTGGGCGAAGACGCCCGTGAGCGCATCGACTTCGATGGCCTGCCCGGAAATGTTGCGATAGCCGAAGTACGTCGACGGATCGATGCCAGGCAGCGGACCGTCGTTGTAGGCGTTCAATGCGTAGGGCACGCCGTACTGCGGCAGGTTGTCGTCTTCCTGGTGCAGGTAGTTCAGCGTGAAGCGCGTGTCGGATCCGAGGCCGAAGGCCAGCGACGGCGCGACGCCCCAGCGGCTGAAGTGCTCGTGGTCGCGCCCCGGCACGTCGTTCTCGTGCGCCATCGCATTGAGGCGCAGCGCGATGCCGTTCTCGAAGTCGAAGTTGCTGTCGGCGGTCAGGCGGCCGTAACCATCGGTGCCCGCGCCGAGCGTGAAGGCATGCGAGTCGCCTTCGCGCGCCGTCTTGCTGACCAGGTTGATGTTGCCGCCGACCGATCCGGCACCCGACATGGCCGAGTTCGCGCCGTTCACCAGCTCGATGGACTCGAGGTTGAAGTTGTCGCTGCGGGTGTATTGCGCGCTGTCGCGCAGGCCGTCCGTGGTGATGTCGCTGCTCGCGGTGAAACCGCGCAGGTTGATGCTGTCGCCGTAGCCGCCGCCGCCTTCGCCCGCGCCGAAGGTGATGCCCGGCAGGGTCGAGAGGATGTCGCGGAGGCCGAGCAGGTTCTGCTGGTCGAGGGTGTCGCGGTTCACCACGGTCACGGTCTGCGGCGTGTCGCGCAGCGCCTCGGTGTATTTCGGCGAGCTGACCTTGCGCAGTGCATGGCCATTGACCTCGATCGTGTCGAGCTGGTCGGCGTCGGCTGCGCCGGCATCGGAAGGGGTTTCGGCGTGCGCGGCGGTGCACAGGGCCAGCAGGACGGCCGCGGCCAGGGGGGATTTCGCAGGGTGCAGGGAGGGCATGGCGTTTCGACAGGGACAGGCGGAAGGGCGACGGCGTCGAGAGGACGCTGGGTCGGCATCTCCTGGGCGACGATGGCTGGCGCAATCGTTGGCTGTCGTGCCTGCGGGAGCGCTCAACGATGCGCCGAGCGTGCGAGCATCTTAATGATAATTGTTCTCAAATGCAATGGATTATCATTACTGCCCGAGAACACGCGGGCATGAAAAAGGCGGACACCGGGGTGCCCGCCTTCGGCAGCAGGTTGGGCGAGGGCGCGGTCAGCTGCGGTCGTCGCGCGTCCAGACCAGGCCGTCTTCGACCTTCACCGGGAATTTCGCCACCGGTTCGTAGGCCGGCGCGCACAGCGCGGCGCCATCGCGAACCGAGAAGCGTGCGCCGTGCAGGACGCAGGTGATGCTGCCTTCGGCGATGTCGACATCGCCCGAGGACAGCTCGAACTCGTCGTGGGTGCAGCGATCCTCCAGCGCGTAGAACTCGCCGTCGAGGTTGACGACGACGATGGCGGTATCGCCATCCCATGCGACGGCCTTCTCGCCGGGCAGCAACTGCGAAGTGGGGCAGACGAAGACCCAGTCGCTCATCGTGCGGTCTCCATGAGGGATGACAGTGGTTTTTCCAGGATCTCGAACCTCAGGTCCGGCCGTTTCGGCAGGCCGTAGCGGGCATCGCCGTAAGGGAAGGGCTTCCGGATGCCGGTCCGCACGTAGCCGCGACGCACGTAGAACGCGATCAGTTCATCGCGGCAGTCGATCACGGTCATGCGCATGCGCGCGCAGCCCAGGGTGTCGCGCGCGACGCGCTCGGCTTCGGCCAGCACGGCCTTGCCGATGCCACCGCCCTGGATCGCCGGGTCGACGGAGAACATGCCGAAATATGCGGTGGGCACGTCGTCGTCGGCCATGTCGTCGGCCACGTCTTCGGCCACGTGCGCGCAGGCGACCATGCGGCCGCCGTCCTCGGCGACGAGGATGAGGCTGCGCGGCTGTTCCAGATCGGCCCGCAGCATCTCGGCATCGATGCGCTGGCCGTCGAGCAGATCGGCTTCGGTGGTCCAGCCGATGCGACTGGCGTCGCCGCGATACGCGGACGTGACCAGATCGATCAGGGCGGGGATGTCGGCGATGGTGGCGGTGCGAAAGGCAAGCGTGGTCATGGTCGGTGGTCGATCAGGCGAGCAGGGTGCGCACCTTGCGCAGCGCCGCTGCGAAGCGCTCGATTTCTTCATGCGTGTTGTAGAACGCGAACGACGCGCGGCAGGTCGCCGGCACGCCGTAGAAGTGCATCAGCGGATGCGCGCAATGATGTCCCGAGCGGACCGCCACGCCTTCGAGATCGAGCAAGGTCGCCAGGTCGTGCGCATGCGCGCCCTGGATCAGGAAGCTGATCACCGCAGCCTTGTCCGGTGCTTCGCCGAGGATCCGCAGGCCATCGATCTTGCGCAGTTCCTCGGTCGCATGCGCGAGCAGTTCGGCCTCGCGCGCCTCCACTGCATCCATGCCGAGCGCGGACAGATAATCGACCGCCGCGCCCAGGCCGATGTGGCCGGCGATGTTCGGCGTGCCGGCTTCGAAGCGGTGCGGGCCGTCGTTGAAGATCGTGCCTTCGAAACGCACTTCCTTGATCATCTCGCCACCGCCGAGGAACGGCGGCATCGCGGCCAGGTGTTCCCTGCGCGCCCACAGTGCGCCGGTGCCGGTCGGGCCGCACATCTTGTGCCCGGTGATCGCGTAGAAATCGCATCCCAGCGACGGGATGTCCAGCGCGCGATGCGGCGCCGCCTGCGACCCGTCGATCACGGTCGTGATCCCGCGCTTGCGTGCCTCGCGGCAGATGTCCTTCACGGGGTTGACCGTGCCCAGCACGTTGCTGACATGGGTGAGCGCCAGCAGCTTCACGTCCGGCGTCATCGCCGCATGCAGCGCTTCGAGGTCGAGCGTGCCGTCTTCGCGGATTTCGGCGACCTTGATCACCGCACCGGTGCGTTCGGCGACGAGTTGCCAGGGCACGATGTTCGCGTGGTGTTCCATCCGGCTGACCAGGATCGCGTCGCCGGGCTTCAGGCGCGGCAGCGCCCACGAGTACGCCACCAGGTTGATCGCGAACGTCGTGCCGCTGCACAGCACAAGTTCGTCGCGATGCGCCCTGAGGAAGGCTGCGAGCTTCGTGCGCGAGGACTCGTAGGCTTCGGTCGCTTCGGTGCCCAGTGCATGCACGGCGCGACTGACGTTGGCGTTGTGGCGGCGGAAGAAATCGTCGACCGTGTCGATGACCTTCGCCGGTTTCTGCCCGGTGTTGGCCGAGTCGAGGTAGACCAGCGGCTTGCCGTGGACTTCGCGGGTCAGCAGCGGGAAATCCGCGCGGATCGCGCTCCAGTCGATGGCGGCGGCCAGGCCGAGGGGTGTGCTCATTCGGGGGCGACTCGCGAGAGGTGGGCGTCCAGGATCGTGGTCAGTGCGTCGCGCAGCGCGACGTCGTCGATGATGGCGAGCACTTCGCGACAGAACGCAGCGGTGAGCAGCGCACGTGCCTGGGGTTCCGGCAGCCCGCGCGAACGCAGGTAGAACAGGGCGGTCGGATCGATCTGGCCCACGGTCGCGCCGTGCGCAGCCTGCACTTCGTCGGCATGGATGACGAGGACGGGCTGGGTATCGATCTCGGCATTGGCCGAGAGCAGCAGGTTCTTGTTCGACAGGTTGGCGTCGGTGCCGTCCGCGCCTTCGCGGATGGTGATGCCGCCGTGGAACACCGCGCGTCCGCGGCCGGCGGCCAGGCCGCGCCACAGCAGGTCGCAGGACGTGTCGCGGGCGATGTGTTCGATGCCGAGGCGGGTGTCGACGTGGCGCTTGCCGTCGGCCAGCAGCACGCCGTTCGCAGCGAGCTTCGCGCCTTCGCCTTCCAGTCGGACGTTGAGTTCGTGGCGGGACAGTCCGGCGCCAAGTTCGAGGTCGAGGCGGCGGTAGTCGGCATCGCGCGCCAGCACGACGTCGGTGCGGACGAACGCGCTGGCACTGTCGGCATCGTCCTGCACGCGGGCGTGGACGAGGCGTGCCCGCTGCCCGACATGCGCGTGCAGCACGTGGTTGCGCAGGCCGCGATCCTCGCCGAGCGCGACATGGTGTTCGACCACGGTGAGCGCTGCGTCGTTGCGCAGGTCGATCAGGTGGCGCAGGTGCGCGGCCGTGTCGGCCTGCGTGCCGCTGGCGACGAACACGAGGTGGAGCGAAACATCGACGACCACCGACGCATCGACGCGGATGAACGCGCCTTCTTCGGCCAATGCAGCGTTGGCGACGGCGAAGAGCTCGTCCGCACCGGCATAGCGGCGCTGCAGGACGTTCGCATCGCGCGGTTCGCCCTCGCGCAACACGCGCGACAGCGACAGGGCTTCGACGCCCTGGGGCAGGTCGGAGACGTCGCTGCGGGCCGCATCGAAACGACCGTCCACGAAGACCATCCGCGGCATCGGGATCGAGGACAGGCGTGCGTCGAGTGCCACGGCATCGACGCTGCCCGCGTCCGCAGGCGCGAAGCCGCGGCGTTCGAGCGCGCGCAGCGGCGTGTATTTCCAGGCTTCGCTGCGCGGGGGCGGCAGGCCATCGCGCAGCAGGGTTTCGAGTGCCGCGCGACGACTGTCGCCGAGTCCGGCGGCTTCGCGCTGCGCCAGGGCATCGAAGGCCTGCGCGAACGAGTCGAGCAATGCGCTCATCGTGCCGCCGTTCCTTCGGCCGGCGCCACGCGGTCCTTGATCCAGGCGTAACCGTGCTGTTCGAGTTCCAGTGCCAGTTCCGGGCCACCGGTTTCGACGATGCGGCCATCGGCCAGCACATGGACCACGTCCGGCTTGATGTAGTCGAGCAGGCGCTGGTAATGGGTGATCACGATGAAGGCGCGGTCCGGGCTGCGCAGCGCGTTCACGCCGTCGGCGACGGCCTTCAGCGCGTCGATGTCGAGGCCCGAGTCGGTCTCGTCGAGGATCGCCAGCTTCGGTTCGAGCACGGCGAGCTGGAAGATCTCGTTGCGCTTCTTCTCGCCGCCGCTGAAACCTTCGTTCACGCCGCGATGCAGCAGTTCGTCCTTCAGGTGCAGCACGGCCAGCTTCTCGCGCACCAGCTTCAGGAACTGCATGGAATCCAGCTCGCTTTCGCCGCGCGCCTTGCGCTGCGCGTTGAGCGCGCTGCGCAGGAAGTAGGTGTTGTTCACGCCGGGGATTTCGACCGGGTACTGGAAGGCCAGGAACACGCCGGCCGCGGCGCGCTCTTCGGGCTCCAGCGCCAGCAGGTCGCGGCCCTCGAACATCACCGTGCCTTCACCGACCTCGTAGCCCTCGCGACCGGACAGGATGTTGCCCAGCGTCGACTTGCCGGCGCCGTTCGGGCCCATGATCGCGTGGACTTCGCCGGGCTTCACGTCGAGCGACAGGCCCTTGAGGATGTCCTTGCCGGCGACGCGGGCATGGAGATTGGAAATGTTCAGCATGTCGAAAGTCCAGGATGACGCAAGGAATGTGAGGGTGGGCGCGGCAGGCGGAACATCACCTCGCCCTTGTCGGTGAGTTCGCCGCGGTGCCAGCCGTTGGCGCGATAGAAGGCATCGGCGCGAGTGTCCGGCGAGGTGCTGAGCGACACGGTGTCGATGCCCTGTGCGAACAGCCAGTCGGTGGCCACTGCGATCAGGCGGCGGCCGATGCCCAGGCCTTCCTGCTCGGGGTCGACGAACAACGCCCAGATGTCTGCCTGAGCCAAGCGCGCGACGGAAAAGCCGAGGATGCGGCCGTCCTGCTCGCAGACCCAGCTGTTCGACGCGCCGGCATTGCCCAGGTGGGCGCGATAGACCTCGGGCGTGAGCCAGGAGGGATCGCTCAGGGTGTTCTCGCGCACGTCCATGCGGATCGCGTGCATTGCCGGAATGTCGGCATCGACCGCTTCCCGCACGCGCATCGCGCCGGCACCGCTCGCCAGCAAGCGCAGGGCCTCCAGCGCGTCCTCGCGCTGCGCCCAGGGCACGAACAGGTGGTCGTGGAAGTACGCCGATACCGCGTTGCAGGGAATGTCGCGATCGGCCAGCGCGCCTGCGATCGCGGCCATCATGCCCACCGCGTCGAGGCTCGAGTGGATGCGCAGGGTGATCTGCGCCCAGCGCGGCTCGTCGCTGCCAGCGTGCCCGCCGGCCGTGGTTTCGACCACGACGGTCGTGCCTTCGTCCTCGCGGAACAGCATGATCGCGTCCGGCGGCACCGGCGTGTCGTGCGCCTGCGTGCGGATCGCGCGCGGACGCGCAGCCAGCGCCGGCGAGAGCCCGGCCAGAAGACGCTGCAGATCGGTTTCGCCGACGCTCGCGGTCATCCCACCGAACCTTCCAGCGAGACTTCGAGCAGCTTCTTGGCTTCCACCGCGAATTCCATCGGCAGCTCGCGGAACACCGACTTGCAGAAGCCGTCGACGATCATCGACACCGCGTCTTCCTCGGAAATGCCGCGGCTGCGGCAATAGAAGAGCTGGTCGTCGCTGATCTTGGAGGTGGTGGCCTCGTGTTCGACGGTCGCGGTCGGGTTCTTCACTTCCACGTAGGGGAAGGTATGCGCGCCGCACTTCTTGCCAATCAGCAGGCTGTCGCACTGGGTGTGGTTGCGCGCGCCGTCGGCGCCGCGCTCGATCTTCACGAGTCCGCGATAGCTGTTCTGGCCCCGCCCCGCGCTGATGCCCTTGCTGACGATCTTCGACTTGGTGCGCTTGCCGACGTGGATCATCTTGGTGCCGGTGTCGGCCTGCTGGCGGTGATGGGTCAGCGCGACCGAATGGAACTCGCCCACCGAGTCGTCGCCGAGCAGCACGCAGGACGGGTACTTCCAGGTGATCGCCGAGCCGGTTTCGACCTGGGTCCAGGTGATCTTGCTGCGCGCGCCGCGGCATTCGCCGCGCTTGGTCACGAAGTTGTAGATGCCGCCCTTGCCGTTCTCGTCGCCGGGGTACCAGTTCTGCACCGTCGAATACTTGATCTCGGCGTCTTCGAGTACGACCAGTTCGACCACGGCCGCATGCAGCTGGTTCTCGTCGCGCATCGGCGCGGTGCAGCCCTCGAGGTAGCTGACGTAGGCCTTGTCCTCGCACACGATCAGGGTGCGTTCGAACTGGCCGGTGTTCATCGCGTTGATGCGGAAGTAGGTGCTCAGCTCCATCGGGCAGCGCACGCCCTTGGGAATGAACACGAAGCTGCCGTCGGAAAACACCGCGGAATTGAGCGCGGCGAAATAGTTGTCGCCGACCGGCACCACGCTGCCGAGGTACTGCTTCACCAGCTCCGGATGTTCCTTGATGGCCTCGGACATCGAGCAGAAGATGATGCCTTTCTCGGCCAGTTCCTTGCGGAACGTGGTGCCGACGCTCACCGAGTCGAACACCGCATCCACGGCGACGCCGGCCAGCTTCGCCCGCTCGTGCAGCGGCACGCCGAGCTTGTCGTAGGTGTCGAGCAGCTCCTTCGGGACGTCGTCGATCGAGGCGTACTTGGGGCCCTTCGGCGCGGCGTAGTAGCTGATCGCCTGGAAGTCGATCTCCGCGATCTCGAGCTTGGCCCAATGCGGCGGCGTCATCGTCAGCCAGTGCCGGTAGGCGGCGAGGCGCCAGTCGGTCATCCACTGCGGCTCTTCCTTCTTCGCGGAGAGGAAGCGGATCACGCCTTCGTCGAGGCCGGGCGGCAGGGTGTCTGTCTCGATGTCGGTCACGAAGCCGGCGTCGTAGCGGCGACCGAGCTGTTCGAGGATCTCGGCGTTCTGCACGGGTTCGGGAGTCGAGGCTTGCGGGTTGGGTAAGTTCATGTCGTTGCCTCAGCGCGCGGTCAGCGCGACGGGAATGGCCTTGCGCGGCAGCGGCGCGCCGGGCGGCAGGGCCATGTCGGCCAGCGAGATCCCGCGCAGGGCCTCGGCGACCACGTCATTGATGCGGCGCCAGTTGGCCCGGGCGCCGCAGGATTGTTCGATGCCGCACTGACCCTCGTGCACGCTGCACTCGGTCATCGCCAGCGGGCCTTCCATCGCCTCGAGGATCTGCACCAGCGAGATCTCGGCGGCAGGCCGGGCCAGGCGATAGCCGCCGGTGGCCCCGCGGAACGCCTGCACCAGTCCGGCCTGGGCCAGCGGCTTCAGCACCTTGGCCACGGTCGGCGCTTCCAGCCCGGCGCGTTCGGCCAGGCCGCTGGCGCTGAGCACGGCATCGGGCGCGCTGGCCAGGACGGTCAGCACCACGGTGGCGTAATCGGTGAGCTTCGTGACGCGGAGCATGAGTCCGGCCGGCGCGGGATAAAAGAGGACCGAAATTGTACGCTTTCGGCGCCCCCAGCTCAAATCGGGCCACCGGAACGCTCAGTGGCGGGGCGGACCTGCGGCAGCCATGCGGCTGCGGGTGACGAATGTCAGGTACGAAGACTGACGAACGCCAATGGTCGCGACGGCGCCGATCCGGAGAATTCCGTCCATACCGCCACGGACACAGGAGTCCGCCATGAATGCCCGAGTGACCACCAACAATCAGGTCGGCAACGTCTTCGAGAAGACGCTTTTCGAGAGCGGCCTCCACACCGTCGCCGGCCAGCTGGTCGAACGCGCCGCCCAGGTGTCGACAGAAGCCAACGGGTCCCGCCTGCTGCGCTGGGTGCTGGCGATCGGTGCGATCTTCCTTGCCTGGAAGGCACTGCGCGGCCTGAAGTCGATCTTCTGGACCCTGTTCGGCCTGGGCATGATGGTGTACTGGACGGGCATGTGGCGCATGTGGGCCTGACCTGGCCATGCGCTGCGGCGCAGGGCGGCCGCAAGCCGCCCTGCGGGCAAAATGGGCCATAATCCAAGGCCTCCTCCGTTGGATCCCAGTGCGCCATGCCCAAGAAGAAGATCGTCGCCCGTCTTTCCAGCATCCACGGCAATGGCGTGTTCGCCGACGAGCAGATCCGCAAGGGCGACCGCATCGTCCGCTACAAGGGCACGCTCCGCACGCACAAGGAGGTCGATCGTCTCTACGGCGAACAGGACGAGAACGGCCACACCTTCCTCTTCACCCTCAACGACGATTACGTGATCGACGCCAACGAGGGCGGCAACGTCGCGCGCTGGATCAACCACAGCTGCGACCCGAACTGCGAATCGGTGATCGAGGAAAACGACAAGGGCAAGGCGCACAAGGACAAGGTCTTCATCGAAGCCATCCGCGACATCAAGCCTGGCGAAGAGTTGACCTACAACTACGGCATCGTGCTCGAAGAGCGCTATACCGCGAAGCTCAAGAAGCTGTGGGAATGCCGCTGCGGTTCGAAGAAGTGCACCGGGACGATGCTGCAGCCCAAACGCTGATGTCGTGATTCGCCGGCCTCGGCCGGATGCTGCCGCCAGCTTCGGCAAAGTCCGGAGTGACGGAGGATGCGACGAGCGGAAAGTTCCCATGACTTAAGACAGTCGTCGCAGTTCCGATGCGGCGCCAGCATGTGCGCACGTTTTCAATCGGGATGTGCCATGCGCGCATTGATGTCTGCCCTGGTCTTCTCGTTGCCCCTGCCGGCCGTCGCCATCGAAGTGGACGGCCGGATCGATCCCACGGAATGGGCCGATGCGCAACGCGTCGACGACTTCCGCATGACCCAGCCTCTCACCCGCGAGCCCACTCGCCACGGCACCGAAGCCTGGTACAAGGCGACTGAGCAGGGCCTGGCCATCGCGTTCCGCAACCGCCAGCCGGCCGACGTGCCGCGCACGAAGCAGCGCTTCCAGCGCGACCGCAACGGCAACGTCGACCGCGTCAACGTGTACGTGGATTTCGACGGCGACGGCCGCAGCGGTTACAACTTCATGGTCGGACTGTCGGACGACATCGCCGACAGCACCATCAGCAACGAGAACCAGTTCAATGGCGACTGGGACGGCAACTGGACGCACGCAGTGTCCGAGGATGCCGAAGGCTGGTCCGCCGAAATGCTCATTCCCTGGCACATCGCGCCGATGCGCCAGGGCGATGGCAAGACCCGCACGATCGGCCTGGCCTTCGACCGCGTGGTCGGCAACAGCAACGAGCGCATGGCCTGGCCGGCGATCAGCTTCAACGAGCAGCGCTACCTCAGCGAATTGCGCAAGGTCGAAGTCCCGCAGTACAGCCAGTCGCTGCTTGCGATCACGCCGTACGTGGTCGGTCTGTACGACAACGTCGACGGCAAGGCCGACTTCGATGCAGGCGCAGACATCTTCTGGAAGCCGAACGGCCAGTTCCAGCTCAGTGGCACGATCAATCCGGATTTCGGCCAGGTCGAGAGCGACGGCATCGTGGTCAACTTCAGCGCCATCGAAACCTTCTTCGGCGACAAGCGTCCGTTCTTCACCGAGAACCAGGGGTATTTCGAAGTGCCTTTCGGTTCGCTCGGCAATGCGCAGCAGCTGATCTACACCCGTCGCATCGGTGCCCTCGCCGATGACGGCAAGAGCGCCGGCGACGTCGCTGCCGCGGTGAAGATCAACGGCAGCATCGGCGGATTCGGTTACGGCGTGTTCGCCGCCACCGAGAACGACGACGTCGGCCGCGACTTCTACGCGCTGCGCGCCACCCGCGATTTCGCAGGGCATGGCGTCGGGGCGATGGTGACCCGGGTCAATCGTCCGTTCTTCGATCGCGAGGCCACGGTCTTTTCGCTCGACCATCGCTGGAGCCCGAATGCGCGCTGGACCGTGCGCAGCAACGTCGTCGGATCCAGCGTCGAGCAGGGTGGCGACCGCGTGCGCGATAGCGGCGGACAGATGCGCATCGACCACCAGATCAACGATGCCTGGCGCCAGCAGCTCTACCTGCTGCACACCGGCGGCGACCTGCAACTCAACGATTTCGGATTCCTGGATCGCAACAACTTCAACTACGGTCGCTACGAGTTGTCGCGTCGCATCACCGACCTGCCCGCCGAATCGCCCTATGCATCGCACCAGTGGCGCTACGCGGTCTCCCGTCGCACGAACGACGATGGCGTGCACATCGCCGATGCCTTCGCGATCAATCGCGGCAGCGAACGCCGCGATGGCGGCAACCAGTTCTTCGAGATCGCCGGCTGGACCTCGGGCCACGACGACCTGATCACCCGCGGCAATGGCCCGGTCAAGCATCCCGGACGGCTGTTCGGCTTTGCCGAGCGCTTCTTCCCGAAGAAGAAGCATTGGTCGCTCTACACCAATCTCCGCTACAACGCCGAAGGACTGGGCGGCATCGATCGTGGCGCGTGGTCGACGACGCTGGAGCCCGCCTATGCCGTCAACGACGATCTTTCGTTCTCGCTCGGCCTGGAATTGCAGCGCAATCCCGACTGGGTGATCTGGGACCGCGACACCCGACGCCTGGTGACCTACGGCTCGGAACAGGCCTTGCTCACCTTGGGCAGCGTCTGGCTGATCGATGGCAAGCAGGAATTGCGCGTGCGCCTGGAGGCGCTGGGCCTGGATGCGGACGCCAAGCACGCCTCGCGTGTCGGGCCCGGCGGCGAGCCAGTGCGCGATCCCGGTGCGGTCAACGACTTCGCCTTGCGCAACCTCGGGTTCCAGGTGCGCTACCGCTACGAGTTCGCGCCGCTGTCCTATCTCTACGTGGCCTACGTGCGTGGCGGTTCGCTGTTCCAGCGCGGCGCCGGTCCGTATTCGGTCGGCGAGGAATTCAGCGAAGCCTTCGACATGCGTGACAGCGAACAGCTGCTGGTGAAGCTGTCCTACCGGTTCGAGATCTGAGACCCGGCGCGGCGTCGCGGGTCACCGATCCAGTTCGATGACGACCCGCCCGTTGCGGATGAGCGTACCGGCGATCCGGCGATCGCCGAGTTTCTGCTGCAGGTCGGGTTCGAGGCGGTAGACCGGCTCGCTGCGTGCGTAATCACGCAGCCAGCCGTTGATGAGGTCGCGCCCCGTCGCGTTCATGCGGCCACCCAGCAGCGGCAGTTCGGCAGACTCCAGTTCGGGTTCTTCCATGTACAGCGCATTGGTGCGGGTGTCGTAGCGCAGGCCGCTGGTCAACGCGAAATGTCCCGCCGGGCGGTCGGAGCGCATGCCCAACCCTTCCAGGCCGACATCGAAATCCAGGTGCAGCCGCGTGCTTTCGGGCGGAATGGCGACGCGCGGGTTGAGCACGGTCAGCGTGACCAGACCGCCGAGTTGTTCGTAGTCGCGGGGATAGTGCTTGTCGAGATACTTCTGCAACTGCGCTGGCGAGAGCGAGGCCTGGTTGCCGAGCAGTGCCTGCGCGGTTTCCAGCGTGGCGCAGGAGGCGAGTGCGGCCGAGCTGGCAAGCAGCAATGCGGCGCGGAGCAGTGTGCGGCGTCGGGCGATCATGGCGTTCTCCGGGGATGGAGGAACGATGGTCCGCCGCCGGTGAACCGGGCGTGATCGCGGCGGGTCAGCGGTCGATGCGTGCCTTGCGCATCGGCGTGTAATGCCACCAGGGATGGGGCGGCGCGCCGCGCATGAAATCGATGATGGCGAGGAAGACATCGATCACGCAGGGATCGTGGCGGACGCCGGTCATCGCGCACAAGCGGTCGTAGAGCAGCCACGCGTCCTGTGCGGCGAGGTCGGCGGGCGAGGCGATGCCGAGCAGGCGCAGGTCCGCTTCGGTCGCGGGGCCGAGGTTCGGGATGTCCTGGAAACGTCGGACATCGATGGCGCGGGCGGCCTTGGCCATGGCGTCCTGCTTCGTATGCGTCGGAAACGAAAAGGCCGGATTCCACAGGGAAATCCGGCCTTCGCGGTCATCGTGGCGACATGCGCCGCGATGGAGATGTCGAACCTCAGGCCGTCGCGGCGTCCTTGAGCTTCTTCATCGGGCGCACCTTCACCTTGACGGTGGCCGGCTTCGCAGCGAAGACGGTTTCCTGGCCGGTGAACGGGTTGATGCCCTTGCGCTTCGGCTTGGCGGCAACGCTCACCGCGGTGATCTTCAGCACGCCCGGCAGCACGAACTGGCCTGCGCCCTTCTTGCCGATGGAGGCGTGGATGGCGCCCTCGAGCGCGGCCATCACGGCGCGCACGTCCTTGGCGGCGACTTCGGTCGCGCCGGCGATGTGGGCGACCAGAGCGGACTTGCTCATCACGTCCTTGATCGGCTTCGGCGCGGCTGCCTTGGCGGGGGCCTTGGCTTTGCCGGCGACCTTCTTCGCAGCTTTTTTCTTGGTTGCCATGAGAGTGTTTTTTCCTCGTCGGATGATTGATCTGTGTCTGGGCCGGATTACCGCCCCGGCCCGTGAACTGTAGGCCATGGTCGAGGCGTCGCCAAGCCCCCGGGACGGCTTTTTTCAGGGATTTTCTGCTTTTCGATGCGGCCGTCCGTGCATTTTCCCCGCAGCATGCCGGGAAAGCGTGCTGCGCGTGGCGAAAACGCCATGAAAAAAGCGGGCGTGGGACATCACCGGACAAGCCGCGTTGTCACGCCCAGTCAGCGGCTACCGGCTGATCGAGCGCGAATGCCGGTGCATGCCGGAGGCACCAGGCGTGCGAGTGCAGCATCCGCCGACCAGTCCGGTCCGTGCAGGCCCAGTCGCTCCGCGACGTCGGCGTAGCGTTTCCGGAAACGCTCGGGATTGCGATCGAGGTCGTACCAGCTCGGTCCTTTGAGCAACGCGACCAGCGCCAGTGTTTCCTGTGGCTTCAGCTGTACCAGTGGGCGGGCGAAGTAGGCGTGGGCCGCCTGCTCGATGCCGACACTGCAGCGTCCGTAGAAGCTTTCCGCGAGCAGGGTGTCGGCGATCTGTTCCGTCGTCCATTCGCGGCTGATGCGGATGGCGAGCGCGGCTTCGACGCCATGGCGGCTGATGTTCCGCATGTGCAGGCGCTGGGGGTAACGCTGCCGTGCCGCGCTCATTAGCAGGCTCCAGCGACGCATGAAGGGCTCGTCGCGATTGTCGGGATCGATGTGGTACGCGACCCGCGGAATGAACGTCAGCGGATCCAGTCGGGGCACGGTGTCGCCGGGCGCCATGCTGGCTTCGACCTGCAGCAATTGCGCGCGCAGCGAGGGCGTCGCTTGCCACCGGGCGGGTTCAAGCCTGTCCGGGAGATGTCGTGCTCCGGCGAGATAGAGCCCCATGCACACCAGCGTGTACAAGAGGACCAGGACGAACGGGATGGCCAGCAGCCAGCGGAGCGCGGAGGAGCGGACGGCCATGTCGTGCCTCGTGCAGTGTCGATCGCGTGCAGGATTCGCCGCACCGTGATGTTGCGCAAGGCTGCGGCAATGTCACCCCCGTCCCTTGTGCGTCCCGAAGACAGCAGAACGGCGCCACGAGGGCGCCGTTCGGAACAGCCGGAAGGATGGCGGATCAGGCCGCTTCGTACGCGCCGTAGCCGCGGAGGCGCTTGTAGCGACGATCGAGCAGGTCTTCCGTCGGCAACGCTTCCAGTGCGTCCAGCTCATTGAGCAGCACGGCCTTCAGGCGCCGGGCCATCTGCACCGGGTTGCGGTGTGCGCCGCCGATGGGTTCGCGCACGATCTTGTCGATCAGGCCCAGGTCCTTGAGGCGCTTGGCGGTGATGGCCATGGCGTCGGCGGCGTCCTGTTTCCGGTCTGCGGTCTTCCACAGGATCGAAGCGCAGCCTTCCGGCGAGATCACCGAGTAGGTGCTGTATTCGAGCATGAGCGTGCGGTCGCCGACGCCGATGGCCAGCGCGCCACCGGAACCGCCTTCGCCGATCACGGTGCACAGGATCGGCACCTTCAGTTCGGCCATTTCGAGCAGATTGCGGGCGATGGCTTCGGACTGGCCGCGCTCTTCGGCATCGATGCCCGGCCAGGCGCCGGCGGTATCGATGAAGGTCAGGATGGGCAGCCGGAAGCGCTCGGCCATCTTCATCAGGCGCAAGGCCTTGCGGTAGCCCTCGGGCTTGGGCATGCCGAAGTTGCGGCGAACCTTGGCCTTGGTGTCGCGGCCCTTTTCGTGGCCGATGACCATCACGCTGCGACCGTTGATGCGCGCCAGGCCGCCGACGATGGCGTTGTCGTTGGCGAAGGCGCGGTCACCGGCCAGTTCCTGGAACTGGTCGCACATCACGCGCAGGTAGTCGAGCGTGTAGGGCCGCGCCGGGTGGCGCGCGAGCTGCGACACCTGCCAGGCGCTGAGGTCGCGGAAGATCTGTGCAGTGCGCAGGCGCAGCTTGTCCTCGAGCGCGCGCACTTCGGTATCGATGTTGACGCCCGGGCCATTGCTGGCCTGGCGGAGTTCGCGGATCTTGGTTTCCAGGTCGGCGATCGGCTGTTCGAAGTCGAGGTAGTTCGGATTCATGCGCGGGTGGGGATATGCCGTGACCGTTCGGGCCACAAGTCTAGCCGAGGTGGATGACAAACCGCCGTACCGCCCGGTATGTCCACAGGATTGGGGAGATAGGGGAATCCGGCCCTTTCGAGCGGCTGATCGACGTCAGGCGTTCCAGGGCTTGGACATCGCCACCTTGACCGTGCGCACGCCAGGCAGGCTGCGCAGGGCGCTGGGGAGGTCGGCTTCGACCCGCACCGACTGCGTCCCGTTGAGGTCGAGCTGGCCGGCGCAGCCCTGCGGCAGGATCAGGTCGTAGCGCAGCGGGGTCTGGCCGGGGCGGTGCTGGCCGAGCAGCGATTCGACCTTCTGCATCAGCCCGGACTCGCGCAGGTCGAGTCGAAGCGACAGCCGTTGCGCGTGTTGCGCGCAGACCTGGCGGTAATCCCAGCAGCGTTTCGCGCGCAGCGCGAACCCGCCGCTGAATTCGTCTTCGCGCAGGCCGCCTTCGATGATCAGGATGCGATCACGGGTCAGCAATTGCTGGTATTCGAAGTAGGGTTCGGCGAAGAAGGCGCATTCGAGTCGGCCGCGGCCATCCTCGATCTGCACGAACGCTTGCGAGTCGCCGCGCTTGCGCATGCCGATGACCAGGCCGGCGACGATCACGGTGGCTTCGGAGCGCCATTGCCGGCCGCCGCCGTTGTCGTCCCCGCCGCCGCGTCCGCGCGAAGGTGGTGCCGCGCTTTCGTAGAGTTGTTCGAGCTTGCCCAGGTCGGTGCCGACCAGGCCCGACAACTCGTCGCGATACGGATCCAGCGGATGTCCGCTGAGGTAGTGGCCGAGGGTTTCGCGTTCGCCGTTCAGGCGCTGCGACAGCGGCCATTCGTCGCAGGTCGGCAGCTCGATGCTGATGTCCGGCGCGCCGCTGCTGTTGCCGAACATGTCGACCATGCCGGCATTTCGATTGCGCGCGATCTGGTCGGTCGCCTTGAGGACTTCGGGCAACTGCAGCAGCAGCGATGCGCGATTGACCGCAAGCGCGTCCAGCGCCCCGGCGCTGATCAGCGCTTCCAGCGTGCGGCGGTTGAGCTTGGTCGAGTCGACGCGCTTGCAGAAATCCAGCAGGTCGGCATACGGGCCGTTGGCCAGTCGTTCCTCGGCGATCGATTCGCAGGCACCGCGCCCCACGCCTTTCACCGCGCCCAGGCCGTAGCGGATGGTCTTCGGATCGGTGGCCTCGAACATGTACGCGGACGCGTTCACGTCCGGCGGTTTCACGTCGAGGCCGATCGCGCGGGCTTCGTCGAGGAAACCGACGACCTTGTCGGTGTTGTCCATGTCCGAGGACATCACCGCGGCCATGAATTCGGCCGGGTAGTGCACCTTCAGCCACGCGGTCTGGTAGGCGACCAGCGCGTAAGCGGCGGAGTGCGACTTGTTGAAGCCGTACTCCGCGAATTTTTCCATCAGGTCGAAGATCGGTGTCGCGACCTTCGCTTCGATGCCGCGTTCGGTACAGCCGGCCTCGAACTTGGCGCGCTCCTTCGCCATTTCCTCGGGCTTCTTCTTGCCCATCGCGCGGCGCAGCAGGTCGGCGCCGCCCAGCGAATAGCCGGCCAGGACCTGGGCGATCTGCATCACCTGTTCCTGGTACACGATCACGCCGTAGGTCGGCTTCAGCACCGGCTCCAGCGCCGGGTGTGGATAGCTCACCTCGGTGCGGCCGTGCTTGCGGTCCACCCATTCGCGATCCATCCCCGAGCCCAGCGGGCCGGGACGGAACAATGCCGCGAGCGCGATGATGTCTTCGAAGGTGTCGGGCTTGGCGCGCTTGAGCAGCTCGCGCATGCCGCGCGATTCGAACTGGAACACCGCGACCGTGTCGCCGCGCGCGAACAGCTGGTAGCTGGGCTTGTCGTCCAGCGGCAGCGCGCCGATGTCGAGCGGTTCCTGGCCTTCGCGCGCACGGCGCACGTTGATCGCCTTCACCGCCCAGTCGATGATCGTCAGCGTGCGCAGGCCCAGGAAGTCGAACTTCACCAGGCCGATCGTTTCGACGTCGTCCTTGTCGAACTGCGTGACCGGGTTCTTGCCACGCCCGCCAGCGTCGTGTTCGGCGTACAGCGGGCAGAAGTCGGCCAGCGGCGTCGGCGCGATGACCACGCCACCGGCGTGCTTGCCGGCGTTGCGGGTGAGGTCTTCGAGCTGCAGCGCGAGGTCGATGAGGTCGCGGACCTCGTCTTCGCTGTTGTAGCGCTCGATGATGTCGCCGATCGCGCGATCCGGCTCCTTCTGCGAGCGCGGGCTGCGGCCGAGCACGTCTTCCAGCGACAGCGGGTCGGCCGGCTGCAGCGGGATGAGCTTGGAGATGCTGTCGACGAAGCCGTAGGGCAGGCCGAGCACGCGGCCGGCGTCGCGCACCACGGCCTTCGCCGACATCGTGCCGTAGGTGATGATCTGGCTGACGCGGTCGCGGCCGTACTTGCGCGCGACGTAGTCGATCACCTCGTCGCGGCGATCCATGCAGAAGTCGATGTCGAAGTCGGGCATCGACACGCGTTCGGGATTCAGGAATCGCTCGAACAGCAGGTCGTACGGCAGCGGGTCGAGATCGGTGATGCCCAGTGCCCATGCCACCAGCGAGCCCGCGCCCGAACCACGGCCGGGGCCGACGGGAATCCCGTTCTGCTTGCCCCAGTTGATGAAGTCCGCAACGATCAGGAAGTAGCCCGGGAACCCCATCTTCACGATGACGTCCAGCTCGATGTCGAGCCGCGCCTCGTAGCTGGCGCGGTCGTGGCCCGGCGCCATCGGGTACTTCTCGAGGCGCGCGTTCAGGCCGTCGTGCGCTTCCTTGCGGATCCAGCTGTCGAGCGTGTGGTCGTCCGGCACCGGAAACGCGGGCAGGTAGTACTTGCCCAGCGACAGTTCCAGGTTGCAGCGCTTCGCGAGGTCGATCGCGTTGTCGATCGCATCCGGTGCGTCATGGAACAGCGCGACCATCTCGTCGGTGTCGCGCAGGAACTGCTGCGCGGTGTAATCGCGCGGACGCTTCGGGTCGTCGAGCACGCGACCGGTGGAGATGCACACGCGCGCTTCGTGTGCTTCGAAACCGTCGGCATCGAGGAAGCGCACGTCGTTGCTGGCCACGACCGGGATGCCGCGTTCGGCCGAAGCGTGCAGCGCGAAGGCATTGAAGGCTTCTTCGCCGTCGAAACCGCAGCGGGTGAGTTCGAGGTGGATGCGGTCGTCGAAATGGCGCTGCCAGTCCTGCAGCCACTGCAGCGCGAGATCGTGCCGGTTGCCGCCGGCGAGCTGGCCGGCATGACTGTGCCGGCCGGCCAGCGCGAACAGGCCCTGGTTGGCCTCGGCCAGCCATTGCGGGCGCACGACCACGCCATCCTGGCGATGACCTTCCATCCATGCGCGGCTGAGCAGGCGCGAGAGCGACAGGTAGCCGTCGCGGTCGCGGCAGAGCAGGGTCAGGTTCCAGGCCGGCTCGTCGCCTTCGGCAACCTGGATGTCCGCGCCAGCGATCGGCTTGATGCCGGCACCTTCAGCGGCCTTGTAGAACTTGACCAACGCGAACATGTTGTTGCGGTCGGTCATGGCCACCGCCGGCTGGCCCTGGGCCACGCAGCGCTGGACCAGTTCCGGGATGCGGATGGTCGAATCGGCCAGCGAATACTCGCTGTGCAGGTGGAGATGGGCGAAGCGGGAGGACATCGGCGGACCAGCGGTACCAGCCGTGCAGGTTAGGTCCCGGTCGCCGATCCGGCAAGGCTTGACGGCGGGCCCTTTGTGCCCCGGAATCCACGGCCTTTCCCGCCCTTGCCGCCGCGATGCCCGTGCTTGCTGGAACCTGCCGTTTCTCGCCCCCGCTCGATCCGCGCGGCGGGCGGGTGCGCCGCGATGGCAGCACCACCGATTGGTGGCTGATCCTGGCCTGCGATCCTGAATTGGGGCGCTACCTGCGGCATCTGTACCAGCTCGATGCGCGACGGATGCGGCAGCTGAGCGACCCCCTGTGGGGACCGCACGTCTCGATCGTGCAGAACGAGGTGCCGACGCAGCTGTCAGCCTGGAAGGATCGCGAGGGCGAGTCGATGGCGTTCGAGATCGTCTGGACACCGCAGGAGATCGGCGACTACGTGTTCTTCCCGGTGCGCTGCGATGCCGCGCTGGAGTATCGCGAGCAGTTGGGCCTGCCGCGCGAGCCGACCTATCCGCTGCACCTGACCATCGGCAACCTCAAGCCGGCCTCCGGATCGCGATGATCCGGAGGCCGGTGCCTGTGGTTACAGGATGATCGGGCCGCCGCGGCAGGTGGTGCTGCGCGAGATGCGGGTGGTGCTGCCGGAGGAATTGGTGATCGTCACGGTGACCGTGAAGGGGTGGCCGATGCTGCAATGGCCGTAGAAATCGCTGTGGCCGGTGTCGTTGAAGATGCTGCCGTTGCCGGACCAGGTGACCGTGGCCGGGCTGTCGGAGCTGTAGTCGACGAAGCAGTAGAAGCGGCCGCCGCCGTTGTCGAGCGGGCAGGCGAAGGTGGTGATGGTGGGCGCCGCCGCGTGTGCCGGTGCGGGTGCGACCAGCGCTGCGGCGGACAGGCCGGCCATCAGCACGGCGGACAGCAGGGGCGAGCGGGTGAAGATGTTCTGCATGTTGAACTCCATGTGGTTTCCATTGCGTGTGGGCCTCCTTGCCGCCGCAGGGATCCCTGCGGCGCGTCGCAACGCGCGACCTTGCATGCCGTTGTGACATGTCGTCGCGACATGTCCTTGCCGTCGCATGCTGTCGTGACCGGGCGGATGCGGCCCGTCTGCATCCGCGTCGTCATCGCGTTTCCGCGTTGCGTTGCAGGCATGGTATCGGTGCACCGTCGCAGCGTGCGCGCACGGCGGCGCCATTGGTAGGCGTGATGCCGCCGCCGGTCAGTCGGTGTTGCCGGCGGCGTGCAGGGCCAGCGCCTCGCGGACCGGCGCGTAGCTGCGGCGGTGCGCGCTGCAGGGGCCATGCGCCTTGAGTGCATCCAGGTGCACCGGGCTCGGATAGCCCTTGTGCCTGTCGAAGCCGTATTGCGGCCAATGTGCATGGAGTTCGAGCATGCGCCGGTCGCGCGCGACCTTCGCGAGGATCGAAGCGGCCATGATCGCCGGTTCGATCGCATCGCCACCGACCAGTGCCTCGGCGGGGCAGGGCAGCGACTTCGGGAGCCGGTTGCCGTCGATCCGCGCGAACGTCGCGGCGGGTGCGAGGCCTTCGAGCGCGCGACGCATGCCGGTCAACGTGGCCTGCAGGATGTTGAGCCGGTCGATTTCGTCGGCTTCGACGAATTCGATGCGCCATGCCAGGGCGCGTTCGACGATCAAAGGGTAAAGCGCTTCGCGCCGCGCTTCGCTGAGTTTCTTGGAGTCGTTCAGACCTTCGATCGGGCGCCGGGGATCGAGGATCACCGCGGCGACCGACACCGGCCCGGCCAGCGGTCCGCGCCCTGCTTCGTCGACGCCGGCGATGAGGTGTCTCGTCGAGTCGTCAGTGGCGCCGTGCATGGCGGCATCGAACAGGCCCGCGCCTGTCGCGGTGCTGGTACGGCGTCGCGCCATCTCAGACCGCCCGGACGTAGCCCAGGTCCCGTCGGGCCACACCCAGCAGTTCGGCCACCGCATCCGCCGCGCGTGCCGAGGCATCGCGGCGCAGTTGTGCATGGATGTCCGCGAACCGCGGCAGCAGTGCGTCCACTGCCGCGGGCTGGCCCAGCCAGCGCAGGCAGGCGGCGGCGAGCTTTTCCGGCGTGCAATCGTCCTGCAGCAGCTCGGGCACCAGCGGCGCGTCGGCCAGCACGTTCGGCAGGCTGACGTAGCGGGTCTTGAGCAACTTGAAGAAGGTGACGATGCGATAGGTGGTGGGTGAAATGCGGTGGCCCACGACCATCGGCCGCTTGCACAGCATGCCTTCCAGCGCGGCGGTGCCGGAGGCCAGCAGCACGGTATCGCTGGCGATCATCGCGCGCTGCGCGTCGCCGTCGAGGACGCGCACGCGCGCGGCCAGATCCGGCTGCGAGGCCAGTTGGGCCCGGATCGCCGCGTCGCATTCGAGGTTCGCGGCCGGCAGCAGGATCTGCAATCCCGGAATGGACTGCGCGATCAGTCCGCCGGCCTGCAGGAACAGCGGCAGCATCTTTTCGATCTCGCCCAGACGGCTGCCCGGCAGCATCGCCAGCACCGGCGCAGCGTCGGGGATCACCAGCGCATGCCGCGCCGCGAGGCGATCGGGCTGCATCGGAATCGCATCCGCCAGTGGGTGGCCGACGAAGCGCGCGTCGACGCCGTGCCGTGCATAGATCGGCGGCTCCATCGGGAACAGGCAGAGCACGCGATCCGCGCTGCGGCCGATCTTCGCGGCGCGACCTTCACGCCAGGCCCAGACCGACGGACTGACGTAATGCACCGTGCGCACGCCACGTTGCTTGAGCCACTGCTCCACGCCGAGGTTGAAGTCGGGCGCATCGATGCCGATGAAGACATCCGGTTGCCATGCCAGCAGGCGCTTGCGCAGCCCGGCACGCAGTTTCAGCAGTCGCGGCAGGTGCCTGAGTACTTCGGTGAGTCCCATCACCGCGAGTTCCTGGCTGTCGTGCCATGCGTCCAGGCCGGCGGCTCGCATCGCGGGGCCGCCGATGCCGGCGAATTCGGCCTCGGGGAATCGCAGGCGCAACTCGGCGACCAGGCCGGCGCCGAGCACGTCGCCCGAGGCTTCACCCGCGACCAGCGCGATGCGGAGGGGGCGTTGCGTCGGATTTCGGGAGTCGTGGATGTTCACGGCGGCATGGGCATGTGGACGGCGCCATTGTGCGCCTGCGGTGCGGGATTCTCCATCGCGCGCCCGCCACGCCCGCAGATGCGGGCATCGGGGCCGGTGGTCAGCGCAGCAGCGGTCGTTCGCTGCGTTCGATGAAATCCAGGAAGGCACGCACGTCGTCGCTGCCCTGTGCCAGTTCGGCAAGCTGTGCCTTGGCATCGACCAGGTTGGCGCCCGACACGTACAGGGCGCGATAGGCGCGCTTGATCGCGGCGACACGCTCGCTGTCGAAGCCGCGGCGCTTCAGGCCTTCGCTGTTGATGCCGCGCGGGCGGCCGTAGTCTTCCTGCGCCACCATGAGGTAGGGCGGCACGTCGCCGTTGACGAACGCGCCCATGCCGATGAACGCATGCGCGCCGATGCGGCAGAACTGGTGCACGCCCGCGAAGCCGCTGAGGATGACGTGGTTGCCGACCTCGACGTGGCCGGCGAGGGTGGCGTTGTTCGAGAACACGCAGTCATCGCCGACCACGCAGTCGTGGGCGACGTGAACATAGGCCAGGAACCAGTTGCGGTGGCCGATGCGGGTGATGCCGCCGCCGCTGCCGGTGCCGCGATTGATCGTGACGAACTCGCGGATCATGTTGCCGTCGCCGATCACCAGTTCGGTGCGCTCGCCGGCGAACTTCTTGTCCTGCGGATCGCCGCCGATCGCGGCGTGGCCATGGATGCGGTTGTCGCGTCCGATGCGGGTCGGGCCGTGGATGCTGCAATGCGGCCCGACATGCGTGCCATCGCCGATTTCTACATCCGCGCCGATGACCGTGAACGGGCCGATCTGCACGCCCGTACCGATCTTCGCGTCCGGATGGACGCTGGCCAGCGGGCTGATTGCGGCATCGGCCATGGACATGCTCAGTTCTGTCCTTCCGCGCAAAGAATTTCCGCGCGCGCTGCTTCCTTGCCGTCGACGCTGGCGACGCCTTCGTACAGCGCCATGTTGCGGATGCGTCGCTTGAGCGTGACGTGCAGGTCCACGCGGTCGCCGGGCACGATCATGCGGCTGAAGCGCGCGTTGTCGACCTTGACCAGGTAGAACAGCTTGTCTTCGATGACGCCGTTGCCCTGCTTGCGGTTGGTCAGCTGGTAGAGCACGCCACCGGCCTGCGCCAGGGCTTCGATCACCAGCACGCCCGGCATCACCGGCTGCCCGGGGAAATGGCCCTGGAAGAATTCCTCGTTCGCGGTGACGTTCTTGTAGGCGTGGATGCTAGCGCCCGGTTCGAACGCGACCACGCGATCGACCAGCAGGAAGGGATAGCGATGCGGCAGCAGCGCGCGGATCTCGTTCACGCCGATCGGCAGCGTGCAGGACGAATCGGTTTCGGTCGACGTCATTGTGGTTCCTTGTGGCGCGCCCCGGCCTGGCGGGCCAGCGCGTCGAGCTGTTTGAATCGTGCGGCGCTCTTGCGCCAGCTGCGGTTGTCCATCAACGGCGTGCCGGACGAATACTCGCCCGGCTCGCGGATCGAACTGGTGACCAGGCTCATGGCGGTGACCACGACCCGGTCGCAGACTTCGAGGTGACCAAGGATACCCGCGCCGCCGCCGATCAGGCAGTAGCGGCCGATCGTGGCGCTGCCTGCAACCGCGGAGCAGCCGGCCATGGCACTGTGCGCGCCGATCCGGACGTTGTGGCCGATCTGGATCTGGTTGTCGAGGCGCACGTCCTCTTCCAGCACGGTGTCATCCAGCGCGCCCCGGTCGATGGTGGTGCTGGCGCCGATCTCGCAGTCGTCGCCGATGACGACGCCGCCGAGCTGCGGCACCTTCAGCCAGCGGCCGTGTTCCATCGCCAGCCCGAAACCGTCTGCGCCGAGCACGGCGCCAGGATGGATCAGTACGCGTCGGCCGAGGCGCACGCGGCGCACCAGGGTCACGTTCGCGACGAGTTCGCAGCCGGCGCCGACCACGCAGTCTTCGCCGACCACGCAGCCCGGTCCGAGCACGGCGCCCGCGTCGACGCGCGAGCGCGGACCGATGCTGACGAACGGACCGATGCAGGCATCCGGGGACACCTCGGCCGACGCATCGACGACGGCCATCGCGTGCACGCCGGGAACGCTCGCGGGGCGTGTGTCGAACAGTGCTGCGATCTTCGCGAACGCGACGTAGGGATCTTTCGCGATCAGCGCGTTGCCGGCGAAGCCTTCGGCATCTTCGGCGCGCATGACCACCAGCCCGGCTCCGGTGGTGTCGAGCTGGCTGCGATAGCGTGGATTGGCGAGGAAGGCGAGCTGGTGCGCGCCGGCGCGGGCGAGGGTGGCCACGCCTTCGATGGGCTGCACGGGATCTCCTCGCAGTTCGAGGTCGAACTGCGAGGCCAGGTCTGCCGAATTGAACATGTTGGGCACGGGACGCTCCGTCCGAGGATCAGAGCGCCGCGATCAGAACGCGCCGCCGAACGTGAACTGCAGGCGCTCCAGTTCATCGGTCTCTTCGGTGCGCAGCGGGAAGGCGTAGCTGATCGAGATCGGGCCGACCGGCGCACGCCACAGCAGGGCCACGCCTGCCGAAGCGCGCAGTTCGCCAGCGTCGAAGCTGTCGATGTCCTTGAAGACGTTGCCGAAGTCGACGAACGCCGAAACGCGCGCGGCCGGGCTGTCGAGCAGCGACGGGAAGAACATTTCCAGGGAGCCGACGGTCTTCAGCGCGCCGCCGATCGGCTGGCGAACCGAGCTTGCGAAGGAGAAGTCGACCGGGCCGAGGGTGTTGTCGCGGAAGCCGCGCACCGAGCGCACGCCACCGGCGTAGAAGTTCTCGAAGAACGGCAGGCCGGTCGCGACCAGCACGTCGTTGAGGCTGCCGTTCGGTCCGCAATCGGCGTCGGAATACTGCTTCGTCGGGCGCGGCGGTCGATTGCCGCGCGCTTCGCAGATCACCTGCACCTTGTCCGAGCCGTAGCTGTCGCCGTAGCCGAGCTGGAAGCGCGTGTTCAGAACGAGCGCGCGATTGATCGGCCAGTACTTCGAGAACTCGTAGTTGAGCTTGTAGTACTCGGCGGTCGAGCCGGGCAGGGTGACTTCGGCCGAGACGCGCTGGTAGGTGCCGCGCGTCGGGGTGAAGAAGTCGTTGCGGGTGTCCCGCGCCCAGCCGAGTTCGGCGCGCCAGGCGTGGAACGTGCGCTGGCCGATCGCATCGATGTAGCGGTTGACGCTGAGCGGCGAAGCGGTGGGGAAGGTGAAGATCTCGTTGCGATCGATGCCGAAGACCAGCGACACCGTGTCGTTCTCGGTGATCGGCACGCCCAGCACGGTCTGCATGGCGGCGCTGGTGGTGGAGTACTGGGCGGTGTTGAAGTCGGAGTTGTCGAACTCGCGCCACCACAGGTTGTAGCCCAGCGACATGCCCGAGTCGGTGAAGTACGGATTGAGGAACGAGAACGAGTAGCGCTGCAGGTAGCTGCTGCGCTGCACTTCCACGCTGACCTGGTTGCCGGTGCCGAGGAAGTTGTTCTGCGACAGCTGGACCGTGGTGTTCAGGCCGGAGAGCTGCGAATAGCCCAGGCCGAAGGTGAAGCTGCCGGAGGTCGTCTCCTTCACGCTGACGACGACGTCGACCTGGTCGTTCGTGCCGGCCACCGGCTGGCTTTCGATTTCCACCGAGCCGCTCTCGAAGAAGCCCAGGCGCTGCAGGCGCACCTTGGAGCGATCGATCGCGGCCTGCGAATACCATGAACCTTCGAACTGGCGCATTTCACGGCGCATCACTTCATTCGAAGTGCGCGTATTGCCCTTGAACACGATGCGGCGCACGGTCACGCGCGGGCCCGGGATGACCTGCAGGGTCAGGTCAACGGTGCGTTTCTCGCGGTCGATCTCGGGAATCGGCTTCACTTCGGCGAATGCGTAGCCGATGTTGCCCAGCGCGGAGGTGATCGAGTCGGAGGTCAGTTCGAGCAGCGATCGGGAGAAGGTCTGGCCCGGGCGGACGAGCTGGTAGAACTCGATCTGTTCCTTGGACAGCACGGTGTCGCCGGTGATCTTCACGTCGGAGATCGTGTACACCTCGCCTTCGGTGATGCCGAGGCTGATGTACATGTCGCGCTTGTCGGGACTGATCGCCACCTGGGTGCCGGTCTCCGCGAAATCGACGTAGCCACGATCCTGGTAGAAGTTGCGCAGGCGCTCGAGATCGCCGGTGAGCTTTTCGCGCGAATACTGGTCGTCGCGGCGGTACCAGCTCAGCCAGTTAGTCTCGTCCGATTCCCAGTACTTGCGGAGCTGCTTCTCTTCGAAGGTCTCGTTGCCGATCAGGTTGATGTGGCGGATGCGCGCGGCCTTGCCCTCATCGATGGTGATGGTCAAGTCGATGCGGTTGCGGTCCAGGCGCGAGATCTTCGGGGTGATCTCGACGTTGTACTTGCCGCGGTTGTTGTAGGCGCGGTTGAGTTCCAGCGTGACGCGGTCCAGCGCCAGGCGGTCGAAGGTCTCGCCTTCGGCGATGCCGATCTCCTTGAGGTTCCGGGTCAGGTCCTCGGTCTTGAGGTCCTTGTTGCCGGTGATCGTCAGGGTGTTGATCGCCGGGCGCTCGGTGACCGTGACGACGAGGATGTCGCCTTCGCGGTCGAAGCGGATGTCTTCGAAGAAGCCGGTCTTGTACAGGGCGCGCATCGCTTCGCCGATGCGGCCGGAATCGATCTGGTCGCCGCGTTCGATCGGCAGGTACGTGAAGACGGTGCCGGCGCCGATGCGCTGCAGGCCGTCGACGCGGATGTCCGAGACGGTGAACGACGTGGGCGACGCCGTGGACGCGGCCTGTGCGAGCGAAGGCGGAGTGTGGAGCGAAGCCAGGCTCGTGGCGAGGGCAAGGGCCAGCAGGCGGCGGGTTGGCGTGCGCGTCATCTAGTACGTCCGGGTGGAGGGGCTTTGGGGCGGGTGGTTCGGATGGAACGGTGGAACGAGTGCATCGCCGCGGCGCGGGTCAGTCGCCGGGACCGGCACCACGCCCCGACGAACGGTCGCCCGCCGGGAGGTCGTTGCCGGTCATGAGGTGCATCCGGGTCATCGGATCAGCCCCTGCAGGTCGTTGTAGAACGCGAGGCCCATGAGCCCCAGGATCAGCGCAAGCCCGACATACTGCCCGGCGGCCATCGCACGTTCGCTTAACGGACTGCCTTTGACCAACTCGATAAGGTAATACAGCAGCTGCCCCCCGTCCAAGACCGGCACCGGAAGCAGGTTGAGAACGGCCAGGCTGAGACTGAGCAGGGCGAGCAGGCTGAGGTACCAGGCCAGGCCGTTCCGGGCATAGGCATTGGCGGCCCGGGCGATGCCGATCGGCCCCGACACCGTGTCCTTGGCCTCCATCCGGCCACTGAAGGCGCGCTGGATCATGGCGAACAGTTCGCCGGTCTGGAATCGGGTTTCGCGCAACGCGGCCGGCACGGCTTGCAGGGGGCCATAGCGCAGGACCACGTCCTTGCTCGGCTCGGCCGGGGTGATGCCCAGTCGCCAGAGGCCCGGCGGGGCCGGATCCTTGCGCGGCGACACCGTGACGAAGGCGCGCTTGCCCTCCCGCTCGATCTCGATCCGGGCGCTGCCCTTGGGGCCGGCCCGGGCGACCAGCGGAGCGATGCTCGCCCAGTTCGCGATCGGGCTGCCGTCGATCGACAGGATGCGGTCGCCGGTGCGGATCAGGCCGTGGCTCGCGCCTTCGCCGGGCACCTCGCCGACGACGGGCGGCGGGATGTCCTGATGGCGCGGCACGATGCCGATCTGGCCCAGCTTGGCCTGCAGGTCGCCGCCGGCGTCCAGTCGGGAGAAGTCCATCCGGCGCGTCGCCTCGACGCCTTCGGCCGTGCGCACGACCACCGGGGTTGGCGCGCGGTCGATGGCGGCGGTGACCAGGGCCATGCTGGCCTCGGTCCAGGTCGGGGTCTGGCGGTCGCCGACCGAGACCAGGGTGTCGCCCGGTTTCAGGCCGGCCTGCGCGGCGACGCCGTCTACGCGGCTGATGGTCGGCGAGTAGTCAGGCCGGCCGATCACGAACATCAGCCACAACAGGGCGATGCAGAGGACGAAATTGGCCAGCGGACCCGCGACGGCGATCAGCATGCGTTGGCCGACGGTCTTGCTGCCGTGCGCCTGGCTGCGTTCGGCTTCGCTGACTTCGCCGACGCGATCGGCCAGTTCGTGCTCGCCGAGCATGCGCACGTAGCCGCCCAGCGGGATCGGCGCGACAGCCCATTCCGTGCCATGCCGGTCGGTGCGCATCCAGATCGGCTTGCCGAAACCGACCGAGAAGCGCAGCACCTTGACGCCGCACCAGCGCGCAGCGGCGTAGTGGCCGAGTTCGTGGAAGGTGACGAGGATGCCGAGGGCGACGATCAGCCACCAGGCGGAGCCGAGGAATTCGTTCATGGCGCGGCCTCACGCGTGATGGCGTCGCGTACCGAAGCGCGCGTGGCCGCGTCGGCGGCGAGCAGGGCTTCGAGCGAATCGGCCTGGTCGTGGGGCATGCGATGCAAGGCGTCTTCGACCAGTGCGGGGATGGACAGGAAAGCGATCCGGCCCTGAAGAAAGGCTGAAACCGCCTCTTCGTTCGCGGCGTTCAGCACCGCGGTGGCGCAGCCGCCGGCATCGAGCGCCGCATAGGCCAGGCGCAGGCAGGGGAAGGCGTCGAGATCCGGCGCTTCGAAATCGAGTCGACCCTGCGCGAGCAGATCGAGACCGGCGACACCGGAGGCGATGCGCTCGGGCCACGCGAAACCGACCGCAAGCGCGGTGCGCATGTCGGGCAGGCCCAGTTGCGCAAGCGTCGAACCATCGACGAATTCCACGAGCGAATGCACCAGGCTCTGCGGATGCACGAGCACGCCGATCCGGTCGCTCGGCAGGTCGAACAGATGATGCGCCTCGATCACTTCGAGGCCCTTGTTCATCAGCGTGGCGGAATCGACCGAGATCTTCGGGCCCATCGACCACTTGGGATGGGCGACGGCCTGCGCCGGCGTGACGTTCGCCAGTTCGGCCCGTGAACGCCCACGGAACGGGCCGCCGGAGGCCGTCAGCTGGATCCGCTTCAGTCCGTCGCGTGCGTGGGCATCCGGCAGGCACTGGAAGATCGCATTGTGTTCGCTGTCGATGGGAACGATGTCGGCACCATGTTCCCGCACCGCACGCATGAGCAGGTCGCCCGCGAGCACCAGCGACTCCTTGTTCGCGAGCAGCAGGCGCTTGCCGGCCCGGGCCGCAGCGAGCGTCGACGACAGGCCGGCAGCGCCGACGATCGCGGCTACGACCGTGTCGGTGGCGGCATCGGCGGCGAGGGCATCGATCGCATCCATGCCCGCGTGCGCTTCGGTGTCCAGACCGGCGGCGCGAAGGCCGTCGCGCAATGCGGCGTAGGCGGCTTCGTCGGCGATGGCGGCATGGGCCGGGCGATGCGTTCGGCACAGGCCGACCAGGGCCTCGGCATTGCGGCCGGCGACCAGCACCTCGGCGCGCAGGCGGTCCGGATGGCGCCCGATCACGTCCAGCGCGGACGTGCCGATCGAACCGGTCGCGCCGAGGACGGCGACGCGCCTCATGGGCACGCTCCGGCGACCGGGCGGAAAAGAGGAGTGCTGCGCATGGCTGGCTTCGACCGCATCACGGGAGCCGGGTTCAGAAATCGAACAAGAGTTTGCCCAGCGCGAACACCGGCAGCGCGGCGAGCACGCTGTCCACGCGGTCGAGCACGCCGCCGTGGCCGGGAATCAGGTTGCTGGAATCCTTCACGCCGACATGGCGCTTGAGCAGGCTCTCGAACAGGTCGCCGACCACCGAGAAGAGGATGGTCCACAGCGCCACGACCGCGATCGCCGGGAGCTGGCCCACGCTCGCGCCCGCCAAGGGGGCCGCGGCCACGGCGACGATCATGCCGGCGATGGCGCCGCCGATGAGGCCTTCGACGGTCTTGTTCGGGCTGATGCGGGGGCTGAGCTTGGTGCGCCCCAGCTTTCGGCCGACGAAGTAGGCGCCGCTGTCGGCAGCCCACACGATGGCCAGCGCCAGGAGCAGCCAGCGATTGCCGTGCGGCTGGCTCGCGTGGATCAGGGCCAGTGCGCACCATGCCGGGATGATGCTGAGCGTGGCCGCGGCCAGCTTGAACACGCGCCCGTAACGGGTGTGGTCCGAGCCGAAGTTGTAGAAGCGCAGCCAGAGTGTGGCGAGACACCACCAGCCGACACCGACCATCGTCATGATCTGGAACAGGACCAGCGAGCCTCCGCTGCCGGAGCGCGAGGCCCAGACGAGGGCGACCATCAGCATCAGGTTGACCACCATCAGCACGCCGCGCGCGATGGTGTCTTCGATGTCGGTGAGCTTGAGCCATTCCCACAGAGCGACGAGGAATGCCGCGGCGCTCACCGCAGCCATCCACGGCGTGGGCAACAGCAGCACGGCGGCGATCGCCAGCGGGGCCATGACCAGGGCGGCCAATGTGCGCGTCTTGGTCATGCATCGGTCCTGTCGGCGGAAGAAGGAGCGTCGTTGCCGGCCTGGGCCGAACGGATCTGGGCGCCGGTGAGCCCGAAGCGGCGTTCGCGGTTGGCGAAGTCCGCGAAGGCGCTCTCCAGCAGGGGCGCGTCGAGGTCGGGCCACAAGGTTTCGGTGAACCACAGCTCGGTGTAGGCGAGCTGCCAGAGCAGGAAGTTGCTGATGCGGTGGTCGCCGCCGGTGCGGATGAACAGGTCGGGGGGCGGCAGGTCGGCCAATGCCATGTGGCGGGCGACCGCAGCCTCGTCGATCCGGTCGGCAGCGAGCCTGCCTTCGGCGACTTCGATCGCCAGCGCGCGTGCGGCGTGGGCGATGTCCTGGCGACCGCCGTAACTCGCGGCGATCGTGAGATTCAATGCGGTGTTGCCGGCCGTCCGCGTCTCGGCATCGCGCATGCGCGCGAGGATGTCGGGCTGGAACCGGTCGCGTTCGCCGATGAAGCGCAGGCGGACGCCGCGACGGTGCAACTCGTCCACCTCGCGCTCCAGCGCGGCGAGGAACAGCTTCATCAGGCCGCCGACTTCCTCTTCCGGTCGTCCCCAGTTCTCGCTGGAGAAGGCGAAGAGGGTCAGCGCCTCGACGCCACGCGCCAGGCAGACGTCGATGCAGACGTTGACCGCGCGGGCGCCGGCGCGATGGCCGATGAGGCGCGGGCGGCGGCGACGCTCGGCCCAGCGCCCGTTGCCGTCCATGATGACGGCGAGGTGACGTGGAACCCCGGGTTGCGGCCCGGCCGATCTCGGCGCGGCGGATTGTGGCGAAGGCATGCCGGAACCGGCCTCAGACCGCCATCAGTTCCTGTTCCTTGGCCTTGACCACTTCGTCGACATCCTTGATCGCCTTGTCCGTCAGCTTCTGGATCTCGTCCTCGCTGCGGCGCTCTTCGTCCTCGGTGATCTTCTTTTCCTTCAGCAGTTCCTTGATCTGCTGGTTGGCGTCGCGGCGGATGTTGCGGATCGCGACCTTGGTGTCCTCGCCTTCGCCGTGCACGTGCTTGGACAGTTCCTTGCGCCGTTCTTCGGTGAGCGGCGGCAGGTTGATGCGGATGACCGTGCCGGCGGTGTTCGGGGTCAGGCCCAGGTCGGAGGCGTAGATCGCCTTCTCGACCGCAGCGACCATCTGCTTTTCCCACGGGGTGATCGTGAGCGAGCGGGCATCGGCGACGGCGACGCTGGCGACCTGCGACAGCGGCATGTCCGAACCGTAGTAGTTGACCTTCAGGTGCTCGACCAGCGAGGGCGAGGCACGGCCGGTGCGGACCTTGGTGAGCGTGTGGCGCAGCGCATCGATGCTTTTGGCCATGCGCGCCTGCGTGTCTTTCTTGATGTCGTTGAGCATGCCGGTGGGTCCTGTCTCGAATGGGATTGCGACGGCGCCTGGCGCGCGGTGCGCGTTGGCGGCCGGAGGGCCAAGGTCGCCGATTATATGCGAAGCGGCGGGTCCGGCCGCCCGGCACGGGTGGACCGGGCTCAGTCGTGCGCCACGGCGCCATGCGGCGCGCGGTCGTGCCGGTCGTGTTCGCAGGCCCGGCCGTGCTCGATCTGCAAGGTCGGGTGGTTGATCCCGAACTGCGCATCGAGGCCGTGGACGAGGGTGTCGAGGAAGGCGTCGTGGTCGTCCGTCGCGGGGCGAACGAGATGCGCGGTCAGCGCGATTTCGCCTGCGCCCAGGGACCAGATATGCAGGTGGTGCACGGCATCGACGCCCGGCTGACCTTCGAGCCACGCCTGGACCTGCGCCTGGTCGACATGGCGCGGCACGGCATCCATCGCAGCTTCGAAGGCATCCCTCAGCAGCCGCGTGGCGGTGATGGCCACGACCACGGCGACCAGCAGTGCCGTCGCCGGATCCAGCCAGCGCCAGTCGAGCCACAGCATGCCCAGGCCCGCCAGCACGGCCGCGAGCGAGACTGCGGCGTCGCCGATGAGGTGGAGGAAGGCGCCACGGCGGTTCAGGTCATGGCTGTGGCCATGGCCGCCATGGCCATCGCGCATGAGCCAGGCGGCGCCAAGGTTCACCGCGATGCCGATCGACGCGATCACGATGACCGGCATGGGCGGGATGTCGGGCGGCGACGAGAACCTGCGCAGGGCTTCCCAGCCGAGCGCGCCGCTGAAGCCGACCAGCAGCAGGGCATTGCCCAGCGGCGAGAGCAGGGTGGCACGGCGCCAGCCGTAGGTATGGCGGCCAGTGGGCGCGCGCCGGGCCATCGACGCGGCACCCCAGGCCAGCGCCAGGCCCAGCACGTCGCCGAAGTTGTGCAGGGCGTCGGACAGCAGGGCCAGCGAGTCGGTCCAGAAGCCGTAGCCGGCTTCCAGCGCGGTGTAGGCGAGATTGACCATGGTCGCGATCGCGAAGGCGCGGGTGCCGCTGGGCGCGCCATGGGCATGACCATGGCCGGCGTGGTCATGGCCATGATCGTGGGGCGTATGGTCGTCGTGGGGCGTGTGGCGGTCGTGCGCAGGCATGCCGGAATTGTGCGTCGCCCTGGCGGGCGGACACTATCCGCTCGTCGCCTTATCCGCCCGTCATTTCCGGCGCGCGCGAGCGAACAATACAACCGCCAGCAGCGCGAACAGGGCCGCCAGCCCCAGCAGCATCCAGCCGCCGCCGACCGCGAGCCGGTCGGTGAACCAGCCGTAGGGGCGGTCCCGTTGCGGCACAGCGTAGAGCATGGGCAGCCAGATCAGCGCGGTGCCGAGCAGGCTGCAGCAGAGCGAGGGCGCAACACCGAGCCACCAGGCGAAGCGCCTGGTCAGTCGCATGCGTCGCTCGCGATCCCCTTCGTCCATCACGCCATCATTCGCGCGTCAGGCGCTTGAGCAGCGGCGTGGCGAGGAACAGCAGCGCGCCGGCGGCCAGGCCAATCCACATCATCTGGGTGAACACATCCGCGTACAGCGCCAGTGCTGCAGGTACGTCGTACTTGCCGGCGGCATCAGGTTCGATCGCGGCCCAGGTGCCGAGACGGCCGGCGATGATTTCGCCGAACGCCGAGAACAGGAACCACGCACCCATCATCAGGCCGACCGCACGCGGGATCGACAGTCGCGTCACCGCCGACAGCCCCACCGGCGATAGCACCATCTCGCCCATCACGAGTACTGCGTAGGCCAGGATCATCCACCACAGGCTTGTCTTGCCCGCTTCGCCGGGATGGGCGGCGGCGTAGGCGAGGATGCCGAACGACAGGCCACAGAACACCAGGCCCCAGGCGAACTTCGCCGGATAGCTGGGGTTGAGGCCGGCCTTGTCCAGCTTCGGCCACAGCCAGGCGAAGGGAAAGCTGAAGAGCACCACGAACAGCGCGCCGAAATTGGTCGTCTGTCCCGACGACCACTCGATGCCGAGCGTGTTGCGGTCCATGCCGATCTCCGCCATCAACACCCAGGGGCCGTAGGTCTGCTCGTACAGGCCCCAGAAGAGTGCGCTGACGGTGATCAGCACCATCAACATGACCATGCCGCCTTTTTCCTTGCGCGAGAGGCCGGAGAACATGAGCTTCACGAACCATGCGTACAGCGCGACACCCATCAGCACCGCGACCACTTCGGTCAGCGTGGCCTGGTGTCCGCCGAGCATCGCGGTGAGCGGCGCGAAGTCGATGCGGGTCTGCAGCATCTGCCACACGCCGACGGCCAGCACCAGGCCGCCGAGATAGATCGCCCATTCGCGGGAGACGCCGGCGAATACCGGCGCCTCGAGCATGACGGGGTCGGCCGGTTCGGCGTGACCGTGCAGGTGCTTCTGGCCCATGACGAACTGGACCAGGCCCAGCGCCATCATCACCCCGGCCAGTCCGAAGCCGTACCCCCAGCCGATGTACTCGCCGACGTACGCAACGACGATCGACGCCAGCCATGCGCCGACGTTGATGCCCATGTAGAAGATGGTGAAGCCCGAATCGCGGCGCGGATCGTCGGCGGAATAGAGGCGACCCACGATGGTGGAGATGTTGGGCTTGAGGAAGCCCACGCCGACGCCGATCAGCGCCAGCGAGAAGTACATGACCTGGATCGCGACGTCGTCGCGGACGGCATTGGCGGGCGTGGTACCGGTGGCCGCGCTGCCGGTCCAGGCCATGCCGAGTTGGCCCAGCACCAGCAGGATGCCGCCGAAGAGCACGGCCTTGCGCATGCCGAGATATCGGTCGGCGAGCAGGCCGCCGAGCAGTGGGAGGGCATAGGCGAGGCCGGCGTAGGTCCCCAGCAGCAGCGTGCCGTCGGCCTGTGCGAAGAGATGATGCTTGACCAGGTAAAGCAACAGCAGCGCCTTCATGCCGTAGAAGGCGAAGCGCTCCCACATCTCGGTCATGAAGCAGATGTACAGGCCTTTGGGATGGCCGAATAGTTCGTCGCTCGACGACGCGGAGGGGGACAGGGTGCTCAAGCGGAACTCCGGGACGACTGCGCGGGCGGAGGAGTATAGGGGCGGGCGCGGCATCGGTCATGGCGGCCACGTGCGGCTGCGAATGGACAAGGACTTGTCTGGACTTCGGGGCCGCGAGGGGGGTAGCGTAGAAAAGATTGCCTCGCCCGAGGCAGACCGGGAACGCCGAATGAGTACGTCGCCTCCGCAATTGACCTTCCGTGCCGTGGTACTGGCCATCATCCTGGCGGTGGTGCTGTCTGCCGCAAATGCCTACCTCGGCCTGTTCGCCGGACTGACCATCGCTACCGCGATTCCGGCCGCCGTCGTCTCCATGGGCGTGCTTCGCCTGCTTGGTGGCGGCACCATCCTCGAGAACAACATCGTGCAGACCGGCGCATCCGCCGGTTCGTCGATCGCGGCAGGCGTGATCTTCACGATCCCCGCACTCATCATCCTCGGCTACTGGCAGGACTTCCGCTATTCGTGGGTGCTGGCCATCGCCGGCCTCGGCGGCCTCCTCGGCGTGCTGTTCTCCGTGCCGCTGCGCCGCTCGATGATCGTCGAAGAGCCGCTGCCGTTTCCCGAAGGCAAGGCCGCGGCCGAAGTGCTGAAGGCCGGCGAGAATCCCGGTCCCGGCCTGAAGATCCTCGGCGTGTCCGCCGTGCTCGGGGCGCTGGTCAAGCTGGGTGCCGCGAGCGGCCTGCGCGTGATTCCCGACGACGCCGCCGGCGCCGGATTCTTCGGTAAATACCTGGGTTACATGGGCACGAACCTCTCGCCCGCGCTGCTCGGCGTCGGCTACATCGTCGGCCTGAACATCGGCATCGTGGTGCTGTCGGGCAGCATCCTGTCGTACCACATCGCGATTCCGCTCTACCACATGTTCTTCCTCGACAGCGATCCGGCGCTGGCCGCCAAGGTCGCGGGCGCCACGGCGTTCGACGCCGCCGGCATCCTGCGCGGCGAGCGCATCCGCTACCTCGGCGTGGGCGCGATGCTCACCGGCGGCATCTGGACGCTGTTCTCGCTGCGCAAGTCGCTGCTGTCGGGCGTGAAGAGCGGCATCGCCGCCGCGCGCAAGGGCGCGGGCGAGAAGGTCGCGGAAACCGAACGCGACCTGCCGATGAAGTGGATGCTCGTCGCGCTGGTCGCCTTCGTCATTCCGCTGGCGCTGCTCTACCAGGCCATCGTCGGCCAGTGGACGGTGAGCATCCCGATGACGATCATCATGATCGTCGCCGGCTTCCTGTTCGTCTCGGTCTCGGCGTATCTCGCCGGCCTCGTCGGTTCTTCGAACAACCCGGTGTCGGGCATCACCATCGCGACGATCCTGTTCGCATCGGTCGTGCTGATGTTCCTGCTTGGCCGCGACTCGCCGATCGGCGCCGTGGCCGCGATCATGATCGGTGCCGTGGTGTGCTGCGCGGCAGCGGTCGGCGGCGACAACCTGCAGGATCTCAAGGCCGGCTATCTGGTCGGCGCCACGCCGTGGAAGCAGCAGATCATGCTCGGCATCGGCGCGTTCTCCTGCGCGCTGATCATGGCGCCGGTGCTGAACCTGCTGTCGCAGGCCTACGGCATCGGCCCGGCCACGCCCGAGCATCCCAACTCGCTCAACGCACCGCAGGCCACGTTGATGGCGTCGGTCGCCAAGGGCATGTTCGGCGGCGAACTGCCCTGGAACATGATCATCGCCGGTGCCCTGGTCGGTGCGATGATCATCGCGGTCGACGAGTGGCTGAAGTCCCGGAAGTCGAACTTCCGCGTGCCCGTGCTCGCCGCTGCGATCGGCATCTACCTGCCGCTCGAACTGATGGTGCCGATCTTCCTCGGCGGCCTGCTGGCGTACCTGGTCGAACGTCGCCACGGCCTCCTCGGCGCCGACGAACACACGAAGGATCGCCTGCATCGTCCCGGCATGCTGTTCTCGGCCGGCCTGATCACCGGCGAAGCGCTGATGGGCATCGCGATCGCGGTTCCGATCGTCATCACCTCGCGTCCGGACGTGCTCGCGGTTGCCGAGCAGTACCAGCCCAGCCATGCCATCGGCCAGTTCGTCGGCCTTGCGGTGCTTGGGCTGGTGGGTTGGCTGCTCTATCGCACCAGCGTCAAGGGCTACCAGGCCGAAGGCGCGCAGTAAGCCGCCTGTCTTGATGTCCATGTGTTTCCGCGCCGCGGACGAGCCCGCGGCGCCGTTCCCCGTTCCTTTCCGGAGTCACCGATGAAGCCGTTCCGTTACGCCGCACTTCCGCTCGCGCTTGCCCTTGTTGCGCTGTCCTCCAATGCCGACGCCGCGCGCGGCCTCGAAGGCCGCGACCTGGCCGGCATGGACCGTTACTCGTCGCCCACGCTGTCGCCCGATGGCCGCGTGCTGGTGTTCGCCAAGCGCACGGTCGATCTCGATGCCAACAAGAGCAGCACCGGCCTGTGGGTGCGCAACCTGGTCGCCCGCGACGCGGCACCGCCCAAGCGCCTCACGCCGGAAGGCTGGAACGTCAATTCGCCGGCGTTCTCGCCGGACGGCAAGTCGGTGTATTTCCTCAGTGCGAAATCCGGCAGCCAGCAGCTCTATTCGATGCCGGCCGCCGGTGGCGAACCGAAGCAATTGACCGACTTGTCGACGGACGTCGGCGGCTTCCTGCTCTCGCCCGACGGCAAGCAGGTCGCACTGGCGGTCGAACTGTTCGCCGAGTGCAAGGGCGACCTCGACTGTTCGAAGAAGCGCGTCGACGCGCAGGGCGCACGCAAGAGCACCGGCGTGCTGTACGACAGGATCTTCGTGCGCCACTGGGACACCTGGATGGACGGCCGCATCAATCGCGTCGTCGTTGCATCGCTGCAGGGCGATGGCGTGGCGAAGTCCGCCACCCTTGTGGGCGCGGACGTGATCGGCGACGTGCCGTCGAAGCCGTTCGGAGACATGAGCGAAGTCGCGTGGTCGCCCGATGGCAGGCAACTCGTGCTGTCGGCGCGCAAGTCGGACCGCATGGAGCCGGCCAGCACCAATTTCGACCTGTACCAGGTCTCGGCCGATGGCAGCGGCACCGCGAAGAACCTGACCGTCGCGAATCCGGCGTGGGATACCGGCCCGGTGTTCTCGAAGGACGGCAAGACCCTGTACTACCGCGCGATGAAGCGTCCCGGTTTCGAGGCTGATCGCTTCGCGCTGATGGCGATGGACCTGGCCAGCGGCAAGACCCGCGAGATCGCATCGAAGTGGGATGCGTCCGCCGATGGCATCACCCTGTCGGCGGATGGCAAGTCGATCTACACGACCGCGCAGGAACTCGGCCGTCATCCGCTGTTCTCCGTGTCGATCGCCAATGGCGAAGTAACGTCGATCCACAAGGACGGCTCGGTGTCGTCGTTCCAGCTGGCCGGCAACACGCTGGCGCTGTCGGTCAATTCGATCAAGACCGGCGACGTGATCCACACCACCAGCGCCGACGGCAAGGCGCCGCTGCGCAAGATCACCCCGACCGCAGGCGAAATCCTCGGCGACGTGCGGTTCGGCGACTACGAACAGTTCAATTTCATCGGCTGGAACGGCGAGACCGTGTACGGCTACGTGGTGAAGCCGTGGAACTACGAGGAAGGCAAGACCTATCCGGTCGCATTCATCATCCATGGCGGTCCGCAGGGCAGCTTCGGCGATGGCTGGAGCTATCGCTGGAACCCGCAGACCTACGCCGGTGCGGGCTATGCCTCGGTGATGATCGATTTCCACGGGTCGACCGGTTACGGCCAGAAGTTCACCGATTCGATCAGCGGCCACTGGGGCGACCGTCCGCTGGAAGACCTGCAGAAGGGCTGGGCCGCGGCGCTGAAGAAGTATCCGTTCCTCGATGGCGACCGCGCCTGCGCACTGGGCGCCAGCTACGGCGGCTACATGGTCAACTGGATCGCCGGCAACTGGTTCGACGCCCAGGGCAATTCGCCGTTCAAGTGCCTGGTGAACCACAACGGTGTGTTCGACACCCGCTCGATGGGCCTGGTCACCGAGGAACTGTGGTTCACCGAATGGGAGTTCGGCGGCACCGTGCACGAGAAGCCGGAAGCCTACGAGCGCTTCAATCCGGCGCGCCACATCCACAAGTGGAAGGTGCCGATGATGGTGGTCGGCGGCCAGAACGACTTCCGCGTGCCGATCGACCAGAGCCTGTCGACCTTCACCGCGCTGCAGCGCAAGGGCATCGACTCCCAGCTGCTGTACTTCCCGAACGAGAACCACTGGGTGCTCAAGCCGCAGAACAGCATCCACTGGCACGACACCGTGAAGGCGTGGCTGGACAAGCACACCGGCAAGTGAGTTCCTGATCGATGTTGCAACGAAGAAGCCCCGGCATTGCTGCCGGGGCTTTTTATCGCCTCGATTTCCCGGCATTCATTCGATGCCGGGAATCGAGGCGATCGCAGACGGCCGATCTTCAGAAGCCGTCCGAGATCGGGCAGTTGATCTCGTTGTAGGACCTCAGCGTCGCGGTGAGCGACAGGATCTCTTCGTGATCGGCGCCGTCGTGCACGCTGCGGGTGAAATTCACCACCTGTGCTTCCGCCAGCGGGTAGCGCAGCCACGACGACCGTGCATTGAGCAGTGCCGCAGCCGCCTCGCGCAGCAGTCCCCTGCGGACACCGGCCAGGCTGTCGTCGTCGCCGTAGTTCAGTGCTTCCCCGACGGTGTTGTCGGCGACGGTCGAGCCGAACAGCGTGCGCATCGGGGTGGCGGGCGAGATGCTCGCCGGCCAGTTCGGCAGGCCGGCCGGGGATGTCCAGATCTGGCGCGGACAGCTCTGGTAAGGCGTGGTGTCGGTCCGGGTCGCGTAGCAGAACGTCGCGCGACGCAGCGGCTTGTACAGTGCGCGACCACCCGGCGTGCGCGGTGCGGCTTCCGCATGCAGCAGGCGGTCGTGGTCGGTGGCCGGGTCGTAGGTGTAGCTGTGCGCGCTGGTGTCGCCGTCTTCGATCACGACGTGGCGGATCACGGGACCGGTGTTTTCCTGGTACCAGTCGAGGATCCAGCCCTGCGTGCTGTCGTAGTAGATGACGGTGAGATCCAGCGTGCCGTCGTTGCTCACGGTCACGCCGTCGACCGGTGTCACCGTCATTTCGGTGAGCAGGTTCGCGGTGTCGAAGTTGCGGCAGCTGAAGCCGCCATCGACGCGGTTCGGTTGCCCGATGGGATAACCGGTGGCGTATGCGGTGCCGGACGTCGCCGTGAAGAGCGTGGCGGCGAACAGCGTGGCGAGCGTGGCTGAGGCCAGCCCGTTGATGCGGAATGTCATGAAGACCCCTGTCGAATGAATCGTGTCGTGAAGGCGACAGGGATGAGGTGCCCCGGAGGCCGGGGCGGCGCGCGGTGAAGCCTGCACCTTCCGTGGATCATGTCGCCGGTCCGCATCCGCGAACCTGCAGCTGACCGGCCATCATCCCTGATGCCCGTGCTTGTCGCTCGATGCGACCGGAACAGCTTAGCAGCGATTTGTTTCGCCACGTGAGACGTTCGCGCAACGGCGGCGCCATGTTTCGCATCGTTCGGCAGGGATTCGCATCGTTCGGCAGGGAAAAGAAAAAGCCCCGGAAATCCGGGGCTTTTCCTGCATCCGCGCGGGGAGGTGCGCGTCAGTTCAGCGGGCAACCCTGGTTGTTGTAGGCATCCAGCGTGGCGGCCAGGCCGAGCATCACGTCGCGGTCGTTGCTGTTGAGCGCGAACGTCACGAACTGCTGCACTTCGCTGCGGCTCAGGCGGTAGTCGACCTGCGAGGAACCGGCATTGAGAAGGGCCGCGACGGCCTGCTTCTGCAGCAGGCGCTTCGCGCCTTCAACGCCGGGGCCGCCCTTGTATTCGAGCGCGTTGATCAGGGTGTCGGCATGGGCGTTCGGGCCGAAGTAGTTGCGCAGGCTGTGGCTGGTGGCGATGTCGGCCGGCCACGAATCGAAGTGGTGGCTCTGCTTCCAGTAGCCCAGCGTGCAGCCATTGAAGTTCTGCTGCGGCAGCGAGTAGCAGAAGGTGGCGCTGCGCAGGCCTTCGTACAGGGGCTTGACCAGCGGATCGGGCTGGACGAGGTTGCCGTGCAGGTTGCGGTCGGTGTCGACGATCGGGTCGTAGCTGTAGGCGAAGCCGCCGTTCTGGCCCTGGATGATCACGTGATGGATCGACTGGCCGGTGCTGTACTGATACCAGTCGAGGATCGGGCCATTGGTGGTGTCGTAGTAGATCGTCGCGAGTTCGAGCGTCCCGTCGGTGTGCAGCGCCGGGCCATCGGGCAGCGGAGTGACGGTCATTTCGCGCAGGATGTGCGCGGTATCGAAATCGCGGCAGCTGAAGCCCGCCGGCACCGGCGTGGGCGTTCCGATCGGATAGCCGCTCGCAGCGGCCTGGCTGGTGGTCAGCGCCAGTGCCAAGGTGGTCACGGCGGCCAAGGCATGGGTGCGCAGGCGCGCGGACGGCGAAAGCTTCATGGAGGTCCCCTGTGTATTCGAGTGCGCCCTCCTGGCGGTCTTCTGCGTCCTGCGTCGATTGAAACGTGATCAAGTTATCAAACAGGACGTGTTTGGCCTCATGAAAAGCCGTCATGGCCCCAGCAGGGCTCGAGTTCGTTCCGGAGACGAGCTCAATCCCGAGGAAACTCGCCTTCTCGTTCCATCAGTGCTTCGTCCTGGCTCGATTCGGGGCTGAACCGACAACCCGTGCAATGGATGCGACTGGCGTGCGGGGTGCGCCCCGGCCCTGCCTCGGGCATGATCCGGGGCCGTTCCGCATCCGAGTCACTCGTCCATGGCCGCACCCGAATCCGTCACCGCCGCTCCGCCGCCGATGATCGCCAACGATGCCGTGGTCCTCGGCATCCTTGCCGTGATCCTCGGCTTCGTCTTCTGGAGTTCATCGAGGAGCGACGGGTTCTGGAAGAAGTTCTACGGCATCGTGCCGGCGTTGCTGCTCGTCTATTTCCTGCCGTCACTGCTCAATTCGACCGGCGTCATCAGCGGCGATGTGTCCGGGTTGTATCCGATGGCCCGCGATTACCTGCTGCCGAGTGCGCTGGTGCTGCTGTGCGTCGCCATCGACTTCCAGGCCATCCTTCGCCTCGGGCCGAAGGCGATCATCATGTTCCTCACCGGCACCATCGGCGTCATGCTCGGCGCCGTGCTGTCGCTGCTGGCGCTGCAGGCCATCCACCCCGAGACCGTGGCCGGCGAAACCTGGCGCGGCATGACCACCCTGGCCGGGTCCTGGATCGGCGGTGGCGCAAACCAGGCGGCGATGCAGGCTACCTATGCGGTCGACGAGACCCTGTTCGGGCAGTTCGTCGCGGTCGACGTGCTGGTCGGCAGTCTGTGGATGGCGATCCTGTTGTTCCTGGCCGGTCGCGCCGAGCGCTTCGATCGTTGGACCGGAGCGGACACCTCCGCGATCGAAGCGGTGAAACAGCGCATCGAGACCTACCAGTCGGCGCACGCACGCAATCCATCTCTGGCCGACCTGATGGTGATCCTGGCGGTCGGCCTGGGCGCGACAGGGCTTGCACATGCGCTTGCTGAAGTCGCGGTGGGCTGGGTCAAGGCCATGCCGGCGGAATGGCGCCTGCAGGACTACAGCCTCGATTCGAAATTCTTCTGGATCACCGTGCTGGCGACCACGTTCGGCCTGATCCTCAGTTTCACGCGCGCGCGCCAGCTCGAAGGTGCGGGCGCTTCGAAGATCGGCTCGGTGATGCTGTACGTGCTGGTGGCGACCATCGGCATGAAGATGGACCTGTCGGCGCTGCTCGAAAAGCCGTGGTTCTTCCTGCTTGGCGCGATCTGGATCTCGGTGCATGGCGTCCTCATGCTGGTGGTCGCCAAGCTGATCCGCGCGCCGCTGTTCTTCATGGCCGTCGGTTCACAGGCCAACATCGGTGCGGCCGCATCGGCGCCGGTCGTCGCCAGCGCGTTCCACCCGTCGCTTGCGCCAGTCGGCGTGCTGCTGGCCGTGCTGGGCTATGCGCTTGGCACCTACTGCGCCTACATGGTCGGCCAGATCCTGATGCGCATGGTCTGAGCATCGTCGCGAGGATCCAAAAAAAACGGGCCGCATCATGCGGCCCGTTTTCGTTGGTGCTGGCGTGGCGTCTTACTTCGCCGCGGTTGCGGCCGGTGCCGTTCCCGCCGGGCGGCCACGGATGTGGCGCGCGAAGAAGTTCAGCATCTCGGTGTACAGCTTCAGGTTGTTCTCTTCCTTGTAGAAGCCGTGCATTTCGCCGCTCTGGATGATCATGCCTTCCGGCGGATTGCCGGCGTTGATCAGGGCCTTGCGCATCGCCTCGGTGTTCTCGGGCGGGCAGCGCGCGTCGCGGGCGCCGGCAGCCAGGTAGACCGGGATCTTGATCTTGTCGGCATGGTTCACCGGCGACATCGCATCGCGTTCGGCCTTGGTCTTGCCAAGCGCACGCAGCATGTAGCGGCGACCGCTTTCCGACTCGCTGGTGTCGCTCAGCGTCATCTGGATCTCGGCGTCGTAGGCGCCCACGTAGCCGAACGCGCACTTGAACATGCCCTGCTCGCGTGCCGGCGCCATCATCGAGGCATAGCCACCGAAGCTGCCGCCGTAGATGCAGATGCGGTCCTTGTCGGCGTAGCCCTGCTGGATGGTCCACTTCGTGGCATCGATGATGTCGTTCATGATGTCGGTGGCCCAGGTGCCGTAGCCCTTGTCGGAGAAGGCCTTGCCGAAACCGCCGGAGCCACGGTAGTTCACCTGCAGCACCGCATAGCCGCGGCTGGCGAGCAACTGGCTTTCCCAGTTGAAGCCCCAGTTGTCGCGCGGGCCGATCGGACCGCCGTGCACGTTGACGATCATCGGCAGGTTCTTGCCGTCGCTGCCGTGCGGAATCGTCAGGTAGCCATGGATCTTCAGGCCGTCGCGCGTGGTGAGCGCGATCGGCTTGACGCTGCCCATGCGCTCCGGGTCGATCCACTGGCGGTTGCGCATCAGGAAGCGCGCCTTGCCGGTGCTGCGGTCGTAGAGGTACAGCTCACCCGGGTTGCGATCGTTGCTGACCGAAACGACGATCTGCTTGCCGTCGCGGGTCGAGCTGCTGAAATTGACGAACTTGTCGGGGAAGGCTTCGGCCAGCGACGCGTAGATCGCGGTGTCGGGATGGTCGCCTTCGACCACCGAGATCTTCGGCTTGCCCGCTTCGGTGATGACCGCCAGGATGGTTTCGCGGTCGGCCGACATGATGTAGCCCGACGGATCCGAGACCGGGTCCTGGAACAGCGACTTGAATTCGCCCGTGGTCGAATCGATCACGCCGAAGGCTTCCGGCGCCTTGCCGTCGCTCTGCGTGGCGTAGATGCGGCCATCGGCCGCGGTGCCCATCACCGACAGCATCTTGCCCGAGGACTTGGAGCTGTTGACCAGCGTCCACTTGCCGTCATCGCCGCGGCGATGCAGTTCGTTGGTCTGGTCGTAGTTGCCCTGCGCGTCTTCGTCGTCGTAGCAGATCGCGTAGCGCACGGTCTTGTTCTTGTCGAGCGCCAGTTCGCAGTTCTCGCGCGGTGCACGGCCCAGCGACTTGCGGCGGCCGCTGATGGTGTCGAACAGCACGACCTCGGTGCCGGCGCCTTCCGACGAACGCGGCGTGGTGACCTGCATCAGCACGTTGGTGTCGTCGTCATCGAGCGTGTCGAGCAGCGAGAACCTCGCGTTGCCGACGGCCTTGCCGCGCTGGGTGGCGTCGCGGGTGCCGTAGAACACCAGGGGGCGCGGCTGGGAGCCGTCGGCATTGACGCCGTACCACTCGCCGGTACCGAAGGGCTGCGCGAAGCGGCCGACCTTGCGGATCGAACTGAACAGCAGGCGCTGTGGGCTGGTCCAGTAGAAGGCGCCGATGCTCTTGTCGTCGGGCAACTGGTTGATCTTGACGATGCTCATGTCCTTCGTGCGCATCACCACCAGGACGTCCTGGCCTTCCTTGTCGACGGTCATCGCGAGGTATTCGCCGTTCGGCGAAATGCGCACGCTGCTGTAGGTGGGGTGGCGCACGAAATCCTGTACCGGGATGTCGGCGGGCTCGGCGGCGGAAGCGATCTGCGAAGCGCTGGCAAGGGCCAGTGCAAATATGGTTCTAAGCATTGAATCTCCCCGGGAAATGCACGTGTGTGGCTGGTTCGGCCGGGCCGCCGCGGGTGGGCGCGGCAGCCGACCTCCGATCCTAGTGCATTTCGCGGAAAACCGACCGTGCCGGTCGTCCCGCCGACCGAGGCGCGGCACGGATCGGCCGGGAGACGTCTCCCGGCCCCGTGCCCAAGACCGAAGACCTGTGATTCAGTGCGTCCGGGCAGGAACGTATACGACCTCGAAGGCGCCCAGGCTGGCCGCGTCATCGCGCTTGACGCCCAGGAAATCGGTCGGCACGTCAGGCGAGGTCTGCCCGGAAGCGGCGAGGACCGAGCCCGGCGTCACCGCATAGTTGCGCGCATCGGACATCGCGGAAGGCGGCAGGGCCGCGAAGCGCGCGCGCAGACCGCTGGATGCGAACACGTCGCCCTGGATCGGCAGCGACGGCCACGGCGTGACGCCGGACCATCCGTTGCGCCGCAGCAGCACGCCGCTGGCGCCGATGTGCAGCACAGGCCGTCCGGGCACGGAATCGACCAGGTTCTGCAGCACGGTCACGTTGCGGAACGGCGCGTTCTCCAGGCGGATCGCCTCGGCGACGGTGTCGTACACGGTGTTGTGCGCGATCAGCACGTCGTCCATGCCCGTGCCCATCTGGAAATTGCCGTAGTAGATGCCGTAGCGCGCCTGCGACACCACGTTGTTGACGATCCGGATGCGCTCCGAATGCACGGACTGGTGCCGCGAGAATTCGTTGGCCACCGAGATGCCGTTCGCCGGCGCGCCATAGCGGAAGAACAGCGGGTTGTGCGTGGTGTAGGCGAAGTTGCGCGCGACCACCGATTCGCGGATGTGGTCGAGGTAGATGTTGGTACTGAAATTGTCGTGGGTGACGTTGTCCAGCACGTCGATGTATTCGCCATGGCCGATACCGATGCCTTCGCCCGAGTTGTTCCAGACCCGGTTTCCGCGCACCACGCCGCCGATGGTGTTCCCCACGCTGACCGCGCTGGGCCAGCCGCTGGTCTGGGTGGTATTGCGGAAGCGCAGCGCTGTCTCGTGCACGCGGTTGCCTTCGATCGTGATGCTGGTGTTCGCGCCGTAGTTGTCATGGCCGACCCAGATGCCGCCCAGCTGGCAATGATGGATGTCGTTGCCGGCGATGCGGATGCCGTGGCCGCCCCACACGCCGACGCAGCTGCGCGTGCCGTTGGCGATCTCGAAGCCCGAGAAATCCAGGTGTTTTCCGTAGAAATACACCAGCGTGGTGTCCGGTGCGGTGCCGCTGCCGTCGATCACCACCGTTTCGCCCGGTTGCGGCGCGAACTTGATCGGTGCGGACGCCGTGCCGCTGCACGACAGCGAGAACGCGCGCGTATAGGTGCCGCCGCGCACGCGCACGGTGTCGCCCGGCCGCGCGAGCTGGCAGGCGCGACCGAACGTGGCGACCGGAGCATCGATCGTGCCCGGCGCGGCATCGTTGCCGTTCACCGCGATGTAGTGCGTGGCCGCATGCGCGCCGGTCTGCAGGCACAGCCACAGCGAAGCGCAGAGCAGGGTCTTGCGAAGCATCGAGGAACTCCTGGTGGGGGAAGGCGCGCGACGCCCTCTGCGTCACGCTCCACCGGGAGTACGGAAGGTGGCTGCCGAACCTGACATGGTCGGCATCAGCCGAGCGACGCGTCCCTCAACAGCAGCGAGACGCCCCGCGCCCGTAGCGGGCTTCCATGCGATCCGCGAAGAAAGCCTCGCGGTCCAGCGGCTCACGCTCCGGATGCACCCGGCGCATGTGCGCCAGGTACACGTCGTAGTCCGGCACGCCCACGATCAGGCGGCCGGTCTGGGCCAGGAAGCGCCAGAGCGCGCGGATGCGGTCAGCGGACGGCTTCGAGCGCGACATACTCGGACTCCAGCGCCGTCGGCGCCTGCGCGCGGTGCGCGGCCAGCATCGCGCGGATCGCGAACACCACCATCAGCAGCACCACGCTCATGAACAGCACGCACAGCGCGGCGTCGAGCTGGTTGTTGAAGACGATGCGCTCCATGTCCTTGAGCGATTTCGCCGGTGCCAGCACCTCGCCGGTGGCCAGCGCATCGCCGAACTTCTTCGCGTTCGCGAGGAAGCCGATCTTCGGGTCGGGATGGAACAGCTTCTGCCAGCCGGCGGTCATCGTGCAGGCCAGCAGCCACAGCGTGGGCAGGGCAGGGATCCACAGGTAGCGCGTGCGCTTCATCTTGACCATCGCCACGCACACGAAGATCAGCGCCATGCTCGCCAGCATCTGGTTGGCGATGCCGAACAGCGGCCACAGCGTGTTGATGCCGCCCAGCGGATCGACCACGCCCTGGTACAGGAACCAGCCCCAGCCAGCGACCGCCAGGCCGGTGCAGACGATGTTCGCGGTCCAGCTCTCGGTGCGGCGGAAGGGTTCGTACACCGTGCCGATCACTTCCTGGATCATGAAGCGCGCCACGCGCGTGCCGGCATCCAGCGTGGTCAGGATGAACAGCGCTTCGAACAGGATGGCGTAGTGGTACCAGAACGCCATCATTCCCGAGCCGCCGACCATGCCGTGCAGGATCTGCGCCATGCCCACCGCCAGCGTCGGCGCGCCACCGGTGCGCGACAGCACCGTGGATTCGCCGATGTCCACGGCCGTCGCGTTCAGCATTTCCGGCGTGATCACGAAGCCCCAGCCGGTGATGGTCTGCGCCGCCGATTCCACGGTCGTGCCGATCAGGGCAGGGGGCGAGTTCAGCGCGAAATACAGGCCCGGGTCGAGCACGCAGGCCGCGATCAACGCCATCACCGCGACGAAGGCCTCCATCAGCATGCCGCCGTAGCCGATCATCCGCGCGTCGCGCTCGTTGTCGAGCATCTTCGGCGTGGTGCCGCTGCTGATCAGCGCATGGAAGCCGGACACCGCACCGCACGCGATCGTGATGAACAGGAACGGGAACAGCGACCCCGAGAACACCGGGCCCGTGCCATCGACGAACTTGGTCAGCGCCGGCATCTTCAGCTCCGGCATCGCGATGCCGATGGCGATCGCCAGCAGCACCACCGTGCCGATCTTCAGGAAGGTACTGAGGTAATCGCGCGGCGCCAGCAGCAGCCACACCGGCAGCACCGCGGCCACGAAGCCGTAGGCGATCAGCATCCACGCCAGCGCCTTGCCATCGAAGGTGAACATCGGTCCCCAGGTCGGCGAATTCGCCACCGCCTCGCCCAGCCAGATCGATGCGAGCAGCAGCACCAGGCCGATGATCGACACCTCCATGATCCGTCCCGGGCGGATCCATCGCAGGTACACGCCCATCAGCAGCGCGATCGGGATGGTCATCGCCACCGTGAACGTGCCCCACGGGCTCACCGCCAGCGCCTTCACCACCACCAGGCCCAGCACTGCCAGCAGGATCACCATGATCGCCAGGATGCCGATCATCGCCACGCTGCCCGCCGCGTTGCCCATCTCGCTGCGGATCATGTCGCCCAGCGATCGCCCGTCGCGGCGCACCGACAGGAACAGCACCATGAAATCCTGCACCGCACCGGCCAGCAGCACGCCGAACAGGATCCACAGCATCCCCGGCAGGTAACCCATCTGCGCCGCCAGCACCGGCCCGATCAGCGGCCCCGCACCCGCGATCGCCGCGAAATGGTGCCCGTACAGCACGCGCTTGTCGGTCGGCACGTAGTCCAGGCCATCGTTGCGCCGCCACGCCGGCGTCGCCCGCGTCGGGTCCAGGCCCAGCGCCTTCTCCGCGATGTAGCGCGAGTAGAACCGGTAGCCGATGGCGAAGATCGACACCGACGCCGCCACCACCCAGAACGCACTGATGGTCTCCCCGCGCGACAGCGCCACGGTGCCCAGACAGAACGCCGCGAACAGCGACAACAGCGCCCACCCCACGGTCTTCGCCACAGCCATGCCCCACTCCCAGGTCAGCCGGCCCTCCCGGCCGAAGGCGGAAGGGTGGCTTGGATGGGCGGGCGGGTCAATCGACGTTGACCGCCGCGATCGGCCTCATAAGGTGCGCCCCGGCGCACCGAACGGGATCGCCCGTCTCGCCCGCATCACCGGGAGGCGCGTACTTCACCCCGATAGCCCACAAAGCGAACTCTCAGGGCAGCGCATCCGCAGGAAATTGCGAGGCGTCGAACGAGGCCAGCGACACGTCGCCGATCTCTTCCGGGCTCAGCGTGCGTTCTGCGCTTTTCCCGCCATCGGCGCGGTCGAATCCGCGATGCGTCACGCACGCGAGCTGCCACGCATCGCCTCCGGGCGCAGGCGTGAACTCGAATTCGCTCGACCACATCTCGCGTGATCCGCCCTCGAAGCGCAGCGTGAGCGCGCCTGGCGCGATGCGGATGCCCTGCAGCGGGTCGCCGATCATGCCGCCGCAGCGACGGCAACTGATCGCGCGCGGGCTTTCGATCGCCCGTTGCAGGCGGCCGTCTGCGTCACGACGCAGCAGCAGCAGCGTGCGCGGCTCACGGGCCGCGCCATCACCGGCGTCCAGCACGATCACCGCGTCCAGATCGCCATCCCCATCGATGTCCCCGCGTGCCGTCAGGCCCAGGCTTGTGCCGGGAGACAGGAATGCCGACAGCTCGGCGTCAGGGGCAGGGGGCTGCGACAGTCCGGGCGGCGATGTGCAGGCAGACAGAAGCGCCAGGGCCAGGGGCGCCCAGGCGCCGAGAGACTGCGGGGGTGATTGCATGACCATCCTGATCCTTGGCCCTCTCGGGCGAGCGGGTCCAGTGTAGGCAATCGCCCGGGCCGGCAACACCTGTCAGATCAATCGGATAGGTCGCGCCCAGGCGTGCCGGGCACACGAAAATCCATACACATCCGCATGTCGTACTGATGCCCTGCCGGACCCCTTCGACCGTCACCCACGCCCCTCTAGCCGCCACCATTGCCCCTCCAAGGGCCGACCTTGCCCCTTCGACGGCCACGCATGCCCCCTCCGACGGGCAACGCTGCCCCTCAAACGGCCATCGATGGCGATTTTTTCGCCACGCGTGCGCCCTTCAAGGCGCAACGTCGGCCCTCCGAGCGGCACGCGTGTCCCTTCGAGGGCCAACGATGGCGCTTTTTTCGCCATCGCTGCCCCTCCGACCGGCAACATCGGCCCTTCGAGCGGCAACGCTGCCCCTCGGGCCGCCATCGATGCCGCTTTTTTCGCCACGCATGGCCTGCGAAGGGGCAACGGCGGCCCTCGCACCGGCACGCATGCCCCTCGAACCCCCGGCGATGGCGGTCGAAGCGCCATCGCCGGGCGGGCAGGGCGCCGGTCTCGGGCCGGTCAGTCCGCCGGTTCGATCACCAGCCGCCCCGCATCCACGCGCACGCGGACGCGCTGGCCGATGTCGAACCCCGCCTGCTGCAGCCACCGGCCGCTCAGGCGCAGCACCGGCGACCACTGCGTGCCCGTGCGGAACCCGTCGCGACGCAGGTCGCGCGCGGTGCCGTACAGGGTGGCGTGGCGTTGCGGATGGGCCTCGTCGGTCGAGGCATCGGAAGCAGGGCAGGCGGCCGGCGCAGCCGCCACGGGAAGCGACGGCGCAGCGCGCCGATGGGTGTTCCTGGGCATGTAAGTTGTCCTGGCGAAGTGTTCGAATGAGCCCTCCTGTTCAAGGGAGGGCGGCCGGGTGCTTGAACACGGTGCCAGGACCGCCCGCAGGTTTCCCCGTGAAGGTCTTGTATCGCTGCGGACACCCGGCCATAGGTGAAACTTGCCCGCCGCATGCGCGCATGCGGAAACGATGGGCGCAAAAAAACCGCCTGTCTCTCGGGTGCGGTATTCCGCCTGGCAAACAAAGGTGTGTTCAGCACCTGCCGCGACTGTAGACCCGCGCCACAGACGGGTCAATCCGCCGGATCATGCATAGGGTGCGCCCCGGCGCACCGAATGACCGAGCGACAAACTCTCCTGAACACATGTCGCCCTCCCTAGCGTATGGCAGAGCGAGGCGAAGGCATCGAAGCGGTATCAGTTCTCCGAGTACAAGCACGGCCCGGCCATCATCGTTTCGGTAATATCCCCAGCTGATACAGGGGAACCCCATGGCAGACGTGACCAAGGCAAGGACCGGGCTGTTGATCCGGACGTTGTTCAAGCTCCTCATCGACCAGCCCGAGGGCATGCGCGCTTCGGATGCCCTGAAGGCCCTCGAACAAGTCGTCACCCTGACCCCCTACGAAGCCGGCGACTACGGTTCCGGCGGTCGCCGGTTCGAGCGCATCGTCCGCTTCGGTACCGTCGCACCGGTCAAGGCCGGCTGGCTGGTGAAGCACAAGGGCATGTGGTCCGTCAGCGAGGAAGGCCGCGCCGCCTTCAATGCCATGCCCGATCCCGAAGCCTTCTACCGTCGCGCCGACAAGCTCTACTGGGCCTGGCGCAAGGCCCAGCCCGACCAGCAGGTCGAAGACGATCCCGAGGAAGCCGTAGAAAAGTCCGCCGGCATCACGCTGGAGCAGGCCGAGGACATGGCCTGGAAGGAGATCGAGGAATTCCTCGCCCAGATGCCGCCCTACGAATTCCAGGACCTCGTTGCTGAACTGCTGCGCGCGATGGGCTACCACGTCAGCTGGACTGCGCCGACCGGCAAGGACGGCGGCATCGACATCCTCGCCTACAACGACCCCATCGGCTCGCGCCCGCCGCGCATCAAGGTGCAGGTCAAGCGCAACGCCGGCTCCTCGCGCATCGATGTCACCGGCCTGCGCAGTTTCATGGCCGTGCTCGGCGATGAGGATGTCGGCCTGTTCGTCGCGCTGTCCGGCTTCACCCGCGACGCCGAATTCGAAGCCCGCCAGTCCCACCGCCGCATCACCCTGCTCGACACCACCAAGCTCGTCGAGCTGTGGATCGCGCATTACGGCAAGTTGGAGGATGGTGCCAGGCGCCGCTTCCCCCTCAAGCCGGTGTGGTTTCTGGCGGGGGAGGAGTGAGTTGTTCGTGAAGTTCACGGTCTGCCATCAGGCAGGTCATCCATCGCAATCGGAATGAAACGTGTCGAAATCGAAGCTTGATCAGAGTCAACTGAAGTGGGTCTCCGACTTCATCTGGAACATCGCCAACGACCGCCTGCGCGACGTCTATGTGCGCGGCAAGTACCGCGACGTGATCCTGCCCTTCACCGTACTGCGGCGGCTGGACGCCGTGCTCGAAGCCACAAAGGATGCGGTGCTGCAGCAGAAGAAGTTCCTCGACACCCACAAAGTGGCCGAGCAGGACGGCGCACTGCGCATGGCCGCAGGCCAGGCGTTCTACAACATGTCGGAATTCACCCTGACCAAGTTGAAGGCCAGCGGCGCAGGGCAGCGCCTGCGCGAAGACTTCATTGCATATCTGGACGGCTTCTCGCCCAACGTGCAGGAGATCCTCACCAAGTTCAATTTCCGCAACCAGATCCAGAAGCTGGTGGATTCCCATGTTCTCGGTTACCTGATCGAGGACTTCCTCGACCCTGAGGTCAATCTCTCACCGCTGCCGGTCAAGGATGCCGACGGCCGCATCAAGCTGCCGGCGCTGGACAACCACGGCATGGGCACGGTGTTCGAGGAGCTGATCCGCCGTTTCAACGAAGAGAACAACGAAGAGGCGGGCGAACACTTCACCCCGCGCGATGTGGTGCAGCTGATGGCGAAACTGCTGTTCCTGCCCGTGGCCGACGAGATCGAGTCCAGCACTTATTCGCTCTACGACGGCTCCTGTGGCACCGGCGGCATGCTCACCGTGGCCGAGGAAGTGCTGCACGACTTGGCCGAGCAGCACGGCAAGGAAGTCTCCATCTACCTGTTCGGGCAGGAGATCAGCGACGAAACCTACGCCATCTGCAAGGCCGACCTGCTGCTGAAGGGCGAAGGCGCGGAGGCGGAGAACATCGTCGGTGGCGCGGACAAATCCACCTTGTCCGCCGACCAGTTCCGCAGCCGCGAATTCGATTTCATGATCTCCAACCCGCCCTACGGCAAGAGCTGGAAGACCGATCTGGAGCGGTTGGGCGGCAAGAAGGAATTCAACGATTCGCGCTTCATCGTCAACCACGCGGGCAATGCCGAGTTCAAGCTCATCACCCGCTCCAGCGACGGGCAGCTTTTGTTCCAGGTGAACAAGCTGCAGAAGATGAAGCACAACACGCCACTGGGCAGCCGCATCGCGCTGGTACATAACGGCTCGGCGCTGTTCACCGGCGACGCAGGCCAGGGCGAGAGCAACATCCGCCGCTGGGTGCTGGAAAACGACTGGCTCGAAGCCATCATTGCCCTGCCGCTCAACATCTTCTACAACACCGGCATCGCCACCTACATCTGGGTGCTGGCCAACAAGAAGGCCGAAGCGCGGCGTGGCAAAGTGCAGTTGATCGACGCATCGCAGTGGTTCCAGCCGCTGCGCCGCAATCTCGGAAAGAAGAACTGCGAACTCTCGGATGCAGACATCCAGCGAATCCTCGACCTCTACCTCGGCGAAGCGCAGGAAACCGCCGAGTCGAAATGGTTCGATGCCCAGGACTTCGGCTACTGGAAGATCACCGTCGAGCGCCCGCTGCGCCTGAAAAGCCAGCTCTCTGACGAACGCATCGAACCCCTGCGTTTTGCTTCAGGCGATGAAACGCTGCGTGCCGAGATCCATGCCATTCACGGCGAGGCGCTCTATACCGAATTCGCCAAGCGCAAGCCTGCGATCGAGGCGTGGCTGAAAGGCGAGGATGAGAACGAAGACGACGACAGCGAAGACAGCGACAGCGGCGATGACGGTGAGGCCCCAGCCGCGCGCAAGGCTGTGCCCGCCAAGCGCCGCAAGAAGCTGCTCGATGCCTCGACGTGGCAGCGTGACAAGGGGCTGATGGAGGTGGCGCAGCGGGCGCAGCAGGCGCTGGGCAGCGACGTATTCGACGACCACAATGCATTCCGCGCCCGGTTCGATGCGGCCCTGAAGGCCCAGGGCGACAGGCTCGGCGCCCCCGAGAAGAAGGCCATTTACAAGGCTGTGAGCTGGCGCGACGAGACTGCGCCGCCGGTCATCGCAAAGCGCAGCAAGCTTGGCAAGCACGATTTCTTCGAGCCCGGCTTCGATGGCGCGTACCTGGAGGCCGTGGGCAAGGATCGCTTCATGGTCGAGTACGAACCCGACAGCGAGCTGCGCGACACCGAACAGGTTCCGTTGAAGGAACAGGGCGGCATCGATGCTTTCTTCGCCCGCGAAGTCCTGCCGCACGCACCGGATGCCTGGATTGCCACCGACAAGACCCAGATCGGCTACGAGATTTCGTTTGCCCGCTATTTCTACAAGCCCGCGTCGCTGCGCACGCTGGCGGAAATCCGCGCCGATATCCTTGCCCTGGAGCAGCAGAGCGAAGGTTTGCTGCACAAGACCGTGGGGGTGGAAAAATAATGTTTCGCCCTTATCCGGATTACAGGCGAACTGATTTGAAGTGGTTTGAATATTTGCCTGATTCGTGGGCCATCCTACGTACAAAGCAAATGTTCCGTTTGGTCATTGAAAAAGCTCCAGTAAATAACCAGATGGAGTTGCTATCTGTTTACGCCCATATTGGCGTAAGACCGCGAAAAAGCCTTGAGCAGCGCGGCAATAAAGCCTCTACCACCGATGGATATTGGGTTGTAAGAGAGGGGGACATAATTTGCAACAAGCTCCTCGCTTGGATGGGCGCTATTGGTGTCTCCCACTATCAAGGCGTTACCAGTCCAGCCTATGATATTTTGAGGCCAATCAAGCCATGCAACACTGACTACTATCATTTCCTATTTAGAACGAAGAAGTATCTCCAGCAGTTCAAGATAAGGTCGAAGGGCATAATGGATATGCGCCTCCGGCTATATTTCGATCAGTTTGGACAAATTCCAATTCCTGTCCCTCCGCGACGTGAGCAAGACCAGATCGTCGCCTATCTGCGCGTGCAGGACGCGCACATCGCTCGCTTCATCAAGGTCAAGCGCGGCCTCATCAAGCTGCTCACCGAACAGAAGCTGCGCATCATTGACCACGCTGTCACGCGCGGCCTTGATTCATCGGTAGCGTTGAGGCCGTCCGGCATCGAATGGCTGGGCGAGGTACCGGAGCATTGGGAAGTCATGCCACTAAAACGTGCGTGTGTGCGTTCTGCTCTCTACGGGGCAAATATTCCAGCGACACATTACACGGATAACGGAGTTCGTTTCCTGCGAACTACCGATATTTTGGAAAGTGGGCAATTGAAACTTGGTGGAGTGTTTTTGCCCGAAACAATGGTTCGCGACTACCTTTTGTCTGATGGGGATGTCCTGGTGTCTCGTAGTGGAACAATTGGCCGGGCGTTTCTCTACAGTGCAGAAAAGCACGGTCAATGTTCTTATGCTGGATATCTTGTGCGCTTCAGTCCGGCAGAATTTCTGCATCCTGCCTTTCTGTTCTGCTACACAAAAACGCGTGCGTTCGCTGACTTCATCAAGCTCAATGCAATCTCTACGACTATTGAGAATCTGAACGGCGACAAGTACGCCAAGATGGCAGTTCCAGTGCCGCCATTGGAAGAGCAGAAAACCATCTGTCGCTGGATCACCGAGGGATGCAAGCCGCTGGATGATGCCATCACCCGAATCGAAGAAGAAATCAAGCTGATCCGCGAATACCGCGACCGTCTGATTGCCGATGTGGTCACCGGGCAGGTGGACGTGCGCGGCTGGCAGCCAGGCCCGGACGACGTGGTGGACGACGCGGTGCTGGCCGCGCTGGGCGATGAGCAGGACGATGTGACCGAGGAGGATGGCGATGGCGAAGAAAGCTGAATCCGCTTTGGCCTCCGGCGCGCTGCTGAGCGAGCTGCGTGGCCTGATCGAGTCCGCCCGCCATCACGTCGCGCAGACCGCCAACGCCACGCTGACCATGCTGTACTGGCATGTGGGGCAGCGCATCCGGCGCGAGGTGCTGAAGCAGGGGCGCGCAGGGTATGGCGAGGAGATTCTTGCGACGCTGTCGCAACAATTGACCAAGGACTACGGCAAGGGCTTCAACCTGTCGGCATTGACCCGCATGGCCAAGTTCGCCGAGGCATTCCCCGATGAGGCCATTGTCGCGGCGCTGTCGCAACAATTGAGCTGGAGTCACTTCATCGAGATCCTGCCGCTCAAACAGCCGATGGAGCGCGAGTATTACGCCGAACTCTGCCGCGTGGAACGCTGGAGCGTGCGCACCCTGCGCGAGCGCATCGGCAGCCAGCTGTACCTGCGCACGGCCATCGCCAGGCAGCCCGAAGCGGTGGTGAAAGCGGAAATCGGCCACCTGCGCGACGGCGGTCAGATGACGCCCGATCTGGTGTTCCGCGACCCGTACATGCTGGACTTCCTGGGTCTGCCGCAGGACTACAGCGAACGCGACCTGGAAGATGCCATTCTGCGCGAGATGGAGCGCTTCCTGCTGGAGCTGGGCGTGGGCTTTACCTTCGTGGCGCGGCAGAAGCGCATCAGCGTGGGCGCCGACGATTTCTATCTCGATCTGCTGTTCTATCACCGCCATCTCAAACGGCTGGTGGCGGTGGAGCTGAAGCTGGAGAAGTTCCAGCCTGCGCACAAGGGACAGATGGAACTGTACCTGCGCTGGCTCGACCAGCACGACCGCGCAGCGGGCGAGGAAGCGCCCATCGGGCTGATCCTCTGCGCCAGCAAGGACGCCGAACAGGTGCAACTGATGGATATGGACGCATCCAACATCCGCGTTTCGGAGTATCTGGCGCACATCCCGGACATGAAGGTGCTGCAAGCGCAGCTGCATCGCGCCGTGGAACTGGCGCGCGAACGCGCGACGCGCGGGGTGTTGCCGAACGAGCAGAAGGGAGTCAGCGAATGAAACCGACCGACACCAGCGAAAGAGAGCTGGAGCGATTGATCGTGCGTCACCTGGCGGGGATCAGCGAGCACCCGCCGGTGACACCGGACGCCGTGCGCGAATCGGCCCAGGTCTACGCCCCCGGCGGTTGCGTGCTCGGGCGTGCGGCGGACTACAACCGCGACGTGGCGCTGGATGTGGCGCAGTTGCTGGCCTTCCTGCAGACCACCCAGCCCATGGCGGTGGACACGCTGGAGCTGGCGGTGGACGGCATCAAGCGCACCCAGTTCCTGCACAGGCTGCAAGGCGAGATTACCAGGCGCGGTGTGGTGGATGTCCTGCGCAAGGGCGTGAGCCACGGACCGGTCCATGTCGATCTCTACAAGCTGCTGCCCACGCCGGGCAATGCCGCCGCAGCGGATGCCTTCGGCAGCAACATCTTCAGCGTGACCCGTCAGTTGCGCTACAGCAATGATTCCGGCAACGAACTGGACCTGGCGATCTTCATCAACGGTTTGCCGGTGCTGACCTTCGAATTGAAGAATTCGCTGACCAAGCAGACCTTGGCCGATGCCATCGTCCAGTACCAGACCACGCGAGACCCGAAGGAATTGCTGTTCCAGTTGGGCCGTTGCGTGGCCCATATCGCCATGGATGATGCCGAGGTGGCCTTCTGTACCGAACTCAAAGGCAAGGCCTCGTGGTTCCTGCCGTTCAATCAGGGTTGGAACAGCGGCGCAGGCAATCCGCCAAACCCGGATGGTCTGAAGACCGACTACCTGTGGAAACAGGTGCTGGTCCGCGAGTCGCTGGCCAACATCATCGAGAGTTATGCGCAGGTGGTCGAAGAAGAAGAGGTCGACGCCAACGGCAAGAAACGAAAGAAGCGCAAGCAGATCTTCCCCCGCTTCCATCAGTTGCGCACGGTGCGTGCCCTGCTGCGCCGCGCCCGCGTCGACGGGGTGGGCAAGCGTTATCTGATCCAGCATTCGGCAGGCAGTGGCAAGAGCAACACGATTGCCTGGCTGGCGCACCAGCTGGTGGAGCTGCGCCGTGAGGATGATCCGCTCACGGCGCAGTTCGACTCCATCATCGTCATCACCGACCGGCGAGCGCTGGACACGCAGATCGCCCGAACCATCAAGGGTTACGATCATGTGGCGTCGATCTTCGGTCACTCCGACAACGCGCAGGAGCTGCGCGAGTACTTGCGCCGGGGCAAGAAGATCATCGTCACCACGGTGCAGAAATTCCCGTTCATCCTCGATGAGCTGGGCGACCTCTCCGGCAGAAATTTCGCGCTGTTGATCGACGAGGCACATTCCAGCCAGGGCGGCAAGACCACGGCGCGGATGCACGAAGCCCTCGGAGGCAAGGTTGCCGAGGAGGAGTTCGAGGAGGACAGCACGCAGGATGCGGTGAACGCGGAAATCGAGAAACGCATCGCCTCGCGCAAGCTGCTGGCCAACGCCAGCTACTTCGCATTCACCGCCACGCCGAAGAACAAGACGCTTGAATTGTTCGGCGAGAAGGTGCTGGTCGGTGACAAAGTGCAGTTCCGCTCGCCGGAGGAGCTGACCTACACCACCAAGCAGGCCATCCAGGAGAAGTTCATCCTCGACGTGGTGGAGAACTACACCACCTACGACAGCTTCTACCAAGTGGCCAAGACGGTGGCGGACGAC